>NZ_JAJCXE010000019.1:315870-679767 GCF_021056325.1 Lentzea sp. CC55 | reverse complement strand
TCGACACGGTGGTCCGCCGCTGCGCGCGCCTGCCGCTCGCGCTCGCGGTGGCCGGGGCGCGGGCGGCGACGCAGCCGGAGTTCCCGCTCGCGGCGCTGGCCGATGAACTGGCCGACCTGGACGCGTTCGCCGACGACGATGACGTCACCGCGGACCTGAGGTCGGTGTTCTCCCACTCCTGCAAGGCGTTGAGCGCCGGCGCGCTGCGGTTGTTCCGGCTGCTCGGGCTCGTGCCGGGCCCCGACATCGGTCTCGCCGGCGCCGCGTCGCTCGCCGGGCTGCCCGTCGCGCGGACCGAGGCCCTGCTGCGCGAACTGGTCACGGCGAACCTGCTCGACGAGCCGGACCCGGGCCGGTTCACCTGCCACGACCTGCTGCGCGACTACGCCGCCGAGCTGGCGCTGGAGGGCGAGCGGGACGACGCGCTGCACCGGTTGCTCGACCACCTCGCGCTGACGGGCGTCGAGGCCGGCGTCGCGTTCACCCCGACCCGCCACCGCCCGGACACCCCGCGACCGGCCGAGGGCGTCGTGGTGACGACGTTCGGCTCCCGCGAGGAAGCCCTGGCGTGGCTGATGACCGAGCACCCGACGCTGATGGCGGCGATGGCGCACGGCACACCGGAGCAGACGTGGCTGATCGGCTGGGCGCTCGCGGACGTCCTCGACCGGCAGTGGCACCACCGCGACCTGCTGACCTCGCAGCAGCTCGCCGTCGCCGCGCTGGAACGGCTCGACGACACCGACGGCATGGGCCGCACGCTGATCAACCTCGGCCGCGCGTTCGGGCGCCTCGACCGGCTCGACGAGGCGACGGCGGCGCTGCGGCGGGCGTTCGACGTCTACGAGGGCAACCCGGCGGGCCAGGCGGCGGCGTTGCTGAACATCGCGATGCTCTGCCCGGACGACCGGATCGCCGAGGCGATCGAGCACACGCGGCGCGGGCTCGCGCTGTACGAGCAGTGCGGCGACCTCTACGGCCAGGCCAACGCGCTGACCGGGCTGGCGTGGTGCCACGTCAAGATCGGCGCCCACCGCAGGGCCGTCGAGTACGCCGAGCGCGTGATGCCGATGTGGCAGGCGATGGAGCACGTCATCGGCGAGGGCGAGACGTGGGACAACCTCGGCACCGCGTACCTCGGCCTGGGCGAGCACGGCAAGGCCGCCGAGGCGTACGCGCGGTCCTGCGCGCTGTTCCGGCGCGGCGGCGACCTGCCGCTCGAGGCCGCGGCCTGCGACCGGCTCGGCGACGCCCACGCGGCCGCCGGAGACGCCGGGCAGGCACGCCGGGCGTGGCGCAGGGCGATCGACCTGCGCAGCCAGGCCGGCCTCCCGGCCGACCTGGTGCGCGCGAAGCTCCTGCGGCTACAGGCCGAAGGCGAGTAGCACGTGCCCGTGCGGGTTCGCGAAGCCGGAGTTGTAGCCGGACTGCACGTAGACCATGCCGTCCGAGACCACCGCTCCCGCACCGGGTCCGGCGAGCACGCCGCCGCGCCCGGTCAGCCCGTTGACGCCGCGGACGTCCTGGACGGTGTCGTGGGCCCAGACGACCTGCCCGGTGTTCGAGTCGTACGCGCGGAGCTTGCCGTCGAGCGCGCCCAGCCACACCACCCCGGGTGAGCTCGACACCGGCAGGCCGTGCGCCCGGTAGCAGCCGGGCTGCCCGGCCGCGCCGCCCGTGGAACAGCCGTCGGCGGGGGCCGGGGTCTCCCACAGCACCCGGCCGGTGGCGGGGTCCACCGCGAACAGCGTGCCGGGCTCGGCGTAGTAGGTCGCGATGTAGAGCCGCTTGCCGTCGTAGCTCGAGCCCCACTGGATGCCCGAGATGCCACCGCTGGGCAGCGGCACGCCGAGCTGGCGGCGCCACACGACCTGGCCCGTCGCGGCGTCGAACACGTGGTACACCCCGGACTTCTGACCGACGCCGACGAGCCGGCGGCCGTCGACGGTGAACAGGTTCGGCGTGGCGCCGATGTCGTAGTCGAGGTTGGTGCCGTCCTTCAGCCCGGGGCAGTAGCCCTCGGCGTCGGGCTGGTTGCAGGCGTCGCGCCAGGTGTCGGCGTCGGTGACCTGGTTGGTCCACCTCACCGCGCCGGTGCGGGCGTCGAGCGCGAGCAGCGAGTCGAACTCGCCGCCCTTGCCGGTGTAGTTCTGGCCCGTGCCGACGTAGAGCGTGCCGGTCCTGCGGTCGATCACCGGCGAGCTCCAGACGCCGACGCCCGACGGCTCGAACCGCTTGGCGCCGTTGGGCCAGGTGCCGGCCTCGACCGGTTCCGGCACCGTGTAGTGGCGCCAGACCAGGGCTCCGGTGTCGATGTCGTAGGCGTCGATGTGGCCGCGGAACGTGCAGCAGTCGTGGGTGTTCGGCAGCATGTTCTCGCTGCTCGACGTGCCCACGTACACGAGTCCGTTGTGGACGATGGGCGAGCTGGTGGTCATCGAGGCGATGCCGTCGTCCAGCTGCACCTGCCACTTCAGGCGGCCGGTGCGCTGGTCGAGCGCGAAGAACCGGCTCGCGCTGTCCCCGAAGAACACCTTGCCGCCGGCCACCGTCGGGCCGTCGGAGTTGAACGCGTACCGGGTGGCGGGCGGGAGCGTGAACTCCCACTTCGCCCGCCCGTTGCGAGCGTCGCGGGCGTAGAACTTCCCGTCGGGGCCACCGAAGTAGATCGTGTCGCCGACGACGGCCGGCTGGCTGCGGACGGCGTTGTACTCGCCCTTGGGATACGCGAAAGCCCACTTCAGCTCGAGCTTGCCGGCGTTGCCCGCGTTGATCCGCCATTCCGCGGCCTGGTGCCGCGATCCGTTGAGGTCCTTCTGCCAACCGGACCAGTCGCCGTTCGCGTGCGCGGTGGCGGGTGACGCGGTCAGCACTACGAGCGCCGCGGTGAGCAGCGCGGTGGTCTTGAGCATGGAATTTCCCCCTTCCGCCACCCAGACTGGCAGTGGCGCAAGGGGAACACGTCCCCCCAAAGTCTCTTCGAGGGTTAACCGATCGGTTGATGCGTCACGACGTCGACGCCCGGACAGCCCCGGCCGACGACCGGGTTCCGCTCACCGGGCGAGGTACTACCGGGGATCCTGAGCGCTGTCACGGCTCTGCCACGGAGAAGTGGCCGGCGAACCCGGCGAACCTCTCCGCCAGCGGCCCCGTCCCCGTGCCGAGCGCACGCCAGAGGTCGCGGTGCCCGCCCAGCGCGAACCGGTCGTCCACCAGCACCACCACGGACCCCCGGCTCGCGAGCTCCAGCGCATGGGCCTCGGACCCGCGCGGGAGGAAGACCAACGGCCGCACGCCGACAAGGGTGCGCGGCGCGTGCACGGCCGCGGCGAGGCCTTCGACGTCGTACCGCATCATCATGGTCGCGGGGCGGTACTCGTCCGGCGGGGTGGTGGCCGCGGTCGCCGGCGCGGTCAGCACCATCGCGCACGCGACGGCCACAAGCACTCTGACGATCGCCATGCGCCTGATCTCATCGAGTCCATGTGCGGTGAGCGTCCGCACCATGTCACGGTTTCGCTACAGCGCTTTCGATGCCGTCGAGGAGGACCTCCAGCCCGCTGCGGAAGTTCTCCACGGCGTCGTTCTCCAGGTACGGCAGCTCGGGGTCGACGGGGTCGCGGTCGTTCTCCAGCAGGTGCAGCACCGGGAACTTCTTCGCGAGGTCCGGCTCGACCTCCATCAGCACGGCCGACCGCGCGTACCACCACTCCTCGTCGCCCTCGCCGGTCTCGCCCCCGGCCGCCCGCGCCTCGGCGGCGGACTGGGCGACGCCGCGCACGAAGTGGTTGACGGCCCCGACGATGCCGCGCAGCCGGCGGCCGGGCAGCCCGGTGGTCACGAGGATCGCGGCCAGCGACTCCACCACGGCGAACTCGTGCGGGCCGAGCACCGGCCGGGCCTGCGACACCTGCAGCACCCACGGGTGGCGGCCGTAGAACTCCCACATGTCCTCCGCCCACCGCGTGACGGCCGGGCGCCAGCCGTCGGCGACCGGGTAGGAGGTGGGCAGCTCGGCCATCGCGCGGTCGTACATCAGGTCGACGAGCTCGTTCTTGCCCGGCACGTACGTGTAGAGCGCCATCGCCGTGCGCCCGAGCCGTTCCCCCACCGCGCGCATCGAGAACGCCATGCCCTGCTCGTCGGCGACGGCGATGCCCGCGTCGACGATCGAGTCGACGCTCAGCCCGGGTTTGGGGCCGGGGCGCTTCTCCGCCACCGAAGGCCGCCACAGCAGTTCGATGGAGCGGCGCGGGTCGCCCTGACCTGCGTAGACGACCACGGTTGCGACTCCTTACAGCGTAAAGTAACCTCGTTGGCCGATACTTTACGCCATAAAGAATCATTGGGGGAAGCAGCTGTGAACGCTGTCGCAGACAGCCACGACGTGATCCAGGTCCGCGGGGCGCGGGAGAACAACCTCGCGGACGTGTCGCTCGACGTCCCCAAGCGGCGCCTGACCGTCTTCACCGGCGTGTCCGGCTCCGGCAAGTCCTCGCTGGTCTTCGGCACGATCGCGGCCGAGTCGCAGCGCATGATCAACGAGACCTACACCGCGTTCCTGCAGTCGTTCATGCCGTCGATCGGCCGGCCGGACGTGGACGCGCTGCGCAACCTGAGCGCCGCGATCATCGTGGACCAGGAGCGGATGGGCGCGAACTCCCGCTCCACCGTCGGCACCGCCACCGACGCCCACACGATGCTCCGGATCGTGTTCAGCCGCCTGGGCGAGCCCCACGTCGGCACGTCCGGCGCGTTCAGCTTCAACCTGCCCGAGGGCATGTGCCCGGCGTGCGAGGGCCTGGGCAAGGTCACCACCGTCGACGTGGACGCGATCGTCGACAGGACGAAGTCCCTGAACGACGGCGCCATCGACGCCCCGAACTACGGCGTCGGCACGTGGTACTGGCAGGTGCTCGCCAACTCCGGCCTGTACCCGGCCGACCAGCCGATCAACACCTTCACCGAGCAGCAGCTGCACGACCTCCTCCACAAACCGACCACGAAGCTGACCATCGGCGGCAGCACCGTCACCTACGACGGCCTGATCACCAAGCTGCAGCGGACCGTCCTGTCCAAGGACCGCGAGTCGATGCAGCCGCACGTCCGGGCGTTCGTCGACCGGGCCGTCACGTTCGCCACCTGCCCGGACTGCGGGGGCGCCCGCCTCAACCGGGCCGCCCTGGGCTCGAGGATCCGCGGCCTGAACATCGCGGACTGCTGCGCCATGCAGATCAGCGACCTCGCGCGGTTCGTGCACGAGATCGACGACCCGTCCGTCGCACCGCTGCTCGCGACGCTGCGGGGCACGCTCGACTCGCTGGTCGAGATCGGCCTCGGCTACCTCTCGCTCGACCGCGAGTCCGGCACGCTGTCCGGCGGCGAGTCGCAGCGCGTGAAGATGGTGCGGCACCTGGGCTCTTCCCTCACCGACATCACCTACGTGTTCGACGAGCCGACCGTCGGCCTGCACCCGCACGACATCCGGCGGATGAACGACCTGCTGCTGCGCCTGCGGGACAAGGGCAACACCGTGCTGGTCGTCGAGCACAAGCCGGAGACCATCGAGATCGCCGACCACGTCGTCGACCTCGGCCCCGGCGCGGGCGTGCACGGCGGACACCTCTGCTACTCCGGCGACGTGGCCGGTCTGCGCGCGTCCGGCACGCTCACCGGCCGCCACCTCGACCACCGCGCCAAGCTCCGGCCGGAGTTCCGCTCCCCACGCGGCTTCCTGACGATCAGCGGCGCCCGCACCAACAACCTCAAGGACGTCTCGGTCGACCTCCCGCTCGGCGTGCTGACCGTCGTCACCGGCGTCGCGGGCTCCGGCAAGTCGTCGCTGATCCACGGATCGCTGCGGGGACGCCAGGACGTCGTCACGGTCGACCAGTCGCCGATCCGCGGCTCCCGCCGGTCCAACCCCGCCACCTACACGGGCCTGCTCGACTCCGTCCGGACCGCGTTCGCCAAGGCCAACGGCGTGAAGGCCGCGCTGTTCAGCGCGAACTCCGAAGGCGCCTGCGAGAACTGCAAGGGCATCGGCCTGGTCTACACCGACCTCGCGATGATGGCGGGCGTCGCGACGGTGTGCGAGAAGTGCGAGGGCAAGCGCTTCACCCCCGAGGTGCTGAGCTACACGTTGCGGGGCAAGAACATCAGCGACGTGCTCGGCATGTCCGTCGCCGAGGCCAGGGACTTCTTCCCGTCCGGGCAGGCGCACGCGGTGCTGAGCCGCCTGCACGACGTCGGCCTGTCGTACCTCTCGCTCGGCCAGCCGCTCACCACGTTGTCCGGCGGCGAGAGGCAGCGGCTGAAGCTCGCCATCCACATGGCCGAGAAGGCCTCCACGTACGTGCTCGACGAGCCGACGTCCGGACTGCACCTCGCGGACGTCGACCAGCTGCTCGGCCTGCTGGACCAGCTGATCGACGCCGGCGGCACGGTGATCGTGATCGAGCACCACCTCGCCGTCATGGCCCACGCCGACTGGATCGTCGACATGGGCCCCGGCGCCGGCCACGACGGCGGTCAGGTCGTCTTCTCCGGCACCCCCGGCGACCTCGTGTCCACTTCGGACACCCTGACCGCCCGGCACCTGAAGGAGTACCTGTCGTGAGCCTGCTGACGGTGACCTCGGTCGAGCGCCTCACCCCGCGCATGGCCCGCCTGACGTTCAGCGGACCGGGTCTCGACGAGATCGGCACGTGGCCGGACCAGCAGCTGAAGCTGTTGTTCCCCAAGCCCGGCGGAACCGCACACGTGTCGGACTCCCCCGACGCCGGCACCTGGTACCAGGCCTACCTCGCGCTGCCCGACGACGAACGGCCGTGGATGCGCGGCTTCACCGTCCGCTCGCTGACCGGCGGGGTGCTGACCGTCGACTTCGTGCTGCACGGCGACAGCGGGCCCGCGTCGAGGTGGGCCGCACGTGCTCGGGTGGGCGACGTCCTCGGCCGGTTCGGCCCGTCACCGGACTACGCCCGCCCGCTCGGCACCGCGGACCTCCTGGTGTTCGCGGGCGACGAGACGGCACTGCCCGCGATCGGCTCGCTGCTGGAGCTGCTGCCTCCCGGGCAGCGGCGGCTCGTGTTCGTCGAGATCGCGGATCCGCTGGAGGAACAGGACGTCCCCGGCGTGCGGTGGGTGCACCGCAGTGCCGGAGAGGACCTGGTCTCGGTGGTGACGGCGGCGGACGTCGCGCAGCCGGTGTGGGTGTGGCTCGGCGGCGAGGCGTCCGCGGTCCGGGCGCTGCGCAGGCACTTCGTCGACCTCGGTGTGCCCAAGGACGACATCGAGTTCGCCGGGTACTGGCGCCGCGCGCTCACCCAGGACGACGCTCCCACCGCGGACGACCTCGCCGAAGCGCAGGAGCGGATCGCCGCGCTCAGCGAGTGACGCGGAACTCCAGCACGCCGTGCCCTGCGGCCACCGGGCTCACGGACTCCAGCACGAGTCCGTGAGCCGGGGCCAGTTCCGCGAGGTCGTCGAACTCCGTGCTCCCGCCCGGCGACTCGACGACCAGGACACGCGCACCGGGCGGCAGCGGGTCGGAGGAGCTGCCGCGCTGTCCTCCAGGTCGACCGGGTGGCCGCGCGTCCCGGGGTTCGCCTCCAGCACCGCGGCGAGCAGGCCGCCGTGCCCTCCGCCGACGTCGACGAGCGTGCCGAAGCGGCTCCAGCCGACCGCCGCGACCACCCTGGGCCCAGTTGCACATCCGGTCGGTCATCTGCCGGTCGAACGCCTCCCGCAGGTGCGGCTGCTCGGCGAGGTCGGTCCGGAAGCCCCGGCCGGTGGGCGGGTTCGCCGGGGCGGACGCTGTGGAGGAGGACGAGGGCGAGCGGGTCCACCCGGGACAGGGCGCGAGGCCGGTCCCGCAGGCGGTCCGGCAGCCCGAGGGTGACCGCCACCCGCAGCGCCATCGATGTGACCATGCCGGACATCCGCCGGAGCGCTTGTACGTCGTCGTCGGTCTTCACGACGGTTCGGCGTCCCACGCTGTGCAACTGAGTTTGGTCAACACTGAAGCAATGGAGAATATAGGTTCTCACGTTTTGGAACCAGCAGACGTGATCACACGATCGGCTTACTGTGCCGCCCGAGAGATCACCACGTCGAGAAGCAGGTCCGCAGTTGTCCACTCCCGTCGCGCGGTCCGTGCCCGCCGCGATCCGCGCCGTGCTCGCCCGCGACCGCTGGGCGCTCGCCGGCACGGTCACCGTCGCGGTGATCGCCCTGGTCGCGATCTTCGCGGACGTCCTCACCGCTCTCGAGGGGCACGACCCCTACACCTACGACTCGTCCGCGCTGGACGTGAACACCGGTCTCCCCGCCGGGCCGCTCGGCGGCGTCAGCGGTGACCACTGGTTCGGCGTCGAGCCCCTGACCGGCCGCGACCTTTTCGCGATCGTCGTGCACGGCGCGCGGACCTCGTTCCTGATCGGGCTCGCGGCGACGCTGGTGTCGATCGGGCTCGGCGTGCTGGTCGGCGCCGCCGCGGGCTACCTCGGCGGCTGGGTCGACCGGGTCATCACCTGGAGCGCCGACGTGTTCCTCGGCTTCCCGTACCTGGTGTTCATGATCGCGCTCGGCGCGGTGGTGCCGGCGGAGTTCCCGCGGGTGCTGCTGCTGGTCGTGGTGATCGGGTTCTTCGGCTGGCCGTCGACCGCGCGGATCGTGCGGGCCCAGGTGCTCACGCTCAAGGAGCGGAACTTCGTGAAGGCCGCGCGGGTGCTCGGTGCGTCGCCGTGGCAGGTGTTCCGCACCGAGCTGCTGCCGAACCTCTGGGGTCCGGTGCTGGTCATGGCGACGTTGTCGGTGCCCGGCAAGATCGGCCTGGAGGCCGCGCTGTCGTTCCTGGGCGTCGGCGTGCTGCCGCCCACGCCGAGCTGGGGCCGGTCGATCAGCGCCGCGATCGACTGGGTCGGCGTGGACCCGATGTACCTGATCTTCCCCGGCCTGGCGCTCTTCGCCGTCACGTGGGGGTTCAACGCGCTGGGCGACGGGCTGCGCGACGCGCTCGACCCGAGATGGGGCGGCACCCGGTGAAGAACCTCAAGTTCGCGCTGACGCGCCTCGGCGGCATGGTGCTCGTGCTGCTGATCGTGGCCTTCTGCACGTTCGTCGTGTTCTACCTGGTGCCCTCGGACCCCGCGCTGCTCGCGTGCGGCAAGCCGTGCACACCGGAGAACCTCGCTCTGGCGCGGGAGTTCATGGGCTTCGACGAACCGTGGTGGCGGCAGTTCCTCACGTTCCTCGGCGGCATCTTCGCCGGGCGGACGTTCGGCACCGGTGTGACCGCGATCCACTGCTCCGCGCCGTGCTTCGGCTACTCGTTCCGGCAGAACGCCGACGTGCTGGAGCTGATCGGCGACCGGCTGCCGGTGACGTTCTCGCTCGCGGTCGGCGCCGCCGTGCTGTGGGTCGGGCTGGGCGTGGCGATCGGCGTGCAGGCCGCGCTGCGCAAGGACACCTGGTTCGACCGGGCGGCGCTGGCCGGGTCCGTGATCGGCGTGTCCGCGCCGGTGTACCTGGTGGGCCTGCTCGGCATCCTCGTGCTCGGCTTCCAGCTCGACGTGGTGCCCGTCGGCAACTACACCGCCTTCACCGAGGACCCGGTGCGCTGGGCCTGGGGACTGGTGCTGCCGTGGTGCGTGCTCGCGTTCGCGCACGGCGCCCACTACGTGAAGCTGACCCGTTCGCAGATGCTCGAGACGATGAGCGAGGACTTCATCCGCACCGCCCGCGCCAAGGGCGTGCCGGAGCGCACCGTCGTCGGGAAGCACGCCCTGCGCAACGTGCTGCTGCCCGTCGTGACGCTCACCGGCATCGAGTTCGGCTCCCTGCTCGGCGGCGCGGTGATCACCGAACGCGTCTTCAGCCTTCCCGGTCTCGGTGGCCTGCTGATCGAGGCCGTCCACGGCCGCGACCTCGCCACGCTGCTCGGCTGCACCTTGTTCGCGGGGTTTCTCGTAGTCGTCGCCAACGCCGTCGTCGACCTGTCCTACGGCCTGCTCGATCCACGAGCACGGCTCACCTGAGGGGAGAAGTCGTTGTCCAGCAAGAAATTTCTGGCGATCGTGCTGATCGGCGCCCTGGGGGCGCCGGCGTGCGGCGCGAACGACCCGAAAGCCCCCGGTGACGCCGGCGCCAAGCCCGGGAAGGGCGGCACGCTCCGGATCCTGTCCGAGTCGCGCACGCTCAACCTCGACCCCGCCAAGTCGCAGAGCCTCGCGATCACGTCGCTCGGCCTGGTGCACCGCAGGCTGACCGGCTGGCAGAACGCCGTCGGCCGGCCCGCGAAGGTCGTGCCGGACCTCGCCGACACGGGCAAGACGCCCGACGGCGGCAAGACGTGGACGTTCGTGCTGCAGGACGGCCTGAAGTTCAGCGACGGCACGCCCATCACGTCCGCGGACGTGAAGTGGGGCGTCGAGCGGTCCTTCGCGCCGGCGTTCGGCGGGGGCCTCGGCTACCACAAGGACCTGCTCGGCGGCGGCGACTACAAGGGCCCGTTCGAGGGCAGGGAGCTCGACTCGATCGAGACCCCGGACCCGAAGACGATCACGTTCAAGCTGACCCGCCCGTACGGCGACTGGCCGTGGATCGCCTCCACGCCCGCGTTCGCGCCGGTGCCGAAGGGCAAGGGCGCCGAGGCCGACTACCACGAGCGCGCCGTCGCGTCCGGCCCCTACCAGGTCGGCACGTACACCAAGGGCGTCGAGGTCGAGCTGACCCGCAACCCGCACTGGGACCCCGCGAAGGACCAGGTCCGCGGCGGCCTGCCCGACGAGGTGGTCTTCCAGCTCGGCCAGGACGCCTCGGTCGTTTCCCAGCGCCTCGCCGCCGACTCCGGTGACGACAGGTTCGCCTTCGGCTCCTCGTTCGTCTCCCCCGCCCAGCTCGCGCAGCTGCAGGCCAACCCGTCGGCGAAGTCGCGCGTCGTGACCTCGAAGTCGGGCGCGGTCGCCTACCTCGCGCTCAACACGCAGAAGGCACCGCTGAACAACCTCAAGGTGCGCCAGGCGTTCCAGTACGCGGTGAACAAGTCCGCGTACCAGATCGCGTCGGCCGGCACCGCCCAGCTCGCCGGCGACACCGCCTCCACGCTCATCACCCAGGGCATCGAGGGCCGCGAGCAGTTCGACCTGTACCAGACCAAGCCGGAAGGTGACCCGGAGAAGGCCAAGGCGCTGCTCGCCGAGGCCGGTTTCCCTGGCGGCGTCGAGAACCTCGCGCTGGTGCTCAACAAGTCGAACAACCAGACCGAGAAGGCCGAGGCCGTCCAGGCCGCGCTGGCCCGCGCGAACATCAAGGTGACCATCCGGTCGCTGGAGGCGGACGCGTACGAGACCGAGACGAACCTCTCGGAGAACCCGAACTACGACCTCACCCTGTCGTCGTGGCAGCCGGACTTCCCGAGCGCCAACGCGAACATCCAGCCGCTCTTCGCGTCCTCGGAGATCGGCAAGGGCGGCTACAACACCTCGCGGTACTCGAACCCCGAGGTCGACAGGCTGATCGAGGAGGCGCAGTCCACCGTGGACGCCGCCGAGGCCGGGAAGAAGTGGGCGGCGATCGACAGGAGGATCATGCAGGACTCGCCGGTCGTGCCGCTGATCTACACCCGCAACTCGTTCATCCGCGGCTCCCAGGTCGGCAACTTCTTCATCGCCGACTTCCCCGCCTACCCGAACTACCTCCAGGTGGGTATCTCGAAGTGAGCGCACTGCTGTCCGTCGAGGACCTCTCGGTGGACTTCGGCTCGGGCTCCCCGGCGGTCAGCGAGGTCTCGTTCTCGCTGACCGCCGGGGAGGTCCTCGCCGTGGTCGGCGAGTCGGGCTCGGGCAAGACCGTCACGGCGATGTCGTTGCTCGGACTGCTCCCGCCGACGGCGTCGGTGTCGGGCCGGGCGCTGCTCGGCGGGCGCGACCTGTACTCGCTTTCCCCCGCCGAACTGCGCGAGGTGCGGGGCAACGAGGTCGGCATGGTGTTCCAGGAGCCCATGAGCGCCCTCAACCCCGTCTTCACGATCGGCAGCCAGATCGTCGAGGCCGTGCGGGTGCACCGCGCGGTCCCGAAGGCCGCGGCGAAGGCACGGGCGCTCGAGCTGCTGCGGCTCGTCGGCCTGCCCGAGGAGCGGTTCGGGGCGTACCCGCACGAGATGTCCGGCGGCCAGCTGCAGCGCGTGGTGATCGCGATGGCGGTGGCGAACGAGCCGTCGCTGCTGATCGCCGACGAGCCGACCACGGCGCTGGACGTGACCGTGCAGGCCGAGGTCCTGCGCCTGCTGCGGGACCTGCGCGACCGGCTCGGGGTCGCGATCCTGCTGATCACGCACGACATGGGCGTGGTCTCGGAGCTGGCGGACCGGGTCGTCGTGATGAACGGCGGGAAGGTCGTGGAGACGGGTCCGGTGAAGGAGGTCTTCGCGGCTCCGCGGGAGCCGTACACCCGGACGTTGCTCGACTCGGTGCTGCGCCTGGACACCCGCGAGCTGCCCGCGCGGGCCGCCGGGGAACCGGTGCTGCGACTCGACGGCGTCTCCGTCACCTACGGCAGGTTCCGCGCCGTGTCGGACGTGTCGTTCGAGATCGGGCGCGGCCAGACGCTCGGCCTGGTCGGCGAGTCCGGCTCGGGCAAGTCGTCCCTGGCCGGGGCGATCACCGGGCTCACCCGGTACACCGGGCGGATCACCGTGGCGGGCAGGGAGGTCGCGTCGCTGCGCAAGGCGGACCGCGGCCGGGTCGGGCTGGTGTTCCAGGACCCGCTGTCGTCGCTGAACCCGCGCGCCACGATCGCCCGGTCGATCGCGCAGCCGTTGCTGCTGCACACCTCGTCGCGCGGCGCGGAGCTGGAGGCGAAGGTCGATTCGCTGCTCGACGCCGTGCAGCTGTCCGCGACGTTGCGCGACCGGTACCCGCACGAGCTGTCCGGTGGCCAGCGGCAGCGGGTCGGCATCGCCCGGTCCATCGCGCTGGACCCGGACCTGCTGATCGCCGACGAACCGACGTCCGCGCTGGACGTGACCGTGCAGGCACGGGTGCTGGAGCTGGTGCTGTCGCTGCAGCGCGAACTGCGGTTCGCGTGCCTGTTCATCAGCCACGACCTGGCCGTCGTGCAGCACCTCGCCGACCGGGTCGCGGTGCTGCACCGGGGCGTCGTCGTGGAGGAGGGCACGTCGGTGTTCGCCGCGCCGCGCGAGGAGTACACCCGACGATTGCTGGCGTCGGCGCTTACCGTGTCCGCATGAGGACCAACTGGGCGGGCAACGTCACGTTCACCTCGGCGCAGGCCGTGGCCCCGGCATCGGACGAAGAGCTGCGCGCGGTCGTGCGCGGCTCCTCGGCCGTGCACGTCGTCGGCTCGGGCCATTCGTTCAACACGGTCGCCGACACGACCGGCACGCTGGTGTCGCTGTCGGCGATGCCCGAGGTCTTCGAGGTCTCGGGCCGGACGGTCCGGGTGAGCGCCGGCATGACGCTCGCCACGCTGGCCGTGCGCCTGGAGGCCGCCGGTCTCGCCCTGCACACGCTGCCGTCGCTGCCGCACATCACGGTGGCCGGCGCGATCGCCACGGCCACCCACGGCTCGGGCTCCCGCTCGCTGGCCGGCGCCGTCCGGTCCGTCGAGGTCCTGCGCGGGGACGGCTCGGTCGTCGAGCTCACCTCCGCCGGAGCGCCCGTGTCGCTGGGCGGCCTCGGCGTCGTCACGACCGTCACCCTGGACGTGGTGCCGTCGTTCCAGGTCGCGCAGACCGTCTACGAGGACGTCGCCTGGACGACGTTGCTCGTGCGGCTCGAGCAGATCTTCGGCGGTGCCTACAGCGTGAGCGCGTTCGTCGACTGGCAGGGCGGCGCGACGCTGTGGGTGAAGCACCGCGTGGGCGACGAGGAGTTCGCGTTCCCGGGCCGCCCTGCCTCCGAGCCGGCCCACCCGATCCCCGGCCAGCCCACCGCCCACTGCACGCTGCAGGGAGGCGTCCCGGGCCCGTGGCACGAGCGCCTCCCCCACTTCCGCGCCGAGTTCACCCCGTCCGTCGGCGACGAGCTGCAGACCGAGTACTTCGTCCCCCGCACCCGGGCCGTGACGGCGCTGCGCGCGCTCGCGGAGATGTCGACGGTGATCTCACCGCTCGTGCAGGCCTGCGAGATCCGCACGATCGACGCCGAACCGCAGTGGCTGAGCCCCGCCCACGAGCGCGACAGCCTCGCGATCCACTTCACCTGGGTGCCGGACACCCCGGCCGTGCTCGCGCTGCTGCCGCGGCTGGAGGAGGCGATCGCGCCCCGGCCGCACTGGGGCAAGCTGTTCACCGTGCCGGCGCCGCTGCTGGCGGCCCGCTACCCGCAGTGGGACGCCTTCCGGGCGCTGCTGCGCGAGCACGACCCGAAGGGTGTGTTCCGCAACGAGTTCCTGACCCGCTACTTCGGGCCGGCGACCTCGGCCGGTCCCTTCTGACGCAGCGCCTCCAGCTCCTCGTCGGAGAACCCGTACGTCGTCACCACCGTCATCTTGGCGCTGCTCACCACCAGCCCGGGGCCGAACTCCTCCACCACGACCCCGCGCTGGTTCGCCGACTCGAAGAAGGGCTTCCCGCTCACCCCGAGATCGACCTCGGACGGCCAGAACAGCGTGCGCCGCTTCTCGCCGGGGTGGTACTCGTGCGCGAACTTCAGCTGGTGCAGGAACGTGATCCAGCCCTCGGTGATGTCGTCGTAGTAGTCGTCCCACTCGGGTGAGGTGCCCCGGGGAGCGCGCGTCAGCACGACGCGGGTGCCCTCGGGGACGGCGGTCAGGGCGAACGTGTCGTGGCCGTGGACGACCAGCGTGGTGCCGTCCTCCTCGACGTCGGTGAAGTAGATGTGGTCGATCTCGGCGTCGAGCTCCGGGAGGTTCCAGCCGTGCCAGTGGCGCAGCTTCTCCCTGTCGCGGAACGACTGCCACACCTCGTCGACCGCCGCGGCCACGGTGATCTCGATCCGGACGCCTTCGTCACTCATCTGCCACTCCGGGGTGTCCCAGAGCGACCACCCGGTAGGGGCGGCCGCTGTCGGTGTCGTACTTCAGGGCGATCTGCCGCACCGC
Source organism: Lentzea sp. CC55 (assembly GCF_021056325.1). Classification (NCBI taxonomy): domain Bacteria; kingdom Bacillati; phylum Actinomycetota; class Actinomycetes; order Pseudonocardiales; family Pseudonocardiaceae; genus Lentzea; species Lentzea sp. CC55. The sequence goes on along the minus strand of NZ_JAJCXE010000019.1, from coordinate 664,680 downwards.
TTCGGCCAGGTCGCCGGTGAACTCGTGGACGTCGCCGGGCGCGCCGAAGCGGACCGTCGTCTCCACCGTGAACGTGAGCAAGCGTTTTCCCGCGTCGGCGGCGGCGCCGGCCATCCGGTCGACCTCGCGGGCCGTCCCGGAGGCCACGGACACCAGGTGCGTCGCGGCGAACTGGTCCTGGACGCCGGCGGCGACCTCGCGGCCCGGTTTGGCGCGCAGGACCCGCTCGACGCAGCCGCGCCGCTGCCGCTCTTCGACCAGCTCGACGAGCCCTGCCTGCTCCAGGGCACGCACGTGGTAGTTGACCCGTTGCCGCGGCAGGTCGAGGGCCGCCGCCAGCTGGGTCGCCGAGGCGGGCGACCTCAGCAGCTCGAGCAACGACCGGCGCAACGGTGACAGCTCCACACCCGGCACGGTCCCATTTGACAAAATGATTTGTCAATACCGGAACGGAACCGGAAACCGTTAAGTTCGTTGACGGTTGCAACGGACCGACCGCACCCTGTGACCTGTGAGAACCCCCCTGCTGGTGGCAGCGTTGGCAGCAGCGGCGATCGTTCCCGTGTGGACGGTCGCGGCCCAGGCCGACGTGGTGCCCGGAACCGCTTATCAAGTGACGAACGTCGGCAGCGGAAAGTGCGTGGAGTCGCTGGGAACGGCCAACGGCGCACAGCTCCGCCAACAAGGCTGCTCGGGTCAGACCTGGAAGTTCACCGCCACGAGCGATGGGTACCACACCGTCGGCGAAGGCGCGGTCTGGGACGTCTCGAACGTGTCCGCCGCGGACAACGCGGCGATCCACATGTGGCAGAACTTCAACGCGAACAACCAGCAGTGGCGCCCCGAACAGGTCGGGACCGACACCTACCGGTTCGTGAGCCGCCACAGCGGCAAGTGCCTCGACGTGCCGGGCGCGTCGACCGGCGACGTGCAACTGGTCCAGTACACCTGCAACGGGACCAACGCGCAGCTGTTCCGCCTCTCCCCGGGCAACCCGAACCCCGGTCAGCCGGACTTCGGCCCGAACGTGCTGGTCTTCGACCCGTCGATGCCGGCGTCGACCATCCAGGCGCGGCTGGACGACGTCTTCCGCCAGCAGGAGCAGGGCCAGTACGACGCACGCCGGTACGCGATCATGTTCAAGCCCGGCAACTACGACGTCGACGTCAACATCGGCTTCTTCACCCAGGTCCTCGGCTTGGGCCTGCTGCCCGACGGCGTGACGATCAACGGCCAGGTGCACGTCGAGGCCGACTGGTTCCAGGGCAACGCGACGCACAACTTCTGGCGCGGCGCGGAGAACCTCGCGATCCGGCCGCCGGGCGGCACCAACACGTGGGCCGTCTCGCAGGCGTCCGCGATGCGCCGCACCAAGACCTACGGCAACGTGCAGCTCGACGACAACGGCTGGTCCAGCGGCGGTTTCCTCGCCGACTCGGTGGTCACGGGCCAGGTCCGCTCCGGTTCGCAGCAGCAGTGGCTGTCGCGCAACACCGAGTGGGGGTCGTGGACCGGGGAGAACTGGAACATGGTGTTCGTCGGTGCCCGCAACGCGCCGCAGACCTCGTTCCCGGAGCCGCCGTACACGAACGTGGCGCAGACCCCCCTCGTGCGGGAGAAGCCGTTCCTCAACGTCGACGGCAGCGGGAACTACAACGTGTTCGTCCCGGCCCTGCGTTCCGGCACGAGCGGCACCACGTGGGCGTCCGGCACGCAGCAGGGCACGAACATCCCGCTGTCGCAGTTCTTCATCGCGAAGCCGGGCACCTCGGCGGCGACGATGAACCAGCAGCTCGCGGCCGGCAAGCACCTGCTGCTGACGCCGGGCATCCACCAGGTGTCCGAGCCGATCCGCGTCACCCGTCCCGACACCGTGGTGATGGGTCTCGGGCTCGCGACCGTCATGCCCACCAACGGGAACATGGCGATCGACGTGGCCGATGTGGACGGTGTGAAGCTCGCCGGCCTGCTGGTCGACGCGGCGCCGACCAACTCGCCGCTGCTGGTGCGGATGGGCGCGCCGGGCAGCGGCGCGAGCCACTCGGCCAACCCGTCCTCGCTGCACGACGTGTACGTGCGCATCGGCGGCTCGGCCGTCGGGCGGGCCACGACCTCGCTGGTCGTCAACAGCCACAACGTGATCGGCGACCACCTGTGGCTGTGGCGCGGTGACCACTCCTACGGCGTCGGCTGGGACCTCAACACGGCCGACACCGGACTGGTCGTCAACGGGAACAACGTGACAATGTACGGCCTGTTCGTCGAGCACTACCAGAAGTACCAGACCATCTGGAACGGCCAGGGCGGCCGGACGTACTTCTACCAGAACGAGATGCCGTACGAGGTGCCCAACCAGGCGGCGTGGATGAACGGCTCGACGCGCGGCTATGCGGCGTACAAGGTCTCCGACAACGTCACGACGCACGAGGCGTGGGGCCTGGGCAGCTACGCCTTCATGAACGCGAACCCGTCCGTGGTGGCCGACCGGGCGTTCGAGGTGCCGAACACCCCCGGTGTGAAGTTCCACAGCATGGTGACCGTGTCGCTGGGCGGCAAGGGAACCATCCAGCGGATCATCAACAACGCGGGTGGCACGGCGACGGCGGGCTCCACCGAGGCCTACCTCGCGCACTACCCGAACCCCTAGCACCGCCGGGCAGGACGGGCCCGCGTTCCCGGAGCGCGGGCCCGTTCCGGTTCAGCCGAGCCGCTTCGGGCGGTTGATCTTCATCTCGTCCATGTCGGTGACCTTGGCCTTCAGGCCCCGGAAGTCCACGCCCAGCTCGTCGAGCGCCGTCGACGCGCGGCGCAGACCGGCCTCGTCCGGCTTCTCCGACGCCGTCAGCACCACGCGGTAGCTGAAGAAGTCGAGCTTCTCGTCGTAGGACAGCGCACCCTCTTCGCTGAAGCCCGCGTCGCGCAGGAAGTCGAAGCCCCGCAAGCGCTCGCGCAGGGTCGTGCACTGGTCGTCGGTGAGGTCGGCGAAGCGCCCGCGGACGAGTACTCGGTAGGTGTGTTCAGCCACGGGCGAAGATGCTCCCCGATCGCCCGCCGCTCTGGCGAACGATTTCCCGGGTGCGCGAGAATCTCGACCATGAACGCAAAAGAGCTGGTCACGCGCATCCGCACGGAGCTGCACCCCGGTGACCACGACAACCTCGTGGTGAAGCTGATCGAGACCGGGCAGGCTCCGCGTGCCGTGATCCAGACCTTCGCCGCGGAAGAGAACCACATCGTGTCGTCGGACTGGCGAACATTCCTCGCGCTCGCGTCGAAGGCGGAGGAGCCGAACGCGCGGGCGTTCTTCACGCTGCTCGCCGGTGGCGAGGAGCTCGTGCTGCCGATGCTGCCCCCGTTGGCCGAGGCCGCCGGCATGTCCGCCAAGGACTTCCACGCCTACGAGCCGTTCCCCGGCTGCCAGGCCTACCCGGCGTACCAGGCGTGGATGGCGCTCAACGGCGAGCCGACGGACGTGGTCCTCGCGATCCTCGCGAACTTCACGGCGTGGGGCGGGTACTGCGCGCGGATGGCGAAGGGGCTGCGCGAGCACTACGGCTTCGGCGACGAGGCGTGCGGGTTCGTGGACTTCTTCGCGACTCCCGCGCCGCAGCTCGAAGAGCGCGCGGTGGCGGCGATCCAGGCGTCGCTGGACGCCGGCTGGCAGCCGAAGCACGCGTGGCGCTACGGCCGTCTGCTGCAGGCCTACGAGCTGCAGTTCTGGTCCACGCTCGCCTGACGGGGTGCGGGGGCGGCCCGCGGGCCGCCCCCGACCGCGCTATCGGGGCAGATGAGCCCGGTGGGCCTTGGAGAACTCGTAGTTGTTGTACTTGTCCCAGTTGATCGACCACGTCATGAGGCCGCGCAGGTTCGGGTACACGCCCTTCGGCTTGTAGCTGCCGCACCGAGTGCCCTTGGTGAGGCAGTCCAGCGCGGTCTGCACGTCCGCGACGGACGTGAAGCCGTTGCCCGCGTACATGGCGGCGGGCAGGCCGAACGCGACCTGTTCCTGGCGCAGCGGCGCGAAGAACTTCGTCGCGTCACCCCGCACGGGGAACCCGGCGAGCACCATGTCGGTCATCGCGACGTGGAAGTCCGCGCCGCCCATGTTGTGGTACTGGTTGTCCAGCCCCATCACGGGTCCGGAGTTGTAGTCCTGCACGTGCAGCAACGTCAGGTCGTTGCGCATGGCCTCGATCACCGGCAGGTAGGCGCCCGTGCGCGAGTCACCGCCACCCGCACCGCCGTAGAACTGGTAGCCGACCTGCACGAAGAACGTCTCCGGCGCCATCGTGAGCACGAAGCCGGCCCCGTAGCGCGCCTTCAGCGAGCGCAGCGCGGAGATCAGGTTCACGACCACGGGCGTGGTCGGGTTCTTGAAGTCGGTGTCACCGGCGTCGAGAGACAGCGAGTGGCCCTCGAAGTCGACGTCGAGCCCGTTCAGGCCGTACTTGTCGATGATCGCCGACGCCGAGCGCACGAACGCGTCGCGCGCCGCCGTCGTCTCCAGCCGCACCTGGCCGTTCTGGCCGCCGATGGAGATGTTGACCTTCTTGCCCTTCTGCTGCTGGGCGCGGATGCCGGCGATGAACTCGGCCTCGGACTCGACGTTCGGGCACTCGGCCACCGGGCACTGGGTGAACCGCAGCTCCCCGCTCGTCGCGCTGGTGGGCTCGGCGAACGACAGGTTGATGACGTCCCACTCGTCCGGCACGTCCTTCATGCGGATGTAGCCGGAGCCGTTGGCGAAGCTCGCGTGCAGGTAGCCGACGAGCACCTTGCGCGGCAGCTGTCCCGTGGGCGGCTGACCGGTCGTGGTGGTGGTCGTCGTGGTCGTGGTCGTGGTGGTGGTGGTCGTGCTCGTCGTCGAACTGGTCGTCGGTCCGGTGCCCCCGGTGCAGGCGGCGCCGTTGACCGTGCAGTTCGCCGGGTCGGCGGTGCCGGCGGCGTTGAAGCCGAACGAGACGCTCGCGCCGGGGGCGATCGAGCCGTTGTACTCGCGGTTGGCGAACGTGTTGCGGGTGCCGCTCCTGGTGAGCAGCGAGTCCCAGTAGGCACCGACGGAGGTCGAGGCCGGGTACTCGAACTCGACCTTCCAGGAGCTGACGGCCGCGCTGGTCTCGTTCTTGATCGTCACCGTCGCGGTGTAGCCGGTGCTCCAGGACTGCTTGGAGAACGTCGCCGTGACACCGGCGGCGCTGGCAGGGGCGAGGCTCACGACCACGGTGCCGAGCACCAGTGCGGCCACCGCGGATATTCGAGCGAACAACAGCATGGCTGCTCCATCCCTCACGCGTGGCGGCCGGCAGGGGGTCCTACCTCGAATTGGACTAGACCATCTATCGCGAAGTCAAGGATCTAGACTTCTCGCCGTGCCCCGCGCTCGTGCCGCCGACGGAACCAGGCTCTCCTACTCGGTCGAGGGCTCCGGGCCCGCGCTGCTGCTCATCGCGGGGCAGGCGAACTCCTCGAAGTGGTGGTCCCAGGTCCTGCCGGACTTCTCCGAGCGGTTCACGACGATCGTCACCGACCACCGCGGGACCGGCTCCAGCGACAAGCCCGACGCCCCCTACAGCACGCGGCTGTTCGCCTCGGACTGCATCGCGGTACTCGACGACGCCGGCATCGGGACCGCGCACGTCTACGGCACGTCGATGGGAGGCCGGATCGCGCAGTGGATCGCGGCCGAACACGGCTCGTACGTCGACCGGCTGGTGCTCGGCTGCACCTCCCCCGGCGGCGCGCACGGCATCGAGCGCAGCGCCGAGGTGCGCAAGTCCCTCGCCCAGGCCGACCCGATGAAGGCGCGCAGGGCGCTGGAGGAGCTGATGTACACGCCCGCCTACCGCGGCCCGTTCAACACGCTCGGCGACCCCTGGATGCCGCCGTACGCGCGCAAGCGGCACCTCTTCGCCAGCGCCGAGCACGACGCGTGGGACGTCCTGCCGTCCATCACCGCGCCGACCCTCGTCGTGCACGGCACCGAGGACGTCTTCAACCCGGCCGCGAACGCCCCGCTGATCACCGAACGCATCCCGGGCGCCCGGATGCACCTCGTCGAGGGCGCACGGCACGGCTACTTCGAGGAGTTCCGCGCCGAGGCCACCCCTGTGGTGATGGACTTCCTCAGCTCGTGACCCACCGCATGCCGCGCATCAGCGCGTGGCCCGCGAACCGCACACCGGTGGCTTCCGAGATCGGCAGGTAGGGCAGCCGCAACGGGATCCGCGCCCACACCGGCAGGCTCGCCACCGCCGTGGCCGTCAGGATCCCGTACGGACCACGTGCCAGCAGCGGCAGCGGGGCTTTGAACAGCAGGAACCGCGCCGCCTCCCGCGCCTCGGGCGTGCCTTCGAGCTCGCCCCGGTAGGACCGCAGCCTCTCCTCGAGCTCGGCGGTCGTGCGCGGCGGGTCAGGGATGCCCATGGCCTCCGCGACGACGGCCATGTCGGCGACGTAGCCGTCGTAGTCGTCGAGCGGCTCGGCGCCGTAGCGCCGGTGGCAGCGCAGGAAGCTGTCGACCTCGGCCACGTGCACCCAGGCCAGCAGGTGCGGGTCGTCGGCCCGGTACTTCCGCCCGTCCGGCGCGGTGCCGTGGATGTGCCGATGCACGCGCGCGAGCCGTGCGACGGCCTTCTCCGCGTCCTCCACCCTGCCGAACGTCGTGGTGGCGAGGAACAGGCTCGTGCGCTGCAGGCGGCCCCACGGATCGGTGCGGTAGTCGGAGTGCTGCGCGACCGCGGCCATCGCGAGCGGGTGCAACGACTGCAGCAGCAACGCCCGCAGCCCCCCGATGAACATGGCGTGGTCGGCGTGGACGTGCCGGATCGGTCTGTCGTCGGCGAACAGGCGCGGTCCGGGCGCCTCGTGGATCCGCCGCGCGTGGTCGGCGCGGTCCGGTCCCGCGACCTTCTCGAAGATTCCTTCGCTCAGCTGCCTGCGCAGTACCTCCAGCATCTCCCCATCATGCGCTCCGCTTGCTGAGAACGGCGCGGTCACCGCTCAGCGAAATCCTGCGCTGCACGGGTGAACACACCTCGATCACCCCGGAACCGGGGACCGCGCGGAGATCGCGGGTGATGACGCGCGTCCGGTCCCGCAAGACCAGCGCCCCGAGGTCCCACCCGCGGTCATCGCGCACTCGACGTCGCCGTCGAACGGCTCCTCGGTCGCGGTCCGCGACCGACGTCCGTCCCGCCTCGTACGCACCTCGTCCGGCGCCGATCACGCGGAACGCACCCGCCGGGCGCTCCGCCGTGATAACAAACGTTTGGCCGCTCACGACTAGGTGCCGAAGAGGGGAACGAGAAGCGGATGGACGAGACGCACCTGCCCGGCTTCTACCACGACGCGGAGGCCGTCTCCCGGCGCGGACAGCACCTCACCGTCCTGTTCAGCCGGGTGCGGCTGATCGGCGCGGTGGTCGCGGCGGTGGGCGGTGCGTTCAAGTGGAAGGTCGGCGGCAGCGACGTCTGGGCCTGGGTGGCGCTGGGCGGGTTCCTGCTCGCGCTGTTCGGCGAGCTCCTGCTGTGGGTGATGCACCCGGAGCAGAGGTGGAACGCGGGCCGGGCCGTCGCCGAGCGCGTGAAGTCGCTGGCCTGGCGCTACGCCGTGGCGGGCGACCCGTTCTCCGGTGCCGCGCCGCAGCCGCGCAGGGACCTGGAACTGGCCATCGCCGACGTGGTGAAGGAGCACCGCAGGGAGGTCATGCTCACCAGCGCGAACGACGCGGGCGAGGAGGTCATGTCCGCGCTGCGCGCGAAGTCCTTCGCCGAACGCAGGGACGCCTACCGCGAGTCGCGCGTGCTGCGGCAGCTGCAGTGGTACCGCGACCGGGCCGCGATGAACGAGACCCGCGCGAACGTCTTCCGCGTCCTGATGATCGTCGGCGAGCTGGTCGCGATCCTGTTCGCGATCCTGCGCATCAACGGCGTCTGGGACGTCGACCTCTCCGGCGTGATGGCCGCCGCCGTCGCGGGCGGCGCCGCGTGGATCGGGCTCCGGCAGTACGAGAACCTGCGGGTGACCTACGCGGCGGCGGCCGGTGAGCTCGCGGACGTCTACCAGCGGCTTCCCCACGTGCAGGAGAGCGACTGGGCGAGCACGGTCGCCGACACGGAGGCCGTGATCAGCAAGGAGCACACCGCGTGGCTGGCGTCGCGGCCGAGCGCGACCTGACCGGAGGGCCGGCGGGCCGCGTCAGGCGAGGGCCTCGACGACCCGCGTCACCATCTGCCGCTCGGCCGCGGCCACCTCGCCGTCCGCCCCCGCCACCGACCGGCACATCTCCGCGACGGCCGCGCGGAAGATCGGCACGTCGCGCGGCTCGTGGGCGTTGATGATCGCCACCGAGTCGCGCAGGGCGGCCAGGACGCCCGCCTCCACATCGGACGCCGTGCCCTTCGGCAGGGCGGGCGGGGCGGCGGCGATGATGGCGCGCAGGTCGTCCGGGAGCAGCGTGATGGCCCGGACGCCCGCCTGGCTCTCCTCGTCGACCGAGCCGGGGTCCGCGGTGGACACGAGCACCATGGCACCGAAAACGGCCGTGCGGAGGGTTCGGCCCTCCGCCTCCGTGTACGCAGTCATGGCCGCAAGCCTATGCAACGATCAGCGGCTATGAGTGCGGGTCAGGTTCTCGGCGCCAACATCAGGGCGTTCCGGGAGCAGCGCGGGTTGTCCCTGTCGGAGCTCGCGCGGCGGTCGTCCATCGCCAAGGGCACGCTGTCGCAGCTGGAGAGCGGTTCGGGCAATCCGACGATCGAGACCGTGTTCAGTTTGTCGAACGCTCTGGACGTGCCGGTGTCGGAGCTCGTGACGGAGCGGACGGTGCCGGACGTGGTGCTGGTGCGGGCGCGGGACGTGGAGGTGCTCAGCAGCAACGCCGTCGACCTGCGGCTGATGCGGCGGATGGACGCCGGGGACACCGTGCTGGAGATCTACGACCAGCGGGTGCGGCCCGGCGCCACGCAGACCAGCGAAGGTCATCCCGGCAGGGAGCACGTGCTGGTCACGAGCGGTCAGCTGAGGGTCGGGCCGGTCGAGCGGCCGTACGAGCTGGGGCCGGGTGACTACGTGTGCTTCCCCGGCTCGGTCCCGCACCTCTACGAGACCGTCGGCGGTGAGGTCAGCTCGGTACTGGTGCTGGAGTATCCGAAGCACTAACGTTCATTCTAATGAACGGAGGTGGCGATGCACCCGGACGTCGTGGTCATGGGCGCGGGCATCATCGGAGCCGCGTGCGCGCAGGCGTTGAAGGCGCGCGGGCTCGGTGTGCTCGTCGTCGACCGCCACGGGCCGGCGTCGGGCACCAGCTCCGCGGGTGAGGGCAACGTCCTGGTCAGCGACAAGGAGCCGGGGCCGGAGCTCGACCTCGCCAGGAGGAGCCGCGAGCTGTGGCCGGAACTGGCCGGCGACGCCGAGTGGGAGGAGAAGGGCGGCCTCGTCGTCGCCACGACCCCCGAGGCCACCGGTCCCCTGCGGGCGTTCGCCGCGCGGCAGCGGGCCGCGGGCGTGGACGCCTGCGAGATCACGCCCGAGGAGGCGCTGGCCCACGAGCCGCACCTCAACCCCGCCGTCACCGCCGCCGTCCACTACCTCGAGGACGCCCAGCTCAACCCCGTCAAGGCCACCCGGACCCTGTTGCGCGGCATCGAGGTCAGACGCACCGAAGTGTCCACAACGGACGGACGCAGCGTCACGACGGCGGACGGCGTGATCAGCTGCGGCGCGGTCGTGAACGCCACCGGGCCGTGGGCGCGGAACTTCGGCGTCAACGTGCTGCCCCGGCGCGGCGTCGTGCTCGTCACCACGCCGATCCCCGGCAGGATCCGGCACAAGGTCTACGACGCGGACTACGTCGGAGCGGTCGCGAGCGGTGACGCCGACCTGCAGACGTCCGGTGTCGTCGAGTCGACGCCGGCCGGCACGGTGCTCATCGGCTCCAGCCGCCAGCGCAAGGGCTTCGACGACACGATCGAGACCGAAGTCCTCACGGCGTTGGCACGCAGGGCGATCGCGATGTTCCCGATGCTGGCGGAGGTCCCGGTCATGCGCGCGTACGGCGGCTTCCGCCCCTACGCGCCGGACCACCTGCCGATCATCGGCGAGGACCCGCGCACGCCCGGCCTCTGGCACGCCACCGGTCACGAGGGCGCGGGCGTCGGCCTCGCCCCGGCCACCGGACGGCTGCTCGCCCAGCTGCTCATCGGCGAGGAGCCGCTCGTCGATCCCCGCCCGTTCCGCGTCGACCGCCCGGAGGTGATGGTGTGAAGGTGACGTTCAACGGATTGCGGCGCGAGGTCGCCCACGTCGCGGAGTTGTTGCCGGGCAGGTTCTTCTGCGGCATCGGCGTCTGCTTCGGGTGTGTCGCGGAGATCAACGGCGTGCCCGAGGTCCGCGCGTGCCGCCACCCGCTGCGCGACGGCGACGTGATCAGGACGACGCCGTGAGGGTCGTCGTGGTGGGAGCCGGACCGGCCGGCATGGCCGCCGCGAGGACCGCCGCCGACGCGGGCGCCGAGGTCACGATGGTCGACTCGGAACCCGAGGCGGGCGGCCAGTACCTGCGCGGGCGGGCCGGGTTCGCGCACAGCGGCGTGACGCACCTCAAGAACACCGAGGCGTGGCTCGTCGAGGACCACACGCTGCACCTGCGCGGTCCGCGGCGGCTGGCGTTCGACAGGCTCGTCATCGCGACCGGCGCCTACGACCGCCCGCTGCCGTTCCCCGGCTGGGACGGCCCCGGGGTGATCACCGCGGGTGCCGCCCAGGCGCTGGCGAAGCAGGGCGTGACGCTGGCCGAACGCGTGGTCGTCGCGGGCACCGGCCCGTTCCTGCTGCCCGTCGCGACCGCGTTGCAGGACATGGGCGCCACGCTCGTCGGCGTCTACGAGGCCTCCTCCCCCGCCCGGTGGCTGCGCGAGGCGAAGGCCGTCGCCGCCAACCGGCACAAGCTCGGCGAGCTCGCGCGCTACCGGAAGGTGCTGCCGCGCCTGGAAACCCGCACGGCGGTGATCGCCAAGCGCGGTCCGAACGTCACCGTCGCGAAGCTCGACAGCGGCTGGCACCCGGTCAGCCACCGCACCGTGCAGGCCGACCTGGTCTGCATCGGCTACGGCTTCCTGCCCCGCACCGACCTGGTGCCGCGGGCAAGGCGCACCGACGACTTCCTGGAGGTCGACGAGCACCAGCGGACGTCGGTCGAGGACGTCTACGCCGCCGGCGAGGTCACCGGCATCGGCGGCGCCGACCTGGCCGAGGCGGAGGGGGTCGTCGCCGGGGCCGCCGCGGCCGGCCTCACGCCGCCGGGGAAGGCGCTGGAGGCCGTGCGCAGGGGCCGCCTGTTCGCCGCGGCGCTGGCCAGGGCGCACGAGGTCCAGCCCGGCTGGCGGACGTGGCTCGACCAGGACACCACCGTGTGCCGCTGCGAGAAGGTCCGCCTCGGCGACCTCACCGACGCCACGAGCATGCGCGAGCTGAAGCTGTCCAGCCGCGTCGCGCTCGGCCGCTGCCAGGGCCGCATCTGCGCCCGCAACGCCGCCGAGCTGACCGGCGTCCCGTTCGACGGCCAGCGCCGCGTGATCGCGGTCCCGATCCCCCTAGGCGAACTCGCCGACCTCCCGGAGGAGAAGTCATGACCGAACGCCTCGACGGCGTCATCGTCGCCACCGCGCTGCCCTACGCCGAGGACCGCAACGCCCCGGCAGGACTGCGCCCCGACCTGGACAGGTTCGCCGAGCACTGCCGGTGGGTCGTCGAGAACGGCTGCCGCGGCGTCGGCCCGAACGGCTCCCTGGGCGAGTACTCGTCGCTGACCGACGCCGAACGCCGTGAGGTCGCGCAGACCGCCATCGCCGCGGTGAAGGGCAAGGGCATCGCGGTCATCGGCGTGCACGGCGTCGGCGCGCACCAGGCCCGCCACTGGGCCGAGCTCGCGGCCGAGGACGGCGCGGACGGCGTGCTGTGCCTGCCGCCCACCATGTACCGGGCCAACCGCGGCGAGGTGGTGCACCACTTCCGCGAGGTCGCGAAGGCGGGGCTGCCGATCATGGTCTACAACAACCCGATCGACACCAAGGTGGACCTGACCCCGGACCTGCTCGCCGAGCTCGGCCAGATCGAGAACGTCGTGGCGGTCAAGGAGTTCTCCGGCGACGTCCGGCGCGTGCTGGAGATCCGCGCGGCCGCCCCGCACCTCACGGTCGTGGCGGGCGCGGACGACGTCGTGCTGGAGAGCCTGCTGATGGGCGCGACGGGCTGGTTCGCGGGCTACCCCAACGTGTTCCCCGCCGAGAGCGTCGAGCTGTTCACCCTGGCGCGCGACGGCGAGCTGGACAAGGCACGCGCGCTGTACGAGAAGCTCGTGCCGGCGTTCCGCTGGGACTCGCGCACCGAGTTCGTCCAGGCCATCAAGCGTTCCATGGACTACGTCGGCCGCTACGGCGGTCCGTGCCGTCCCCCGCGCGGCCCGCTGAGCGCCGAGCAGCTCGCGCAGGTCGACGCCGACATGGCGCTGGCCACATCATGAGGTTCGCGAAGTACTTCAGCGCCGTCGACTCCCACACCGAAGGCATGCCGACGCGGGTCGTCACCGGTGGCGTCGGCGTGATCCCCGGCGCGACGATGGCCGAGAAGCGCCTGAACTTCATCGAGGACCACGACCACGTCCGCAGGCTCCTCGTCAACGAGCCGCGCGGCCACGCGGCCATGAGCGGCGCGATCCTGCAGCCGCCGACCCGTGAGGACGCCGACTGGGGCGTGCTGTTCATCGAGGTGTCCGGTCTGCTGCCGATGTGCGGGCACGGCACGATCGGCGTGGCGACGGTGCTGGTCGAGACCGGCATGGTCGAGGTGACCGAACCCGTCACCACCGTCCGCCTCGACACCCCGGCGGGGCTGGTGCTCGCCGACTACGACACCCGCACGAAGCTCGTGACGATCCGCAACGTCCCGGCGTACGCGCACGAGCTGGACGCGGTCGTGGACGTGCCGGGGCTCGGCGAGGTCCGCTACGACATGGCCTACGGCGGCAACTTCTACGCGATCGTGCCGCTCGCGGACCTGGGCATCCCGTTCGACAGGGCGGAGAAGGACAGGATCCTGGCCGCCGGACTGTCCATCATGGACCGGATCAACGCGGTGAACCGCCCGGTGCACCCCGTGGACCCGGCGATCAGCGGTTGCAAGCACGTCCAGTTCACCGCGCCCGGCGAGGACGGCGCCCACTCGCGCAACGCGATGGCGATCCACCCCGGCTGGTTCGACCGCTCCCCCTGCGGCACGGGCACCTGCGCCCGGATGGCCCAGCTGCACGCCCGCGGGGAGCTGGGGATCGGGACGGACTTCGTCAACGAGTCGTTCATCGGCACCAGGTTCATCGGCCGTCTGCTGGAAGAGGTCCCTCTCGGGGACCGGACGGCCGTCGTGCCCACCGTGGCCGGACGCGCGTGGATCACGGGCATGGGCCAGTACCTGCTCGACCCGTCCGATCCGTTCCCGGAGGGGTTCGCGCTCTAGCCACCGGGCTCGGGTGCGTGACAACGGTCGGTCCGGAGTCCCTGCCGCGCCGAATCGTTCCGTTACCTCCCGAGCCTCCCCAAAACGACGAACGCCGGTTAGCGTGCGCTCGTGCAGTTGCCGTGGAGAGCCGCGCCCAGGGCAGCGCTGTCGAGTCCGCTCACCCTCGTCGTGAGCATCGTGACGACGTTGCTGCTGGGCTTCGTGGTGGCCGCCGCCGCGCTGCACTCGTCCGCCTCGGGCAGCGCCGCGCTCGCCTACCAGCAGGACCGCATCTGCCCGCACACCGTGCACCCCGGCCTCGACGGCGAGGGCCTGCCGCTGTCGCAGGCCGTCTCGATGGCCGCCCGCAGCGACCTCGGCGGCGCCTACTCGCGGATCGGCAGGCCGGACTTCGGCGGCATCGCGACCTACGGCCGGTTCGGCTACCGGCCGGACGCGCGGGCGCACCTCACCGTTCTGCAGGGCGGCGGCACGGGCCTGTGGGTGCCGCAGACGATCGCCACGGCCGCGAAGGTGCGCGTCGGCGACCGGCTGACCGGGTCCCCGCTCGTGGTGACCGCCGTCTACGCCGATCTGGCGCAGCCGGTGGACGGGTGGTGGTGCTCCGAGGCGAAGACCGCGGTGCCGAACCCGCTGGGCGGTGACGGCGCCAGCACGTCGGTGATCTGGGTGTCCAGCCCGTCCGACCTCGCGCTGCTGCCGCCGGAGTTCGCGTCGAACGCCACGGTGACGCTGCGCTTCGCCTCCGAGCGGCTCTCGACGCTCGCCGAGGCCGAATCCCTGCGGGATCGGGGCAACGCGCGGCTGACGGCGCTCGGGCTGCCGTTGACGCGGACCGACCCGCTGTCCGGCGCGATCGCGGCGGCGCGGACGTCCGAGCGCAACGTCTCGTCGGCACTGCTGCCGTTGGTGGTCATCAGCGTGCTGGTCGGCCTCGCGGGCGTCGGCACCGTGACCGTGCAGTGGGCGCAGCGGCGGCACTCGGAGCTGCGGCTGCTGTGGGTGCGCGGGGCGAGCCCGCTGGCGCTGGGCTTCCGCGGTGTGCTGGAACTCGGTCTGCCGCTGGTGCTGGGCGGCGTGCTGGGGCTGGTGGCCGCGCGGCTGCTGCTGCCGCTGTACGCGCCGGGCGTCGTGCCGGCTCCCGGAACGCTGTGGGTGGCGCTGGGCTTCGTGCTCGGCGTCGTGGTGCTGAGCCTGGCGGTGACGGTGCTCGTGGCGTCGTGGCGGGCGCATCGGACGTTCCAGCGGCGGGCGCGGGCGCGTCGGTTCGGCCTCGTGCCGTGGGAGCTGGTCGTGGCGTCCCTCGCCGTGCTCGCTTGGTTCCGGTTGTCGGACAACGGGCTCGGCACGTCGCCGAAGGCGGGCTCGCTGCCGCGCGTGGACGTGGCCGCGCTGGCGTTCCCGCTGCTCGTGGTGCTGGCGGCGGCACTGCTCGCGACCAGGCTGCTGCGGTGGTCGCTCGGCTGGTCGCACCGCGTGCGGTGGTGGCAGGTCCCGGCCGCGCAGTTCGCGGTGCGCCGGCTGGCCGCGGCCGCCGGACCCGTGACCGGCGTGCTGCTCGTGGGCGTGCTGGCGGTCGGCACGATCGCCGTCGGCAGCACGGTGGCGGACGCGCAGCAGTCGGCGCTCGCCTCCAAGTCGGGCGTGTTCGTCGGAGCCAACAGCACCGTGCAGGTGTCGCAGGACGTCGCCCTCGGACGCGTCGAGCTGCCGTCGTCGTTGCGCGGCAACACAACTCTCGTCGGCGTGAGCACCGGCGTACTGGTCGTGGACCCGGCGACGTTCACCGACGCGGCCGTCCTGGACGACGCTGCTTCGGTCCGTGCGCTCATCTCGGACCTGAAGCGCACCGGCGACATCGCACCCGCGGTGCGCATCGGCCGCTCGGCGAACCAGGAGATCCAGATCCCCGGTCTGCCGCTGCTCAAGCCCGTGGCATCGCTGCCGTCGTTCCCGAAGCTCGGCACTCGCGGTTACGTCGTCGCGCGCGACTCGGTGCCCGCCGTCGACCAGGTCGGCTCGTGGCACCTGTGGTCGGCGCTGCCGTTGGCCGACCTGACCTCCGCGCTGCGGGCGCAGGGGATCCACTACACGAACGTCGTCGACCGTGCCCGCGTGCTCGACGGCCTGCCGTTCCTGACCGTGGAGTGGACGTTCGGCTTCGTGGCCGCGATCGGCGTCGTGCTGGCCGTGGTCGCCGCCGTGGCCCTGCTGCTGGCCGTCGAGGTGCGCCGCCGCCAGAACGCCGTCTCCGGCGCCCTCTCGGCCCGCATGGGCATGCGCCCGGCGGTGCTGTGGTGGAGCCACCTGCTGGAGGTGGGCGCGCTCGCGTTGCCGGCACTGGCCGTCGGCCTGCTGGCGTCGTTCACGAGCACCGGGGCGGCCGTACCGCGCCTGGATCCCGCCCCCTGGCTCAACCCGGCCCCCGTGCTCCCGAACCTGCTGCCGCTGCTGGGTGTCATGGTGAGCTGCGGTGCCGTGGTGGTCCTCGTGGCGGCATGGCTTGCGTTGCGCGGTGTGCGAACCGCGCGGTTGGGAGAGCTGCTCAGGTGATCCGCGCTTGTGGCGTAGAGGTGTCCTACGGTTCCGTGCGCGCCGTCTCGGACATGTCGCTGTCCATCGCGCCCGGCCTCACCGTGCTGTCCGGCCCTTCCGGCTCCGGCAAGTCGACCCTGCTGCGCGTGCTGTCCCTCGTGGAACGACCGTCCGCCGGCGAGGTCTACGTGCGCGACGTGCCCACCTCCGCCCTGTCGTGGTCGGACTTGCGCGCGTTGCGGCGCAAGGAGATCGCGGTCGTGTTCCAGAACCCGCCGGACAACCTGATCACGCACCTGACCGTCGGCGACAACCTGCGCGCGGCCGGCGCCCGCGACCTGTCGCTGCTCGACCGCCTCGGGCTGGGCGGGTCCGCGACCTGGCGCATCGGCGCGCTGTCCGGCGGGCAGCAGCAACGGCTGGCCTTCGGGTGCGCTGTGGCGCAGGGGGCGTCCGTCGTGGTGGCGGACGAGCCGACGTCGCAACTGGACGTCCGGTCCGC
This sequence comes from Lentzea sp. CC55, assembly GCF_021056325.1. Classification (NCBI taxonomy): domain Bacteria; kingdom Bacillati; phylum Actinomycetota; class Actinomycetes; order Pseudonocardiales; family Pseudonocardiaceae; genus Lentzea; species Lentzea sp. CC55. Next base: position 648,129 of record NZ_JAJCXE010000019.1, on the reverse strand, counting down.
CGACCTCGTGCTGGAGACGCTGGCCTCGCTGCCGGTGCCCGCGGTCGTGGCGTCGCACGATCCCCGGCTGGTCTCGCTGGCGGACCTGTGCATCCCGCTGGCCGCGTCGTGATCCGGGCTTCGGGGGTGCACCGGAGCTTCGGCGGGGTCTCGGTGCTGCGCGGGGTGGACCTGGCCGTGGCCGCCGGTGAGCTGGTGACGCTGAGCGGGCCGTCCGGGTCGGGGAAGACCGCGCTGCTGTCGTTGTTGTGCGGGTTCGACGTCCCGGATCGCGGGTCGGTGTCGCCCGGTCCGGCTTCCTGGTCCGACTGCGCCGTTCTGCCGCAGGCCCTGGGGCTTGCGTCGGAGTTGACGCTGGAGGAGAACGTCGCTCTGCCGTTGCGGCTGGCCGGGTTGCCCGTCGACGGGGTCGCGCCGTTGCTGGAGGAGCTGGGGATCTCCGCTTCGGGCGGGCGGTTCCCCCCGCAGGTGTCGTTCGGGCAGCGGCAGAGGGCCGCTCTGGCCCGGGCCGTGGTGGCCCGGCCTGCCGCCCTGCTCGCCGATGAACCGACCGCGCACCTGGACGCCGTCAGCGCGGTGGCGGCGGTGGCGGTGTTGCGGCGGGTTGCCGACGAGGGGGCCGCGGTGTTGATCGCCACCCATCACGAGGCCGTGCACGAGGTGGCTGATCGGGTGCTGGTGCTGGCCGACGGGCGGGTCGGCTGAAGTCGGGTGCTGCGGCGGGTTCTCCCCACCGCAGCAGCACGTCCGGTCCACCCCGGCGGCGCGTGCGGCCCGCGCTCACACCGCGGGCGGCCGGTCCTCGTAAGGCGTCGACAGCACGACCGTGGTGCGCGTGGAGACGTTGGCCGACTCCCGGATCTTCTGCAGCAGCTCCTCCAACGCGACCGGCGACGCGACGCGGACCCGCAGGACGTAGGAGGCGTCGCCCGCCACGGAGTAGCAGGCCTCGATCTCCGGGAGGTGCTCCAGGCGCTTCGGGTAGTCGTCGGGCTCCGAGGGGTTGATCGGGAACAGCGAGATGAACGCGGACATCGGCAGGCCGACCTCCGCGCCGTCGAGGCGGGCGGCGTAGCCCTTGACGACGCCTCGCTGTTCCAGGCGCTTCACCCGCTGGTGCACCGCCGAGACGGACAGGCCCACGCGTTCGGCCAGGTCGGTGAAGCTGCACCTGCCGTCCGAGGCGAGCTCCTTCAGTATTGCCCTGTCGATCTGCTCGAGGGTCAAAGCACCACCAGGTCGTGAGGTCGGTTGTTGAAGGACTCGACGCCGTCCGGGGTGGCGACCACGATGTCCTCGATGCGCGCGCCCCAGCGGCCGGGCAGGTAGATGCCGGGCTCGACGCTGAAGGCCATGCCCGCTTCCAGCGGCAGGGAGTTGCCGCTGACGATGTAGGGCTCCTCGTGCACGTCCAGGCCGATGCCGTGGCCGGTGCGGTGGACGAAGTACTCGCCGAAGCCCGCGTCCGCGATGACCTTGCGGGCGACCGCGTCGATCTCCTCGCACGTCACGCCGGGTCGGACGGCTTCGACGGCGGCCTTCTGCGCGGCCTGCAGGACCGCGTAGGTCTCGCGGACGTCGTCGTACGCGGGCTCGCCCATCACGTAGGTGCGGGTCGAGTCGGAGTTGTAGCCCTCGGCGACCGGGCCGCCGATGTCGATGACGACGACCTCGCCCGCCCCGACGACGCGGTCGGAGTCGCGGTGGTGCGGGGACGCGCCGTTCGGGCCGGAGCCGACGATCACGAAGTCGGCGACGGTGTGGCCTTCCTCGACGATGGCGGCGGCGATGTCCACGGCCACCTCGCGCTCGGTGCGGCCGACGCGGAGGAACTCGCCCATGCGCGCGTGGACGCGGTCGATGGCGGCGCCCGCCTTGCGCAGGGCGGCGATCTCCGCGGCGTCCTTGCGCATGCGCAGCTCGCGGATGATCGGGCCGGCGAGGGACTGCTCGCCGCCGATGGCGTGGCCGAGCTTGATGGTGTGCAGGGCGGGCATCATGTCCGCCACGGCGACGCGCGTGCCCTTCAGCGCGGCCTTGACCAGCGCGTACGGGTCCTCGCCGTCGACCCACGTGACGACCTCGACGCCCAGCTCGTCGGTCGGGATGGCCGCGTAGCCGGGCTGCTCCAGCTTCGGCACGACCAGCCTCGGCGTGCCGCCCACGGGCAGCGCGAGGCAGGTGAGGCGCTCGAACGAGTCGCCCCCGGCACCGATCAGGTACCGCAGGTCCGAACCGGGCGAGATGAGCAGGGCGTCGACGCCCGCCTGCTCGGCGGCGGCGCAAGCGCGGTCGAGCCGCGCACGCAGCGCGGACACGTCGATGGGCCCGGTGATCGTTGCCATGCCGGAAAGCCTAGTAGCTTGTCCACCCGTGAGCTCTCCCCTGGTGCTGCTCGACTCCGCGAGCCTCTACTTCCGGTCGTACTACGCGCTGCCGGACTCGATGACCGCGCCCGACGGCACGCCGGTGAACGCCGTGCGCGGGTTCGTCGACACGATCGCGCGCGTCATCACCGACCGCGGCGCGGCCCGCCTGGTCGCCTGCCTCGACGCCGACTGGCGCCCCGAGTTCCGGGTGCGGGCGCTGCCGTCCTACAAGGCGCACCGCGTCGCCGAGGGCGCGACCGACGGGTCGGAGGAGGTCCCGGACACGCTGACGCCGCAGATCCCGATCATCCTCGACGTTCTCGACGCCGCCGGTATCTGCACCGGCGAGGCGGCGGGCTACGAGGCCGACGACGTGATCGGCGCGCTGGCCCACCGCGAGAAGAAGTCCCCCGTCGAGGTGGTCACGGGCGACCGCGACATGTTCCAGGTCGTGCGCGCGGAACCGACACCCGTGCACGTCCTCTACGTCGGCCGTGGCTGGAACAAGGTCGAGATCCTCGGCCCGGAGGAACTGGCCGCCAAGTACTCGCTGCCCGTCGAGAACGCGGGTTCCGCCTACGCCGACATGGCCGTGCTGCGCGGCGACCCCTCCGACGGCCTGCCGGGCGTCGCGGGCATCGGCGAGAAGACGGCCGCCAAGCTCATCACGGAGTTCGGTTCCCTCGACGCCGTGCTCGAGGCCGTCACCGACCCGATGGACCGCAAGCTCACCACCAAGGCCCGCAACTCGCTCATCGCGGCCGAGGAGTACCTGGCCGCGGCACCGGTGGTCGTCCGCACCGCGCTGGACGCCCCCGTCGTGCTGGACCGCTCCGACGAGGTGCCGCGCGTGCCCGCCGACCCGGAGCGGCTGCGTGAGCTGACGCAGCGCTGGGGGCTGGGCAGCTCGGTGCCGCGGCTGGTGAACGCGATGGAGCGGCGCGCCTGACGGACGGGTCCGGGGCGGCCACCGCTCCGGACCCGCGCCCGTGCGGCTCTAGAAGAACGTCGAACACAGCGGCGCGACGGGGCTCGCGAACAACGCGTCCGCGTCGCCGAACCGCGCGCCCTCGATCCGCCTGACCGCGGCCAGGTCCGAGAACCTCGTGTCGCCGAAGTAGACCGCACCGAGCAGGTCGACCGGGATCGTGATGTCCGGCCGTGCCTCGACGCGTTCGACGCCGTCGGCCGAGACGCGGTAGCAGCCGGTGTTGGCGGGCAGCAGCTTGTCGTGGACCTCGAGGACGACGGCCTCGGCGACGCCGTAGGTGCGGGCGGCGAGCATGCGCGGGACGTCCACCAGGCGCAGCCAGACCTGGTCGAAGACGTCCTTGGTGTGCACGACGCGCGGGTCCTCGAAGAGCCAGGTGAGCGGGTCGTCGAGCGCCGCGTCGACCTCGACGGTGTCGACCAGGTCCAGGCGGGTCAGGTAGATCCACAGGTCGCGCCACGCGTCGGTGTCCGCCCATGCGAAGTCCACGACCTGCAGCTTGTGCTTGAAGTCCTTGTCGGAGGAGGCCTTGTAGGACGCGTAACCGTCGTCGCCGTCCGGTCCACTGTGGACCACGGTCACGATGTTGTCGCCGTCGGACCCGCGGTCGAGCGCCTTGGCCCACCACCCCGGCCAGCGCGAGATCTGGCCCGGCCTGCCGAGGCCGAACGCGGTGTGCAGCTCCGGCAGGAGCTTGTCGGCGGTGTCGGGGTCCACCATGCGCACCCGGCCGGTCGGGCCGCCCGGGATCACGGCCCGGCGGGTGTCCACGCGCAGGAACCGCACCCGGCCCGCCAGGCCGTAGCCGAAGCGGCCGTAGATGCGGCCTTCGGACGCGCGCAGCGTCGCCACGGGGTCCGGGAGCGTGGAGAGCTGTTCGCGCATCAGAGCGCTCAGCACGCCACGGCGCGTGTAGTCGGCACGGACGCCCACACGTGAGACGGCCGAGTGCGGTACGACGGCGCCACCGGGCACCACCATCGAGCCGCCGTAGGACTGCGTCGTCCCGATCATCTCGTCGCCCTCGAACGCCGCGTGCACCCTGCCGGGCTCGTAGGAGGGCAGCGTGACCTTCCACTGCTCGTCGCTGAGTGGGGCCCAGTGCATCGCACGGCGGAAGAGCGTGTTGTGGGCGCGGTACTGCGATTCGTCGCTGAGAACGCGGATCTCCGTCACGCCCGCGATCGTCGCCCAGCGCGACGGCGAACGCACCTCAGTTTCCCGGGACGCGGAAGGCGCCCCTCCGCTCGCGCGAAGGGGCGCCTTCCGGCACGACCGCGATCAGCCGGTGGGCTGGCCGACCTCGTACTCGCCGTCCTCGGTCTTGACGACGATCTTGACCTTCTTGTCCTTGCCGCCGACCTGGACCTTGCACTCGAACGAGGTGTTGGGCTTGACCTCGTTCTCACCGCTGCACGTCGCGGCGCCCACGTCGGAGATCTTGTACTCGTCCTTCAGGATCTGGACGATGCCGTTCTGGACGGCGGTGTTGTCGAAGATCTTCTTTTTGAAGAAGGCCGGCGACACGAAACCGGTGAACAGCACGGCGCCGACGAGCAGGACGACGACCACCGCGGCGACCCAGATGGCCGCGCTGGACTTCTTCTTCGGCGGCATCGGCGGGCCGTAGCCCGGCTGCTGGCCGTACGGGTTGGGCTGCTGGCCCGGCATGCCGTACTGCTGCGTCTGCTGGCCGTACGGGTCCTGCTGCGGGGTGCCGTACGGGTTCGACTGCGGCTGCTGGCCGGGCACGCCGTACTGCTGCGTCTGCTGCTGCGACGGGTCGAAACCCGGGTACGGCTGCTGCTGGCCCGGCTGGGGCTGCTGCGGCTGGCCGTAGGGGTTCTGAGCCGGGAAGCCGCCAGACGGGGTGCCGGGAGGGAAACCGCCACCGTAGGGCTGCTGCGGCTGCTGCGGCTGGCCCCAGGGCTGCTGCGGATCGTTCCCTCCGGACGGTCCGTACGGGCTGCTCATCTGTCGACCTCCGTGTGTACGACGTTGCGGCGAAATCCAATCACACCGTTGACGTCAGTCTTTACTCCGACTCGCAAAACCTTCGTCAGGCCACGTCACATCATCGCCACGACTCCGCGGCGCAGCGCGTCGACGGCCTTCGCCGCCGCCGCGCCCACCGGGTCCTGCCGGCCGACCACGTCACGGATCTGGTCCAGGAGGTCGATCACCTGCCGGCACCAGCGGACGAAGTCGCCCGCGCCGAGCTCGTTGCCCCCCGCCTCGGCGGCGCTGAGCACCTTCTCGAGCGACTCGCCGCGCGCCCAGCGGAACACCGGCCACGCGAAGCCCGCGTCCGGCTGCCGCGTGATGCGCTCCAGCCTGAGGCGGCGCTCGTCGTCCTCGATCTCCGCCCACAGCCGCACGGTCTTGAGCATCGCGTCGGCCACCGGGCCCTGCGGCAGGCGCGCCTCGACGGGACCGTCCCGGCGCGCCTCGTAGACCAGCGACGACACGACGGCGGCGAGCTCCTCCGGCTTGAGGCCCTTCCACACACCGTGGCGGATGCACTCGGCCGCCAGCAGGTCCGACTCGCTGTAGAGCCTGGTCAGGCGCTTGCCGTCGGCCGTGACCTCCTCCGACTCGCTCAGGTAGCCGCGCTCGCGCAGCAACGCGCGGATGCGGTCGAACTGGCGCGCGAGCGAGTGCGTCGTCGCCGCGACCTTGCGCTCCAGCTGCTCGGTCTCGGCCTTCAGCCGGTGGAACCGCTCGCCCCAGCGCGCGTGGTCCTCGCGCTGGTCGCAGCCGTGGCACGGGTGTGAGCGCAGGGCGCGGCGCAGCGTCGCGAGCTCGGGGTCGTCGTCCGCCGTCGTCCGCTTGCGGCCGCGCGAGGGCACGGTGATGCCGGTGTTGCGGATCGTCGAGGCCAGGTCGCGGCGCGACTTGGGCGAGCGGACGTCGACCTGCCGGGGCAGCCGGACGTGGCCGAGCACCTCCACCGGCGACGGGAAGTCCGCCGACGTGAGGCGCCCCGACCAGCGGTCCTCCGTGACGACGAGGGGCTTCGCCTCCCCCATCGGCTCGAGACCGGGGTCGATCACGACCGCGAGACCGCTGCGGCGGCCGGACGGCACCGCGATCACGTCGCCCTTGCGCAGCCGTTCGAGCGACTTGGCCGTCTCGATGCGGCGCGCGTTCGTGTTCTGCTTCGCGAGCTGCTTCTCCCGGTCCGCGATGCGCCGGCGCAGCGACGCGTACTCCGCGAAGTCGCCGAGGTGGCACGTCATGGACTCGGAGTAGCCCTCGAGCGCCTCCTTGTTGCGCTCGATGCGGCGCGCGAGGCCGACGACCGACCGGTCCGCCTGGAACTGGGCGAACGACTGCTCCAGGATCTCGCGCGCGGACGCCGCGCCGAGCTGGAGCACGAGGTTGACGGCCATGTTGTAGCCGGGCCGGAACGACGACCGCAGCGGGTACGTGCGCGTGGAAGCGAGACCACCGACCGACTTCGGGTCGATCCCCGGCTGCCAGACGACGACCGCGTGCCCCTCGACGTCGATGCCGCGCCGCCCCGCACGACCCGTGAGCTGCGTGTACTCGCCGGGCGTGAGGTCGACGTGCGCCTCGCCGTTGTACTTCACGAGCTTCTCGAGCACGACCGTGCGCGCCGGCATGTTGATGCCCAGCGCGAGCGTCTCCGTCGCGAACACGACCTTCACGAGACCGCGGACGAACAGCTCCTCGACGGTCTCCTTGAACGCGGGCAGCAACCCGGCGTGGTGCGACGCGATGCCGCGTTCAAGCGCCTCGCGCCACTCCCAGAACCCGAGGACCATCAGGTCGGCCTCGGGCAGGTCGCGCGTCTTCTCGTCGATGATCCGGCGGACCTGCTCGGTCTCCTCCGGCGTGTTGAGCCGCAACCCGGCCCGCGCCGTCTGCGCGACCGCCGCGTCACAGCCCGCGCGGCTGAACACGAACACGATCGCGGGCAGCAGGCTCGCGGCGTCGAGCCGCTGGATCATGTCGATGCGCGACGGCGGCTTGTACCCGGTGTTGCGCGGCGGCCGGCCCCCGCCGCCACCCCGGTTGCGCCCGCGGCTGAACGGCACGTGGTACCGGGTCAGCTCCTCGGTCTTGCGCAGGACCTGGGCGTTGATCCGCGCGTGCGTCTCGTCGCCCTCGAACAGGTCCAGCATCTGGTTGCCGACCATCATGTGCTGCCACAGCGGCACGGGCCGGTGCTCGTCGACCACGACCGTGGTGTCGCCGCGCACCTCGACCAGCCACTCGCCGAACTCCTCGGCGTTGCTGACCGTCGCGGACAGACCGACCACCTGGACGTGCTCGGGCAGGTGCAGGATCACCTCTTCCCACACGGGACCGCGGAACCTGTCCGCCAGGTAGTGCACCTCGTCCATCACGACGTACGCGAGACCGTCCAGAGTGGACGAACCCGAGTAGAGCATGTTCCGCAGCACCTCGGTCGTCATCACCACGACCGGCGCACCACCGTTCACGCTCGTGTCGCCGGTGAGCAGACCGATGTTCTCCGGCCCGTACCTGGCGGTGAGGTCGGCGAACTTCTGGTTGCTCAACGCCTTGATGGGCGTGGTGTAGAAGCACTTGCGCCCCTCGCTCAGCGCGAGGTGCACGGCGAACTCACCCACCACCGTCTTGCCGGCGCCGGTGGGGGCGCAGACGAGCACTCCGTGACCGTCCTCCAGGGCCTCGCAGGCCTGGCGCTGGAACGGGTCCAGCTCGAACGAGATGACGGAGCCGAAGTCGGTCAGCTTGGGCCGCTGAGCGCGACGCCGGGAGTCGGCGTAGGCCTCGGCCGGGGACCGCGAAGCACGTGACACCCCTTCAGGCTTTCACATCGCACCGACAATTGCCGTCGAGATTGATTGACTTCAGCCTGCACTGAAGATACTGAGTAGGCTGCGGGAGTGGTTCGCGGGTCTGGCCGGGTCGGCCGGAAGGCTCCGAGTGCTGCGGCGCCGGGCGGGCTCGCGCAGGGGTCCCCTCTGATCCCAGGTCCCCCGCGACTCAACGTACTCGCGGGGTCTGACAGTCTCCGCCGGTCCGGAACGATGCGAGCCACCGTTGACAACCGCGACGGCGAAGCCGAGGCGAACCGCATGGCCAACAGGGCGAAGCCGGAGGCGAGCCACCAAGCCACCGAGCGCGATGGCGAAGCCGAGCCGTTCAGACCAGACGGCTCTGAGCAGCGGTGATGGCGCAACCACGACGGCGATCGGGGCTTGACTTCGGGTGCGAGATGCTACCGTTGCCCGGATCGGCCGAGCCTTTCTGCTCGGCTTTTCAGACCGACCCGGCATCTCGCGAGGGCCCCGAAGTCAAGCCCCGATCGCAATCGTCGCGAAGCGGCGATGACTCAACCACGCGCGATACAGGCTCCAAGGCGACCACCACACAAAGGTGACAACGCCGCAAGATGACCACCCCGCCGGAACAGCAACCAGCCGCAACCTCGCCCGACGCCGTTCCGCTCAGCACCGCCTTGCCCGGCAGGCGGCACTCCGCCCGCCTGACGCCACCCCGCCCAACGCCGGACGGGGCGGGTGGCTGCGTTCGCATCGCCACCCGCCACGCCTGCGACGGGAAGGTCCCGGCCGCTAGAAGGTGCGCTGCACCCTGTCGGCCACGAGCTTCACGAAACGGGACGGGTCGGCCAGCTCGCCGCCCTCGGCCAGCAGGGCGAGGCCGTAGAGGAGCTCGGCGGTGTCGGCGAGGCCGTCGCGTTCGCCGGCCGCGAACGCTCCGTGCAGGCCCTCGACCAGCGGGTGGGACGGGTTCAGCTCGAGGATCCGCTTGATCTTCGGCAGCTCCTGGCCCATCGCCTTGTACATCTTCTCCAGGGTCGGGGTGATGTCGTGGGCGTCGCCGACCACGCAGGCGGGCGAGGTGGTCAGTCGGGACGAGAGGCGGACCTCCTTCACGTCGTCCGCGAGCTGCTCCTTCAGCCACGTGAGGAGGTCGGCGAACTCGGTGGCCTTGGCCTCGTTCGCGGACTTCTCCTCGTCGGTCTCGAGGTCCACCTGGCCCTTGGCGACGGACTGGAGGGTCTTGCCGTCGAAGGACGGGACGGAGTCGACCCACATCTCGTCGATCGGGTCGGTGAGGATGAGGACCTCGAAGCCCTTGGCGCGCAGGGCTTCCATGTGCGGGGACTTCTCGACGGCGACCCGCGAGTCGCCGGTCATGTAGTAGATGTGCTCCTGACCGTCCTTCATGCGCCCCACGTACTCGGCCAGCGTGGTGGGCGTGTCCTCGGAGTTCGTGGAGGCGAAGGAGCAGATCTCGAGGATCGCGTCGCGGTTGTCGTGGTCGGAGAGCAGGCCCTCCTTCAGCGCCGCGCCGACCTCGCCCCAGAACTTCCGGTAGTCGTCGGGGCGGGAGCCCATGAGCGACTTGATCGACGAGAGGACCTTCTTCACCAGGCGGCGGCGCATCAGCTGGATCTGGCGGTCCTGCTGCAGGATCTCGCGCGAGACGTTCAGCGAGAGGTCCGCCGCGTCGACGACGCCCTTGACGAAGCGGAGGTACTCCGGCATCAGCTCGGCGCAGTCCTCCATGATGAAGACGCGCTTCACGTAGAGCTGGACGCCTCGCTTGGCGTCGCGCATGAAGAGGTCCATCGGCGCCTGCGAGGGCAGGAACAGCAGGGCCTGGTACTCGAAGGTGCCCTCCGCCTGCATGCGGATGGTCTCGAGCGGCGCGTTCCAGTCGTGGCTGATGTGGCGGTAGAACTCCGCGTACTCCTCCTCCGTCACCTCGGAGGCCGGGCGGGCCCAGAGGGCCTTGCGCGAGTTGATCTCGTCGCCGCCCAGGCGGACCGGCCAGGTGATGAAGTCCGAGTAGCGCTTGACGATCTCGCGGATCTTCGACGGCTCGGTGTAGTCGGGCAGGCGGTCCTCGTCGTCGGACGGCTTGAGGTGCAGCGTCACCGAGGTGCCCTGCGGGGCGTCGTCGACGTCCTCGATCGTGTACGTGGCCTCGCCGGTCGACTCCCAGCGGACGCCCTTCTCGGCGTGCGGGTACTTCGTCACGAGGGTGACCTTGTCGGCCACCATGAACGACGAGTAGAAGCCGATGCCGAACTGGCCGATCAGGTCGGACGTCGAGGACTGCTGTTCCTTGAGCTGCTTCAGGAACTCCGCGGTGCCGGACTTGGCGATCGTGCCGATCAGGCGCACGACGTCCTCGCGCGTCATGCCGATGCCGTTGTCGCGCACGGTGAGGGTGCGCTCGGCGGGGTCGGTCTCGATCACGATGTGCAGGTCGTCGACGTCGACCTTCATGTCCTTGTCGCGGAACGACTCCAGCCGCAGCTTGTCCAGCGCGTCGGAGGCGTTCGACACCAGCTCGCGCAGGAACGTGTCCTTGTTCGAGTAGATCGAGTGGATCATCAGCTGCAGCAGCTGACGCGCCTCGGACTGAAACTCAAGAGTCTCCATGAATCCCTACCGAAAGAACTGGAGCGGAACGATCAGCCCTATAACTTAGCGACCCACGACGGTGAGGGCGCCGGGAACCGTCCGAATCGCCACGGGCAGCGCCTCCTGGCGCTCACCGTCGGCGTAGGCGACCCAGCCGTTGCCCCCGGCCAGCGAGACCTCGCGCGCGCGGAAGGTCCGCACGGCCGGGTGCTCGGTGTGCCTGCCCGTGCGCAACGTCGGCAGCATCCGCATCAGCATCGCGCGGCTCGCGCGTTCCACGACCGTCACGTCGAACAGCCCGTCGTTCGCGTCGGCGCCGGGGCACACGGGGATGCCACCGCCGTAGTTCGGCGTGTTGCCGACCGCCACGAGCGTCGCGTCCAGCGAGAACGTCTCCGACTCCGTCGTCACCACCAGCGGCGCCGACCTCAGCGACGCCAGCTCGGCGAGGATCGCGAGGTCGTAGCGGCGGGGACCGGCGGGCCAGCGCATCGCGTTCGCCCGCTCGTTCACCGCGGAGTCGAACCCGGCGCACAGCACCGTCGCGAACCACTGCCCCGTCGACAGCCGGCCCAGGTCGAGGGTCTTGCGGGTGCCGTGGACGACGTCCTCGACGGTCCGCGACCCGATGGCGTTCGCCAGGTCGTTGCCGGTGCCCGCCGGGACGATGCCCAGAGCGGTCGGCGTGCCCGCGCACGCCTGGAGGCCCAGGTGGGCCGCTCCGTCACCGCCGAGCACGACGAGCAGGTCGGCACCGCCGGCGACGGCTTCGCGGGCCATCGCCAGCGTGCCCACGGCGTCGTGCGCCACGAGCTGCGTCAACGACGAGACGTGCGGGCGCAGCGCGGCGGCGGTCGACCCGGCCATCCGGGCCGCCCGCCCCTTGCCCGACGCCGGGCAGACCAGCAGAGCCGCCCGCGTCACGTGGCGTCGTCGTAGTTCACGCGCTTCGGCTGCTCCGAAGCGACGGCCTTCTCACCGGGGTCGTTGCCCTCGGCGTCGGAGGCCACGTAGTGGAACGGCGCCGCCTCGTCGTCGTCGAGCGCGTCCCAGCCCTCGGCCGCGCGCAGCTTGGCCTTGCGCCTGTCGTGGACGCGGGCGATCTGGATCGCCATCTCGAACAGCACCACCAGCGCGAGGGCGAGCACGACCATCGAGATCGGGTCGGTGCCCGGCGTCGCGACCGCGGCGAACACGAACAGGCCCATCATGAGGCCGCGCCGCCACCTCGCCAGCCGCTCGTAGGACAGCACGCCCGCGCGGTTGAGCATCACCACGACCAGCGGGATCAGGAAGCTGACGCCGAAGATGAACAGCATCGTGATGACGAAGTTGATGTACTTGCTGCCGGTGAGCGCCGTGACCCAGTTGTCGCCACCGAAGCCCAGCAGCACCTTCAGGCCCTCGGGCACCACCAGGTACGCGAGCACCGCGCCGGCGATGAACAGCAGCGCCCCGGCGCCGACGAACACGCGGGCGAACTTGCGTTCCTTCTGGTACAGACCGGGCGTGATGAAGGCCCAGATCTGGTACAGCCACAGCGGGCTGAGCAGCACGGCTCCCGCCGCGGTGCCGACCTGCAGCTGCACGAGGAAGATCTCGAACGGCTCGGTCTGCAGCAGCGCGCACTCACCGTTGTTGGTGATCTTCGCGCGGTACTTCTCCAGGTCGGGCTGGCAGTACGGCCCCGTCAGGATGTCGCCCAGCGACGGGATCGGGCCGAGCCGCACCTGGAACCAGATGAAGCCGAAGATCGCACCGACGGCGATGACGAGCATCGCCAGGCCGAGCCGGTACCTCAGCTCGTAAAGGTGCTCTTTGAGCGACATCGTGCCGTCGGCGTTGCCCCGACGGCGCCTGCCGCGTTCCCGGCGTTCAGCGAACCACCGGAACGGACTCGCCACCTCGCTGACCGTCCTTACAAGTCACGGGACCCGGGAGGTCAGTTGTTGGTGGCCTTGTTCTGCGCGGTCTGCTCGATCGGGGGAGCGACCTGCGGCTGCTGCTGCACCTGCGGCTGGGCCGGGGGGAGCTGCTGGACCGGCTGCTGCACGGGCTGCTGCTGGGCGGGCGCGTCGTCCGGGTCGGAGTCGCGCAGGCCCTTGGTCTCGGCCTTGAAGATCTTCGCCGACTTGCCGAGCGACCGGGCCATGTCAGGAAGCTTCTTCGCACCGAACAGCAGAATGATCACCACAGCGATGATGATCAGCTCGGTGGGTCCGAGGTTACCCATTGGTGATCCTCCTGTCTCCCCCGCCACGACGATCGTACGCGGGGTTCGCCCTGGTGCGGGCCTGTTCCTTGGGCCGCCGTCCGGCGAGGGCCACCTTCAGCGCTGCGGACCGCGCCTTCAGCAGGCCGACGCCGTTCCCGACCCCGTCCCCCACCAGAGTGCGGGCGCGGGCGAGTCGACGCAAGGATCGGAGGACTCGAACCCCGATCACCACGAGGACGACGAGGCCGAGCGCGATCAGCGCCAGGGTCGGTGTAGACGGCACGAACACACGTTATACGGCTTAGGTGGACAGCAGGTGATCTGCCCGGCGCAACGCCTCCTGCGCCTGGCGGCGCACCTCGGCAGCGAGTTCCGACGGCTGTTCGACGTGCACGTCACCGCCCAGCCCGAGGAGCAGGCGCACCATCCAGGACGGGTCGTCGTAGCGCATGAGGACACGCGTGCGGCCGTCCGAGAGCTCCGCCGCGTGGTCCACGGGGTAGTACTCGGCGACCCAGTGCGCGTCCGGTTCGAGGAGGAGGACCGCGATCTTCTGATCGTCCCGCGGCTGGAACAACCCCTCCGATGTATCGGTCAGCTGGGCGTGCGGCGGGGGCGCCGAGGGCTCGTCGAGCACCTCCACGGCGTCGATGCGGTCGAGCCGGAACAACCGCACGCCGAGCGCCGAGCGGCACCATCCTTCGAGGTAGCCGCGCCCTTCGACGAGCAGCAGACGCATCGGGTCGACCACACGGTCGCTCATCGCGTCGTGCGACTGCGAGTAGTAACGGATGCGCACGGCCCGTTCACGCTTCACGGCGTCTTGGACTGCGGCACGGATCTCCGCGGTCTCCCCGCGCTCGAACGCCCCGAGCCCGACGACCATGCCGGCGGGCTGGGCCTTGCCGACCGCGGCCTCGATCTTCGCAAGCGCCCGCTGCACCGCGTCCGTGTCGACCACGCCGGGCGTGTCGGCCAGCGCCCGCAGCGCGACCAGCAGCGACGCCGCCTCGGCCGCGGTCAGCCGCAGCGGCCGGTCGAGGCCCGCGTCGAACGACACGGTGATCGTCTCGCCCTCGAACGACAGGTCGATCAGGTCACCGGGCCCGTAGCCGGGCAGGCCGCACATCCACAGCAGCTCCAGGTCCTTGCGCAGCTGCTTGGGCGTGATGCCGAAGTCGGCCGCCGCCTCCTTGACGGTGATGGCGGGCCGGTTGAGCAGGTACGGAACGAGTGCGAGCAGGCGCGGCAGCCGTTCGTTCGACGCGGTCACCGCGCTCCTTCCAGTGCGCCCTGCAGGCGGTCGCGGACCGACTTGGCCAGGACCTCGGGCTCCAGCACGACGACGTCGGGCCCGAACCCGGCGAGCCACTTGGCCGCCGAGTCGGGGAACTTCAGGTCGATCTCCACCACGTCGCCGCCGTCGCGTTCCTCGACGACCTTCGCGTGCCGCCGCACACCCTGCGCCCGGTTCTTGGCCACCCAGATCCTGGCCGGCGCCGTCTGGTGCGGATCAGCCTCCGTGCGCGCGATGAGGCTCATCAGGTCGGTGCCCTCGGGCACGGTGAACGCGCCGGGCTTGCCGACGGTCCGCACGGTCCCCACGACCCGGGAGAGGCGGAAGCAGCGCGTGTCGTTGCGTTCGCGGTCCCAGCCCACCAGGTACCACTTGCCGCGCCACGCGACCACGCCCCACGGCTCGACCGTGCGCTCCTTCTGCCCGCCCGGTGGCGGCTTGCGGTAGTCGAACGCGACGGCCTGTCCCGCCTGCACGGCCTGCAGCAGCGGCGGGAACGCCGGCTCGCTCGCGCGCACCTTGGGCTCGACGGCCGCGGGGGTGTCCTGGTCGACGTCGACGCCGGCGGCGCGGAGCTTGATCAACGCACCGTGCACGGCACCCGTGAGCTGCGGCGAGTCCCACAGCCGGGCCGCCAGGGCGACCGCGGCGGCCTCGTCGGGTTCGAGGTCGATGTCCCCGAGCTCGTAGTCGCGGCGCGCGATGCGGTACCCGTCCTCCGCGCCCTCGGCGTTGGTCTGGCGCCCGGTCTCGAGCGGCACGCCGAGATCGCGCAGCTCGGACTTGTCCCGCTCGAACATGCGGAAGAACGCCTCGTCCGTCGGCGCTTCGTGATAGCCGGGGACGATGGCGCGGATGCGCTCCGCTGTCAGGTACTGACGGGTCGACAGCAGGCACAGCACCAGGTTGACAAGGCGTTCGGCACGTGCGATGGCCACGGACAAACCCTAACGCGTGCGCGCGCCGAAACCTCATCACCACCTGTGGTGAACGGTCCGTTCAGATCAGGGTGCGGAGTTCGCGGACCAGTTCGACCGGTGCTTCCTCGGCCATGTGGTGCCCGCAGTCGAGGGCCCGGACCTGCACGTCGTCCGCCCAGTCGGCCCAGATCGCCGCCAGGTCGCCGTAGAGGTCGCCGAGGTCGTCCTTGGCCGACCAGAGGGCCAGCACCGGGCAGGTGATCCTCCGGCCTGCGGCGAAGTCCTCGTCGTCGTGGTGGCGGTCGACCTCCAGCCCGGCGCGGTAGTCGCCGCACATGGCGAGGACGGTCTCGGGGTCGTGGACGGCCCGCTGGAAGTCGGCCCAGTTCTCGACGCCCATCGCGAGCGGCGTGTCGCCGTAGCGCCCCCCGTAGAACAGGTCGGGGTTCTCGTTGATCATCGAGGCGGCGAGCTCCTGCCGCGCGAGGAAGAACCAGTGGTACCAGGCCTGCGCGAACCGGTCGTCCGCCCGCGCGAGGTGGGCGCCGATCGGCAGCCCGTCGAGGACGGCGAGGTGCGTGACCCGGCGCGGGTGGTCGAGGGCGAGCCGGATCGCCGCGGCCGCGCCCCTGTCGTGCCCGGCGACGGCGAACGTCTCGTGGCCGAGCTCGTCCATGAGGGCCACGAAGTCGCGGGCCATCGCGCGCTTCGAGTAGTCGCCGGGTTTGCTGGACTCGCCGTAGCCGCGCAGGTCCGGACACACGACCGTGTGGTCCGTGGCGAGCAACGGCGCGACGCGGTGCCACGTCGTGTGCGTCCGGGGATGGCCGTGGAGGAGGAGGACCGGTGGCCCTGCCCCACCGGTCCTCACTCGCAGCACGGCCTCGCCGACATCGATGTGCCGCAACGAGAATCCTTCGAACACCCGCTACGACTACCCCGGCTACGCGCGGCCGACACGTCCCTTTTCGCCGGCGGCCCAGCAGGTGTCGCCGGCGCAGTCAACGGTGTCGAAGCTGCCCGTGTCCGCGACCTCCCACGTCCTGCCGTCCCTGCTGGTGTCGGTACCGGACGGTCCGACCGCGACCAGGCCGGAGCCGCGGTAGGCGATGCCGGACCGGTACCCGACCGGCGCGGTGGCCCCCGCCTTCCAGCCCCGGCCGTCGTTCGTGGCGAACGCCGGCGTCGGATCGGTGGGCTCGAGGTAGTCGCCGCCGATGGCCACCCCGCGCCACGGCGTCTTGAACGCCACGGCGAACACCCCGGCCGCCGCACCCGAGGGCAGCGGCACGTCCGACGCCTTCCACGACCGGCCGCCGTCCCGCGACTCGAGCACCCGTGCCCTCGCGCCGCCGCCGGTCGCGATCCACGCGTGGTTGCCGCTGGTCGTCACGCACTGCCCGGACGCCGCGAACGCGAACTCGCCCGGCAGCGCGTCCGGCATGCCCTTCGTGTCGTCGACGTGCCACGACCGTCCGCCGTCCCACGTGCGCAGCACCCGGAACTTGCCGTCGACGGGGTCGCTGAGCGCCAGTCCGCGGAACCGGTCGAAGAACGCCATGCAGTCGTAGAACGCCTTCGGGTCGGTGTTGCGGAACGACTCCTGCCACGTCCTGCCGCCATCGGACGTGCGGTAGATCCGCGACGACTCGCCCTCGCCGATCGACAGCGCCACGGCGGTGCGCGCGTCGAAGGCCTCGACGTCGCGGAACTCGAGCGCCTCGGCGCCGGGAGGGCCGACCGGGTCCCAGGTCCGGCCGCCGTTCGTCGTGCGCAGGACGGTGCCCTTCGAGCCGCTGACCCACGCGACCTGACCGGACACGGCGGACAGCCCGCGCAGGCGCACGTCCGTGCCGGTCGGTTTCAGCTCCCAGTAGGGGTCCGCGGACGCGACCCCGGGAAGAGCCAGGAAGGCGGCGAGCGTCGCCGCGATGATCCTCATGGGATCACTCTCGTCCAGGCGGCGGCCTGCCTCCCACCCTCCGATCGGCGGTCACGGCGCGATCCTCGCGAGGTCCACCCGCGAGCCGATGGCGAGCTTGCGGTAGATCTGCCGCAGGTGGAACCCGACGGTGTGCGGGGAGACGAACAGCTCCCTGGCCACCTGGCGGTTGGTCAGCCCGTCCGCGACGAGCCGCGCGACCTCCTGCTCGGCGCCGGTGAGGCTGCCCCACCCGGTGCGGGGCCGGGGTTCGTGCTCGTGGTCGTCCCGCCTCCCCGGTGCGGGACGGCGCCGCCGGGCGCCGAGCCGCCCCAGGGTGCGGCGCACGCGGGCGGAGTCCGGTTCGGCCTCGACCCCGTCGTACCCGGACAGCGCGCGGTGGAAGGCGACGACGGCCTGCCGGCGGTCGGTTTCGAGGTGCATGGACCCGATGTCCTCCGCGAGAGAGGCCTTCGTCCACGGGTCGGAGCAGCCCGCTTCGAGTTCGACGAGCGCGGCGACGTCCTGCTTCAGCAGGGCACGGCCGTGCGCTGCTGCCGCGGCCACGGACTCGTGACCCGGGTTGGCGGCGGCGAGGTCCTCGGCGGCGCTCGCGAGCAGTTCGGCGAGGGCCGGGTCACCGGCGGCGATGGCGGTGCGCACGCACCACGCGGTCGCGGTGGGCGCTTCCAGCAGCAGCCGGGTGCGCAGGACGGGATCCTCCGCCGCGGCGCGGATCTCGGCGATCGCGGCCGCCGGGCCGTCGCCGGCCAGTGCCACCTGCCCCGCGATCAGCCGCAGCTCCACCTCGCACGGGTCGGTGCGCCCGGCGGGGACGGACTCCTCCAGCCTCCGCAGGCCGTCCGCGGCGGCGACCAGGTCACCCCGCCGGAGCGCGCAGAGCACGAGGACCGCGCCGAGCGGGGGCGGGAACGCCGCCGTCCCGGTCTGGTCGGAGGCGGCGAGACCGGCGGCTACGGCGGCCTCGGCGGCGGTCACGTCCCCCCGGGCCAGCAAGATCGCGGCCCGCAGCGCGAACGGGACCGGGCTCGTCACGCCGACGCCGTTCACGCACGCCTGGTCCACCGCGTCGAGCGCCTCGTCCAGCCTGCCGAGCCGGGTGAGGATCCACGCCTTCGTCCACAGAGGATCGCCCTGCCCGATCCCGGCCGGCTCGCCGCGCACGAGGACCGCCGCGCCGGCCGCGTCGACGGCCGAGTCCAGCCGGCCCTCGCGCCAGCTCGTCACGGCCCGCACGGTGAGCGCGCCCACCAGCACTTCGGAGCTGTGGTGCTCCCAAATCTCCAGCAGCTGGTCGGCCAGGCAGGCCGCCGCGTCGAGGTCGTGCAGCGACAAGGTGGTGAGCAGCACCAGTTCCGGCGACAGCTCGTGGGCATCACCGGACGGCACGCGCAGCACGTGGCAGGGGTCGTCGGGCTGCAGGAACTCCCGCGCGAGCTCCACCGCCTCGCTGAGCCTGCCCGTCCTGACCAGGGCGGCGGCCGCGGTGACGCCGAGCGCCCCGCGGCCGGGCTCCCCCGGCTCGGTGATCCGCAGGCCGCTGGTCGCGAGTGCCGCGGCGGCCTCGGGCGAGGACGGCAGCAGGATCCGCGCGGCCTCGTCGACGATCGCGACGGCCCGCGCGTCCCCGGTGCGCGCGCAGTGCACCAGGTGCACGGCGATCCGCACGACGTCCTGGCTTTCGCGGCCGAGCAGCATCGTGGCCACCTGCCGGTGCAGCGCCGACCGCATCGGCGCCGGCACGGACCCGAGCACCGCCCGCCACACCGGTTCGCGGTGGAAGACGAACTCGGCACCGTCCGCGTCCAGGAACCCGGCCGCCAGCGCCTCCCTGAGGGGCCGCAGCAGCACGGCCGCGGACTTGCCCAGCATCTCGGCGAGGTCGTCCGGGGCGAAGCCGTTGCCCAGCACCGCCGCGACCTGGAGCACGTCCTGCGCCTCGGGCGAGAGGACGGCCAGCCGTCCGGCGATCCTCCGCCGCAACGACGCGGGCAGCTGCTCGGCGGGCTGAGGCGAGACGGCGGCGGCGGTGCCGCACCGCAGCGGGCCCGCGGTCAGCCGGGCGACGTCGGCGACGACCTGGACGTGGTTCTCCGCCAGCAGCCCCATCACCACGCCGGTCACCGCGGACGGCGTCGCGCCGGCGCTGCCGACGAGCGAGGCGACGTCCGGGTCCGGTGCCGCGCCCAGGAGGTCGGCGGCCATCAGCAGCGCCGCGTCGTCGGACAACGGCGTGAGCGGCTCGATCCAGTCGCACGGCACGACGGTCGCCATGTCCTGGAGGACGGCGTTCGCGAACTGGTCGCCGTGCAGGGTGATCAGCCAGCCCACGGGCAGGTCCCCGAGCTCGGCCATCACCGTGCTCACGGCGGCGAGCACCGACATCGGCGCGCGGTGGGCGTCGTCGAGCGTGACCAGCACCGGGCCCTGCCGGAGCCGCTGGACCACGCGCGGCTCGAGCTGTGCGGCGAGCGCGCTCACGCCGGCGACGTGCGGGTGGCCGGTCACGAGTTCCCGGGCGGGGAAGGCGCCCGGTGACAGGTCGAGCACCGAGAAGCCGCGCAGGGTGGCCAGGGCAGCGCCCTCGGCGACCAGCCTGGTGACCCCCGTGCCCGCGGGGGACGACACGACCAGCAGGCGCGCCTGCCCGGTCCGCACTCCGAGGACGAGCCGCTCCAGCTTCCGGGTCTCGTCCTCACGCCCGCGCAGCGGAAGAGGCGGTCCGGGGGAACGGTCCCATTGCGCGGAATTCTCGCTCAGAGGTGTGCCCACGCTTCTTTTCCCGTCCTGGATGACCGGCGGCAACAGCAGGAAACGATTTCCTCACAAGTGCTGCGCCGAGCCGGACGAGACGTGGATTTCCAGCGGGGCGCTGCTTTCCGGATTCACCCGAGAACCTCCCACCCGATCGGCCCGGAGAATCGCGCGGTGCCACCGGGGATGTCAACCGCCGTCGCCGCCACGGCGAGGCCCGATCACCGTCCGGGACGGGTGACCGGATGAGACGCGCTGCTCCGATCCGTTCACCGCACGGCGATCGATCGGATCTTTCCGCGTGACGGGGCCGTGAATTCCAGGTCGGCCTCGCGCAGGTGACCGACTACGCGGTAAGTGGTGCCACGGCGGTATGCCCGCCAGGCGTCCGGGGGCGGCACACGACGCCTCGTCCCCGCCGGCGGCGCTGCGGCGCGAATCGGGGCTGCCGAGGCTACCGCCGATCTTGCCCGGCCTGCGGTTCCCGGCTGGCGACCTGCGCGATCCACCACAGCGGTCGCGGTGCCCGTTCGGGCTTCAAAGTGCCCGTTTTGCCGCATATGGCAAGAACGATCACAGCCTGCCCCTGCTCGTGCGCCGACGCGGCCACACCAGTGGCGGACGCCGAGGAATCGACGGTTGCGGGCGAACCGCCGATGAGCTGCGAACGCATCAGATCTCCAGGAGAGACATCCGATCGATCCGCCGTCCCGACTCAATTGGCGACGGGCGGAGATTTCCGTGAACCGGCCGTCTCACATGGCCGTGCTCGCCCGCGAACCACGATTACCGGTCGATCCGGATCAGCGGTGCCGGAGTGCATACCGCGCATCCCCCAGCCCACTACATCCGAACAACGCGAGGGGCGCGCTCCAGTGTGGAGCGCGCCCCTCGCCTCTGCCTGTCCGAAACCGTTCTAAAGCGACGAGATCAGCCGCTCCACCCGCTCGTCCACCGCCCGGAACGGGTCCTTGCACAGCACCGTCCGCTGCGCCTGGTCGTTCAGCTTGAGGTGCACCCAGTCGACGGTGAAGTCGCGGCCGGCGGCCTGCGCGGCGGCGATGAAGTCACCGCGCAGCTTGGCCCGCGTCGTCTGCGGCGGGGTGTCCTTGGCGGCTTCGATCTCGCCGTCGTCGGTCACCCGCTCGACCTGGCCCTTGCGCTGCAGCAGGTCGAAGATGCCCCGGCCGCGGCGGATGTCGTGGTAGGCGAGGTCGAGCTGGGCGATGCGCGGGTTCGACAGGTCCATGCCGTGCTTGGCCATGTACCGCTCCATCAGGCGGTTCTTGATGGCCCAGTCGATCTCGCGGTCGATCTTGGTGAGGTCCTGCGACTCGACGGCGTCCAGGGTCCGGCCCCACAGTTCGAGGACGCGCTCGGCCATCGGGTCCGGGGAGCGCTTGGCGCAGTGCTCGACGGCCTTCTCGTAGTACTCGCGCTGGATGTCGAGCGCGGAGGCCTCCTTGCCGCCCGCCAGGCGCACCGTGCGGCGGCCCGTCAGGTCGTGGGAGATCTCGCGGATCGCGCGGATCGGGTTGTCGAGCGAGAAGTCGCGGAACTGGACGCCCTGCTCGATCATCTCCAGCACGAGGTTCGCGCTGCCCACCTTGAGCAGCGTCGTCACCTCGGACATGTTCGAGTCGCCGACGATGACGTGCAGCCGCCGGTAGCGCTCGGCGTCGGCGTGCGGCTCGTCGCGGGTGTTGATGATCGGGCGGGACCTGGTCGTCGCGGACGACACGCCCTCCCAGATGTGCTCGGCCCGCTGCGAGAGGCAGTACACGGCCCCGCGCGGGGTCTGCAGCACCTTGCCGGCGCCGCAGATGAGCTGGCGGGTGACCAGGAACGGCAGCAGCACGTCCGCGATGCGCGAGAACTCGCCGGCCCGTGCGACCAGGTAGTTCTCGTGGCAGCCGTAGGAGTTGCCCGCAGAGTCGGTGTTGTTCTTGAACAGGAAGATGTCGCCGCCGATGCCCTCGTCGGCGAGCCTGCGCTCGGCGTCGACGAGCAGGTCCTCGAGGATCCGCTCCCCCGCCTTGTCGTGCGTGACGAGCTGGGCCAGGTCGTCGCACTCGGCTGTGGCGTACTCGGGGTGCGAGCCGACGTCGAGGTAGAGCCGGGAGCCGTTGCGCAGGAAGACGTTGGAAGAACGCCCCCAGGACACGACCCGGCGGAACAAGTACCGCGCGACCTCGTCCGGGGACAGACGACGCTGCCCGTGGAAGGTGCAGGTCACCCCGAACTCTGTCTCAATGCCGAAGATCCGCCGCTGCATACGTCAACAGTAGGCGACTCTCAGGCGGAGCAGGGTGATCCGTTCGGGCGGCGCGCCGGTTGCGGTTTAGTGTCAACGGGGTGTGGAAACGGGTCAGCGCTCTCGACAAGAAGCTCATGAGCTCCTCCGCCGGACTGCCTCCGAGCAGGCTCGACAGGGGTATGAAGAGGCTTTCCAAAGCCGCGAACCACAGCCTGCTGTGGTTCGTCATCGCGGCGATCCTGGCCACGGGCAAGGGGCCGTTCCGGCGTGGCGCGCTCCGCGGTCTCGCGGCCATCGCCGGCGCTTCCGCCAGCGCGAACCTGGTCGGGAAGTCGCTTTTCCCGCGCCGCAGACCCGCCGCCGACCTGATCTCGCTCGAACGCCGTCTGTCCAAGCGGCCGACGTCGTCGTCCTTTCCTTCCGGGCACTCCGCGTCGGCGGCCGCGTTCGCCACGGCGGTGGCCCTGGAATCGCCCGGAGCAGGCGCCGTGGTCGCTCCGATCGCGGCCGCCGTGGCCTATTCACGCGTCCACACCGGCGTGCATTGGCCGACCGACGTCGTGGCCGGCGCGGCGGTCGGCGTCGGCGCGGCGTTCCTGACGCGCCGGTGGTGGCCGCTCGGGATGAACGAGCCGGCGTCGGCCTACGAGCACGCCGACCTGACGTCGCTGCAGGACGGTGACGGCCTGGTCGTGGTGGTCAACCCGCACTCGGGGATCGGCCCCGACCCGACGCCGCAGATCGTGGAGGAGTGGCCGAAGGCGCAGGTCGTCACGATCGAGGAGCTCGACTCGCTCCCGGACGCGAAGGCGCTGGGCGTGGCCGGCGGCGACGGCACGGTGGCCGCCGTGGCCTCCATCGCCGCCGAGCGCGACCTGCCGATGGTCCTCATCCCCTCCGGCACGCTCAACCACTTCGCGCGCGACGTGGGCATCACCGGCCTGCACGACACGGCGCAGGCCGTGGCCGACGGCGTGGGTGTGCGGGTGGACCTGGCGCAGGTCAACGGCCAGTGGTTCGTGAACACGGCCTCGCTGGGCGGCTACCCGGACATGGTGCGGATCCGCGAGAAGCTCGAGAAGCGCTGGGGCAAGTGGCCGGCGGCGGGCATGGCGTTGTTCCGCGTGCTGCAGCGGGCCAAGCCGCTCGACATCACCATCGACGGCGACAAGCACCTCGTCTGGCTGCTGTTCGTCGGCAACGGGCCGTACCGGCCGAAGGGCTTCGCGCCCACGATGCGCCCGCGGCTGGACGACGGGCTGCTCGACGTGCGCTTCGTCCGGGCGGACCGGAGGTACTCGCGGACCAGGTTCTTCCTGGGCGCCCTGTTCGGTGCGCTGGAGCACTCGCGCATGTACAAGCACTTCGAGGTGGCCTCGTTGAACGTCGAGGTGCACGGCCCGCCCATCTCGATCGCGACGGACGGCGAGGTGCGCGAGCGGGGCAACCACTTCCGGTTCCGGTCGCGGGCGGCGGCGCTGGGCATCTATCGGCCCTAGTGTTCGACATTGTCGAACGGTCGCAGCTAGAGTGGGGTGCGTGCCCGGACCCATCCAGTCGATCCAGCGCGCGGCCGAGGTCCTCAAGCTGCTCGCCCACGGCGGCGCGCACCAGCTGAGCGTCGGCGAGATCGCCCGCGCCCTGGACCTCGCGAAACCGACGGTGCACGGCATCCTGCGGACGCTGCAGGAGGTCGGGTTCGTCGAGCAGGAGGTCGAGGGCGGCAAGTACCGCCTGGGTGCCGCGCTGTTCCACATCGGCACGAGCTACCTCGACGGCAACGAGCTGCGCGCCAAAGCGCTGAACTGGTCGGACACGCTGGCCATGCGTGCACGCGAGGCGGTGCGCATCGGCGTGATGCACGGCAGGCACGTGCTGGTCGTGCACCACGTGTTCCGGCCGGACAACAGCCGGCAGACGCTCGACACCGGCTCGCTGCTGCCGTGGCACGCCACCGCGCTCGGCAAGGCGCTGGTCGCGTTCGGCGAATGGCCTGACGGCGACCTGCGGCGGTTCACCAGGCACACGCTGGACCCCGAGGAGCTGCGGGCGGCGATGGACGTCGTCCGCGACCGCGACTGGGCCTACGACCTGCACGAGCTCGTCGAGGGCGAGGCGTCCGCCGCGGCGCCGATCCGCGATCGGCGCGGGGTGGTCGTCGGCGCGATCGGCGTGTCGGGGCCGGTCGAGCGGCTGTGCGACTCGCCTGATCAGCCCCCGCGCCTCGAGCTCGTCTCCTACGTACGTGAGGCAGCTCGCAGCGTTTCCAGGGAGCTGGGCGGCCTCTCCTGGTAGTACTGTGGAAGCGTTCGACATTGTCGAATGGTTCACACAGAGGAGTGTGCACGTGGCGTACATCGCGGCGATCGACCAGGGCACGACGTCGTCCCGGTGCATCGTGTTCGACCGGTCCGGCGGGATCGTGTCGGTCGCCCAGCGCGAGCACCGGCAGATCTTCCCGCGGCCAGGCTGGGTGGAGCACGACGCGACCGAGATCTGGACGAACGTGCAGGCCGTGGTGCGCGACGCCCTTGCGCACGCATCGCTCACGTACGCCGACATAGCCGCGTTCGGCATCACGAACCAGCGCGAGACCACGGTCGTGTGGGACAAGGCGACCGGCGAGCCCGTGCACAACGCGATCGTCTGGCAGGACACGCGCACGGACGCGCTGATCAAGCAGCTCGGCGACCAGGACCGGTTCCGCGAGCGCTCCGGTCTGCCGCTCGCCACCTACTTCTCCGGCCCGAAGCTGCGCTGGCTGCTCGACGACGTCGACGGCCTGCGCGCCCGCGCCGAGAACGGCGAGGTCCTGTTCGGCACGATGGACACCTGGCTGATCTGGAACCTCACCGGCCGCCACGTCACCGACGTGACGAACGCGTCGCGCACCATGCTGATGAACCTCGAGACCCTCGACTGGGACCCCGAGCTCGTCGAGGCGATGGGCGTGCCGCGGGCCGTGCTGCCCGAGATCCGGTCCTCCTCCGAGGTCTACGGCACCTACGAGGGCGTCCCGGTCGCGTCAGCGCTCGGCGACCAGCAGGCCGCGTTGTTCGGCCAGACCTGCTTCTCCCCCGGCGAGGGCAAGTGCACCTACGGCACGGGCGCGTTCCTGCTCGTCAACACGGGCGACAAGCCGGTGCTCAGCCGGAACGGCCTGCTCACCACGGTCGGCTACCAGATCGGTGACGAACCGGCCGCGTACGCGCTGGAGGGCGCGGTCGCGGTGACCGGCGCGCTGGTGCAGTGGTTCCGCGACAAGATCGGCCTCATCGGTTCGGCGGCGGAGATCGAGACGCTCGCGCGCACGGTCGACGACAACGGCGGCGCGTACTTCGTGCCCGCCTTCTCCGGACTGTTCGCACCGCATTGGCGGTCGGACGCCCGTGGGGTCATCGCGGGCCTGACGGGCTACATCTCGCGCGGGCACCTCGCACGGGCCGTGCTGGAGGCATCGGCGTGGCAGACGCGCGAGGTCGTGGACGCGATGAACGCCGACGCTGTGAATGCCCGCTCGGCAGCGGACCTCAAGACGTTGCGCGTCGACGGCGGCATGACGGCGAACAACCTGCTCATGCAGTTCCTGTCGGACGTGCTGGACGTGCCGGTGGTGCGCCCGATCGTGGCCGAGACGACGTGCCTCGGCGCGGCGTACGCGGCAGGCCTCGCGGTCGGCTACTGGACCGGCACGGACGAGCTGAAGGCCAACTGGCACAAGGCGGCGCAATGGGAGCCGTCGATGGAACCGGCCGCCCGCGCCAAGGGCTACCGGAAGTGGAAGAAGGCGGTCGAGCGGACCGTCGGCTGGATGGACGAGGACGATGACTGACTCAGCACAGCGGACACGCGCCCGCGAAGAACTGCAGCACGGCAAGTTCGACGTCGTCGTGATCGGCGGCGGCATCCTGGGCATCGCGACCACGTGGGCCGCGGCCCGCTCCGGTCTGCGCGTCGCCCTGGTGGAGAGCGGCGACTTCGCGGGCGCCACGTCGTCCGCGTCCTCGAAGCTCGTGCACGGTGGCCTGCGCTACCTCGCGATGGGCCCGTCGGCCGTGCCGATGGTCCACGAGAACCACAAGGAACGGCGTGCGCTGGGTGACCACCTCGCCCCGCACCTGGTGCGGCCGCTGCCGTTCCTCGTCCCGGTCTACAAGGGTGGCCCGCACAGCCGGTTCGTGCTGGGTGCGGGCGTCACGCTGTACTCCGCGCTGTCGGGCTTCGGCGACGGCATGGGGAAGGTGCTGTCGGCGCGCAGGGCGCGGGAGTGGGTGCCCGACCTGCGCGCCGACGGTCTGCGCGGTGCCGCGATGTACTACGACCACCAGATGAACGACAGCCGCGTGGCGATCACCGCCGCGCGCGCCGCCGCCGAGGCCGGTGCCGTGCTGCTCAACCACATCTCGGTCGTGGGCCTGCGCAAGACCGGCGCGAAGGTCACCGGTGTCGACCTGCGCGACTCGCTCGGCGAGTTCGGAGTGGACGCGAAGGTCGTCGTGAACGCGACAGGCCCGTGGCTGGACGTGCTGCGGCGCATGGAGGACCCCGCCGCCGACCCGTCGATCCGCCTGTCCAAGGGCTCGCACCTGGTGCTGCGGCAGACGTCGGAGTGGAAGGCCGCGCTGACGATCCCGGTCGACGACGTGCGCGTGTCGTTCGCGATCCCGTGGGAGGGCCACCTCCTGCTCGGCACCACCGACGAGGCCTACGACGGCGACCCGGCCGCGGTCGCCTGCACGGACGCCGACGTCGACCAGATCCTGGGCGAGGCGGGCACCGCGGTCACCGGCCTGGACCGCTCGCGCATCGCGTACACGTTCGCGGGCCTGCGGGTCCTGCCCGGCGGCCCCGGCGACACCTCGCACGCCAAGCGCGAAACGGTGATCACCGCGGGCTCCGGCGGCATGATCAGCGTGGCCGGCGGCAAGTGGACGACGTTCCGCAAGATCGGCGCCACCGTCCTCGCGCGCGTGAACTCCGAGCTCGGCCGCACCTTCGACAGCCCGCTGGACGGCGTGGCGCTGCCCGGTTCGGCGTCGCCCGAGACCGTCGGCTCGGTGCTGAACCACGCCTACGACGCGCTGCCCGACGACGTGGTCCGCCACCTCGCCACCCACTACGGCACGACGTCGCACGAGGTCGTCGCCCTCGGCTTGGAGAACCCGGCACTGCTCGAACGCGTCCACCCGGACGGGCCGGACATCTGGGCGCAGGTCGAGCACGCCCGCCGCACCGAGTGGGCGTCCGAGGTGGACGACGTGCTGCGCCGCCGCACCACCGTGGTGGTGCGCGGGCTCGACTCGCCGGAGGTCCGCACGCGGGTGTCGGAGCTGCTGGCTTCCTAGAGCGCCGCGGCGCGTTCCAGGAGGTACCCGGCCAGTTCGGGTTCCGAGTGGAACGCGCTGCGCACCGCCAGCATCCCGTCGCACCCCAGCACGACCTCTTCCCGTGACACAGCGCGGTTTTCGAGCCGCACCCCTTCGAGGTAGGCGTCGACGACGGCCTCGTGCACCGGAGGCAGGTCGGCGACGGCCATGCGCCCCTCGTGCACGAGCCCGACGAGCAGCTGACCGAGGTCGGCGCCGATCGGGTTCGGGCACTGGTACCCCACGTCGATCACCACGAACGACTCGGGGTCGCCGGCCGGCACCAGCAGGTTCTGCGGGCACGCGTCGTTGTGCCCGTTCGCCTGCGGCAACGCCTCCAGCCGTCGCACCAGCTCCGGCACCCGCGCGGCGAACGGCGGGCAGTCCGGCCGCAGGAACGCGTCCCGCACGAGCCTCCCCTCGTACAGCAACCGCAACGCCCGTCCCGGCGCGCCGCCGAACCGCCGGCCGGCCCAGCGGCCGAGCCCCAGCGCGGCCCGCCGGAAGCGCGGCAGGTCCCACTCTGTGTCGGCGCAGCGCACGTCCTCGAGCCACAGCCCGACGCGGTCGCCGAGGTCGTCCACCCGCACCACCCGTGGGCGGCGGAACCCCGGTGGCAGCACGAAGTCCGACAGCAGGAAGTCCGCCTCGTCGCGCCACGGGAAGTCGCCGACCGGGTCCGCCAGGTCTTCGGGATCACGGGTGTGCGCAGGACCTTCACGAAGACCGGCTCCCCGGCCGAGACGACCCGGTAGAGCGCCGCCGTGGTGATCGCGACCGGCCGGAAGCCGACCGGCACCACGCGGGTCAGCGGTACGGGTCGGTGATCTCGCCGAGCATGTCCAGGGCCTCGCGCAGCTGGGTCATGCGGCGCTTGCCGATGTGCTGTTCCCATTCCACCTCGATCCTGGCGATCTCCGCGTCCGCGACGGGGACGGCTTCCTTCGCCTTGCCGGTCACGCGCACGAGCCGCGCGCGGCCGTCGGTGGGGTCGGGCACGCGTTCGACGTAGCCCGCCTTCTCCAGCTGGTCCACGAGGAACCCGGCGGTCTGCTTGGTCACCTGGGCGGCTTCCGCGAGCTCGGTGAGGCGCGTCCCGTCCGGGCCGACCCGCATGAGCACACGGGCCTGGGCCTGGGTGATCTCGAACCCCGCCGCCGTGACGGCGGCCAGGACGCGGTTCTCCACCTCACGGCTCGGGATGAAGAGCAGCAGACCGATGTTCACTCGAGGAGCCCCCTTGTTTTAGTCAGATACTCTGATTAAAGTAGTCAGTCCATCGAACTAAATCAAGAGGAGAACCGCGATGGACGAGACTCGGATGTGGCAGGTGGTCGACACCGAACGCGCGGCGACCGCCGAGCTCCTCGCCGGACTGACCGAGGTGGAGTGGTCCTACCCGTCGCTGTGCGAGGGCTGGACGGTGCGCGAGGTCGCGGCGCACCTGTCACTGGGCCCGCGCCTGGGGATCGGCGCGGTCCTGGTCGCGTTCGCCAAGGCGCGCGGCAGCTTCAACCGCATGGTCGACCAGACCTCGCGCGCCGAAGCGCGCAGACCGACCGGCGAGCTCGTCGCGGAGCTGCGCGGCATCGTCGGCAACCGCAAGCTGGCACCCGGCCAGACGCTCAAGAACGCGCTGATGGACTCCATGGTCCACGCGCAGGACATCGCCCTGCCGCTGGGCGTCGAACGCCACATGCCGGTCGACGCCGCCGTCGTCGCGGCGGACGACCTGTGGCGCATGGGCTTCCCGTTCCACGCCCGCAAGCGCTTCGAGGGTCACCGCCTCGTCGCCACCGACGCGGACTGGTCCGCGGGTGAGGGCGCCGAGATCAGCGGCCCGATCGAGGCGCTGGTCGTGCTGCTGGCCGGACGCACCGCGACGATCCCCCGGCTCACCGGCATCACGGTCTGAGCTCGCGCACCACCCTGCGGCACACGTGGACGCGCTCGAACCGTTGGCGCATCTCGGTTTCCCGTTCGATCCGCGCGTGCAGGAACGCCCCGGCCGGGACCAGGCCGTGCTTCGCGACGAGCACCGTGCCGAGCTCCTCGGCGGTCGCGTGCACGTGCAGGTGGTGCTGCTCTTCCCTGAAACCGTTGTGCGCGTACCACTTCAGCGCGGAACGGTCCTCCCGCGGCCAGGCGTCGAGCGTCCGCACCCCGCACCGCTCCAGCCGCGGCACCGCCTCGTCCAGCAGTGCCGTGGCGATCCCCCGGCCCTGGTGGTCCGGGTGCACCACCACCGTGCCGATGGTCGCCTCGGCTCCGGGCACCGAGACGTCCAGGATCCCGGCCACCACGTCCCCGACGACCGCGACCAGCTCCAGGTCGGTGCGGTGCCTGACCTGCCACACGTCGTCGTGGTAGCTGGTCGCGAGGAACCCGAGCACGCGGCACCGCAGCCACGGGACCTCGTCCTCCGGTTCGTAGCTCCTGATCTCCACGGGCAGCCCCGGCGTGCCCCTGGAGCGGCCCGGTGCTCCCAGCAGGCGCACCTCCCCGGCTCGCCCCCGTGCGGCGTCCACCACGTCGTTCCCCCAGTCCGACTGCACGCCGGACGTCTCCGGCACCGTCCAGGGTTCCTGAAGCCGGAGCCGCCCGCACGCCTCTTTCCGCTTCACCGTTTGCCAGGTACATACCCGGTAGGCAAACTCGGCGTGCATGTCGGTCAAACACGGTCTGCTGGCGCTGCTCGAACGCGGGCCCATGTACGGCTACCAGCTGCGGGCGGCGTTCGACGCGGCCACCGGCGGCACGTGGCCGTTGAACATCGGGCAGGTCTACACGACGTTGTCACGCCTGGAGCGCGACGACCTGGTCGCCGCGCTGCCCGAGAACCAGGGCCAGCGCCCCTACGAGCTCACCCCGCACGGCCGCGACGAGTTGGAGAAGTGGTTCGCCACGCCCGTGCGGCGCGGCGACCGCCCCCGCGACGAGGTGGCGATCAAGCTCGCGCTCGCCATCACCACACCGGGCGTCGACGTCGCCGAGGTCGTGAGGACGCAGCGCACCGCCACCACACGCACGCTGCAGGAGTGCACGAGGCTCAAGACCCGTCCCGCCGGCCTGCCGTGGCTGCTCGTGCTCGACGCGACGATCTTCCAGGCCGAGGCCGAGCTGCGCTGGCTCGACCACTGCGAGTCGAGCCTGCTGCGCCACCAGGCACAGCCCGATCCGGAGAAGACAGACGTCTGACGGTGCCGGAGGCAGCGGGAACGAGGAGACGACTCACCCAACCCGGCGCGCCCAGCCGAACCCGAGACGTGCGAAGGGCCCCCGGCCGAAGCCAGGGGCCCAGCACCGGAACTCGACGCCTACTTCGAGGACTCGTCCCCGGGCAGCTCGACGTCCTCCACGGCCTTCCCGTCCTTGACGGGCGCGGGCATGAGGGCGTCCAGCGCCGCCCCGGCGATCCGCCGGAAAGCCCGCCGAGGCCGGGCCCGCTCCAGCACGGCGACCTCCAGCTTGGCGGCCGGAAGCAGCTCAGCGGACCCGTTCCCGGTGGACGGGGACCCGGCCGACAACGCCTTCACGGCAACAGGAACGGCCTCGGCCAACGACAACCCGTCGGCGAAGGCCTCCTTCAGCGCCGTGTTGGCGGCATCGACGGTGCCCCCCATCACGATGTACTGGGGCTCGTCCACGATGGACCCGTCGTAGGTCAACCGGTACAGCGTGTCCGACTCGGCCGTGTCCCCGACCTCGGCCACGCAGATCTCCACCTCGAAGGGCTTGATCTGCTCGGTGAAGTAGGTGCCGAGGGTCGTGGCGTAGACGTTCGCCAGCGAACGGGAGGTGACGTCGCGCGGGTCGTTCTGGTACCCGCGGACGTCGGCGAACCGGATGCCGGCCTGCCTCAGGTTCTCGAACTCGCTGTAGCGGCCGACCGCGGCGAAGCCGATGCGGTCGTAGATCTCCGAGACCTTGTGCAGCGTGCTGGAGGGGTTCTCCGCGACGAACAGAATGCCGTCCGCGTACTTCAGCACGATGACGCTGCGACCCCTCGCGATGCCCTTGCGGGCGTACTCGGAGCGATCGCGCATCACCTGCTCTGCCGATGCGTACAGCGGCATCGTCATGGGTGGTGCTCCTGACGTCGGACCTGTGGGGGACTCAGCCTGCGGGGCGGGACCGGCGGCCTTCGACGACCGCGTCGGCGACCGTCTGGACCTGCGACTCCGGCACCTCGACGGCACCGTCGGCGCCGTTGATCGTGACCACGATCGGGTAGAGGCGGCGGACCGGGTCCGGGCCACCCGTGGCCGAGTCGTCGTCCGCCGCGTCGTAGAGGGCTTCGACGACCGAGCGGATCGCGGCGTCGGCGTCCGCGTCCGGGTCGTAGAGCTTCTTGAGCGCCGACTTCGCGAACAGCGAGCCCGAGCCGACGGCCTGGTAGCCGTGCGACTCCTCGTAGCGGCCGCCGGTGACGTCGTAGGACACGATGCGGCCGGCGCGTTCCGGGTCGGCGGCGGAGGTGTCGTACCCGGCGAACAGGGGCACCACGGCGAGGCCCGCCATGGCCGCGTCGAGGTTGCCCCTGATCATCGCCGAGAGGCGGTTCGCCTTGCCGTCGAGCGACAGCGGCACGCCCTCGATCTTCTCGTAGTGCCGCAGCTCCACCGTGTACAGCCGCACGATCTCGATCGCGATGCCCGCGGTGCCCGCGATGCCGACGGCCGAGTGGTCGTCGGTCACGAAGACCTTCTTCATGTCGCGCTGGGCGATGACGTTGCCCATCGTGGCCCGCCGGTCACCGGCGATCACGACACCACCCTTGTAGGTGGCCGCGACGATCGTCGTCCCGTGCGGGGCCTGGACGGTCCCCTCCGGGAGCTTCCGGGCACTGGGCAGCATGTCGGGTGCCTGGGCCCGCAGGAAGTCCGTGAACGACGACGAGCCCGGCGTGAGGTACGCCGTCGGCAGCGCCGCGGCCGGGTGACGCCCGGTCGAGCTGTTGTCCATGTGTTGGTTGTTCTCCCGTCCCCGAAGTGGTCAACAGGCCCCCGAAGGCCTACTGACCACCCTTCTGCACGTATGCGCGGACGAAGTCCTCCGCGTTCTCCTCGAGCACGTCGTCGATCTCGTCGAGGATCGCGTCCACGTCCTCGCCGAGCTTCTCGCGGCGTTCCTGACCGGCTCCGGCGGCGCCGTCGGCACCCTCGTCGCCGTCGCCACCGCCCTGGTGCTGCTTCTGTTCCTGGGACATCTCGGCCTCCCACTGACTCGCCTGACAAGAACACTACCCAGCGGCACCGACAAAAATTGTGAGCCACTCGGGTAGACGATCACCCGCGAGTCAGCGCGTCCACCAGCTGCTCGGCGGTGTCGGAGGCTTCCAGCAGCGCTCCGACGTGGGCTTTCGTGCCTCGGAGCGGTTCGAGCGTCGGAATCCGCACGAGTGATTCCCGACCGAGGTCGAAGATCACCGAGTCCCACGACGCGGCCGCGACCGAGGTCGGGTAGCGCTCCAGGCAGCGGCCGCGGAAGTACGCCCGCGTGTCCTCGGGCGGCGTGGTGATGGCCGCGATGACCTCCTCCTCGCTGACCAGGCGCTTCATCGAGCCGCGCGCGACCAGGCGGTTGTAGAGGCCCTTGTCCAGGCGGACGTCGGAGTACTGCAGGTCGACGAGGTTGAGCCGCGCGGAGCCCCAGGCGAGGCCGTCGCGCTGGCGGTAGCCCTCGAGCAGCCGCAGCTTGGCGACCCAGTCGAGCCGGTCGGCGCACAGCGACGGGTCCTTGGCGAGGTCGTTCAGGACCTCGCCCCAGACGCGCAGGACCTCGCGGTCGCCGACGCCCTCCTTCTCCACGAACGCCATGGCGCGCTCGTGGTAGGCGAACTGCACGTCGAGGCCGGTGAACTTGCGCCCGCCGGTCATCTCGACCTTGGTCTTCAGCGTCGGGTCGTGGCTGATCTGGTGCACGGCGCGCACCGGGTCGACCATGCGCAGGTCGTCGAACCGCTGACCGGCCTCGATCATGTCGAGCACCAGCGAGGTCGTGCCGACCTTGAGGTACGTGGAGTACTCGGCGAGGTTCGCGTCGCCGATGATGACGTGCAGGCGGCGGTACTTGTCCGCGTCCGCGTGCGGCTCGTCGCGGGTGTTGATGATGCCGCGCTTGAGCGTCGTCTCGAGGCCGACCTCGACCTCGATGTAGTCGGAGCGCTGCGACAGCTGGAAGCCGGCCTCCTCGCCGGACTGCCCGATGCCCACCCGGCCGGACCCGGTCACGACCTGGCGCGACGCGAAGAACGGCGTGAGGCCCGCGATGACGGCCGTGAACGGCGTCGAGCGCTGCATCAGGTAGTTCTCGTGCGTGCCGTAGGACGCGCCCTTGCCGTCGACGTTGTTCTTGTAGAGCTGCAGGCGGGGCTGGCCGGGCACGGTGGCGGCCTTGAGCGCCGCCTCCTCCATCACCCGCTCCCCCGCCTTGTCCCAGATCACCGCGTCACGCGCGTTGGTGACCTCGGGCGCCGAGTACTCGGGGTGCGCGTGGTCGACGTAGAGCCGCGCGCCGTTGGTGAGGATGACGTTCGCCGCGCCCAGGTCCTCGACGTCGGAGTCGGCGGAGTGCCCGCCGGGGCTGCCCAGGTCGAACCCGCGGGCGTCGCGCAGCGGCGACTCCACCTCGTAGTCCCAGCGCGCCCGCCTGGCGCGCGGTATGTCCGCCGCCGCCGCGTACGCGAGCACCACCTGTGTCGAAGTGAGCACCGGGTTCGCGGTCGCGTCTCCCGGCACCGCGATGCCGTACTCGACCTCGGTTCCCATGATCCGCCGCATACGCCACACCTTATGACCTGACCCCGGACAACAGCGTGAGGGGAGCTTCACGGTGAAACTCCCCCCACCCTATTCACCCGGACGCCAATCCTGCTGCAGGACGAATCCGCGAGGCGCCGCGAGAAGGCCCGAAAGCGGCCAGCACGGCGAGGACGACGACCGTCACCGCGCCGATGACCAGCGGCAACACCACCGAGACGGCCGGCAGCACCAGCGGGATCCCGACGGACAGGATCGCGACCACCGCGTACCCGAACCCGAGCACGCCACCGCCGACGACCCCGACGAGGGCGAGCATGACCGCCTCGGCGATGACACCGCCCTGCAGCCCGCCGCGGGTGACGCCCAAGGCGCGCCTGAGGGCGAGCTCCTTGCGGCGTTCCTGGACGGAGATCGTGAGCGCCGTGCCGATGCCGGTCACGGCCACCGCGACGCTCAGCCCGAGCAGCACCATCATCAGCACGGTGCCGAGGTGCATGTACCGGTCGGCTTCCGCGCGTTCGTCGGCGTCGGTCTGCACGATGACCGTCGGGTTGTCCGGCAGCGCCGCCTGCAACCCGGCCCGGAACCGCGCCGGATCCGTCCCCGGTTCCAGGGCGACGAGCACCTTCTCGGCCGGTCCCGAGGTCAGGCCGCCGAGGACCGGCGTATAGCCGGTGAGCGTGCCGGGCACCGTTCCGACGACCTCGTACCGCTTGCCACCCGCCTCGACGAAGGGCCGGTCTCCCCAGTGCTGCGGCACGATCGCCGTCCCGGAGGTGAACCGCTCGGCGCCGAGCACGTTCTGCGCCGCGAGCCAGGCCTTGAACTGCTCCGGGTCGGCGCCGGCACCGGTCTCGGCCCGGTGCAGCACGACGCTCGCGGCCACGCCGTCCTGCGCGGGGATCGGTGGCAGCGGCCGCTCCCCCGCGTCGACGACGGTGGCGTCCGGGCGTTCCTCGTTGGCGAACGTGTAGGTCATCTCCTGCGCGGTGCCGAGCAGGACCAGGAAGAACGTCACCATCGAACTGGCCAGCAGCAACGGCAGCGCGACCGACGCCGACCGCTGCGGCATCCTGCGCACCTCGGCGCCGGCGAGCTTCCAGTGCGTGCCGCCGATCCTGCCGAACAGCCGCGCGATGAACGGCACCGTGACCGGGCCGAGGATCCAGAACAGGCCCGTCACCGCGGCGATCGCGGAGAAGGTGACGGCGAGGGGCGCCGCCGCGGTGCCCTTGGCCGCGATGGCCGCCAGCGCGAGGACCGCGGCGCCACCGGTGAACAGAAGACCGAACACGAGCCGAAGACGACGCACGGAGCGCTTCGGCACCTCGTTGTCGGCGTCCCGCAACGCGGCGAGAGGCGACACACGCGCGGCGTTGATCGCGGGACGAACGGCGGCGACGACCGAGAGCACCGCGGCGACGGCGACGCCGAGGACCACGTACCCGAGCGACGGCAGCAGGTCGGGGCTGAGCTCGACCGCCCCGAACAGCACGGAGATGCCCGTGACGTCGAACGTCCTCGCGAGGGCCCACGCCATCGGCCCGCCGAGCAGCGCACCGCCGATCCCCGCGACCGCACCCGTCACCAGCGCCTCGAACAAGCTCCTGCGCACCAACGGCCCGCGCTGCGCCCCGATGCACCTCAGCAACGCCGTTTGCCGCTGACGCTGCGCATAGACCGCACGGAACGTGGCCGCGGCAACGAACACAGCGGTCGCCAGCGCGAGAATGCTGAACGGCAGGAGGACGAACTTCAGGTCGTCACCGACCCTGTCGGCGTCCGGGTCCGGGTTCCACACGACGTAGGAGGCGCCCGCCGCGGCCTTGACGGCGTCACGGGCTCCACCGATCACCCAGACCTGCTTGGTGTGCGGCCGCGGGTCGAGCTTGCGCGCGAGATCGGGACCGGCGACCAGGACGGGCCGCGAGTCGACCGCGCCCCTCTTCAGGACACCGCTGACGGTGACCTCGAACGGCCTGCCGTCGGCGGCCGCGAGCGAGATCGCGTCACCGGGCTTCAGACCGCGCTCGTACGCGGTGATCTTGTCGACGGCGATCTCGCCGCCGGCGGCCGGCTGCCTGCCCTCGGCCAGCGGCCAGCGCACCAGGTCCGGCTGCTGGACGTGCACCTCGGCCCGGTGCTGCCCCGCGCGGCCGTTCGCGTCGAGCAGGTCCGCCTGCGCCACCTGCACCGGCACCGCCCTGCCGACCGCGGAGAGCTTGCCCAGCAACGCGTCGTCGAGCTCCGCCTGGTTCGCCGCGGGGGTGTCGCTGTCGTACTGGTGCGGCTCGACCTCCACGACGTGTCCGACGGAGGACGGTGTGAGAGGCGCGCCCTCGTCGACCGACCGGCCGAGCGCGTCGCTCAGCACCAGGGCGGCCAGCAGGCAGGCCACGCCGACGACGAGCGCGACGCCGGGCAGCAGCGCGCGGCCCGGCCGGGCGCGGAACTCGGCGACGCCGAGCCGCAGGGAAGTGGACACGAATCCTCCTCGGTGACGTCCGATGGTCACGAAGGTAGGAAGGGGGGCGATCAGCGGGCGTCGGACTGGGGTAGCAAGCTCGCGTACGACCACAGGAGGACACGGGGATGATCAACCTCTACGACGAGGACGCCAACGTCATCGGCGAGGTGACGCGCGAGCGGATGAGGGCGGAGAACCTCTGGCACGGCTGCGTCCTGACGGTGGTGTTCTCCTGCGACGGCGAACGGGTCTACGTCCACCGCCGCACGGACACCAAGGACATCTACCCCGGCCTGTACGACTTCTCGGCGGGCGGCGTGATCGACGCGGGCGAGACGCCGGACAGCGCGGCGGTCCGCGAACTGCGCGAGGAGCTCGGCGTCGAGGCACCGCTGACGCCGCTGTTCCGGACGACCTACGTCGACGAGCTGACGCGCTACCACGCGTGGGTCTACGAAACGCACACCGACGGCCCGTTCACCCACCAGCCCGAGGAGGTCGCCTGGGGCGGGTGGATGGACGCCGGCGAGCTGCGCGGCAGGATCGAGGACCCGGACTGGCCGCTCGTCCCGGACGGCCGCGCGATCGGCCGGGAGTGGTTGCGGCGCCGGGGTTAGGACTGTTCGGAGCGCTTGAAGCCGGAGCTGCGCTCGACCTTGGCCACGTGCAGGGTGTAGCTCTCGTACCAGTCGGCGCGGCCGCGCTTCTGCGCCGCCCGGTGCTCCAGGTCCGTCCGCCACCGCGTGAGGGCGTCGGCGTCGCGGAAGTACGCGACCGTGATGCCGAGCCCGCCGGGGTTCTGGGCGTGGTCCATCCCGAGGTAGCCGGGGACCTGGCGCACCAGTTCCTCCATGCGCGCGTTGGTCTCGCGGTAGCCGGTCTGGTCGTCGGTGCGGACGGTGGTGAAGACAACGGCGTAGTACGGGGGGTCGAAAGCCTCGACGGGCGCAGCGCTCACGGCGCCACCGTAACTAGTTCCAGGCGAGCCCGGAACGGGTTTTCCAGTACCGCTCGGCGGGTTCGGACAGCTCCGGCAGGTCCACGTCGACGCGCAGCGCCTCCACATTGGACCGCAGCTGCTCCGGGCTGGCGGCGCCCGACAGCACGACGTCCGCCCACGGCTGGCGGGCGACGGCGGCGAGCGCGACCGCGTCCGGGCCGACGCCGAGCGCCTCCGCCTGCGCCGCCACCGCCGGCGGCGGGTCCACGACGAGCCGCCCGTTGGCCAAGCCCTCCTTGACGATCACGCGCAGCCCGGCGTCGTGCGCCTCCTGCAGCGCGTCGCCCGCAGAGGTCTCCAGGAGGTTCCAGGTGGACTGGACGGACTGGAAGACGCCGAGGTCGAGCGCCTTGCGGATCGTGTCCGCCTGCCCGGGCCCGGACGTCGAGAACCCGAGCGGGACGCCGATCCCGGTCATCGCGTCGCGCAGCCGGGCGTCCTCGAACAGCGGGCTGTCGGCCGTCAGCGAGTGCACCTGGTAGAGGTCGACGCGCGGCAGCAGCGCGGAGGTCTCCTGCCACTGCCGGGTGAACCGGGCCAGGGAGTGCTCCTTGACCTCGTGCACCTCGGCGTCGGGCCGCCAGTCCGCGGTGTAGGCGTAGCCCCACTTGCTGGAGACCGTCACGTCGTCGTGGCCGGGAAGCCAGGACGACAGGAAGTCCTCGGACAACCCGTACGAGCGGGCCGCGTCGACCCAGCGGATGCCCAGCTCGTAGGCGGTGTCGAGGACGCGGTGGCACTGCGCGCGCATCGAGTCGACGTCGCGGACGCGCGGCAACGCGTCCTCACGGCCGAGGTTGATGTAGGCGGGACGACCGAGTGACGCCAGACCGAGCGCGAGTTGTGCCATGCCCCCAACGGTAAACGGCGGCCCCGCAGGACCGCCGCTCACGTGACCCGCCGGGGTCGGCCGAACCGGGTGGGATCAGAAGTCGTCCGCCGTGCGGATGTGGTTGCGCACCCACTTGCCGGCGTCCTTCAGCGGGCCCTCACCGGCGAAGCTGCTGCCGGAGCACGTGCCGCTCCTGAACACCGCGCCCGTGCGGTGGTCGTCGGAGAAGTTCCAGTTCGTCCAGGAGATCTTGGCCTCCTTCATGAACGCGATGAACTTGTTCGCCATGGTGAAGTCGTTGGGACCGTCACCGGAGGCCTCCTGCGAACCGAACTCGGTGACGAAGACCGGCACCTGGCTCGAGACCGTGCGCAACGCGTTGAGGTACGAGTCGCGGTGGTCCTTCGCGTAGAAGTGGAACGTGTACATCAGGTTCGAGGCGTTGACCTTGTTGCGGCTGACCTCGTTGACGTCCTTGCCGTCGGACAGGCCGAACGTCGACCAGCCGTGCGTGCCCACGAGCACGAGGCTGTCCGGGTCCGCCGCGCGGATCGTCGGGATGACGGCCTCCGCGTAGGACTTCACCCGTGACCACGTGACGCCGTTCGGCTCGTTCGCGATGTCGTAGATGATGTTCGTCTTGTCCTTGTGGCGCTGGGCGATCTCCTTGAAGAACGTCTTGGCGCGCTCGGTGTTGTGGTTCGGGTCGCCCGGCGAGAGCTGGTGCCAGTCGACCAGCGCGTACAGGCCGCGCTTGGTGGCCTCCTCGATGTAGCCGTGCACCATGTCGGTGAACTTCCGGGGGTTCGACTCGTAGCCGCCCTCCTGGATGTACATCGAGATGCGGAGGATGTCCGCCTTCCAGTCGTTCGCGAGCGCGTCCAGCGACGCGGTCTTGACGCACTGGGAGTACCACTGGATGCCGTGCGTGCTCATGCCGCGCAGCTGGATCTGCTTGCCGTTCTTGTTGCACAGCTTGACGCCGCACACCTTGAGCTGGCCGTTGACCGCCGCGGGTGAGCCCGGCGGCAGCGCGGTGGCGGAGACGTCACCGGCGGGTGCGGCGGCGACGGAACTGCCCGCCATCACTCCGGTCAACGGAAGCACTACTGCTGCGGCGAGCGCCACCACGGACTTCTGCCAAGCCATTCAGCGTCTCCTCTCGGACTGTCGGCGGCGGATTAGTTAGGTAAGTTTCCTTACCGATTAAAGGTACAGACGACCATAGGGCCGGCCCTGGGAGGAGTCAAGCGTCCCGTCGCAGCAGGGTCGCAGTTCCGGCACCCAGCGCGACCAGTGCGTAAAGCGCCAAAACAGCGGTGGCGGCGAGCGGGCCCAGCGGGGCGTCCTCGACGACCCCGGCCACCTCCCACACCAGGTACGGCACCATCACGGCGGACGCGTCGACGTTCCAGGGATCAGGCAGCATGGGCGTGATGGCCGGCAGGCCCCACAGCAGCACGCCCACGACCACGACCGTCACGGCCGTGGACCTCACCACGAGGCCGGTCCCGAGTCCGATCAGGCCCGTCACCAGGATCGACAGCACCGCGGTACCCGCCCACGGCAGCACGTCGCCCACGGTGTCCCAGGGCGCGATCGGTGGTGGCCGGTCTCCCGCGATCACCCGGCTCACGCCGGTGCTGACCGCCAGCGCCACGGCTCCGAGCACCGCGGACGTCGCGGCGACGAGCGCGGTCTTGGCCACCAGCAGGCGCTTCCGGTTCGGCACGGCGGTCAGCGCGGCGAGCCGCGGGTCCGAGGTCGCGACGAGAGCGCCGAGAGCGGCGACGAGGAACTGCACGACCGGCGTGATCACCACGCTGGAGTCGGCGGAGGCGAACTTCGCCTGTTCGGCGGCCGGAGACGTGTCGTAGTCCCGCACGATCAAGAAGGAGATCGACGCGCCGAACAGGAGGATGAGGCCGATGGCCAGCAGGATGCCGCGGGGAGCCCGGACGGTCCGGAGCTTCAGCCACTCCGCGGCGAGCGCGTTCTTCACAGTCCCCTCCCGGAGGTGAGTTCGAGGTAGGCGTCCTCCAGGGACCCGTTGCGCGTCAACGCCTCCATCGGCGTCTGCGTGATCAGCTGTCCTCTTGCGACGATCACGACGTGGTCGGCGGTCAGCGCCATCTCGCTCATCAGGTGGCTGGAGACGAAGACCGTCCTGCCCTCGTTGGCGAGGCTCCGCATGAGGTCGCGGATCCACCGCACGCCCTCGGGGTCGAGGCCGTTGACGGGCTCGTCGAACATCAGCACCCGCGGGTCGCCGAGCAACGCCGCCGCGACGCCGAGCCGTTGCTTCATGCCGAGCGAGAGCGCCCGGATCCTCTTGTGCCGCACGCCTCCGAGGCCGACCTGCTCCAGCAGCTCGACCGCGCGCCGCTGCGGGATCGCGTTGCTCGCGGCGATCCAGCGCAGGTGGTCGAGCGCCTTGCGGCCGTGGTGCACGGCCGCCGGGTCGAGCAGCGCGCCGACGTGCCGCAACGGCTGGTCGAGGTCCGCGTACCGCTTGCCGCCGACCAGCGCCTCGCCACCGGTGGGCCGGTCGAGGCCGAGGATCATCCGCATCGTCGTGGACTTGCCGGCACCGTTCGGGCCGAGGAAGCCCGTCACCAGTCCCGGCCGGACGGTGAACGACAGGTCGTCGACGGCCGTCGTGCCGCCGTATCTCTTCGTCAGGTTCCGCACCTCGATCATGCGGAAGAGAGTGGGCCGTTCGCCGTGCGGAGGGATCGGCCCGAGGGCCGAACCGCGGTATCGGACCGTGGTCCGAGGCGGTTCGGGCGCACGCTCGTTAACGTCGTGGCCGTGATCGCACGACTGCACCTCTACCTGGTCGACCTCACCGCCGCGGTGGTCATCGGCGTCCTCGTGGGCTACGCGATGGTGGAGCACCAGGACAAGCCGTGGTGGCTGGTGGTCCCCGGCGCCCTCCTCGTCGCGCTGCCGGTCGCCGTCCGCCGGATCTGGCCCGTGACCTGCCTGGTGGTCAGCACGGTCGCCACGGCGGCGGTGGTGGTCGGCCAGGTGCTGCCGACGGAGGCGCTCGGCGCCCCGGTCGGCGCCGTGTGCTTCGCGCTCTACACCGTGGCCGTCGACCGTTCCCGGACGTGGTCGCTCGCCTGCCTCGCGTTCGCCGTCGTCGCGATCTCCGGTGTCTCCGGCGGCGAGCCCGAGAACGTGCTGGTCGTCCTGGCGGCGATGAGCGCCGTCTGGGTCATCGGCTACACGACCCGGATGCGGCGGTCCTACTTCGCGCGGGAAACCGCGCAGCAGGCCGAGCGGGCGCTGTCCGACGAACGCCTGCGCATCGCCCGCGAGCTGCACGACGTGGTGGCGCACAACCTCTCCCTGATCGCCGTGCAGGCGGGCAACGCCGCACACGTGCGCTCACCCGAGCACGCCTACCAGGCGCTGGAGGTGATCTCGCAGACGAGCCGCGCCGCCCTGAACGAGATGCGCGGCCTGCTCGGCGTCCTGCGCTCCGACGCCGACCTCACCCCCTCCCCCGGCCTCGACGGCCTCGCCGACCTGGCCGACCGCGCGTCGCTCGCGGGCGTGCGCGTCTCGTTGGAGGTGCGGGGCGACTCCGCCGTGCCCGAGGGCGTCGGGCTGTCCGCGTACCGGATCGTGCAGGAGGCGCTGACGAACGTCGTGAAGCACGCGGCACCCGCGTCGTGCAGGGTCCTGGTCGACGTGACACCCCGGGCGGTGCGCGTCGAGGTGGCGGACGACGGTCCCGGCGTGAAGGAGCTCGGAGCGGGACACGGGTTGATCGGCATGCGCGAACGCGTCGCCGTCTACGGCGGCACGTTCAGCGCCGGACCGGGCGGGGACGGCGGTTTCCGGGTCGTCGCGGAGCTGCCGCACCGATGACGCGCGTGCTGATCGCCGACGACCAGGCGCTGCTGCGCGCCAGCTTCCGCCTCCTCGTCGACAACGACCCCGGTCTGACCGTCGTCGGCGAGGCGGGCACCGGCGCCGAGGCCGTCGCGCTGGCGGCCTCCCTGCGGCCCGACGTCGTGCTGATGGACATCCGCATGCCCGAGATGGACGGCATCGAGGCCACCGGGCTGATCGACGGACCGCGCGTGCTCGTGCTGACGACGTTCGACCTCGACGAGTACGTCTTCGGCGCGTTGCGCGCCGGCGCCTCGGGTTTCCTGCTCAAGGACACCCCGCCCGCCGAGCTCCTGAGGGCGGTCCACGTGGTGGCGTCCGGCGAGTCGCTACTGTCGCCGTCGGTCACGCGCCGGCTGATCTCGGAGTTCGTCCGGCGGCCCGACTCGCCGGTGGTGCGCGGCCTGGAGCGGGTGACCGAGCGGGAGAAGGAGGTCCTGCTGCTGATCGCCCGCGGGCTGTCCAACGCGGAGATCATGGCCGAGCTGCACGTCAGCACCGGGACGGTGAAGACGCACATCGGGAACCTGCTGGCGAAGCTGCACGCCCGCGACCGCGCCCAGCTGGTGATCGCGGCCTACGAGTCAGGACTGGTCCGCTAGCAGCGCCACCACGAGCAGGGCCGCGAGCGTCAGCCACGACGCCAGGTGCCCTGAGCTCAACGTCCACCGCGAGCCGACGCGTCGGTGCGCCGGCAACGCCGGGTCGGCGCGGTTCGCGTGCACGGCGGCTGCACACGAACGCCGTGTGAGCGGGCTGTCGTGATGGCGCTGCTGATCGCGGCGCTCCACGTCCGCGGGCGCGTGACAGCGTGGAACCGCCCCGGCCGCGAGAAGCGACCGGGGCGGTTCCGTCCGGGCTCGTGCTACAGGTACGTGCCGGTGTTCGTGGCCGTGTCGATCGCGCGGCCGGTGTCCTGGTTCTTCCCGGTGACGAGCGTGCGGATGTAGACGATCCGCTCGCCCTTCTTGCCCGAGATGCGAGCCCAG
Organism: Lentzea sp. CC55; assembly: GCF_021056325.1. Classification (NCBI taxonomy): domain Bacteria; kingdom Bacillati; phylum Actinomycetota; class Actinomycetes; order Pseudonocardiales; family Pseudonocardiaceae; genus Lentzea; species Lentzea sp. CC55. Next base: position 604,651 of record NZ_JAJCXE010000019.1, on the reverse strand, counting down.
TCGTCCGGGTTCGTCGTGTTCGGCAGGTCCTCGTTCTCGGCGAACTCGTCGAGGATGGCCGCCTGCAGGTGCCGGACGGAGAGCCCGGGCTGCTTGGTGTCGAGCAGCGACTTGATCGCCGCCTTCTTGGCCCTGTCGACGATGTTCTGGATCATGGCGCCGGAGTTGAAGTCCCGGAAGTACAGGACCTCCTTGTCACCGTTGGCGTAGGTGACCTCCAGGAACCGGTTGTCCTCGGACTCCTCGTACATGCGCTCCACGGTGTGCTGCACCATGCCCTCGATGCAGGCCTTCGGGTCCCCGCCGAACTCGGCGAGGTCGTCGGCGTGCAGCGGGAGGTTCGGAGTCAGGTACTTGTTGAAGATGTCCTTCGCGCCCTCGGCGTCGGGCCGCTCGATCTTGATCTTCACGTCGAGCCGGCCCGGGCGGAGGATCGCCGGGTCGATCATGTCCTCGCGGTTGGAGGCGCCGATGACGATGACGTTCTCCAGACCCTCGACGCCGTCGATCTCGGCGAGGAGCTGGGGCACGATCGTCGTCTCGACGTCGGACGACACACCCGAACCACGGGTGCGGAAGATCGAGTCCATCTCGTCGAAGAACACGATCACCGGGGTGCCGTCGGACGCCTTCTCACGAGCCCGCTGGAAGATCAGGCGGATGTGCCGCTCGGTCTCACCGACGAACTTGTTGAGCAGCTCGGGGCCCTTGATGTTGAGGAAGTAGGACTTGGCCTGCTTGTCGGTCTCGCCGCGGATCTCCCGCACCTTCTTGGCCAGGGAGTTCGCCACCGCCTTGGCGATGAGCGTCTTGCCGCAACCGGGAGGGCCGTAGAGCAGCACGCCCTTGGGCGGGCGCAGCTCGTACTCGCGGAACAGGTCGGCGTGCAGGAACGGCAGCTCCACGGCGTCGCGGATCTGCTCGATCTGCCGGGAGAGGCCACCGATGTCGTTGTAGTCGATGTCCGGGACCTCCTCGAGCACGAGGTCCTCGACCTCGGCCTTGGGGACCCGTTCGTAGGCGAAGCCCGCCTTCGAGTCGACCAGCAGCGAGTCGCCGGGCTTGAGCGGCGAGTCGAGCAGCGGCTGGGCGAGCCAGACCACCCTCTCCTCGTCCGCGTGGCCGACGACCAGCGCACGCGCGATCGTGTCCTCACCGTCGTCGGTGAGCACCTCCCGCAGTGCGCAGACCTCACCGGAACGCTCGAACCCGCCGGCCTCGACCACCGTCAGCGCCTCGTTCAGGCGCACCGACTGGCCGTAGGCGATCTTCTCCGGCTCGACCGCCGGGGACACGGCGACCCGCATCCGGCGGCCGGAGGTGAAGACGTCCACCGTCCCGTCGTCGTACCGCGCCATGAAGACGCCGTACCCGCTGGGAGGCTGCGCCAGCCGGTCGACCTCCTCGCGGAGCGCGAGCAGCTGGCTTCGTGCTTCTCGGAGGGTGTCTATGAGCTTCGTGTTTCGCTCGGTCAGCTGGCTGACGCGCTCTGTCGCCTCAGCCAAGCGCTGCTCCAGCAACCGCGTGTGCCGCGGCGACTCGGTCAGCTTGCGACGCAACGACGCGATCTCGTCCTCGAGGAACCTGATCTGCGCAGTCAGCTCAGCGGAATTGTTGCCCTGGTTCAGCTCGCCACCCTCATCGGGTTGGCTGCCGGGATGACCGTGCTGCATGTCGGCACCCTCCTCCCGTGTTCGTACCGATTACGGTACCGGCGATCACCGACAAAATGGGGTACACACAACATCATCTTCGCCCGTGTGATGCAACGACCGCACCTCCGGGAGAGGTCAACTGCTCCATCTCGGTGTCCGGCCCACCAGCCCACCCGCTACGGTGCGTCCCGGAGACCACCACCGGCGTTTCGCACCGCGACACGCCAGCCCACCTGCGCATAAGTCCGAGGAGAGGGTCATGGGAGCACCTGTGCGGGCACCCGGCTCCCACGCTCCGCGACCACCCTCGGACGACCGGGGACGCGCCTGGTGCGGCTCACGGCCCGGCGACGGGCGGCGATCCCCCGCCGTCCCACCAGGTGGACGAGCCGTTGATCCGTTCGGCGGTCACGCACCGCAACCCACTCCGTTCGGGTCCGTCCGAAGATCCGCGCGAGCGGACCGCCGGTGCCACCGGTGGGCGTGCGGCCAACCGGGTGGTTCCGCCCACGCGTACGGCGGACCACACCGACAGCGCAGAGCATCGCGCTCGATTCCCGCTGGAGTTGCCGCAATCGTTATCAGACACGACCTTCGCGTGACCGGAGCGCGACTGCAGGGCGTGTGCATGACCACTCGCGCGTGTCGACAGGCGTCAATCGGCCGCGGACCGCCCGGTGAAGTACCACAATGTCGAGGAAAGATCACCTCATCCGATTCGGGGGAGTTTCGATGACCTACCCGCCGCAGCAGCCCGGGCCCTACGGGCAGCAGCCGCCGCCCGGTGGGCCGTACGGGCAGCAGCCGCCGCAGCAGCCGGGTCACGGCCAGCAGCCCGGGTACGGCCAGCAGCCGCCGCCCGGCTACGGGCAGCCGTACGGCCAGCCCCAGCAGGACCCGTTCGGCCAGCAGGGACCGCACAGCGGCGGCTTCCCGCAGCAGGGCCAGCCCGGCCCGTACGGACAGCCCGGCCCCTACGGCCAGCAGCCCTACGGCCAGCCCGGCGGGTTCGGCGGTCCCCCGCCCCCGAAGAAGAGCAACACCGGTGTGATCATCGGCGTCGTCCTGGGTGTCCTCGTGCTCGTCGGTGGTGGCATCACGGCCGCCGTCGTGCTCAGCGGCAACGACTCCGGCAGCTCCACCAGTTCCAGCGGCTCGTCGGACCCCGGCAACTCCGACAGCAGCGGTTCCGACGAGGCCGCCGAGGTCAAGAAGGTCGCGGAGGAGTACTACGCGGCCGGCCTCTCCGGGAACACCGCCAAGGCCAAGTCGATGGCCTGCCAGGAGGTGCTCGACGAGGCCAAGGAGGCCGAGAAGAAGCTCGAGAGCCTCACCCCCGAGCAGCGCAAGCAGGCCGAGGAGCTCGCCAAGCAGTTCAAGCCCCAGGCGAAGGTCAAGGACGCGACGGTGAACGGGAACGAGGCCACCGTCAAGGTCACCATCTCCACGAACGTCGCCGGCCAGAGCTCCAGCGCCGACACCGAGGTGAAGTTCAGGAAGATCTCGGGCGACTGGAAGTTCTGCTCGCTCACCAAGGACATCAAGATCCCGACGACCAGGTGAGAAGTCACCGCCGGGTCCCCACACCACCTCCGGGGGAAGTTCCATGACCTACCCGCCCCAGCAGCCAGGGCCCTACGGGCAGCAGCCGCCGCAGCAACCGGGTTACGGCCAGCAGCCGCAGCCGGGCTACGGCCAGCCCGGCCCCGCCGCGCAGCCCGGCCAGCCCGGGCCCTACGGCCAGCCCCAGCAGAACCCGTTCGGCCAGCAGGGACCGCAGAGCGGCGGTTTCCCGCAGCAGGGCCAGCCCGGCCCGTACGGACAGCCCGGCCCCTACGGCCAGCAGCCCGGCCAGCCGGGCCCCTACGGCCAGCAGCCCTACGGCCAGCCCGGCGGGTTCGGCGGTCCCCCGCCTCCGAAGAAGAGCAACACCGGCCTGGTCATCGGCGTTCTCGTCGGTGTGCTGGTGCTCGTCGGCGGCGGCATCGCGGGGTTCTTCTACTTCACCGACAAGTCCGACGACAACAGCACGACCGCCGCGCCCACCGCGGCGTCCCAGGACCCGGCGAACGGCAGCAGCAAGCCGACCGCGCCGTCCTCCAAGAGCTCGTCGAGCGGAGGCGACTCGGCGGCCAAGGACGTCGCCGAGGAGTTCACCGAGATCGTCCTGAAGGGCGTCCGCGCGGGCAGCAGCAGCCCGAACGACGTCAAGGACCTCGTGTGCACGGCGGAGTTCCCGAAGCTGAAGGCGCAGTCCGGCCAGCCGCAGACGACCGCCACGGCCACCGTGACGGAGGTCAAGACGTCGGGCAGCACCGGCACGTTCACGCAGAAGCTCACCGGGCTCGTCGATCCCGCCAACCCCGGCAAGACCACCTCGGGCAGCATCATCTACAAGCTGACCAAGGAAGGCGGTGACTGGAAGGTCTGCGGCATCGACAAGATCGAGGGCAACTGACCTGACGCCCGAGGGCCCCGCACTCCGGTGGAGTGCGGGGCCCTCGTCGTTCGCGCCGGCTCCGCGGGAACCGCGTGGACGCGCCGATCGCCTGGTGCGACTCGCGGCAGAAGGCGACCGACGTCCGGTCGGGGCTCGATCACGTCCGCACATCAAGCACCTGCTGGATGGACGACGTGCACTCGGACACGTCCCAGCCGACCTCGTGGACGCCGCTGAAAGGCTCGTACGTCGCCGAACACCCCGCGGCGCGACGACGGCGATCATCACCTTGCGGGACAGATCCCGGATCCTCGTCCGGAACCGGACAGGCGTCAGCCCTTGCTGGGGCGGCGCTGCGGCTTGGGCGCCGTCACGCCGGGAGCGAGCTTGCGCGCGGTCAGCAGGAAGGCGGTGTGCGCGATCATCCGGTGTTCGGGGCGCACGGCGAGACCGACGACGTGCCACGGGCGGACGAGCGTCTCCCACGCGTGCGGCTCCGTCCAGCAGGTCTGCTCGCGCAACGCCTCCGTGACCACGGACAGCTGCGTGGTGGTGGCGACGTACACGACCAGGACGCCGCCGGGGATGAGGTTCTCCGCGATCGTGGGCAGCACCTCCCACGGCGAGAGCATGTCGAGGATGACCCGGTCGACCTCGCCCCGGTGGTTCTTGACGTCGTCGACGGTGATCGACCAGTTGCCGGGGCGCTCGCCGAAGAACGTCTCCACGTTGCGGATGGCGTGGACCGCGTGGTCGTCGCGCACCTCGTAGGACTGGACGCTGCCCTTCTCCCCCACCGCGCGCAGCAGCGAGCACGACAGCGCGCCGGAGCCGGCGCCCGCCTCCAGGACGCGGGCGCCCGGGAAGATGTCGCCGTACATGACGATCTGCGCGGCGTCCTTCGGGTAGATCACCTGCGCGCCGCGCGGCATCGACAGCACGTAGTCCGGCAGCAGCGGGCGCAGCGCCAGGAAGTTCGTGCCGCCCACCGACGCGACGACCGAGCCCTCGGGCTGGCCGATGAGCGAGTCGTGCGGGATGGCGCCGCGGTGGGTGTGGTACTCCTTGCCGGGCTCCAGGACGACCGTGTAGTGCCGTCCCTTGGGGTCGGTCAGCTGAACCCGGTCACCCGGCTGGAACGGTCCACTTGCGCTAATCACCGCGCAATGGTGTCAAACGCCCTTCTCGATGGCCGCACGCAGGTCCTCCCTGCGCAGCACGCCCGCCGGGCGCCCCTCCAGGTCGACGACGAGGAACTGCCACGCGGCGGTGCCCCGGACGCGTTCCACGATCTCCTCGCCGGGCTCGTCGGCGAGGAGCACCGTCTCCGGCCTGATCGGCTCGGCCGCCTGCTCCGCGGGGGCGAAGGGGCTCGCCGCGGCGAGCTTCTCGGCCGCCACGGCGTCGAGCAGCCCCGCCGCGACGCCGTCCGCGCGCACCAGCACCACGCCCCGGCCGGCCGAGGTGCTCAGCGCGTCCGCGACGGGGCTCTCGGCGGGGAGCTGGAGCACGGGGAGGATCAGGTCCTCGAGGGTCACGCCGGCGGGCCAGGTACGGCGCCGTTCGCTGGCCAGTTCACTTCTCGCGCCCGCGACGACGACCCACGCCGTGAGCACGCACACACCGAAGCGCAGCCAACGGTCTTCCGCGCCCGCCGCGACTCCGTAGAGCGCCCACGCCACCAGTGCGGCGGCCACGGCGAAACCACCGAACACGGCGACACGGGTGCCCGCCGCCCGTTCACCTGTGGCGGCCCACACTCCCGCCCGGACGATCCGCCCGCCGTCCAGCGGCAGGCCGGGCAGGAGGTTGAAGAGGGCGACCACCAGGTTCGCCCCGGCGACCTGCACGACGAGCAGCCACAGCACGCCACCGGGCGTCATCGCGAAGCCGCCGACGCCGAAGACCACCGCCAGCGCCACCGACACCGCCGGTCCCGCGCCGGCGACCAGCCCCTCGTGGCTGGGTCTGCCGGGAGTGCGCATGATCTCGGACAGCCCACCGAGCAGGTACAGGCGCAGTCTTCGCACCGGCAGGCCGAGCCGCAGGGCGGCGACGCAGTGGCCGAGCTCGTGCGCGAGGACGCTCAGACCGAGGAACACGGCGAAGAGCGCGGCGACGAGCAGGCCGGTTCCCGCCGGTGTGCCGGGGGCGATGTCGTCGACCAGCGGGGCGTAGAAGGCGACGATGATCGCCGAGCCGATCCACCACGACGGCGCGAGGAGCACCGGGATGCCCGCCACCCGGAACAGCAGCAGGCCGCCCTCTCGTTCGCTGGTCCGCGCGGCCACGGGAGCACTGTAGAGCCACCGGTGTGATCTCGCGGTCTGGTGCGCGGCCAGGTGGCGGGAACGGGATTGTCAGACCCCTGTCCTAGGGTGCGAAGCATGAGCACCACGTTGCGCAGGCCCGCGCTCTCGCCTTCCCGGGCAGGGGACTTCAAGCAGTGCCCGCTGCTCTACCGGTTCCGCGCGGTCGACCGGCTGCCGGAGAGGCCGACGAAGGCTCAGGTGCGCGGCACGGTGGTGCACGCGGTGCTGGAAGACCTGTTCGCCCTGCCCGCCGCCGACCGCGTGCCGGACCGCGCGCGGGCGATGATCGCCCCGGCGTGGGAGCGCGTGAAGGCCGAACGCCCGGAGTTCGCCACGCTGTTCGAGGAGCCGGGCGGCGCCGAGGAAGCGGAGTGGCTCGCGTCGGCCACGAAGCTGCTCGACGGCTACTTCGGCCTGGAGGACCCCCGGCGCCTCGAACCGGAGTCCCGCGAGCTGCTCGTCGAGTCCGAGCTGTCCTCCGGCGTGCTGCTGCGCGGCTACATCGACCGCGTGGACGTGGCCCCGACGGGGGAGATCCGCGTCGTCGACTACAAGACGGGTGCCGCGCCCCGCGAGATCGGCGAGGCGAAGGCGTTGTTCCAGATGAAGTTCTACGCGCTCGTGCTGTGGAAGCTGCGCGGCGTCGTCCCCCGCCAGCTGCGCCTGATGTACCTCGCCGACCGCCAGGCCCTCGCCTACACGCCGGACGAGTCGGAGCTTGCCCGCTTCGAACGCACCCTCGAGGCGATCTGGCAGGCCATCATGCGCGCCGCCCCGACGGGCGACTTCCGCCCCAATCCCAGCCGCCTGTGCGACTACTGCGACCACAAGGCGTTCTGCCCGGCCTTCGACGGCACCCCGCCGCCCTACCCCGGCTGGCCGGAGCCCGACGACGCCGAGGCCCTCCGGGACCGCGACTGATGGCCGCCTTCTACGAGCCGCTGGGCGACGGCACGTTCCGCTCCACGCAGCACACGGTGGGCCCGTGGGGCCCGGACAGCCAGCACCTCGGCCCGCCCTCGGCCCTGCTGGTCCGCGCCCTGCAAGACCTGGGCACCCCGTCGTCCGCCCTGGCCCGCGTGACGTTCGAGGTGCTCGGTCCCGTCCCGGTCGCCGACCTGGCGGTCGCCACCTCGGTCGAACGCCCGGGTCGCTCGGTGGAGCTGCTGGCGGCTTCGCTGTCCTTCCAGGGCCGCGCGGTGCTGACGGCCCGCGCGTGGCGCATCGTCGGCGCGGACACCACCGCCGTCGCCGCCGGCGCACCGCCGCCGCTCGCACCGCCCACGTCGGCCGTGCCGATGGAGATCCCGGACCACTGGTCCGGTGGCTACCTGGCCGCCGTCGAGTGGCTCTCCCTGTCCGGCGGCATCTTCACGCCGGGCGACGCGCAGGTGTGGGCCCGCCCACGCGTGGCCGTCGTCGAGGGCTCGGAGCCGTCCCCGCTGGAGCGCCTGTTCTCCGTGGTGGACTCGGCCAGCGGCGTCTCGTCCCGTCTGGACATCCGCAAGTGGTACGCCATCAACACCGACCTGACGGTGCACCTGCACCGCTCGCCCGCCGGCGAGTGGATCGGCCTGGACGCGCGGACCACCATCGGGCAGGACGGGGTCGGGCTCGCGACCAGCGTGGTGCACGACGTGGAGGGGCCGGTGGGGACGACGGCGCAGGCGCTGTTCGTCCGCGAACGCTGACGCAGGCCACGACAGGAATCGCAGCCCCACCACCGCCACGAAGACCCGCGGCCGACACATCCGGGTGAGTTTCCGCGTACCGCGGCCGGCACCGGGACGTGCCTCGATGCTGTTCCGGTTCGCCACCCGCGCGGGCTCGGGCCGCACGACCACCGATGTCCTCGGCCTGTCCGACCGGCCTCGCAGGGGCGTAGCGTCAACGGGACTGTGAAGAGGTTCGCGAACCGGAAGGAAGCGGGCCGCGCCCTGGCAGCGCGACTCGCCGACCGCTCGTGGCACGACCCGCTGGTCCTCGGCCTGCCCAGAGGCGGCGTCCCGGTCGCCAGGGAGGTGGCCGAGCACCTGCACGCCGAGCTCGACGTGGTCGTGGCGAGGAAGATCGGCGCTCCCGGTCACCCCGAGTACGGCGTGGGCGCGGTGACGGCCGACAGCGCACCGATCTACGACAGAGCGGTGCTCCGGGCCCTGAACCTCACCGAGGAGCAGCTGGGCCGGATCTGCGACGAGGAACGCGCGGAAGCCCGGAGGCGCACCGCCCTCTACCGGGGCACGAAGCCGCTGGTCATCAGGGACCGCGACGTCATCCTCGTGGACGACGGCCTGGCCACCGGCGTCACGGCCAAGGCGGCGCTCGGGTGGATCGCGCACCACTGCCCGCGCAGCACCACCCTGGCCGTTCCCGTCGCGGCCGGGGAGTCGCTGCGGAGCTTCACGACGAGAACCGTCGCCGTCCTCGTCCCGAGGCACTTCCGGGCCGTCAGCACCTGGTACGAGGACTTCGATCAGACCACGGACGACGAGGTGCTCAGGGCGCTCTCGAAGTGGGACACCACCGGGAACGGCGAGTAGAAGCGGTGCAGCAACGAAGACCACCGCTCGTAGGAGGGTCCCTGCCGGAAGCCGACCGTGTGGTCCTCCAGCGTGTTCCAGCGCACGAGCAGCAGGTAGCGCGACGGCGCCTCCAGGCACCGCAGCAGTTCCAGGCCGCGGAAGCCCGGCGAGGCGGAGATCAGCTCCCGCGCCTCGCCGAACGCCCACTCGAACTCGGCCTCGGAACCCGGCAGCACGTCCAGCAGGGCGTGCTCCGTGATCACAGGCGGCAGAACCTGATGTCCGAGGCCAGCACGGCCTTGGCGCCGATGGCGGCCAGCTCGTCCATCACCTTGTTCGCCTCCTTGCGCGACACCATCGCGCGCACGGCGGCCCACTCCGGGTTCGCGAGAGGGGCGACCGTCGGCGACTCCAGGCCCGGGGTGAGGGCGATGGCGTCGTCGAGGAGCGAGCGCGGGCAGTCGTAGTCGAGCATCAGGTACTGCTGCGCGAACACGACGCCCTGCAGGCGGGCCGTCAGCTGCTTCTTGGCGGCGGTCAGCTCCGTGCCGTTGCGGTGGATCAGGACCGCCTCGGACTCGCAGATCGGCTCGCCGAACGGCACCAGGTCGTGCTGGCGCAGCGTGCGGCCGGAGCCCACCACGTCGGCGATCAGGTCGGCCACGCCGAGCTGGATCGAGATCTCGACGGCGCCGTCGAGGCGGATGACCTGCGCGGTGATGCCGCGGGCCTCGAGGTCGCGGCCCACGAGCCTCGGGTAGGCGGTGGCGAGGCGCTTGCCCTCGAGGTCGGAGACCTTCCAGTCGGTGCCGCGAGGGCCCGCGTAGCGGAACGTCGAGGCGCCGAAGCCCAGCGCCAGCAGCTCCTCGACGGAGGAGCCGTTGTCGTCGGCGCCCGAGTCGGCGGCCAGGTCGCGGCCGGTGATGCCGAGGTCCAGGTCACCGGACGCCACGTAGATCGCGATGTCCTTGGGGCGCAGGAAGAAGAACTCGACCTCGTTGTTCGGGTCGAGCACGGTCAGGTCGCGCGGCTCGTGCCGCTGCCGGTAGCCGGCCTCGGTGAGCATGGCGGAGGCGCGTTCGGCGAGCGCACCCTTGTTCGGGACTGCTACGCGCAGCATGTGAGGGTCTCCGTCAGAGGTACTTGTAGACGTCTTCGAGGGTCAGGCCGCGGCCCAGCATCAGCACCTGGAGGCGGTACAGCAGCTGCGAGATCTCTTCGGCGAGCTTCTCGTCGGACTCGTACTCGGCGGCGATCCAGACCTCGCCCGCCTCCTCCAGGACCTTCTTGCCCTGCGCATGGACCCCGGCCTCGAGCGCTGCGACGGTGCCGGATCCCTCCGGCTTGGTGGCGGCTCGTCCGGTCAGCTCTGCGAACAGGGAATCGAAGGTCTTCACGGCTCCACATCCTCCCATCCCCCGGACCCCGGTCCGCACCGCGGTCGCATCTGTCCCAGGCCGTGGACGTGATCTGTCCTGCATGAACACCCGGTAGCGTGAATTCCCGTGTCCGAATTCGCGGAGGTCCTCGCAGCGCTGCGCCGGGTGCGCGGGATCAACCCCTTCTTCGCGCTCGACGTCGGCCGTCCGGACGACTCCTGGTCGCCGGGAACGGCGCTCCTGGAGGGCCCGGCGCTCAAGAACACCATCGACGCCATCGCTGTCCGGTACCGGGCGGAGGAACCCCGCGTCGCGGCGAGCCTGTTCTTCCTCGGCTACACCGCGCGGCTGCTCAGCCCGCTCACGGCCGCGAACCTCCCGATCGACGTCCGGCCGGAGAACCTGTGGTGGCAGCACCACCCGGTCAACGGCCTGAGCGTCCGCATCGACGAGCCGCGGCTCGGTCCGCCCGCCGCCGAGGCGCTGGAACCCGTGGTCGAGGCGATCGAGTCGGTCACGCCGGTGGCGCGAGGGTTGTTGTGGGGCAACGCGATGTCGAACATCGCGGGTGCGCTGAAAATGGTTGTGCGCGCACAGATGCTCACGGCGGAGGAAGCGGAAGAACGGGGCGAACTGCTCATGAGCGCACCGCCGTTCGAACAGGCCGGCACATTCCTGAGCTTTCCCGGCGAAGTCGGGTTCGTGCGCAGGAGTTGCTGCCTCTACTACCGCGTCGCCGCAGGTGGGAAGTGCGGCGACTGTCCGCTCGTGAAGTGAGGAACGCAACAACTCTTATGGCCGGTTGTGCCTGACCGGCCGGTGAACTTACGGTGCACGCGCCGCAGTGACGGGAAGCCGGTGTGAATCCGGCGCGGTCCTCGCCACTGTGACCGGGAAGCGATCCCCGCCGAGCACGTCACTGGTCCCGCGAGGGGCTGGGAAGACGCGGGGGCAGCGTTGATCCGGGAGTCAGGAGACCGGCTGCGGCGCCGCAAGGAGAGTTGACCTTCCACGAGGTATGGAGGAGCCCGTCATGACGAGCCCCGCAGCAAGCCTGTCCGCCGTCCGCGTGCCCAAGTGGGCCTTCGCCGTCTCACTGCTCGGCCTGATCGTCACCTACCTGGTCCTGCAGGAGAACGGCCTCGCGCTCGGCGCGAGCTCGGAGCTGCTGCACGAGTTCTTCCACGACGGCCGCCACGCCCTCGGCGTCCCGTGCCACTGATCCGCTGATCAAGCAGATGACGACGTACAGGTCCCTCGCGCTGCGCGGGGTCGCGGCCGGCGCCGTCGCCGGCGTCGCCTCCGCGCTCGTGCAGCTCCTGGTCACCGAGATCCCGATCCGCGCCGCGCTCGCGGTCGAGGCGGCGCGGGAACCCTCCGGTGACGGCCACGGCCACTCCCACGGCGGTGAGGAGCTGGTCGGTCGCGGCACGCAGGTCGTGGGCGGCATGCTCGGCGTGGTGATCGTCGGCGTCGCGGTGGGCCTGGTGTTCGCCACGGCCTACGCGCTGTCGAAGCGCTGGTTCGCCGCCGGCACGCCGTTCACGCGCAGCTTCGCGCTCGGCGCCGCGGTGTTCGGCGCCGTGGCGCTGCTGCCGTGGCTCAAGTACCCGGCCAACCCGCCCGCCGTGGGTGACCCGGGGACGGTGGACCACCGCACCGCGCTCTACCTCGGTGTGGTGGTCGCGGGCCTGGTGATCGTGTGGGGCGCGAGCCTGCTGGCCGACCGGCTGCGCGAGCAGTCGCAGCCGGTCCGCACGACCGCCGTGCTGCTCGCGGTCACCGCGGCCGTCGCGGTGGTGCTGCTCGCGTTCCCCGCGTCACCGGACACGATCCCCGCGGACGTGCCGGTCGCCGTGCTGTGGCAGTTCCGCCTCAGCTCGCTCGCCCAGCTCGCCACGCTCCACGTCGGCATCGGCGTGGTGTTCGGCCTGCTGGTCGACCCGGCCACGCGCCGGGCGAGGACCCCCGCCGCGGCGCCACACCGCTAAAGCGCGCGCAGCACCTCGAGGTCGACGCCGGTGAGGGAGTCGCGGAAGACCCGCCTCTCCCCCGCCGGCACCTCGACGTCGCACGGCACCACCAGCACGGTGCACCCGGCCGCCACCGCCGCCGCGACGCCCGTGGGCGAGTCCTCGACCGCCACGCACCGCGCCGGATCGACGCCCAGCAGCCGCGCGGCCTTCAGGTACGGCTCGGGCAGCGGCTTGTTCAGGCCGTCCACCTCGTCGCCGCACACCGTCACGTCGAACAGGTCGCGGCCGATCGTGTCCAGCGCGACCTCGGTCAGCGAACGCTCGGTGGACGTCACCAGCGCCATCGGCACACCGGACGCGCGCACGGCCTTCAGCGCCTCCTGGGCGCCCGGCCGCCACGGCAGGCCGGCGCGGAAGACCTCCTCGGTGCGGCGCGAGATCCACGCGGCGCCGTCGGCCATGTCGGCGTCGGTCGGCTCGATGCCGACGTCGGCGAACAGCAGGCGCATGGTGGTGGGGACGTTGCTGCCGACCATGCGTTCGCGGGTCTCCGGCGACAGCACGCCGCCCAGTTTCTCCGCGTACTCGTAGAGCGGGATGTCCCACAGCTTCTCGGAGTCCAGCAGCGTGCCGTCCATGTCCCACAGGACCGCTTGCGGGTCAGACATTGAAGTACTTCGCCTCCGGGTGGTGCGCCACGAAGGCGTCGGTGGACTGTTCCGGGTGGAGCTGGAGTTCCTCGGACAGCGAGACCCCGATGCGCGCCGGGTCGAGCAGCTCGACGACGCGCCGGCGGTCCTCCATGCCGGGGCAGGCGCCGTAGCCGAACGAGTACCGCGCACCGCGGTAGCCGAGTTTGAAGTACTCCTCGACGTCGGCGGGGTCTTCCGCGGCGACTGACCCGCCACCCGGCCACACGAGCTCCTCGCGGACGCGCTTGTGCCAGTGCTCGGCCAGCGCTTCGGTGAGCTGGACCCCCAGTCCGTGGACTTCCAGGTAGTCACGATACGCGTTCTTGCCGAACAGCTCGTTCGCGTAGTCGGCGATCGGCTGCCCCATCGTCACGAGGTGGAACGCGATGACGTCCACCTCACCGGACTCCTTCGGGCGCCAGAAGTCGGCCAGGCAGAGCCGCCGATCCCTCTTCTGGCGCGGGAAGGTGAACCGGAAGCGCTCCGGCGAGTCCGGCGAGGGCTCTTGCAGGATGATCAGGTCTTCTCCCTTGGAGACGCACGGGAAGTAGCCGTAGACGACGGCGGCGTGGGCAAGAACACCTTCCGTGGCAAGGCGTTCCATCCAGTACCGCAGGCGCGGGCGGCCCTCCGTCTCGACCAGGTCCTCATAGGACGGTCCGTTGCCGCCGCGCGTGCCCTTGAGGCCCCACTGGCCCATGAACGTCGCCCGCTCGTCCAGCAGTGCCGAGTAGTCCGCGACCGGGATGCCCTTCACGACCCGGCTGCCCCAGAACGGCGGTACCGGGACCGGGTTGTCCGCCGCCACGTCGGAACGGCCGGTGCGCGCCTCCTCCTCGACGGCGGACTTGCGGGCGGCGGCGAGGCGCAGCGCCCGTTCCCGGCGCGCCTTGCGCTCGGCCGCCTTCGCCCTGGCCTCCTCGTCGACCACGGGCGCCTCACCGCGCTTGGCCGCCATGATCGCGTCCATCAGCCGCAGGCCCTCGAACGCGTCGCGGGCGTAGCGGACGTCACCGAAGTACATCTCGGTCAGGTCGTTCTCGACGTACGCGCGGGTCAGCGCCGCGCCACCGAGCAGGACGGGCCACCGCGCGGCCACACCCCGGGAGTTCATCTCCTCGAGGTTCTCCTTCATGACCACCGTCGACTTGACCAGCAGGCCGGACATGCCGATCGCGTCCGCGCGGTGCTCCTGCGCGGCCTCCAGGATCGCGGTGATCGGCTGCTTGATGCCGATGTTCACGACCTCGTAGCCGTTGTTGGACAGGATGATGTCGACGAGGTTCTTGCCGATGTCGTGGACGTCGCCCTTGACGGTGGCGAGCACGATCCGGCCCTTGCCCTCGTCGTCGGACCGCTCCATGTGCGGTTCGAGGTGCGCGACGGCGGTCTTCATGACCTCGGCGGACTGCAGCACGAACGGCAGCTGCATCTGGCCGGAGCCGAAGAGCTCGCCGACGGTCTTCATGCCCGCGAGCAACGTGTCGTTGATGATCTGCAACGCCGGGCGCTCGTCGAGGGCGCGGTCGAGGTCGGCTTCCAGGCCGTTGCGCTCGCCGTCGACGATCCGGCGCTCCAGCCGTTCGAACAGCGGCAGCGCGGCCAGCTCCTCGGCGCGGGAGGCGGAGTTCGACTTCGTCGTGACGCCCTCGAACAGCTCCATCAGCTTCTGCAGCGGGTCGTAGCCCTCGCGGCGGCGGTCGTACACGAGGTCCAGCGCGACCGCGCGCTGCTCGTCGGGGATGCGCGCCATCGGCACGATCTTGGACGCGTGCACGATCGCGGTGTCGAGGCCGGCCTGCACGCACTCGTGCAGGAACACGGAGTTCAGCACCTGGCGAGCGGCCGGGTTGAGCCCGAAGGAGACGTTGGACAGGCCCAGCGTCGTCTGCACGTCCGGGTAGCGGCGCTTGAGCTCGCGGATCGCCTCGATCGTCTCCACCGCGTCGCGGCGGACCTCCTCCTGGCCGGTGGAGATCGGGAAGGTCAGGCAGTCGACGATGATGTCGCCGACCCGCACGCCCCAGTTCTCCGTCAGGTCCTCGATCAGCCGGACGGCGACGCGGACCTTCCAGTCGGCGGTGCGGGCCTGGCCCTCCTCGTCGATGCACAGCGCCACGACCGCGGCACCGTGCTCCGAGGCGAGCCGCATGATCTTCTGGAACCGCGAGTCCGGACCGTCGCCGTCCTCGTAGTTGACCGAGTTCACCACCGACCGGCCGCCGAGGCACTCCAGACCGGCCCGCAGCACCGCGGGCTCGGTCGAGTCGAGCATGATCGGCAGCGTCGACGCCGTGGCCAGGCGCGAGGCCAGCGCGCGCATGTCCGCCTCGCCGTCGCGGCCGACGTAGTCGACGCAGAGGTCGACCAGGTGGGCGCCCTCGCGCGTCTGGTCGCGCGCGATCTCGACGCAGTCCTCCCACTTCTCCGCGAGCATCGCCTCGCGGAACGCCTTGGAGCCGTTGGCGTTGGTGCGCTCGCCGATCATCAGCACCGAGGCGTCCTGCTTGAACGGGACGGCCTGGTACAAAGAGGACACACCGGGCTCGGGACGCGGGCGGCGCGGCGTGGGTCCCAGGTCCTTCACCGCTTCCGCGACCTGGCGCAGGTGCTCGGCGGTCGTGCCGCAGCAGCCACCGACCAGGCGCGTGCCGAACTCCCGCACGAACCCCGTGAGCGCCTGGGCCAGCTCCTCCGGCGAGAGCGGGTAGACCGCGCCGTTCGGGCCGAGCTCGGGCAGTCCGGCGTTCGGCATCACCGACAGCGGGATGCGCGCGTGCTTGGCGAGCGTGCGCAGGTGCTCGCTCATCTCGGCGGGGCCGGTGGCGCAGTTGAGGCCGATGAGGTCGATCCCCAGCGGTTCCAGGGCGGTCAGCGCGGCGCCGATCTCCGTGCCGAGCAGCATCGTGCCGGTCGTCTCGACGGTCACCTGGGCGATGACCGGGACCCGGCGGCCCTCCGCGGTCATCGCGCGCCGGGCGCCGATCACGGACGCCTTGGTCTGCAACAGGTCCTGCGAGGTCTCGACGATGATCGCGTCCACGCCACCGGCGAGCAGGCCCTTGCACTGCTCCTCGTAGGCGTCGCGCAACGTCGCGTAGGACGCGTGGCCGAGCGTCGGCAGCTTGGTGCCGGGACCGACCGACCCGAGCACGAACCTCGGCTGCCCCGGCCCGCTGAACTCGTCCGCCACCTCGCGCGCCAGGGCGGCACCGCGTTCGGACAGGTGGAAGATCTGGTCCGCGATGTCGTACTCGGCCAGGTTCGCGAGGTTCGCGCCGAACGTGTTGGTCTCCACGGCGTCGACGCCGACCTCGAGATAGCCGCGGTGCACGGCCTTCACGACGTCCGGCCTCGTGACGTTCAAGATCTCGTTGCAGCCCTCCAGGCCGCGGAAGTCGTCGAGGGAGAGATCCGCGGCCTGGAGCATGGTGCCCATGGCCCCGTCGGCGACGACAACGCGGTTGACCAGCGCATCCAGCAACGGCGACTCTCCGCGATCACGCATGGGCCAAGCCTACGATGACTTGGGCGGGGGAGGCCGTAGTCTGGCGCCGTGAACGATCCGTCCCAGGAATCCCCGACCCCCTCGACCCCGCGCAAACCGCTCACGGCTCCGATCATGGTCTGCGCGTTCGAAGGGTGGAACGACGCCGGCGACGCCGCCAGCACCGCGATCGAGCACCTCCAACTCACCTGGGACGCCACCCCGCTCGCCGAGATCGACCCGGACGACTACTACGACTTCCAGGTGACCCGCCCGACGGTCCGGATGGTGGACGGCGTCACCCGCAGGGTCGACTGGCCGACGACGCGGCTGTCGGTGTGCAGGCCTCCCGGGTCGGACGTGGACGTGATCCTGGTGCACGGCATCGAGCCGAACATGAGGTGGCGCAAGTTCGCCGCCGAGCTGCTCGGGCACATCGACGCGCTCGGGGTGACGACGGTGGTGACGCTGGGCGCCCTGCTGATGGACACGCCCCACACGCGCCCGGTCCCGGTCACCGGCACGGCCTACGACGCGGACGCCGCCGAGAAGTTCGGCCTGGAGCACTCGAAGTACGAGGGCCCGACCGGCATCGTCGGCGTGTTCCAGGACGCGTGCGTGCAGGCGGGCATCCCGGCGATCTCGTTCTGGGCCGCGGTGCCGCACTACGTCTCGCAGCCGCCCTCCCCCAAGGCCACCCTGGCCCTGCTGCACCGGGTGGAGGAGGTGCTCGACATCGAGGTCCCGCTCGGCGCGCTGCCGGAGCAGGCCGAGGAGTGGGAGCGCACGGTCTCCGAGATGGCCGACGAGGACGAGGACGTGCGCAACTACGTGCGCGCCCTGGAGGAGCGCGGCGACGCGGCCATGCAGATCACCGAGGCGTCCGGCGACGACATCGCCGCGGAGTTCGAGCGCTACCTGCGCCGCCGCGGCCGCGGTCCCGGCTGGCCGTCGACCGGTCCCCGCTGAGCCTCCCGAAGTGCTCAGCGATACGAAACACTTTTGCGCGCTCTCCGCCGCTCGCCCCCAATAGGGTGAGCGGCGGAGGTGTCCGTGGGACGGTTGGCACGTGCCGGGCTGTACGCCGGGGCCCTGATCGGACCGTTCGGGGGCGCGGTCACCACGTCGATCCTGCCCGAGATCGGCGGCAGCTTCGGCCGGTCGGCCGGCTCCGCGGCCTCGACGCTGACGTTCTACCTCGTGCCGTTCGCCGTGCTGATGCTGGCTTCCGGCACGCTCGCGCAACGCTGGGGTCCACAACGGACTGTCCGGATCGCGTACGTCGCCTACGCCGTCACGTCCGCTTTGGCCGCTTCCTCCTGGACCTTCGAGGTGCTGCTGGCCTCACGCGCGTTGCAGGGAGCGGCGAACTCGTTCACGACGCCGGTGCTGCTCGCGGTGATCGCCGCCTCGACGCCGAAGGAGGAGCTCGGCCGCGCGCTGGGGCTCTTCGGCGCGATGCAGGCGGCCGGGCAGACCTCCGCCCCGCTCGTCGGCGGGCTCGCGGCCGAGATCGACTGGCGGCTCGCGTTCGTGGTGATCGCGGTCGTGGCCGTGGCGCTGGCGGTCCTCGGCGTGCCGCCGACCGACGCCGAGCCGGAGCGCGACGCGAGCCTGCGCAGCGCCTTCGTCCCGAGCACGTTGTGGCCGGCGCTCGTCGGCTTCATCGGCTGGGGCTGCCTCGGCGGCCTGTCGTTCCTCGTGGCGTTCCGGCTCGACGACGTCTTCGGGCTCGGCGCCGGCCAGCGCGGGGTGCTGCTGACCGGCTTCGGCGTCGTCGGCTTCCTCACCGCGCGGCACGTCGGCAGGGCGATCGACCGGTTCGGCGCCACGACCACCGCCGTCGTCGGCGCGACGCTCGGCGCGGGCCTGGTCGCGGCGGCCGGCACCTCGCCCCTGGCCGCGGCGGTGGTCCTCGCGTGGGCTCTGACCGGCGCGGCCGCCCAGGGCGTGCTGGTGAGCATCAACGCGCTGGTGCTGACCGGGGACAGCGCCAACAGGGGCGGCAGCGTCAGTGTCGTGCAGTCACTGCGCTTCATGGGCGCCGCCGCGTCCCCGCTGGCGTTCGTCCCGCTCTACCAGGCGCACCCGCTGCTGGGGTTCCTGGTGCCGGCGGGACTGCTGCTCACGATCCCCGCGATCGTCACGTTGTCAGGTCGCGGCGCCGGAACCCGCCGAACCCCGCGACGAGGAGGAGCACCGCGACCGCGGTGAGCCACGCGAGCGGCCCGAAGGTGATGTCCGGGTACTTCGGGACGTGCGTGAACGGCGAGACGTCGAGGACCCACTGGTCGAGGCCCAGGGTCGGCCCCAGCAGCGTGAGCACCAACGACGCCGACACCACCGCCCAGCTCACGCCCGTGAGCCGCGGGAACACCCCGAACAGCAGCAGCGTCACGCCGGCGAGGACCCAGGCCGCGGGCAGCTGGACCAGCGCCGCGCCCAGCATCCGCGGCAGGACCGTGCCCAGGTCGTCGACCTGCAGGCCGTGGACCAGCCCCAGGCCGAGCCCCGCCGACGCCAGCACGACCGCGCCGCCCACCAGGGCGAACACCGCGTGCGAGGCGACCCAGCCCCAGCGCGGGACCGGCGTGGCGAGGACCGGCTCCGCGCGGAACGACGTCTCCTCCGAACGCAGCCGCAGCAGCGCCTGGACGAGGTAGATCGACGAGATCAGCCCCAGCAGCTGCGTGACGGTCGCGAAGAACGCGTCCACCATCGCGTCGGCACCGCCGATCCGCTGCACGACCTGGCCGAGCGCCGGGTTGTCCTGCACCATCTGCCCGACCGCCTGCGCCACGCTGCCGTAGATCACGCCGACGCCGAACAGCGCGGTGGACCAGCCGATGAGCGACCCCTTCTGCAACCTCCAGGCCAGTCCGAACGGACTGCCGATCGAGCCCTGCGCGGGTCCGAGGCGTGCCGCGAACAGGCCGAGACCGACGTCGCGGCGCGTCACGACGTACGCGGAGACGCCGACGAGCCCCGCGAACACCACCAGCGGGATCAGCAGCACCCAGAACCTGTTGTCGCCGAAGGACCGCACCTGCTCGGTCCAGCCGATCGGCGAGAGCCAGGTGAGCCACTGCGGCCCCGACTCCCCCGCCGCGTCGCCCGCGGCCCGCAGCAGGTAGGTGACGCCGAGGAACCCGCCCGCGACCGCGTTCGACACGCGCGAGTTCTCCGACAGCTGCGCGGTGAACGCGCTGACACCGGTGAAGACCAGTCCGGCGCTCGCCGTGGAGAGCCCGAACGCGAACGCGCCCGCCGGGGCGAGGTCCTTGCCGATCAGCGCCAGCGCCTGCAGCAGCCCGATCAGCAGGCTCGTGCCGCCCGCCACGACCACGGCCGCGGCCAGGGGCGCGTGCCGACCGACGACGGTGGCACTGATGAGTTCCGTGCGGCCCGCTTCTTCTTCTGCGCGCGTGTGCCGCGTGACGACCAGCATCGCCATGATGGCGATGAACAGGCCGGAGAAGACGCCCCAGCGCCAGACGACCAGGCCGCCGAGCGACGACCAGTCGTGCAGCGGGCCGAGCATCGCGAGGAACGCGGAGTTCGCGTTGGCGGTGACGCCGAGCAGCGCCCGCGACTCCTGCGACCCGTACAGCTCCTCGAGCGCCGTCGTCGTGGAGTAGGTGACGCCCACCAGGAACAGGACCCAGACGGGGAGCAGGACGCGGTCACGGCGCAGAGCGAGGCGGACCAGCTGCCAGGTGCCGATCATCTCGCGTCCTCGTAGTGGCGCAGGAACAGCTCCTCGAGCGTGGGTGGCTGCGAGGTCAGCGTGCGCACGCCCGACGTCACGAGCTGCTTGAGCACGGGGTCGAGCTTGTCCGAGTCGACCTCGAACCGGACGCGGTTGCCCTCGGTGACGAGGTCGTGGACGCCGGGGAGGTCCGCGAGGCCGTCGGGCGGGCCCGCGAGCTCGGCGGAGATCGACGTACGGGTGAGGTGCCGCAGGTCGGCGAGCGTGCCGGTCTCGACGATGCGGCCGCCCCGGATGATGCTCACCCTGTCGCACAGGGCCTCGACCTCGGCGAGGATGTGGCTGGAGAGCAGCACCGTGCGACCGCGCTCGCGTTCGTCGTTGACACAGGCCTGGAAGACGGCCTCCATCAACGGGTCGAGGCCCGAGGTGGGCTCGTCGAGGATCAGCAGCTCGACGTCGCTCGCCAGGGCGGCGACCAGCGCGACCTTCTGCCGGTTGCCCTTGGAGTAGGTGCGGCCCTTCTTGCGCGGGTCCAGCTCGAAGCGCTCCAGGAGCTCCTCGCGGCGGGCCTTGTTCACGCCGCCGCGGAGCCGTCCGAGCAGGTCGATGACCTCGCCACCGGTCAGGTTGGGCCAGAGGTTCACGTCGCCGGGGACGTAGGCGAGCCGGCGGTGCAGCGCCGCGGTGTCCTTCCACGGGTCGGCGCCGAGCAGCCGCGCGGTGCCGGAGTCGGCACGCAGCAGGCCGAGGAGGATCCGGATCGTCGTCGACTTGCCGGCGCCGTTCGGGCCGAGGAAGCCGTGCACCTCACCGGTCTGGACGTCCAGGGTGAGGTCGTCCAGTGCGCGCGTCGGGCCGAAGGTCTTCACCAGGCCCGACACGGATATCGCGGATGTCATGGGCGGTAAGCTACACTTCTTTCACAACTTCGTGAAGCACGTAAATTTTGCCCGATCGGCTGACGAAAGGGATGATGCGGCCGTGACGAGTGCTACACAGCGTGACCAGCAGGCGGTGAACCAGTTCGTCGAGCGGTTCGGCGGAATCCTGGCGGACACCGGCATGGCGCGCATGCCGGCGCGGATCCTCGCGGCGCTGCTGACGACGGACTCCGGGCGGCTCACCGCGGCCGAGATCGCCGACGTGCTGCAGATCAGCCCGGCGGCGGTGTCGGGCGCGGTGCGCTACCTGACCACGGTGCAGGTCGTGAGCCGCGAACGGGAGCCGGGCTCACGCCGCGACGTCTACCGGATGCGCGACAACGTCTGGTACGAGTCGACGTTCCGCAAGGACCAGATGCTGGGGATGATCGACGAGGTGCTCGCCGAGGGAGTCGCCGCGCTGGGCGCGGACACCGAGGCAGGGGCCCGCCTGGACGAGACGCGCGAGTTCTTCCGGTTCATGCACTCCGAGCTCGGGGCGCTGCTCGACCGGTGGCGGACGCACCGGGAGAAGTGGCTGGAGGAGCGGGAGTCCTGACGGCCGTCGCCGGAGACATCGCCGCGAGACGCGACGAGGGGGAGCTTTCGCCGTTGAAAGCTCCCCCTCGCCCGTCCCGGCTACCTCAGCCCGTGATGAGCGTCAGGTTGTACGCCGAGAGGATCTCGTTGACCGGCTGGAAGTAGGTCGTGCCGCCGCTGGAGCAGTTGCCGGAGCCACCCGAGGTGACGCCCTGCGCCTGCGTGCCGCTGACCCACGAGCCACCCGAGTCACCGGGCTCCGCGCACACGTTCGTGCGCGTGAGGCCGGTGACGGAGCCCTCCTGGTAGTTCACCGTCTGGGCCTTGGCCTGGACCTCGCCGCAGTGCCAGCCCGTGGTCGAGCCGGAACGGCAGATGGACGCGCCGACCGCGGACTCGGTGTTGCCGGACACGACGACGTCGGCGCCGCCGTAGTGGTTCACCTTGGCCGTGGGCGTCCACGAGGAGTTCGCCCTGACCCACCCGTAGTCGTTGCCCGGGAAGGACGAGCCCTCGAACGCGCCCAGCGCGGTGCGGTCGGCACCGGCCACGGAGTCGCCCTGCGAACCGCAGTGACCGGCGGTCACGAACCCGCCCCGCACCGCGAAGCCGACCGAGCACCGCCCGGCGTTGTTGATGTAGTAGGCGTCACCACCGCGGATGTCCTTGAACAACCGCGGAGCCTCGTCGGTCTCGACGACCTTCGCGACGGCGCCCGCCTTCTCCACCAGCGGCTTGGCCGCCTCGGCCTGGCCGCGCCGGACCGTGATCGTCACGGCGTTGGCCTTCGTGTCGACGTACCAGCCGGTGACCTCGGCGGGGGCCGGCGAGGCGTCCAGCTTCGCCTTGGCCGCGTCGAGGTCGCTCGCCCTGTGCGCGACCGTCCGGGGCTCCGCGCCGAGCTGGCGCAGCCGGTCGGTCTTGGCCGCGTCGGTGACGCCCACGACGAGCTTGCCGGAGGACGCGTCGAACCACGCCCCTCCGAAGCTCTCACCGGCGAAACCCTCCACGACCCGCTGCAGGGCCGCGGCCGCGCTCTCCCGGCGCAGCCTCTCCACCGCCTGCCCGGCGTCGAGCCCGAGGTCGCGCTGCATCGCGGCGAGCAGTTCGGCCGACGGTTGCGGCGCGGCGACGGCGACAGGGGATGCCGTGGCCGCGAGTGCACCCGTCAGCACGGCTACAGCCGCGACAGCCATGCGCTTCATAGGCAGTTCTCCTTGATCTTCGGTTTTCTGCAGGGCCGGTGTAACGCCGGACCGGGCAACCGCGATGAGGAGATCAGCTGTGCTGCAACACAGCTCGCACGACACCGGATGACAGGCGTCCCCAGGCGGTCGAACTGCCCGATCAGTTCGTTCCTCCGTCTGGGCGACGCTATGTCGTGCTGCCTACCGGCCGGTAGGGCCGATCGAGGGGTGGACCTCTCGGCGTTCGAGTTGATATAGGGAATCGAAATGCGTCCTCTCAGTCTATTTCCGTGACTCAGAGCGACCATTCGGATTGACACGGAACGTCAAATCTGTCAACAGTTCGCACTCGACGGCGTATCCCTCTGACCTGCGGTTTAGGTCTAGCGTGCAGGTCACCCTGTTCCCTGCACGAGGGAGAACCCTGCAATGCGAAGAGTCTTGGGTACGGGACTCACGGCCGCCGCCACCCTGTGTTTGGCCGCCGCCGTGGTTCCAGCCGCATCTGCTCAAGAAAACGTGGGGACGATTCTCGGCGCCGACCGCGCCAAGGTCGTGAAGGACAGCTACATCGTCTCGCTCAAGGCCGGAACGGCGTCGAGGGCCGCCGCTCCGGAGCTCGCGGGACGCTACGGCGGCCAGGTCGGCAAGATCTGGCAGCACGCGCTCAACGGCTTCTCGGTGAAGATGACGGCCAAGCAGGCCGCCCGCCTCGCCGCGGACCCGAAGGTCGCGTTCGTCGAGCAGGACGCCGAGGTGAGCCTCCTCGACGTCCAGCAGAACCCGCCGTCGTGGGGTCTCGACCGCAGCGACCAGCGCGACCTGCCGCTGAGCAACAGCTACCAGTACGACACGACCGCTTCGAACGTGACGGCGTACATCGTCGACACCGGTGTGCGCACCACGCACCAGACGTTCGGCGGCCGCGCCACCTGGGGCGCCAACACCTCCGGTGACGGCAACAACAGCGACTGCAACGGCCACGGCACGCACGTCGCCGGCACCGTCGCGGGCGCCGAGTACGGCATCGCGAAGGCCGCCAAGGTCGTCGCGGTGAAGGTGCTCAACTGCCAGGGCTCGGGCACGATCCAGGGCGTCGTCGACGGCGTCAACTGGGTGACCGCGAACGCGGTGAAGCCCGCCGTGGCGAACATGTCCCTCGGTGGCGGCGCCGCGGCCGCCCTGGACACCGCCGTCCGCAACTCGGTCGCGTCCGGCGTGACCTACGCCGTCGCGTCCGGCAACTCGAACACCGACGCCTGCTCGTCGTCCCCGGCCCGCGTGGCCGAGGCGATCACCGTCAACGCGTCGACCAACACCGACGCGCGTGCCTCGTTCTCCAACTACGGCACCTGCACGGACATCTTCGCGCCGGGCCAGAACATCGTGTCGGCGTGGCACACCAGCGACACCGCCACGAACAACATCTCCGGCACCTCGATGGCGTCGCCGCACGTCGCGGGTGGCGCGGCCCTGTGGCTCGCCACGCACCCGACCGACAGCCCCGCCGCCGTCTGGGCGGGCCTGAACGGCGCGTCGACCCCCAACAAGATCACCAGCCCCGGCACCGGCTCCCCGAACAAGCTGCTCTACACCCTCTTCGGTGGCGTGCAGCCGGGCAACCCGTCGGTGACGAACCCCGGCACGCAGACCTCCACGGTCGGCACGCCGGTGTCGCTGCAGCTCTCGGCCTCCGGCGGCACCGCGCCGTACACCTGGTCCGTGAGCGGCCTCCCGGCCGGCCTGACGGCGAACGCCTCCGGCGCCATCTCCGGCACCCCGACCACGGCGGGCACCTCCACGGTGACCGCGACCGTCACCGACTCGGCCGGCAAGACCGGCACGGCGACCTTCTCCTGGGTCGTCAACGCGGTCGGCGGCAGCTGTGACGCCCGCACCAACTCCACCCCGGTCGCCATCGGCGACCTGTCGACCGTGAACAGCACGATCGTCGTCTCCGGCTGCTCGGGCAACGCCTCGGCCACGGCGTCGATCAAGGTCTCGATCACGCACACCTACAAGGGCGACCTCGTGGTGGACCTGGTCGCGCCCGACGGCTCGGTCTACAACCTGCACAACCGCGCCGGCGGCTCGGCCGACAACATCAACGAGACCTTCACCCGCGACCTCTCGGGTGAGGCGGCCAACGGCACTTGGACGCTGCGCGTGCGCGACGCGGCGCTCCTCGACTCCGGCACGCTGAACAACTGGACGCTCGACGTCTGATCGCTCCACCTCTGGACGAGCCGCCCCCGGTGCTTCCGCCTCGGGGGCGGTTCCAGTTGCCGGTTGCGACAGGTGCCGATGACGACCCGGCACGTCCGCTGCACCGAACGACCGCGGCAACGGGAGAGTCGAGCGGCACTTTTCGGCAAGGCGCCGGAAGAGATCGCAGCCGAGGGGCGCGGAAGACAGACCACCACGACCACCGAGCGGTGGTGCACGAACGGCTCTCGTAAGGCCACATCCGGCACCGTGCTGGCCACCTGCGTGTTCCGGCTCGCCTGATCCGCCGCGTCGCCGGCCACTCGGTGGCCGCCGAGACGACGGCCACCGACCAGCCTGCTTAGAGCTCCACGCCCAGCAAAGCGTCCACAGCCGTGCGGATCTGCGACGGCCCGTGCTTGTCCGAACCGCCGTGCGCCAGCGCCTCGTCGGCCCACGCGTCGACGGCCGCCAGGGCGCGCGGCGTGTCGAGGTCGTTGCCCAGGTGGTCGCGCAGCCGCGTCACGGTGTCCACAGCGGACGGTCCGGACGACAGCTCCGCGGCGCGGCGCCACCGGGCGAGGCGGGTCAGCGCCTCGTCGAGCAGGGCCTGGGTCCACGGGCGGTCTGCGCGGTAGTGGCCCGCCAGCAGGGCGAGGCGGATGGCGTTCGGGTCGACCTTCTCGGCGCGCAGCTTCGAGACGAAGACCAGGTTGCCGCGCGACTTCGACATCTTCTCGCCGTCGAGGCCGATCATGCCCGCGTGCACGTAGTGGCGCGCGAACGGGTGCTGGCCGGTCTGGGCCTCGGCGTGCGCGGCGGAGTACTCGTGGTGCGGGTAGATCAGGTCGGAGCCGCCGCCCTGCACGTCGAAGCCGACGCCGAGGCGGTTGTGGGCGATGGCGCTGCACTCGATGTGCCAGCCGGGGCGGCCTTCGCCCAGTTCGGACGGCCACGACGGTTCGCCGTCGCGCTTCATGCGCCACAGCAGGGCGTCGAGCGGGTGGCGCTTGCCGGGGCGGTCGGGGTCGCCGCCGCGTTCGGCGAACAACCGGAGCATGGTTTCCTCCGAGTAGTTCGACTCGTAGCCGAACCGCCCGGTGGCGTTGTGCTCGAAGTAGACGTCGGGGTGCTCGGGGTCGTCCACGCGGTAGGCGTGACCGTCGGCCACGAGCTTCGCGACGACCTCGACGATCTCCGGGATCGCCTCGACGATGCCCACGTAGTCCTGCGGCGGCAGGACGCGCAGCGCCTCCATGTCCTCACGGAACAGGGCCGTCTCGCGCATGGCGAGCACCACCCAGTCGTCCTTGTCCCGCAGGGCCCGCTCCAGCAGCGGGTCGTCGACGTCGGTGACGTTCTGCACGTAGTGCACGTTGTGACCGTTGTCGAGCCACACGCGGTGCACGAGGTCGAACGCGAGGTAGGTCGCGGCGTGGCCGAGGTGAGTCGCGTCGTACGGCGTGATGCCGCAGACGTACAACCTGGCGGTGTCTCCTGGAGCCGTGGGGCGCACTTCGCCCGTAGCCGTGTCGAACAGCCGCAGCGGGCGGGGGTCCCCCGGAACCCGCGGCACAGGAATCGATGACCAGGTTTGCATGCTTCCGACATTAACGCGTGCCGCCGGGTGGAGTGCACTTCCCGGTTGTCGGAACCACCACCCGGTCTGTCCTGGACGGAGGGCCGGAGCTGCTGAAAATCGTCGGACCCGAGGCGTACCGTTGCAGGTCGAGGGCATGCGCCGGGAAAGGCGGGTCTCATGGTCTTCTTCGAGGTCCTCGGCGGCATCGTCGTGTTCGGGGGCATCGGCCTCGCGATGAGCGCCAGGGTGATCAAGCAGTTCGAACAGGGGCTGGTGTTCCGGTTCGGCAAGCTCCAGCAGGCCGTGCGCGGGCCTGGGCTGACGATGCTCGTTCCCGGGGTGGACCAGCTCCGGAAGGTCAACATGCAGATCGTCACCCTGCCCGTGCCGGCGCAGGACGGCATCACGCGCGACAACGTCACCGTGCGCGTCGACGCCGTCGTGTACTTCAAGGTGCAGGACCCGGCGAAGGCCGTCATCAACGTCGAGGACTACCGGTTCGCGATGCTGCAGGTGGCGCAGACTTCGCTGCGGTCGATCATCGGCAAGAGCGAGCTCGACGACCTGCTGTCCAACCGCGAGCGCCTCAACCAGGGCCTGGAGCTGATGATCGACACCCCCGCGATCGCGTGGGGCATCGACATCGACCGGGTCGAAATCAAGGACGTGGCGCTGCCGGAGAGCATGAAGCGCTCGATGTCGCGGCAGGCGGAGGCCGAACGCGAGCGGCGGGCGCGCGTCATCACCGCGGACGGCGAGCTGCAGGCGTCCAGGAAGCTCTCGGAGGCGGCCGGGACGATGGAGGAGACTCCCGGCGCGCTACAGCTGCGGCTGCTGCAGACCATCGTGGAGGTGGCGGCGGAGAAGAACTCGACGCTGGTGCTGCCGTTCCCCGTGGAGCTGCTGAGGTTCCTGGAGAAGAACACGAACGCGGAGCTGCCCAAGGACACGAAGGACTCCTCCATGTGAGTTAACCGGGGTAACGCCCCTCGCGCACGGACGACGTGTGGACAGGGGGTAGTGGCGCATGCGGGAAAGGGTCAGGAACAGGTTCGTCGGCATCGGCGTCGGCTCCTACGAGTCGGTGCAGCCGCTGCAGCACGCCGTGAGCGACGTGCGGGAGCTGCACGCCCTGCTCAAGGGCTACGACGGCGACCCGCTGGCCGACCCGACCGAGGCCGAGGTCCGCGCGCACCTGAAAGGCCTGCAGACGGCACCGCAGGACGGCGGCGCGCTCGTGGCGCTGTGGAGCGGGCACGCCATCCCCGCGGCGAGCAACCTCCGGCTCCTGGCCAAGGACAACACCGGCAACCTCGACGGCATCACGCTGCACGACTTCGCGGTGTCGTGCGCCGCCTCGGGGGCGCGGCAGGTGCTCATCATCATCGACGCCTGCTACTCCGGCACGCAGCTCGACGAGGCCGTCCGGACGATCGCGGAGATCCAGAGCGAGCTGCTGACGGGTCAGGTGCACTGGGCAGGCGTGCTCGTGTCGTGCTCCGACATCGAAACGGCCCGTGACGGCCTGTTCGGCGGGAAGTTGCGCAAGCTGCTGCGTGCGGGGCCGACGGCCGATGAGGACGCACGGCGGTGGAGCGACCGCACGGCGTTCGTCGACGGCAGCGCGGTCGGGATGGCGCTGCTGAACGCGTGGGACAGCGACGTCCAACGGCCGCGCTTCATGCAGTACGGCTCCGCACAGCCGATGCTGCCGAATCCGCTCTACGCCACGAACACGGTGGTGAAGCACCTCTTGCTCGCGGCACGGGGTGGCGACTCGACATCCGGCCGGTCGTGGTTCACCGGCCGCACCGCCGAGGTCGACAGGGTCGTGGGCTGGGTGAGGTCCGGGGTCCCCGGGCTGCGGGTGGTCACCGGGTCGCCGGGCACCGGCAAGTCCGCGGTCGTCGGCCGGGTCGTCAGCCTGTCCAACCCCGCCGAGCGCGACCTGCTGCTGACGACCGGGCCGCCGTTCCGGCACGCCGACCCCGGTCCCGGCTCGGTGGACGCGGCCGTGCACGCCCGCGCGATGGACGCCGACCGCGTGGCCGACCTGCTCAGCCGCCAGCTCGTCGCCGCGGGCCTGGTCGCCGCGCCGGAGGGGCCGCGGCGGGGTGCCGCCGAGCTGGTGGGCGTCGTCAGCGCGTTGCCGACGCCGCCTGTGCTCGTCGTGGACGGCCTGGACGAGGCGCGCGGGGAGTCGTTCTCGATCGCCACCTCGCTGCTGACCAAGCTCGCGGCCTGCGCGGTCGTGATCGTCTCGACGCGCCAGGCCCAGCGGGTCGCGGGCGGCGCTCCCCTGCTGACCGAGCTGTCGCCGGTCGAGGTGCTCGACCTCGACCGGACCGGCAGCGAGACCGACGTCCGCGAGTACGTCCTGGCACGGCTGGGCGCCGGCGCCGCGCAGTCCACTGTGGACGAACTGGCGAAGCTGCCGTTCCTCACCGCGTGGATGATCACCGACCAGGTGCTGGCGGACGGCGGCGCCGACCTGAAGCTGTCGCTGGACGCGGCGTTCGAACGCGAACTCTCGAAGGTTCCATCGGCACGTGCGCTGCTGACGGCGCTGACGTGGAGCTACGGCGCCGGATTCCCCGAAGCGGAGTGGATCGCGGTCGCACGGGCGTTGGCGGGACAGGACTTCACGCGGGATGACATCACCGCGGTGCTCACCGAGCTGGGCCGCCACGTCGTGCAGGACGGCGAGGAGGGCACGGCGGTCTTCAAGCTGACGCACCAGACGTTCGCGGACCACCTGCGGCCGCCGTTCGCGCCGAGCCGGGACGAGGTCTTCGCCCCGGATGCCGAGAAGGTCGCCTGCGCGCTCATCGAGCTGTACCGGCAGCGCATCGAGGCCGGAGTGCCGCCGAACGTGCCGGGATACCTGTGGAAGTACGCGTGGCGGCACTGCGGACATGCGGGCACACGGGCGTTGGACGGACTGCGCGCTCTCGCGGTGGCGGACCGGATGTTGTTGCCGGACATCGCTCTCGCGGCCACGACGGCGGCGAACGAGCTGATGCACTGGGGTCGTGGCGATGAGGCCATTCCGCCGTTGGAGGAGGCGGCCGACCACTTCCGCGCGCTGGTGCCGGAACTGCGGATGTACCTGGCGGACCTGGCTTTCGTGCTGAACAAGCTCGGCCGGCGGTTCCGCGAGGCGGGACGGCTCCAGCAGGCCGTGGGGCCCGCCGAGGAGGCCGCGGTGCGCTACCGGGAGCTGGTGGCCGCGACCCCGACGACGGCGGAAAGCCTGACGCACAAACGGCTGGCGCAGCGCATCGCGAAGACGACGACGCACGGCGGTGACAACCGGACGTACGCGGCACACCTCAGCGGCGCGTTGGTTGATCTGAGCGATACGTACGCGATGCTCGGACGTAGGCAAGATGCGCTGTCCACGGCTCGTGATGCCGTCGCGGCCGTTGAGTCCGATGCTCCCCTTGCGCGCGCGATGACGTGTCTTGCCGCGCGGTGCAGTGAGTCCGGGCTGCGGTACGAGGCCATGCACCGGTCGAAGCAGGCCGTCGAGCTGTTCTGGGCGCTCGCGCAGACGAACCCGGTGTTCCTCGCGGACCTCGTCAGCGCGCTCGTCGAGCTGAGCCGTGACTACCTGGCGCTCGGCAGGCTGGCCGACGCCGACGGCGCGACCCGGCAGGCCGCGGAGATCAGCGGCACGCTCGGCAGGCACGCGGCGTTCCGCCCGCAGCTCGCCGACGCGGCGCTGAGCCTGAGCGTCGCCCACAGCATGGTCGGCCGCACCGACGCCGCCCTGACCGCCGCGCGGCAGGCCGCCACCCTCGCCGAGGGCCAGCGGATCCACGCCCAGGCCCTGCACAACCTGATGCGCCGCCAGCGCGACGCGGACAAGCCCACCGAGGCGCTGGAGACCGGCGAGAAGACGATCGAGGTCTGCCTGCTGCCCGAGAACGCCGACCGCCTCTCGACGCTGGCGGCGGCGTTGTTCACCCTCGACACGCTCTGCGCCGGCCTCGGGCAGCCCGAGACCGCCGAGAGGGCCTGGGAGCGGGTGACCGCGCGGTTCACCGGCCCGCGCCTCGCCACGCTGCTGATGCTGCGGGCGGCGGCCACGTCGGCGGGTGATCCGGCGGCGGCGAAGTGGCTCTGCCAGGCGCTGGCGCACGTCGGCCAGTCCCGGCAGACGATCCACGACGTGCACGACATCGCGCGCCGCCACTACGACTCGGGTCCGTGGCCGTGGGACACGACCCCGGACTGGCTGACGGTCGACCGGACGCTGCTGCGGACCGCCCGCGCCTGGGTGTTCGCGCGCTCGTACGCCGAGGAGTGCGCGGTCCTGCTGCGCCACCCCGAGCTGCTGTCGGCCGACGCCGACGTCGCGGTGACGGAGGCGCTGTACGGCACGAGCCTGATCGAGGCGCAGGTCATCCAGTCGCGGCGGGCCACCGCGCGGCAGAAGGGCGTCGAGCTCGCCTACCGGCCGTGGCTGCTCGCCAGCCTCGCGGACGAGTTCGTCGACGCCACCCCCGCCCGCCGCCGCGAGCTGCTCGCCACGCGGCGGGCCGAGCTGCTGGACAAGGAAGTCCTCAAGAACGTCCGCGACAACCGCCCCGTGCACGCGTTGCTGCTGCTGGCCGGGCAGGACGCCGAGGTGCTCGACCGCGTGCTGGACGCCGTGGAGGACCCCGCCCGCGCCACGGAGGTCCTGCGCGAGCTGGCGGCGTCCGCGTCACCTCAGGCGCTGACCCAGGCCGTGACGGCGTTGGAGCCGCACGCGCTGGCCGCGCTCTACAAGGTGGTCGCGCGCGCTCGGGCCGGTGACGAACGGCTGGCGTTGCCCGTGCCGGACCAGCGCCTCGCGTGGATCCGCGAGCTGACCCACCTGGTGCCCGCGAACCTCGCACTGCTCACCCTCATCCGCAAGCTCGCCGAGGAGTCCTGATGAGCGATCTGGTCGTCGTCCTGCCCGGCATTCTCGGCAGCACGCTCCGCAACGCCGACGGCATGGTCTGGGAGGTGTCGCCCAAGGCCGCGTTGCGCGCCGTCCTCACGCTGGGCCGCAGCCTGAAGCGGCTGACACTCCCGGCCGGCATCGGCGACGAGCACCCCGGTGACGGCATCGAGCCCGTGGGGCTGATGACGGACCTGCACGTCGTCCCCGGCATCTGGACGCCGCTCAAGGGCTACGACCGGGTGACGCGCAGGATGAACTCGCTCGGCTACACCGTCGAGAAGGGCAACCTGCTGCTCTTCGCCTACGACTGGCGGCTGTCGAACCGCTACAACGGCGCGCTGCTGGCCAGGCGGGTGGACGAGGCGCTGGACCGGATCGGCCCGGACGCGAAGGTCAGCTTCGTGTGCCACTCGATGGGCGGTCTGGTGGCGCGGTGGTGCGTCGAGCAGTGCGGGATGGCCGAGCGGACCGACAAGCTGATCACGATGGGCACGCCCTACCGCGGGGCCGCCACCGCGCTGGACCAGCTGGTCAACGGCGTGCGCAAGGGTCTCGGGCCGCTGGCGGTCGACCTCACGGAGTTCGCGCGGTCGATGCCGTCGTTGCACCAGCTGCTGCCCGAGTACGCGTGCATAGAGACGCCCGGCGGTTTGGTGAAAACGACCGAGACCTCGTTGCCCGAGCTGGACACGAAGATGGTCGTGGACGCGATGGCGTTCCACGACGCGTTGACTGACTCGTTCGCCGACCGCACGTACGCGATCCTCGGAGGTAAGCAGCCCACGGCGACGACGGCGCGTATCGCCGACGGCAAGGTCACCTGCTACCGGACGTACGAGGGCGAGGAGCTGTACGGCGACGCGACCGTGCCGATGGTCGGCGCCGCACGACGTGGGCTCGCGTTGTCGTCGAACACACTGCACCGCGTGACGGAGCAGCACACGTCGTTGCAGGACAACGCCGCCGTACTGGACGCCGTCGAGTCGTTCCTGACGGCCAAGGAGATCGTCCCGCGTAACATCACCGACACGGAACCGCAGGTCAGCGTGCCCGACCTGGCGCTGGCCGGCGAGGACGTGGAGGTCACCGTCGAGCTGAGGAACACGACCGCGCGGGCGTTGAAGATTGCGGTGCTCGACGAGAACGGCAGACAGCTCGAATCGCGCAGCCCGGCGATATCGGAGAGCATGGCGATCAGATTCGGCGGATTGACCCCCGGCGCCTACTACGTGCAGGTCAGCGGCATCAGAGCAGGCGCTCCGGTCGTTCCGGTGACGTCCGCGGTGCTGGTCGTGGATTGCCCCGCGGTCTGACCGGGAGGACGATTGTCCCCTGCACGGAGGAGGCGCGATGACCACGATCAAGCCCACGCCCGTAATCCCCCACCCCGGGGCGGCGCGCACACGGCCCAAGGGCTCGTACTTCCTCTCGCTGTTCAGGACGACGGATCCCAAGCAGATCGGGATCATGTACCTGACCACGTCGTTCGTGTTCTTCATGATCGGCGGCGTGATGGCGCTGCTGATGCGCGGTGAGCTGGCACGGCCGGGCCTGCAGTTCCTGTCCAACGAGCAGTACAACCAGCTGTTCACCATGCACGGCACGGTGATGCTGCTGCTCTACGCGACGCCGATCCTGTTCGGGTTCGCGAACTTCGTCCTGCCGCTGCAGATCGGGTCGCCGGACGTCGCGTTCCCCCGCCTCAACGCCTTCTCGTACTGGCTGTACCTGTTCGGCGCCCTCATCGCCGTCGCGGGCTTCGTGACGCCCGGCGGCGCGGCGGACTTCGGCTGGTTCGCCTACACGCCGCTGTCGTCGGCGGTGCACTCGCCGGGCGTCGGCGCGGACCTGTGGATCATGGGTCTCGCGGTGGGCGGCCTGGGCACGATCCTCGGCGCGGTCAACATGATCACGACGGTCGTGTGCCTGCGCGCGCCCGGCATGACGATGTTCCGGATGCCCATCTTCACCTGGAACATCCTGGTGACGTCCGTGCTCATCCTGCTGGCGTTCCCGATCCTCACGGCCGCGCTGATGGGCCTGGCGGCGGACCGGCACCTCGGGGCGCACGTGTTCGACCCGGCCAACGGCGGCGTGATCCTCTGGCAGCACCTGTTCTGGTTCTTCGGCCACCCCGAGGTCTACATCGTCGCCCTGCCGTTCTTCGGCATCGTGACGGAGGTCTTCCCGGTCTTCAGCCGCAAGCCGCTGTTCGGCTACAAGGGCCTGGTGTTCGCGACGCTGGCGATCGCGATGCTGTCCGTGGCCGTGTGGGCGCACCACATGTACGCCACCGGCGCGGTGCTGCTGCCGTTCTTCGCGCTGATGACGTTCCTGATCGCCGTGCCGACCGGCATCAAGTTCTTCAACTGGATCGGCACGATGTGGAAGGGGCAGCTCACGTTCGAGTCGCCGATGCTGTTCTCGATCGGCTTCCTCGTCACGTTCCTCTTCGGCGGCCTGTCCGGCATCCTGCTGGCGTCACCGCCGCTCGACTTCCACGTGTCCGACACGTACTTCGTGGTGGCGCACTTCCACTACGTGCTGTTCGGCACGATCGTGTTCGCCACCTACGCGGGCATCTACTTCTGGTTCCCGAAGATGACCGGCCGGTTCCTCGACGAGCCGCTGGGCAAGCTGCACTTCTGGACGACGTTCATCGGGTTCCACGGCACGTTCCTGGTGCAGCACTGGCTGGGCAACGAGGGCATGCCGCGCCGCTACGCCGACTACCTGCCGTCGGACGGCTTCACGTTCCTCAACACGTTCTCCACGATCGGCTCGTTCATCCTCGGCGCGTCCGTGCTCCCGTTCGTGTGGAACGTCTTCCGCTCGTACCGCTACGGCGAACCGGCACCGCAGGACGACCCGTGGGGCTACGGCAACTCGCTGGAGTGGGCGACGACCTCGCCCCCGCCGCGGCACAACTTCAAGGAACTGCCGCGCGTCCGCTCGGAGCGCCCGGCGTTCGAGCTGCACTACCCGCACATGGTCGAGCGGATGCGCGAGGAGGCGCACTTCTCCCTCACCCACCCCGGCAAGCACCAGGTGGGCAAGGACGAGACGACGGAGAAGGCGCTCGCCTCGACGCACCGCGACGACGAGCCGGAGTAGCTACCGCCTGCCGGGCAGCAGACCACCGTCGACGACGGCCTTGCTCAGCGGTGCGGCGAGCTCGACGAACCGCTGCTTCTCCTGGTCGGACAGGACGTCGTAGGCGGGCGCGGCCATGCGGTCGGTGTCGTCCTCGATGCCCTGCCGCAGCTCGCGTCCCTTCTCGGTGAGGAGCTGGTCCTCGCCGACGAGTCCGCGGTGCTGAAGGTCTTCGACCGTGGCGTTCCACTGCTCCTGCGACCACGCACGCGTCTTGCGCAACGTATCGGCCGGGTAGTCACCCGTCGCGACGTGCAGCACCAACGCCTCGATGCCGGTGATGTTGTGCCTCAGCAGAGCCGCGAGGTGCCCGTCGCCGCGGAACTCGCGCAGCAGCGTCTGGGCGTGGAAGAGCTGCAGGAGCGTCTCGTCCGGCCAGGGCAGGCTCGCGTGCGCGGCGAACAGCGTGCGCCCGTGCGGCATGTCCTTCGACCGCTCGGCGGCGCGCCTGGCCAGCTCGGTGATCTCCCCGAGGTCGTCGGGCAGCACCTTGCGCAACGCCTCGTCCGCCGCCTCCCAGCGCAGCTCGAGGACGCGCTGCGGCGTGACCTTCTCCCACACCTGCGGGACGCGCGCCCGCACGAGGTCCGGGTTGAAGTTGTAGAACGTCGCGATCACGACCTCGGGCCCTACCGCGCCCATCGCCGCGGCGCGTGACGCGAAGTACCCACCGGGACGGTCGAGCCCGGCGCTCGCGTACCGGGAGTCCGCCTCGGGGGCGAAGTAGATCATTCCGTGCACGGCTTCGAGCGAGCGGAACAGAGTCTTGATCATATTTACAACCTAGCGGTGCGGCCCGGCCCGCCGGCGAGCGAATCAGCGCTCACCGGTCGCCTCGTGGCACTGATCTGCGGCGACGTTCCCCAGCCGCACCGCTGCAACGCCACGGCTCGCAAGGTCGGGCTCCGGAAAATGTCAGACCCCTCTGCCAAGCTCTTCGCCGTGGACCCGAACACCTTCTGGAAGCTCATCGCCGACGCGAGAGCGAGCGTCGCCGACCCGTCCGACGGCTACGAGGTGGCCGCCGCCGCGGTGGCGCTGCTCGCCGAGCGCCCGCCCGCCGAGATCATGGCGACCCAGCAGGTCCTGTGGGACCTGCTCGCCGCCTCGTACCGGAACCCGTTGTGGGCGGCGGCGTACGTCATCAACGGCGGCTGCTCGGACGACGGCTTCGACTACTTCCGCGGCTGGCTCCTGACGCAGGGCGAGGAGACCTACCACGCGGCACTGGCCTCACCCGACTCGCTGGCGGACCTGCCGGCGGTCGTGGCCGCCGCCGAGTCCGGCGAGGAGCTCGAGTGCCAGGAGGCCCTGTCGATCGCCTGGAACGCCCACGTCAAGGCCACCGGCATGCAGCTGCCGCAGGACGCCTTCCGGATCCGCTACCCGGAGCTCGACCCGGACTGGGACTTCGACTTCGAGGACAGCGCCAGGCTGGCCCCCCGGCTGCCCCGCCTGGCCGCGCTCTACGACCTCTGACACGGCCCCGGAACGGCACGTGGGGAGAGCGGGTACGGCGCCGGGACGCCCGGAAGCCGCTGCCCGCCACCCCCGCACCCGCTCCTCGCCGGCCACGGGGCGCGGGGTCCGTCACCGCCGCCGGCGCCGAGACCTCAGGTAGTCGCTGACCACAGCGGCTCCGAGCCCCTCCTCGTCGGCCGACACCACCCGGCCACCGCCCCGCCGCGCCACGATGTCGACGAACGCCGCCAGCCGGGGGTCGTCCCCCAGCTTGAACACCGAGATCGTCGCCCCGAGCCGCGCGAGCGCGTCGACCTCGTTCAGCGTCTTCGCCAACGTCCGGGGCAGCGGCGGGTAGTTGAACTCCGCGTCCCCGTCCGGTTCCAGGTGCGCCGTCGGTTCGCCGTCGGTCACCACGAGGACCACCGGCTGCGCGTCCGGATGCCGCCGGACGTGCCGCCCGGCCAGCAGCAGCGCGTGGTGCAGGTTCGTGCCCTGCTCCCACACGCCTTCCAGTGCCGTCAGCTGACCGATGTCCACGGTCTCGGCGTAACGCCCGAAGGTCACCAGCTGCAACGCGTCCGTCCGGAAACGGGTGCGCACGAGGTGGTGCAACGCGAGAGCCGTGCGCTTCATCGGCACCCAACGCCCGTCCTGCACCATCGACCAGGAGGTGTCCACGCACAACGCGACGGCCGCACGTGTCCGGTGCTCGGTCTCGGACACCTCGAGGTCCACGACGTCCAGGGACGTCGAGCCGGAGCGCAGCACGGAGTTGCGCAGCGTTCGCGGCACGTCCCACGGCTCGGTGTCGCCGAACTGCCACGGCCGCGTCGACCCGATCAGCTCGCCCGCGGCGCCGGCCGACGACGTTTCGCGCGACCCCTGCGACGAGCGCAGCTGGTCCACGACACCGCGCAGGGCCGTTTCCCCCAGGCGCCGCAACGCTTTCGGCGTCAGCTTCAGGGAGCCGTCGGGGGCGCGCTCCACGATGTTCTGCGAACGCAGCGCCTTCTCCAGCTCGGCCAGCCGGCGGGCGTCGACCGTGGCCGACTCGCCCAGCTGCCGTTCGAGCGCCTCGAGGTCGATGTCCTCCAGGCGGGCGCCGGGGTAGGACTGGGAGAGCTGCTCGGCCAAGGCGTCGAGCTCGGCGAGGTCGGCCATCGCCTGCGCGCCCTCGCCGAGACCCAGCGGGTCCTGGCCGCGGAAGCGCGCGGACGACGTCCAGTCCTCACCGGGGCGCAACCGCTGCAGCAGCGAGTCCAGGGTGGACAGCGAAGAGCCGATGCCGCCGAAAGCCTGCTGGGACAACGCGGACAGCTCGGCGCGCTGCTCCTCGGTCATCGAGTTCATCATGCGTTGCGCTGCGGCCGAGCGGGCGGCCAGCGCGTCGATGAGCTCGTCGACGTCGCGGGGCTTCTCGGGGAAGAACTCGCCGTGCTTGCGCATGAACTCGTCGAACTGGCGCGGCGTGTCCGGCGAGCCGGCGGCGTGCGCCTCCAGCAGCGAGTTCAGGTCGCGCAGCATGCGCTGGATGCGCTCGACGTCACGCGAGTCCACGTTGGACAGCGCTTCCTTCATGCCCTGGAAGCGCTGGTCCAGCAGCTCGCGGCCGAGCAGGTCGCGGATCTGCTGGAACGCCTCGCGGGCCTCCTGCGAACGCCAGTCGTAGGACGACAGCTCCTGCACCGCCGCGGCGGTGCCCGGCGGCAGGGCGTCGAGCTGGGCCTCGCGGAAGCGCGCGTCGTCGGACGGGTCCGGGAACAACGCCCGGCGTTCGGCTTCCAGAGCCTTGCCGAGCAGCTGCGCGACCTCGGTCAGCGTGCCGTCCAGCCGGTGCCGGCGCTGGATGGCGGACCTGCGCTGCCACAGGCGCGACGTCAGGTCGTCGAGGCCGCGGGTGCCGTCGACGCCGCGGCGCAGCAGTTCGCGCAGGGCGGACGACGGCGACGCGCCCTCCATGATCTCGCGGCCGAGCTCGTCCACGGCCGCGCGGAGGTCGACGGGCGGCGCCAGCGGATCGGCGCCGCCGCCCCAGCGTCCGTAGCGGTATCTCATCCGTACACCGATCGGTCGTCGTCGGAGGAGTTGTCCTTCGACAGGTGGCGAGTCAGGTAGAGCGACTCGAGGGCCAGTTCCACGGCCGACGCGATGCGTCCGACGGGGTCCTTCGGGCCCGCGCCCAGGCGGGCGGCCACCTCGTGCAGGACGGGCAGCTCCGGCAACGCCGCCAGCAGGTCGCCCGCGTGCACGCGGTCACCGGTCGCGACGGGGTGGCCGTCCGAGACGGCCTCGGCGAGCGCGCGGAGGTTCAGCCCGGCCAGGCGGGCGCGGGCGGTGTCGGCGATCGAGCGGCGCAGCAGGTGCACGAGCACCTCTTCCTCGCGGCCCTCCTCCCCCGCCTCGAACTCGAGCTTGCCGCGCAGCACGTCCGGCACCGACTCGAGGTCGACCGGGCGCGCGATGGCGGGCGTCTCGCCGATCAGCGCGGACCGGCGCAGCGCCGACGCGGCGACGGTTTCCGCCGCCGCGATCGCGAACCGGGCCGAGACACCGGAGCGCTGGTCGATCGACGACGACTCGCGCAGGTGCCGCACGAACCGGGCGATGATCTCCAGCAGGTGGTCGCCCACCTCGGCGACGAGCTCCGCCTCCTGGCGGACCATGTCGACCTCGGCGTCGACCTCCAGCGGGTAGTGCGTGCGCACCTCGGCGCCGAAGCGGTCCTTGAGCGGCGTGATGATGCGGCCGCGGTTCGTGTAGTCCTCGGGGTTCGCGGTCGCCACGAGCAGCACGTCCAGCGGCAGCCGCAGCGTGTAGCCGCGGACCTGGATGTCGCGCTCCTCCATGACGTTGAGCAGCGCCACCTGGATGCGTTCGGCCAGGTCGGGCAGCTCGTTGATCGCGATGATGCCGCGGTGGGCGCGCGGGAGCAGGCCGTAGTGGATGGTCTCCGGGTCGCCGAGCGAGCGGCCCTCGGCGACCTTCACGGGGTCGACGTCGCCGACCAGGTCGCCCACGGACGTGTCGGGCGTCGCGAGCTTCTCCGCGTAGCGCTCGTCGCGGTGCCGCCACACCACCGGCAGGTCGTCGCCGAGCTCCGCGGCACGCCGCCGCGACTCCGGGGTGATCGGGTCGAGCGGGTGCTCGCCCAGCTCGGAGCCCTCGATGACGGGGGTCCACTCGTCGAGCAGCGAGATCAGGGTGCGCAGCAGCCGGGTCTTGCCCTGCCCGCGCTCACCGAGCAGGACGACGTCGTGGCCTGCCAGCAGCGCGCGTTCGAGCTGCGGCAGCACCGTGCGGTCGAAACCGACGATGCCGGGCCACGGGTTGCGCCCCTCGCGCAGGGCCGCGAGGAGGTTCTCCCTGATCTCGGTCTTGACGCCGCGCGGCAGGTGCCCGGCGGCACGCAGTTCGCCCGCCGTGCGGGCCAGGTTCTGGGTCACGCGGTCGACGCTACGCACCGAATCCGGACCCGTCGATGTGGAGCAACTCCAGGCGCGGCCGGACGCCGTGCGCCAGAATGCGGGGCGACATGAGTAGCAGCGTTGATTTCAGGTGGGCCCCATCACCGGCGGACTGGCGTGCCAGCCTGCGCGCGATGGTGCCGATGTTCAGGTGGGCGCCGTGGTTCGCGCTCGTGTTCGCGGTGATCTCGCTCGTGCTGCTGTTCGGCTTCGAGGACACGGTCGTCGTGGCGGTCTTCGGCCTGGTGTGCGCGCTGGTCATCGGGTTCATGGAACCGGTCGCGGTGTGGTGGCGCTTCTCGTCGGACGAGATGATCAGCCGGACCGTGGTGGGCAGTGCCGACGACCAGTCGTTCCGGATGGCGGTCGGGCGCTCGATCCGCGAGGAGATCGTCTGGGAGGAGCTGCCCGGCTGGACCGAGACCCGGCAGGGCTTCGTGCTGGACACCCTCGGCGAGGGCGCGGCGTCGCTGTCGGTGCCGCACCGGGCGTTCGCGTCCGACGAGGACCTGACGTCGTTCCGCGCGCTCCTGCGACGGCACATCGGCCCGGCGAAGTAGGTGCCTCTGATCGGGCACACCGGGTGGGGCTCCCGGCACCCGGCCACGTAATCTCGTCGGGTGTCCTGTGCAAGTGCCACGCTGGTCGTGTGGACGTCGGGTTGGCTGCACGGTCTGGCGGCCGCCGACGACGTCCTCGACGCCCTGCACACGTGGGCCGAGCAGCACGAGGTGGTGGCCGACGACGACGGCACCGCCACGGCGCTCGACCTCCCCGGTCCCGACGAGGCCCCGGTGGGCCCCGCCCTGCTGCTGGCCGCCCTGCGGCGCGCGGGCGCGACCTCCGCGAGGATGGTCCTACCGGTACCGGGCGACGTCCGGGGCCTCGGCGGCAAGGGGACGCTCGCGACCTGCGCGCTGCGCTCCGGCGAGGCGCTCGTGGTCCCGTCGGTCCACATCGGCCTCGTGCCGAAGATCGTCGCCGACGGCGTGATGCGCTGGACGGTGTTCGACCTGCCGTCCTCCACGGGCCTCGAGCACATCCCGATCGGCGAGGCCGAACACGGCCTGGGCGCGGCCCTGCGCGGCGCGACGGCCGCCCTGGCCGCCCTCGACGTGGCGAAACACCGCCCGAACGTGCGCAAGGAGATCGCCGACCTGGCCGCGGAGAACTCCGCGCTGCCCTGGCCCGACGCCATGCCGCCCCGTGCCCTGCGAGTGCTGCAGCGCGCCGCGGAGGTGGACGCGATCGTGCAGGTGGCGCGGTCCGACTCCCCCGGCGGGGCGCTGTCGGCGTCGGCGATCACGGCCCGCACCGAGGCGCTGCGCCCGGTGTCGGAGGCCGTGCGGCGGGCGCGGTGCGCGGCGGTCGACGAGGCCGTGCGCGTGCTCGCGGACAGCGGCGCCGGCCGGCACTGACGTTCGCCAGGAGCTGATCCCGCGGGTCCGCGCTGACCCGAACGAGTGGTTCTCCTCCCGCTGTCCCCCCTGACCCGGCAACTCCCCCGGAACTGTCGGTGGCGCCGCATAAGGTGCCCGGTGGGGAGGACGCGGGATGGAGGACGTCGACCAGCGCCGGTCGAGCACGGCACCCCGGTACGCGGGCGCCCTCATGCTGGCCGCCGTCGCCGGGCACCTGCTGTCGGAGACGGCCACGGGCTCGCTCACGACGTGGCAGTCGTGGGTGCTCTACGGCATCGGTGCCACGCTCCTCGTGCTGTCCGCGTCCGCGATCGACCGGCTGAACCAGCTGGCCAAGCGCATCCGGTTGCGCTGGGTGGTGTTCACGGCCGTGCTGCTGGTCGCGGCGGGCGTGATCGCGCTCGCCGGGCCGCCGGTGGTCGCCTACGGGCGGGTGCTGCTGCTCGGCTGCCCCCAGCCGACCGAGGTGCGCGTGCTGACGTCGAAGGACGCGGCGCCCGCCTTCGGGGAGGTGGCGCGGAAGTTCGAGCTGCGGACGGCGGCGGAGAACCACGGGTGCCGCACGGCGCGGCTGTACGTCTTCTCGGCGGCGGGCGACCAGGGCGCGGTCGCCCTGCGGTCCTCCTGGTCGTCGCAGGCGCTGCGGGAGATCGGGCCGCACCCGGACGTGTGGGTGCCCGACTCGACCGCGGAGACGGCCGAGGTGGTGCGCCGCACGAGGGGCATCGGGTCGGCG
This sequence comes from Lentzea sp. CC55, assembly GCF_021056325.1. Classification (NCBI taxonomy): domain Bacteria; kingdom Bacillati; phylum Actinomycetota; class Actinomycetes; order Pseudonocardiales; family Pseudonocardiaceae; genus Lentzea; species Lentzea sp. CC55. The sequence continues at coordinate 562,868 of NZ_JAJCXE010000019.1, read as the reverse complement.
GTGCACGTCGAGCAGGGCGGGCCTGTCGCGTTCTCCCCCGTCGTGCTCGGGGTGCCCGCTCAGGAGGTGCGGGGCGGCGTCGTCGCCACACCGGCGACGTGGGGCGAGGCGCTGACCGCCGTGACCGGGGCGGCCATCCCGGTCGCCAGGCCGAACCCGCTGGTCGCGACCGACGGCAGGCTCGCCACGACGGCGCTGTACGAGTCGCTCGACCCCGCCGTCGTGGAGCGCCGGGTCGAGGAGGCCGACCGGCCGCGACCGGGTGCGGCGATGATCACGACCGAGCAGGTGCTGCTGCGGTACAACAGGACGAGCTGCGCGCGGAAGCCGTGCCTCACGGCCCTGTACCCGGCGGACACCTACCTCGCCGACTACCCGGTGAACCTGGTCTCGTGGGACGCGGCGGACGTGTCGAACCACGCCGCCCGCGGGCCGGCGAGGCGGTTCCAGGCCTGGCTGGGCACGCAGGAGGGCATGACGGCGCTCAACGCGGCCGGGCTGCGTCCGGCGGCGCAGGCGGCGGGCGCCGAGTTCCGCGAGGAGCTCGGCGTGCGGGCCGGTCTGGCGCTCGACCGCGCCGAGGCCGTCCCGGACGAGGCGGCGCAGGCCTCGTTCCAGAAGAGGTACGAGCAGGCCAAGAGGGACGGCCGCGTCTGGCTCACGCTCGATGCGTCCGGGTCGATGACCGAGCCGACGCCGACCGGGGAGACGCGGTTCGCCGTGGCGGTCGACGGCGTCGCCAAGGCCCTCGCCCAGATGGGTCCGAAGGACACCTACGGCCTGTCCGTGTTCAGCGGCACCGAAGTGCGGCCGCTCATCCCGGTCGGCCGCCGCGACAAGGAGGCCGCGGCCGCCGCGCTGAGCACGGTCCGGCCGTCCGGGGGCACGCCGCTGCACCAGGCGGTCGTCGACAGCCTCGACCGGATCGGCGCCGACGACGCGGGCCACGTCGGCGCGGTGATCGCGCTGACCGACGGCGAGGACACGACGAGCCCGCAGACCCGGCAGGAAGTCGTGGACGCGGTGCGGCGCAAGGGGATCCGCGTGTTCGTGATCGCGGTCGGCGGCGCGAGCTGCGCGACGCACGCGCTGACGGCGATCACGGACGCGTCGGGCGGCGAGTGCCGCGACTCGACGACCGACACGCTCGGGGACGACCTGGCGGCCCTGTTCCGCCGGGTGTGGGGAGGAGCCGGATGAGGTGGTTGCGGCGCACGTGGGCGGCCTTGCCGAGACTGGGCCCGCCCGGCGTGGTCTGGGCGAACCGGTCGTGGCTCGCGATGGGCGTGGCCGTCGGCATCGTGCTGACGATCCTGTTCACCAACGGGGTGCAGCCGCTCTTCCGCGAGTCGACGGAGTGGGAGAAGGGCAAGCTCGTCGTGCTCAGCGGCCGCGACCAGAGCGACGGCGGCCAGCGCAGCGCGTTGATCAAGCAGTGGAACGCCGAGCACCCCGAGCACCCGGCGGAGATCGTCGAGCTGCCGGTGGAGGCGGACGGGCAGCGCAGCGAGATGGTCGCGAGGGCCAAGGAGAAGACCGGCGCCGTCGACGTGTTCAACCTCGACGTCACGTGGACCGCCGAGTTCGCCCACTCCGGCCACCTGCGGCCGTTGTCCACAGTGGACACGAGCGGGTTCCTGCGCCGCCCGCTGGAGAGCTGCCGCTACCAGGGCGTGCTGTGGGCGTTGCCGTTCAACACGGACGCGGGCCTGCTCTTCTACCGCAAGGACCTGGTGCAGGAAGATCCGTTGGAGCTCGACGACATCACCAAGACCTCCACCCGTGTGCTGCGAGCCTCGCAGGACACCCGGCTCACCGCGGGCTACGCGGGCCAGCTCGCCGACTACGAGGGCCTCACGGTCAACGCCCTGGAGCTGATCTGGGCGGAGAAGGGCGACGTCGTCGACGAGACCGGCAAGGTCGTGATCGACTCCGAACGGACCCGCCGCGCCCTGCGCTGGCTCGCCGACGGGCTGCGGGGTGAGCGGCCGGTGGTGCTGCCCGAGTCCCGTGAGCAGAGCGAGCAGCTCACGACCCAGGCGTTCCGCGACGGCAAGATCGCCTTCATGCGCAACTGGCCGGTGGCCCACCGCATCCTGCAGGGCAACCAGGACGAGTCGGCGGGCCGCCCGCGCATCGACTTCGAGGTGACGCAGCTGACGGGACCGAGCGTGCTGGGTGGCCAGAACCTCGCCATCTCGGCCACGTCCACCAAACCCCGCGCCGCCCAGGCCCTCATCGAGTTCCTGACCGGCCCCCGCAGCCAGCAGATCCTCTTCGAACGAGGAGGGCTCGCCGCCACCCGCGGCATCGTCTACCAGGACAGCCGGATCGCCACCCAGCACCCGTACGCCGGCACCCTGCTGGACGCCATCGAGGACGCCCGGCTGCGCCCGGTGACCCCGTACTACTCGCGCTTCAGCGACGAGTTCCGCGCGGTCATCCGGTACGCCCTCGACCACGACGGCGCCCTGCCGGGCAACGCCGAGCAGGCGCTGACCGCCGCCTTGCAGGGCCGCTAGGGCCGCACGGGCCTCTTCACCGGCTCGCAGCACAGCGGCGCGCAAGGAGCCCCGTTCACCGTGCACCCGGCCGAGGTGAACGACGAGAGCTTCCGCGCCGGAGCCCCGGACGTGTGCTCCGCGACCAGCTCCACCACGAGCTCGGCGAAGCGGGGGTCCGCGTTCGGCGTGGCGGCGCGGGCGAACTCCATGCCCAGCTCCGCGGCACGGTCGCGCGCCTCGGTGTCGAGGTCCCACACCACCTCGAGGTGGTCGGACACGAACCCGATCGGGCACACGACGACGCCGGTGACGCCCTTGGCGTGCAGGGCGTCGATGTGGTCGACGATGTCGGGCTCCAGCCACGGGATCTGCGGCGGGCCGGACCGCGACTGCCACACCACGTCGTACTCGGTGACGCCCAGCTCGGCGGCCACCAAGCGGGACGCCTCGACGACCTGGCGCGAGTAGCGGAAGCCGCCCTCGGAGGGCGGGCCGGCGGCCTTGTCGGCCGACACCGGCACCGAGTGCGCGGTGAAGACCAGGCGGTACGCGCCCCGCAGGGACGCCGCCGCGGCACGCACGCCGTCGGCGAAGGCGGAGATGAAGAGCGGGTGGTCGAAGAACTGGCGCAGCTTCACCAGTTCGGGACCGTCCGGAACGGCCTGCAGCGCCCGCAGGATGTCCTCGTCGTACTGGCGGCACGCGGAGTAGCCGCCGTACGCGCTCGTCGGGAACACGAGCGCGCGGCGAACACCGTCCGCCTTCATCTGCGCGACGGTGTCCTCGACCATGGGGTGCCAGTTGCGGTTGCCGAAGTAGATCGGCAGCTCGAAACCGGTGGCGCGCACGGCCTCGATCGCCTCGAGGTTCAGGCGGTTGATCGGCGACACGCCGCCGAAGTGCTGGTAGTGGGCCTCGACCTCGTCCAGCCGCTCCGGCGGCACGCCACGTCCGCGGACCACGTTCTCCAGGAAGGGACGGACGTCTTCAGGACCTTCTGGGCCGCCGAACGACAGCCAGAGCAGCGCATCGAAACTCACCGCTCCATCCAATCAGACGCCCGAACACCTCACATGACGAACGCATGTGACCTCAGAGACCGAGGAAGTGCACGCCGCCGTCGACGAACACCATCGAGCCCGTGGTGGCAGGGAACCAGTCGGACAGCAGGCCGCAGACCGACTTCGCGACCGGCGTCGGGTCGTCGACGTCCCACGACAGCGGGGCCTTCTCGCCCCACATCTTCTCGAGCTCGGAGAAGCCGGGGATCGACTTCGCGGCCATGGTGCGGACCGGGCCGGCCGAGATCAGGTTCACGCGGATGCCGTCCGGGCCGAGGTCGCGCGCCATGTAGCGGTTGATCGACTCGAACGCCGCCTTCGCCGCGCCCATCCAGTTGTAGGCGGGCCACGCCTGACGGGCGTCGAAGTCGAGGCCGACGACCGACGAGCCGTGCGACAGCAACGGGCGGACGGCCTGCACGAGCGCCTTGTAGGAGTACGCGGAGACGTGCATCGCGACCGAGACGTCCTCCCACGGCGCGTCCATGAACGGCGCGCCGAGGCAGCTCTGCGGGGCGAAGCCGATGGCGTGCACGACGCCGTCGAGGCCGTCGACGTGCTCGCGGACGCGGTCGGCCAGCGTGTCCAGGTGCTCCTGGTTCTGCACGTCGAGCTCGACGACGGGCGCGGGCTTGGGCAGGCGCTGGGCGATGCGCTGCACGAGGCTCATCCGGCCGAACCCGGTCAGCACGACCTCGGCGCCCTGTTCCTGGGCGACGCGTGCGACGTGGAAGGCGATCGACGCGTCGGTGATCACACCGGTGATCAGCAGCCGCTTGCCTTCGAGCAGTCCGGTCACTTGGTCCAACCCTTTCGCAGAAAGAAGAACGGAAACTTCAGTGGCCCATGCCGAGGCCGCCGTCGACCGGCAGCACGGCACCGTTGATGTAGCCGGCCTCGTTCGCCGCGAGGAACGTGACGGCCCGCGCGATCTCGTCGGCCGCACCGTAGCGACCGGCGGGGATCTGCTTCAGCGCGGCCTCGCGGACGGCCTCGGGCAGCTCGTTCGTCATGTCCGTGGTGATGAAGCCGGGCGAGACCACGTTCGCGGTGATGTTGCGCGAGCCGAGCTCCAGCGCGATCGAGCGCGCCATGCCGACCATGCCCGCCTTGGACGCCGCGTAGTTGACCTGGCCGGGGCCACCGGTGAGGCCGACGACCGACGAGATGAAGACGATGCGGCCGAACTTCTTGCGCAGCATGCCGCGCGAGGCGCGCTGGGCGAACCGGAACGCGCCGGTCAGGTTCGCGTCGAGGACCTGGGTGAACTGCTCCTCGCTCATGCGCAGCAGCAGCGTGTCCTGCGTGATGCCCGCGTTGCAGACGAGCACCTCGACGGGGCCGTGCGCGGCCTCGACCTCGCTGAAGGCGGCATCGATCTCTTCGGAGTTCGTCACGTCGCACTTCACGCCGAGCAGGCCTTCGGGAGCGCCGGACCCGCGGTGCGTCACCGCGACCTTGTCGCCCTGCGCCGCGAACGCCTGCGCGATGGCGAGGCCGATACCGCGGTTGCCTCCGGTGACCAGAACGGACCGACTCACTAGCTCTCCCTGCAATCGCCGCTGGTTGACCGGGTGAGGCTATCGGCTACCGACAGGTAGACCGGCATCGGCGGAGCCATGTCACATCCGGGCGGGCATGATCGGGTGATGCGGGCCTTTCTCGATCAGCTTCGCCGCGAGGTCGACGGCGACGTCCTCGACGACCCGGCCAGCCGGGCGCTGTACTCGGCGGACGCGTCGAACTACCGGCACGTGCCCCGCGTGGTCGTCCGTCCCCGCACGACGGACGCCGTGGTCGCGGCCGTCGGGATCGCCGCCGAGCACCGCGTGCCGATCACGAGCCGCGGCGCGGGGACGTCCGTCGCGGGCAACGCCTGCGGCACCGGCCTGGTGATCGACTTCAGCCGGTACCTGAACGCGTTCGAGATCAGCGGCGACCGGGCGTTCGCGCAGCCGGGCGCCGTGCTCGACAAGATCAACGCCGGCGCCGGCGAGTACCTCTTCGGCCCGGACCCGTCCACGCACTCGCGCTGCACGATCGGCGGGATGATCGGCAACAACGCGTGCGGCGCGCATTCGGTGAAATGGGGCAAGACCAGCGAGAACGTCGCGAACCTGCGAGTGCTGACCGTCGACGGCCGCACGTTCGACACGACCAGTCCCCCGCCGCTCGCCCTCCCGTCGCACGACCCGGCGTGGTTTCCCCGGCTCAGCCGCCGCGTCAGCGGGTACGCGCTGGACGCCCCGACGCTGACGCAGCAGCTCGTCGGCACCGAGGGGACGTGCGTGGTGCTGCTGGGCGCGGAGCTCCGGCTCGTGCGGCGGCCGGAGCGCCGGATCCTCGTCGTGCTGGGTTTCGCGGACACCTACGAGGCCGCCGACCAGGTCACCCAGATCGAGGACGCGCTCGCGATCGAGGGCCTGAACGAGTCCCTGGTGCACGGCGTCCGCACGCGCCCCGACCTGCCGGAGGGCCGCAGCTGGCTGTTCGTCGAGGTCGAGGACCACCCGGAGCGCGTCGCCGCGATCACGAAGAACTCGATGGTCATCCACGACCCGGCGCACCAGCGGGCGCTGTGGCGGATCCGCGAGGACGGCGCCGGGCTCGCCACCCGCATGGCCGACGGCAGCGAGGCCTGGTCCGGCTGGGAGGACTCGGCCGTCCCACCGGAACGCCTCGGCGCCTACCTGCGCGACTTCGACCGGCTGCTGACCGGCTACGGCCGCCGCGGCATCACCTACGGCCACTACGGCGAGGGGTGCATCCACGTCCGCATCGACTTCGACCTGGCGAACGGCTACCGGGAGTTCCTCCAGGACGCCGCGGACCTCGTCGTGAGCCACGGCGGCAGCCTGTCCGGCGAGCACGGCGACGGCCAGGCGCGCTCCGAGCTGCTCAGCCGCATGTACCCGCCCGAGGCGATCAGGGCGTTCCGGGAGTTCAAGCACGCCTTCGACCCGTCGAACCTGCTCAACCCGGGCCGGATCGTGGAGCCGTCGAAGCTCGACGACGACCTGCGGATCCTGGTCGCGCCACCGAAGATCCCGACCCGCGCGGAGTTCGCGAGCGACACCCGGCGGTGCGTCGGCGTCGGCAAGTGCCTGAACACCCGCGGCGGCGTGATGTGCCCGAGCTACCGGGTCACCCGCGAGGAGAAGCACTCCACGCGAGGCCGCGCGCACCTGCTGTTCGAGATGCTCAACGGCGACGTGGTCAAGGGCGGCTGGCGGTCACCGGAGGTGGCCGAGGCGCTCGACCTCTGCCTGGGCTGCAAGGGCTGCAAGCGCGACTGCCCGGTCGACGTCGACATGGCGAGCTACAAGGCCGAGTTCCTGCACGAGCACTACAGGCGACGCCCGCGCCCGCGGTCGCACTACGCCATGGGCTGGCTGCCGACGTGGCTGAAGTACGGGCTGGTCACCAGGTTCACCGCGGCACTCGGCCGGTTCGCGGGCCTCACCCCCGAACGCGAGCTGCCCCGCCCCACGACGAGCCTGGTCCGCCGGCTGCGCCTGCTCGGCGAGGGCGACCCGGTGCTGCTGTTCCCGGACACGTTCACGAACTTCTTCGAGCCGGGCATCGGCCTCGACGCCGCGAACGTCCTGGCGCACCTGGGAAACCGCGTCGAGGTGCCGTCCGCGAACGTCTGCTGTGGACTGACGTGGCACTCGACGGGCCAGCTCCCCAAGGCCCGCCGGGTCGTCGAACGCACCGCGAGGGCGCTGCACCCGTGGACGAGCAGGGGCGTCCCCGTGATCGGCCTGGAACCGAGCTGCACCGCGTTCCTCCGCGTGGAGGCCCCGAAGTTGTCCGACGACCCGGCGGTGCTGGCGCTGGCGCGGGCCACCCGGACGTTCGCCGAGCACGTGGAGCCGAAACTGCCGTCGCTGGAAGGCGCGCGGGACGCCGTGGTGCAGACCCACTGCCACCAGTACGCCGAGCTGGGCTTCGAACCCGACCGCGCCGCGATGGCGAAGGCGGGGCTGAAGCCGCAGGTCGTCGAGGGCTGCTGCGGCCTCGCCGGCAACTTCGGCTTCGAGAAGGGCCACTACGACGTCTCGATCGCGTGCGCCGAGCAGGACCTGCTGCCCGCGCTGCGGGACAACGAGAACGCCCTGGTGATCGCGGACGGCTTCAGCTGCCGCACGCAGATCCGCCACACCACCGACCGCGAGCCCGTCCACCTGGCCAGCGCGCTGGCGGCCCGGTTGGGCCTCTGAGGCTTCTTTACAGTCACTTAGGCGCGTCGACACGCCCCGGAAACGGGCGCCGGGGGCGATACTGCTCCCATGCGGGTGCTGTTGGTCGAAGACGACGACGGTGTCGCCGACGCCCTGGTGGAAGCACTGCGGGCGAACGGCCACCGGCCCGCCCGCGTGCGCCGGGGTTCCGACGCGCTGATCGCCCACCGCGACGCCGACGTGGTGCTGCTCGACCTCGGCCTGCCCGACCAGGACGGCCTGGAGGTGCTGCGCAAGCTCCGCAAGATCGACCCGGTGCCCGTGCTCGTGCTGACCGCCCGCGGTGACGAGCGCACCGTGGTGCGGGGGCTCCGGCTCGGAGCGGACGACTACCTGGTCAAGCCGGTGCGGCTGGCCGAGCTTCTGGCGCGCATCGACGCGGTGGCGCGGCGCAGCGCGGCGCGGTCGCGGGAACCGGGCGACGTGGTGCGGGTGTCCGATGTGGAGATCGACCTGCAGAGCCGCCAGGTCGTGGTCGGCGGGCGGGAGATCTCGTTGACCACCAAGGAGTTCGACGTCCTCGCGGTGCTCGCGCGCAGGCCCGGCACGGCGGTGAGCCGGCAGCAGCTGATGGACGAGGTGTGGGGCAACGCGTTCGTGGCGGTGTCGCGGACCCTCGACGTGCACCTCACGCAGTTGCGCGCCAAGCTCGACCGGCCAGGGCTGCTGCACACGATCCGCGGTTTCGGCTACCGGCTCGGTGAATAGATGCGGCAACGGCTGCTGTTGGTGCTGCTGCTGTTCTCGCTCTCGGCGGTGACGGCGTTCGCGTTCCCGTTGCTGATGAGCACCGCGTCGGAACGCACCCAGCAGTTCGTGATCAGCCGCACCGCCGACCTGGACCGCTTCGCCACGCTGCCCGTGGACGTCGTGGTGTCCGAGGCCGAACGGTACGCCGAGGTCTACGGCGAGGAGATCGTGGTCGTCGACGCGTCCGGCACCCCCGTCGTCGAGTCGGGCATGAAGGCGGCGGACGTGTCGGCGCAGATCGACGCGGCGTTGCGGAACCAGCCGTCCGCGCCCGTGCCGACCGTGATGCCGTGGAGCGGCGGCGACGTGCTGTTCGCGCGGCCCGTCGGCATCGGCACGAAGGTCGCGGGCGCCGTGGTGCTGCGTGCCTCCACTCGTGTGGCCGCTTTGGACGTGGCACGGCGCTGGGCCCTCGTGCTCGCCGGCGCCCTGCTGGCGGCCTGCGCGTGCGTGCTGCTCGCGCTCGTCGTCTCCCGCTGGCTGCTGCGGCCGTTGAAGGAGCTCGACCGCGGCGTGCGGGCCGTGGCGGAAGGGCAGCGCCGCACGCACGTCGCCGACACCGCGGGGCCGGCCGAGCTGCGGGCGTTGTCGGAGTCGTTCAACCGCATGTCCGACGCCGTCGCCGAGGCCGCGGACCAGCAACGGCGACTCATCGCCGACGCCTCGCACCAGCTGCGCAACCCCATGGCGGCACTGCGGCTGCGCGTGGACATGCTGCCGTCCAACGGTTCCCTGCTCACCGAGGTCGAACGCCTGGAGTCGCTGCTCGACGGCCTGCTCGCCCTCGCCTCGGCCGAGAGCACCGCCACCGAACGCGCCGCGGGCGGCGTCGAACCCGAGCTCGCCGACCTCCGGGCCGTCGCGCACGACCGGGTCGACGCGTGGCGGGCGGCGGCGCAGGCGAAGGGCGTCACGATCACCGTCGAAGACCGCGCGCCCGGCCTCGTGCGGTGCGCGGTGTCGGACCTCGCCCAGGTGCTGGACGTGGTGCTGGACAACGCCATCAAGTACGGCGGCACCGAGGTCGTCGTCGTCTGCGACCGCGCCACGCTCACCGTGCGGGACAACGGACCAGGATTGTCCAAAAAGGACATCAAACACGCCACCGAACGCTTCTGGCGCGGCGACGACTCGCAGCGCGGCACCGGTCTCGGCCTCGCGATCGCGGAACGGATCGTCGCCGCGCACAACGGAAAGCTGAAGCTGCACACCGACAACGGCCTGGTCGTGACGGTGGACCTGCCGAAGGAGCCGCTGCTGTGAAGCGACGCACCTTCCTGCTCGGCACGCTGGCGCTGACCGCGTGCGGCACCTCGGAACCCGAAGGCACCATCAGGATCGCCGGCGGCGAGCCCGGCGGTTTCTACCACGACTTCGCCGCCCTGATCTCGCGCCTCGCCCCGAGCCCGCTCACCATCACGCCGATCCAGACCGGCGGCAGCGCGGACAACCTGAAGCACCTGCGCGAGGGCACCGCCGACATCGGTCTGACGCTGAGCGACAGCGCGCACCTGGAACCCGGTCTCGTCGCCCTGGGCCGCGTCTACGAGAACTACCTGCAGCTCGTGGTCCTCGACTCCTCCCCGTACCGCACGCCGGCCGACCTCGCCGGCAAGCCGGTCTCGCTGGGCGCGACGGGATCCGGTGCCGCGCTGCAGGGCGAACGGCTCGCGCTGGGCGTGCGGGAGGAGCACTACCCGCTGCGCAACGCCGTGGACGCGCTGAAGGCGGGCGAGATCGCCGCGCTGCTGTGGTCCGGCGGCGTGCCGACCCCGGAGCTCGACAAGGCCACCGGCATCAGGCTGCTGCCGCTGGACGGCTTCCTGCCGAGGCTGCGCCAGCAGCACGGCAAGGTCTACGAACGCGTCGACGTGCGCATGGGCGTCTACGGCTCCCCCGTCGACATCCCGACGATCGGCACGCCGAACCTGCTGGTGTGCCGCCCGGACCTGAGCGCGGCCTACGCGGGCGCCGTCGTGCGGATGCTCGTGGGCAAGGCGGCGCAGCTCGTGCCGCAGCAGGCGCTCGGCACCCAGTACCTCGACGTGCGCAGCCTCATCGACACGGGCAAGGTGCCGCTGCACCCCGGCGCGGCGGCGGAGTACCGGAGGCTGCACGGATGATCAGCACCATGGCGTCGATCTCCCTGGACGGGTTCTTCGAGGGCCCGGGCCACGACATCGACTGGCACCACATGAGCGACGAGCTGCACAGCCACATCAACGCCGAACTGGCGCGGTTCGGCACGTTCGTCAACGGCCGCCGCAACCACGAGCTGATGCTCGCCGCCTGGCCGCACGCCGAGGACCACCCCGAGTGGCCGCGGGCGATGCTCGACTTCGCGCCGATCTGGCGCGACACCCGCAAGATCGTCTACTCGCGCACGAGGCGGTTCACCGACTGGAACACCGAGACGCGCACCGAGGTCGACCCGGACGAGATCCGCGCGCTCGAGGGCGACGTCATGGTCGGCGGCAACGAGCTGTTGCAGACGTTCTTCGAGCACGACCTGGTCGACGAGGTCCGGCTCTACGTCAACCCCGTCGCGATCGGCGCCGGCACGCCGTTCTTCCGCAAGCCGAACGCCCTGGCGCTCAAGGGCACCAGGGCGTTCGGCAACGGGGTCGTGCTGCTGACCTACGGAAGGCGTTGACCCAGCAGCAGAGCGGCCGCGGCGGCGAACATCGCCGTCAGCGTGCCGAGCAGCAGCCACGGTTTCGACGCGTCCGCCTGCTTCTTCTCGTAGCCGATCTGCTCGCCGAGCGTGTCGTAGACGCGCCGCAGCTCCTCGGCCGAGGCGGCCTTGAAGAACTCGCCGCCGGAAATCTTCGCGATCTCCTTCATGGAGTCGTCGTCGACGGGCACGGACTGCTGCCGGCCCTCGATGTCGACCACGCCGTCCTCGGTGCCGAACGAGATCGTGGAGATCGGGATCCCGGCCTTCTTCGCGTCCTCGGCCGCGTCGAACGCCTTGCGGGTGCCGACGGTCTCCTTGCCGTCCGTCATCAGCACGATGCGGGCGGGCGGCGGGCCCTCGGCGCCGCCGACGACCTTGCCGAACGAGTCGATCGAGGCCATCGCGGCCACCAGCGCGTCACCGGTCGCGGTCGACTGGGCGAGCTTGAGCCCGTCGATCGACTGCGAGACGGCGGCGCGGTCGGTGGTCGGCGCGACCAGCACGGTGGCCGAGCCGGCGAACGAGATCAGGCCGAGGTTGATGCCCGGCGTGAGACCTTCGGCGAACGACTTGGCGGCCACCTGCGCGGCCTCCAGCCGCGACGGCTTCACGTCCGTCGCCTTCATCGACAGCGACACGTCGACCACGAGCATGACCGTCGCGCGGTTGCGCGGCACCCGTTGCTCGGAGGTCGGCCCGGCGAGGGCCACCGTCAGCAAGGCCAAGGCCGCCAGCAGGAACGCCGCCGGGACGTGCCGCGACCAGCGGTCCCTCTTGGGCGCGACCTTCTCCAGCAGCTCCAGGTTCGTGAACCGGAGCAGCCGCTTGCGGCGCAGGTGTTGCGCCTGCACGTACCCGAAGGTCAGCGCCGCGACGCCGATCAGCAGGAAGAAGAACCCCGGGGCGGCGAAGTCGGAGAAGCTCATGCGACACCCCCGGACCAGCGGCGCTTGCGCGCCACCACGAATCGAACCGTGTCCGCGATCCAGTCCGAGTCGGTGCGCAGCACCAGGTGCCCGGCGCCCGCGCGCCGCAGCCCCGCCGCCACCTCGGCCCGGTGCTCGGCGGCCGCGGCGTTGAACTCCTTGCGCAGCAACGCCGACGCGGTCACCTCGCGCTGCCGCCCGCTCTCCGGGTCGGACAGCACGACGGTGCCGACCTCGGGCAGGTCGACGTCGCGCGGGTCGACGACCTCGATGGCGACGAGGTCGTGCCGTGCGGACAGGGCCCGCAGCGGTCGCTGCCACTCCACGTCGCCGAGGAAGTCGGAGATCACCACGATCAGGCCGCGCCGGCGTGGAGGCCTGCGCAGCTGCTCCAGCAACGCCGCCAGGTCGCCGCGCGTGCCCTCCGGCGCCCGGGGCGTCTCGGCGATCTTGCGGATCATGCCGCGCGCGTGCGCCAGCCCACCGCGGGCGGGGATGCGGATGTTCTCCGCGCCCGTCGAGACCGCGGCGCCGATGCGGTTGCCGCCGCCGCGCGTCAGGTGCGCGACCGCGGCCGTCGCGGCGATGGCCAGGTCGCGCTTCTCGCACGCCGCCGTGCCGAAGTCGAGCGACGGCGACAGGTCGATGGCGAGCCACGTCTCGAGCTCGCGGTCCGCGACGGTCTCGCGGATGTGCGGGACCGTCGTGCGCGCGGTGACCGCCCAGTCCATCCGGCGCACGTCGTCGCCGGGCTGGTAGGTCCGCGCCTCGCCGGGCTCGGTGCCCGGTCCCGGGACGAGACCGAGGTGGTTGCCCTGCAGCAGGCCGTCCAGGCGGCGCCGGACGTCGAGCTCGAGCATGCGCAGGGCGGCCTCCATGCGGACACCGCGCAGCACGGGCGGCGCCCACGAAGGGCGCTCCTCGGTCTTCTCCCTGCTCACTGCCTACCAGCCGGGACCGGCGGCTGCTGCGGACGGGCCGACACCTGCGGCAACGGCACGATCTGCAACACGCGCGTGATGATGTGGTCGATCGGCACGCCGTCGGCCAGCGCGTCGTAGGACAGCACGAGGCGGTGGCGCAGCACGTCCGGAACGACGTCCACGACGTCCTGCGGGAGCACGTAGTCACGGCCGCGCACGAGCGCGAGACCACGCGCGGCGGCGATGATGCCGAGCGACGCGCGCGGCGAGGCACCGTAGGCGACCCAGCCGGCGACGTCGGTGAGGCCGTGCTCGGCGGGAGCCCGGGTCGCGATCACGAGGCGCACCACGTAGTCGACGAGCGCGTGGTGGACGAAGACGCGCGACGCCACGCCCTGCAGGCGCACCAGCTCCTCCGGGGAGAGGACCTGGTTCGGCGTGGGTGCCTCGACGCCCATGCGGTAGACGATTTCGCGCTCTTCCTCGGCCGTGGGGTACTCGACCTGGATCTTGAACAGGAACCGGTCGCGCTGCGCCTCGGGCAGCGGGTACACGCCCTCGTTCTCGATCGGGTTCTGCGTCGCCAGCACGAGGAACGGGTTCGGCATCGGGAAGGTCCTGCCGCCGATGGACACGTGCCGCTCGGCCATGACCTCGAGCATCGCCGACTGCACCTTGGCGGGCGCGCGGTTGATCTCGTCGGCGAGCACGAAGTTCGCGACGACGGGGCCGAGCTCGACGTCGAACGCCTCGCTGGACTGGCGGTAGATGCGGGTGCCGAGGATGTCGGCGGGCACCAGGTCGGGCGTGAACTGCACGCGCGAGAACGAGCCGCCCACGACACGGGCGAACGTCTCGACGGCGAGCGTCTTCGCGACGCCCGGCACACCTTCGAGCAACAGGTGGCCCTTGGCCAGCAGACCCACGAGCATCCGCTCGACGAGCCGGTCCTGGCCGACGATCACCCGCTTCACCTCGAACACGGTGCGTTCGAGCAGCTGGGCGTCACGAGCCGGGGTGACGGGCGCCGATGCGTTCGGCGTTGCCTCGGCGGCGGGCTCGGTCACGTGCGGGCCTCCATGCGGAACAGGGTTTACCGATCGTGGAACAGTCTTACTCCCCGCCTGTTCAACCGCTGTGAAGGGTGTCCAGGTCGGCGGGCGTGTCGACGTCCTGGGCCTCACCGGGCAGAGCGGGCACTTCGACGGGGTGGAGCTGCGAGAGAGTCTTGCGCAGCGGCAGGTTCCGCGGATCCCCGGGGAGGGCCTCGCGCAGCTGCGCGGTGTTCCAGAAGCCGATCAGCCACTGGGCGCGGTCGTCCCTGAGCACGGCGTTGCGCCCCGCCGCCCGCAGCCGGGCGATGGTGTCCTTCGTGAGGCCGGGCTGGTCGACGGCGAGCACCGCGACCCACTCCTCGGTGACCTCCGCGAGTCCGGCGGCCAAGCCGGCGAGCGGTCCGCCGCCGGGCGGGTCCTCGCGCGCCCAGACCACGCCGGGCAGGTCCTTCTCCGGTCCCACGACGACCTTCCGGCTCGCGTCGTCCACAACGGACAGCACGTGGTCGAGCAGGGTCGCGTCCCGGAAGGACAGCGCGGCCTTGTCGACGCCGCCGAGCCGTTCGCCCCTGCCGCCGGTCAGGACGATCACCGCGTACGTCATGCCCGGCCTCCGATGTGCGCCGCGACGCCCTCCAGGAACAGGTGCAGGCCGAAGTCGAAGTCGGCGTCGAGGTCGTCGACGTCCTGCACGTCGTCGAGGTCGAAGACGCCGGCGGCGACGACCTCCGCGAGCGCGGGCATCCGGCGGGGGTCGACGATCTGGCGCAGCCGCTGCCCGTACCGGTGGCCGAACTGGCCGGGGTCCTGCTCGAACCCGCTGGCCAGCGTGACGCCCAGGCGTGCTTCGCCCTGCACGAACGTCGACAGCCCCATGACCACGCCGACCTTCTCCGCAGGCTCGAGCGGCGTGTCGTCGAGGGCGGTGAGCGCGCGGTCGAACCAGGCGAGGTTGCGCGGCCCGGAGGGCGGTCCGCTGACCGGGATGTGCAGGAACCACGGGCGCCGGCGGATCGCCGCCAGCACCGCCTTCGCCCAGAAGCCGAGCTTGTCGCGCCACTGTCCGTCCGGCAGCGGCGGCGGGTCCTCCATCGCCTCGTCCCACATGAGCGCGAGCAGTTCGTCCTTGCTCTTCACGTGGCGGTAGAGCGCCATCGTGGCGTTCCCCATCTCCTGCGCGACGCGGGCCATGGACACGGCGGCGAGGCCCTCGGCGTCCGCGATCGCGATGGCGGCCCGCGTGATGTCGGCGGCGTCGATGGTCGGCTTGCGCCCCCTCTTCATGCCCTCTAGTCAAACAGATGCGTATGCCATACGCTAATTCACATATTGCGTATCAGGTACGCATAAAGGGGGTTCGATGATCGTCGAGACAGAAGGTCTGACGAAGAGGTACGGCACCCGGACGGTGCTGGACGGGCTCGACCTGGGGGTGACCGAGGGATCCGTGCTCGCACTGCTCGGGCCGAACGGCGCGGGCAAGACGACCACCATCCGCATCCTGAGCACGCTGACCAGGCCCGACGGCGGTTCGGCGCGGGTGTGCGGGTTCGACGTCGTGCGGGAGGCCGCGGACGTCCGCGGCGTGATCAGCCTGACCGGCCAGTACGCGGCGGTCGACGAGGAGCAGACCGGCCGCGAGAACCTGGTCATGATCGCCCGCCTGCACCGTCGCACCAGGCCGGCGGCACGCGCGCGGGCGGCCGAGCTGCTGGAGCGGTTCGGCCTGGTGGACGCCGCGGACCGGCGGGTGCGCACCTACTCCGGCGGCATGCGCCGGCGCCTGGACCTCGCGATGAGCCTGGTGGCGAGGCCGCGGCTGCTGTTCCTGGACGAGCCGACCACCGGCCTCGACCCGGTGAGCCGCACGACGACGTGGGACGCGATCGGCGACCTCGTGCGCGACGGCGTGACGATCTTCCTCACGACCCAGTACCTGGAGGAGGCCGACCGCCTCGCCGACCGGATCGTCGTGCTGCACAACGGGGGCGTCGTCGCGGACGGCACCGCGGACGCGTTGAAGAACTCGGTGGGCGGCACCCGGCTCGACCTGACCTTCGCGAGCCGGGAGGAGGCCCTGCGGGCCGGGTCCGTCGTCGGCGGGCTCGCCGACGGCCCCACCCTGGGCCTGCCGTCCGACGGCAGCGCCGCGCACCTGCACCGCGTCCTGGACGACCTGCTCGCCGCACGGATCCACGTGCTGCGCGTGGCCACGCACCGGCCGACCCTGGACGACGTCTTCACGACCCTGACGGCGGTGGCGGCGTGAGCGCGGCGGCGACGATGGTCGGCCGCAGCATCCGGCTGAGCCGCCGCAACCTCGACACCGCGATCATGGCGGTGGTGCTGCCGGTGCTGATGATGGCGCTGTTCGTCTACGTGTTCGGCGGCGCGATCAGCTCCGTTCAGTCCTATGTGGACTACGTGGTGCCCGGCATCGTGGTGCTGTGCACCGGCTACGGCGCCACGTCCACCGCGATGCCGGTGGCCGACGACGTGCAGAAGGGCGTCGTCGACCGGTTCCGCTCGATGCCGATCAGCGGCTTCAGCGTGCTGACCGGCCACGTGGTCGCCTCGGTCGCCCGCAACGCCCTGGCGACGTTCGCGGTCGTGCTCGTGGCCCTGCTGATGGGCTTCCGGCCGACGGCGTCGGCCGGCGCGTGGGCGCTCGCGATGGGTCTGCTGCTCCTCTACGTGCTGGCGCTGTCCTGGCTCGCCGCGGGCTTCGGCGTGATCGCCCGGTCCGTCGAGTCGGCGAGCCTGCTCGGGTTCTTCATGCTCTTCCTGCCCTACCTGAGCAGCGCGTTCGTCCCGGTGGCGACGATGCCGCCCTGGTTGCGCGCCGTCAGCGAGCACCAGCCGATCACCCCGGTCGTCGAGACCGTGCGCGCCCTGCTCACCGACCAGCCCGTCACCTCGGCCCTGCCGGCCCTGGCGTGGTCGGGCGGTCTGCTGGTGGTGGCCTTCACCTGGGCCACGTGGCTGTTCCGGCGGATCAGCTCCCGTTGAGGTGGACCGCGTCGAGGCGGGTGAGCTCCCCGGGGGTGAGCCGCAGCTCGCCCGCCTCGACGTTCTGCCGCAGGTGCCCGGGATCACCGGTGCCGGGGATGACCAGCACGTGCGGCCCTCTCGCGAGCGTCCACGCGAGCCGGACCTGCGCGGGCGAGACGCCCCGGTCGCGCGCTATCGCGGTCACCTCGTCGTCTTCGGCCGACGTGCCGGCCTCCTGGTTCGCTCCGGCAAGGGCGAAGAACGGCACGAACGCGATCCCCCGCTCCCCGCAGACGCCGAGGAAGTCGTCCTGTTCGGGGTGGTGCCCCAGCCCGTAGGAGTTCTGCACGCACACGACGTCCGCGATCCGCTGCGCCTGGTCGAGGTGGTGCGGCTTCACGTTGGACAACCCCAGGTGCCTGATGAGACCGGCTTCCCGGAGCTTCGCCAACGCCTCGAAGTGCGCGCTCACGTCGTCGAGCCCGCTGACCCGCAGGTTCACCACGTCGAGGTGGTCGCGGCCGAGTTGCCGCAGGTTCTCCTCGACCTGGCCGCGCAGCTGCCCCGGCGTGGCGAGCGGCAGCCACTCCCCCTGCGGCGTCCTCCCGGGACCGACCTTGGTGACGACGACCAGGTCCTCCGGGTACGGCGACAGCGCGCTGTTGATGAGCTCGTTGGCCGACCGCGTGGCCGAGAAGTAGAACGCGGCCGTGTCGACGTGGTTGATCCCGAGCTCCACCGCTTCCCTGAGGACCCGGATCGCCTGCCCGCGGTCGCGCGGCCGCGCGGCGGGGTCGAACGCCGTCCCCTCCTGCGGCAGGCGCATGGCGCCGAACCCGATCCGGTTCACGGTGAGGTCACCCAGTCGCCACTGCACCCCTGCACTGTGCCAGCCTTGGCGCCGTGGGACTGTTCACGCTCGCCGAAGCCCGGACCGAACTGGCGCGCCTGCTGCCGGTGCTCGACGAGATCGTGCGCCTGCGCGCCGACGCCGCCGAACTGGCCGCGGGCGGGTCCTCGCTGGGCGGGCTGCCGGAGTTCAAGGCCGCGCAGGCGAGGCTGGACGAGCTGGTGGAGTCGGTGCAGCGGACCGGGGCCGAGCTGAAGGGCTTCGCCCCGTTGCTGGTCGACTTCCCCAGCGAGAGGGACGGGGTGCCGGTGCTGCTGTGCTGGCTCGAGGGCGACCGGGAGCTGGGCTGGTACCACCGGACCGATCTGGGGTTCGCCGGCCGCCGTCCGCTGTGATCTCGGGAGAGTGACCGGATCCGTCCGCTTCCCGGCCGGGTCGTGCCTCGTGGCCGGCACCGCGCACGGCGAGGCTGGTGGTCATGAAGCGAGCATTGATCGTCATCGACGTGCAGGAGTCGTTCCGCCGGCGGGCGGACTGGGCCGAGGTGTCGAACCCCGGGATCGTCGGCAAGGTCAACCAGCTCGTCGACATGAGCCGCGACGCCGGTGACCTCGTCGTGTGGGTGCTGCACTCCGAGCCCGGCTCGGGCGACGTGTTCGACCCCGCGCTCGGGCACGTGCGGCTGATCGACGGCCTCGAGCCCCTCGACGACGAGCAGGTGCTGACCAAGACGTCGCACAACGCGTTCACCACGACGAACCTCCAGCAGACCCTGACGCGGCACGGGGTGCGGGAGCTGCTGGTCAGCGGCATCCGAACCGAGCAGTGCTGTGAGACGACCACCCGCGTGGGGTCCGACCTCGGGTTCGACATGACGTTCGTGACGGACGCGACGGCCACCACGCCGCTGCCGCACTGGCGGACCGGGAGGGTGCTCGGCGTCGAGGAGGTCGTCGAACGGACGGAGTACGTGCTGGCGGGCCGGTTCGCGCGGATCTCGGACGTCGCTACGCTGACCGGATCGTGACCAGAGTCGTCTTCCTGCTCGTGCCCGGAGTGCACCTGCTCGACCTCGCGGGGCCGGCGCAGGTGTTCTCCAGCGCCGCCGACCTCGTGGGCGGCTACGCGCTGTCGTACGTGGGCGACGCCGACACCGTGCTGAGCCATCAGGGCGTGCCGTTGGGCGCGTTGACCGAGCTGCCCCCTCTCGACGCGGACGACCTGGTGTTCGTGCCGGGGTGGCGGTCACCGAAGATCGCGGGCACGGGACACCTGTCCGAACGCGCGTTGGCGTGGTTGCGCGCGCACCACGACGCCGGCGGCACGGTCGCGAGTGTGTGCGCCGGCGCAGATGCGTTGGGGCGCGCGGGCCTGCTCGAAGGCCGCCGCTGCACCACGCATCACGAGCTGCAAGAGGAGCTCGAACGGCGCTACCCGCACGCACAGGTCGTCCGCGATGTCTTGTTCGTCGAAGACCATCGCGTCGTGACGTCGGCAGGCATCGCGAGCGGGATCGACCTCGCGCTGCACTTGATCGCTGTGCGCCACGGCCCTTCCACGGCCGCCGCGATCGCACGCACAATGGTCATCTACGCGCGCAGGAACGGTGACGACCAGCAGGCGAGCGTGCTGCTGCGGCACCGGTCGCACATCAACGAGACGGTGCACCGCATTCAGGACGTGATCGAGTCACGGCTCACGGACCGGCTCTCGCTCGCGGAACTGGCCACACACGCGGGATGCAGCGAACGCACCGTGACACGGTTGTTCGGTCGTGCGACAGGTATGACGCCGTTGAAGTACCAGCAAGCATTGCGCGTCGAACGGGCCGAACACCTCATCGGTCAGGGCGCCACGGTCGAGACCGCCGCGCGCAACGTCGGTTTCGAGGACGCCCGCATGCTGCGCCGGTTGCGTTCGCGCTGAGCCGCACGCGTGCGGCCGTCCACTGTCGACCGAACACCCTTGCACGCCACCGGAAGCGGCCTAAGCTGGCCGCGTGACGACTCTGGCGAACCGCCCCGGTACCGCGTTGCTCGTGATCGACGTGCAGAACGGGGTGGTGGACCACGCCCACCACCGCGACGAGGTGGTGGGCAACGTCGCCGCGCTCGTCGACAAGGCGCGCGCGGCCGGCGTCGACGTGGTGTGGGTGCAGCACAGCAACGCCGAGCACATGCCGGAGGAGTCCGACGGCTGGCAGTTCGTGCCGGAGCTGAAGCCCGCCGAGGGCGAACCGGTGGTGCACAAGACGTACGCCGACTCGTTCGAGGCGACCGACCTCGAAGAGGTGCTGGCGCGCAAGGGGATCGGCAGCCTCGTGGTGTCCGGCGCGCAGACCGACGAGTGCATCCGCTCGACGCTGCACGGCGCCATCGTCCGCGGCTACGACGCCCTGCTGGTGAGCGACGCGCACACGACCGAGGACCTGTCCGAGTGGGGCGCTCCCACCCCGGACAAGGTCATCGCCCACACGAACCTCTACTGGGAGAACCACACCGCACCGGGCCGCACGGCCGGCGTGGTCAAGACCGAGGACGCGTTCAAGCCCGCGTGACGAGGTGCCCGCCCGGCAGGGGGCCGATCTTCGAGTCGGTGCACGCCTCACAGCCCGCGCCGCACACCGGCTCGACGACGTGCGTGACCTCGCAGCCGTCCTCCCGGCACTCGCGAACGGCCTCCTCGATCGTCATCCCGCCACCCGGTTGATCCCGTCGCTGCGCAGCAGGCGCTGCTCGTCGCCGTGCTCGGTGGTGGTGACGTACTTCGGCGCCAGCCGCTCCAGCACCGGGAACAGCCACGCGGACCACGAACCCGGTCGCACGACGAACACCGGCCGGTCCAACGCCGGCAATTCGTTCTCGGTGCGCCCCTTCACTCTTCCCACATGGTTTTGCTCTCGGCGTTCGCGCCCTCACCGGACACATGCACATACGTGCCACCGACGACACGGGCCGCCTCAAGCGCGTAGTCGTGCGTCACAGGCGTGTACTCGGCCTCGGTCAGACCGGCGGACGTAACGCCCATGCAGTAGAAGCACGCGTCAGCATCGGCAAGCTGGTCCGCACTCGGCGAGAGGTCACCGAAGTCCGCGTGGAGCACGTGCCGCGACTTGGGATCGCTGACCGCCAACGGCGACCGTCACGACCGAGTCGGCCTCGGGATCGAGCAGGCACTCCCGCAGCGCACCCCGGCCGACCATGCCGGACGCGCCGAACACCACGATCTTCACACCGCAGAACCAGCCTGCGGCGCCGCGCCCGGTCTCCCCGCAAGCTCGTCGGGGAACGGCATCGCCCACGACGAGATCACAACAAGCGAGTGACATACGGCATGATGCCGCCGTACCGCACGGGAGAGATCCGCACGACCGCACCGGAGTGCGGCGCCTCGACCATCATCCCGCCGCCCAGGTACAGCGCCACGTGCGTGCCGCCGCCCGGACCCCAGAAGATCATGTCCCCCGGCGCCATCTGCGCCAGCGGCACCCTGCGGCCGGAGTTGTACTGGTAGCCGCTGTAGTGCGGCAGGTACACGCCGACGCCCGCGAACGCGTACATCATCAGGCCGGAGCAGTCGAAGCCGATCTTGCGGTAGTCGCCGAACGAGTCGGCCACCCCGCCGTCGCGCACGCCGTACGTCGGGCCGTTGTAGTTGCCGCCGCCCCATGCGTAGATGACACCGCGCTGGGACAACGCCCGGTTGATCACGGTCTGCACGCGGTTGCCGGACGGGGCGGGTGCCGCCGCCACCGGGCGGCGCTGCGGCGGGGCCTGAGGGGCGGCCTGGGGTGCGGCGGCGGCCGCGGCCGCGGCGCGACGGGCGTTCTCCTCGTCCTCGCGCTTCTTCGCCTCGACCCACTGGTCGTACTGCCGGCGTTGCGCTTCGAGGCCGTTGACCGCACCTCGCGCCGCGACGAGCTCCCGCTCGACGGCGTCCCTGTCGGCCTGCAACTCGGCGGTGGCCGACGCCTGGGCGGCGTGCGCGTCCACGGCGACCTGCTGGGCCTGGTCGGCGACCTTCTTGGCCTCGTCGGCGGCCGCCTGCTTCGACTCGGCCTTCTGCAGCGCGGCGCGCGCGGCGGAGTCGAGGTTCGCGGCCGTGCCCTGGTCGCGGGTCACCTGGTCCAGGCGGTTCAGGCTGGACGCCGACACCGCCTCGAGCAGCTGGGCGCGAGCCAGCAGGTCCTCCGGCGACTTCGCCCCGATGTAGGCCGAGAAGGACCCGACGGTGCTGCCCTGCGCGTACGAGGCGGCGGCGAACTCGTCGAGCGCGCGGCGGCTCTCCTCGACGGCCTTGGACGCGGCGTCGGCCTGCACGCGCGCGGCCGTGGCCTCGCGGCGGGCCGCCTCGGCCTCGGCGACCGCCGTCTCCAGGTCGACACGGGCCTTGTTGGCGAGCTCGCGCTTGTACGACACGTCGTCGTACAGCTCCTGCAGGCGCGACTCGGCCTGCGTGAGCCGTCCGGTCAGCTCACCCACGCGGGCGGCCTTCGCCTCCTCCTCCGCCCGGGACGCCGAGATCGCCGAGTCGCTCGGGTTCGGCGGAGGCGGGGGAACGGCGACGGCCGTCCCCGTGAGGACGGCCGTCATCAACACCACCACGGCGGAGAGTCGTGTCAACACAAGGCATCACCTCCGACCGAATTAGACCAATCAGACCCATTGTGCGCATCTGGAACTAACGCACCGTCAACCACACGTGTCACAGTGGAACACGGTCGGTGGTCCTTTTGGGACGATCGGAGTCGGGCGTGTCGCCGGTCGGGCTAGTTGACGAGCCGGTCCCTTCCGGTCCAGTACGGCTCCCGCAGCTTGAACTTCTGGATCTTGCCGGTCGCCGTCCGCGGGATCGCGTCGCGGAACTCGATCGAGGTCGGCGCCTTGTACCCGGCGAGCCGCTCCTTGCAGTGCCCGATCAGCTCCGCCTCGGTCGCCTCACCCGACAGCACGACGAGCGCCTTGATCGTTTCACCCCACTTCTCGTGGGGCACCCCGATGACCGCGACCTCGGCGACGGCCGGGTGCGAGAACAGACAGTCCTCGACCTCGATCGACGAGACGTTCTCGCCACCGGTGATGATCACGTCCTTCTTGCGGTCCGAGATCGTCAGGTAGCCCTCGTCGTCGAAGTGGCCGCCGTCCCCGGTGTGGAACCAGCCGTCCTCGAGCGCGTCCGCGGTGGACTCCGGGTTGTCCCAGTAGCCCTCCATCACCACGTTGGACCGCGCGAGCACCTCACCGGTGTCGGAGATCCGCAACCGCGCGCCGAGTGCGGGGGCGCCCGCCCGCGACTGCTTCTTCGCCTTCTTCTCGCCCGTGGGGCCCGGCTGGGCGCGGTTGAACGTCAGCAGCGGCGCCGTCTCGGTCAGGCCGTAGATCTGCAGGAACTCCCACCCGAGCTCCTCGGTCACGCGCTGGATCGTGCGCGAGGGCGGCGGTGCGCCGGCGCAGACGATCCGCACCCGGTCACGGCCGGGGATCTCGCCCTCCCACTCCTGGGCGGCGTCCAGCACGGAGTTCCACACGGCCGGCGCACCGCACATGAGCGTGACGCCGTGGTCGCGCACGCGGCGCAGGATCTCGGCGCCGTCGACCTTGCGCAGGACCACCTGCGGCACGCCGAGGCCCGCGAGACCGAACGGCATGCCCCAGCCGTTGCAGTGGAACATCGGCAGCACGTGCATGTAGACGTCGCCCTCCCACGCACGGGTGTGCATGGCGAACGTGACCGCGTTCAGCCAGATGTTGCGGTGCGTCAGCTGCACGCCCTTGGGCCGCGCGGTGGTGCCCGACGTGTAGTTGATCGTGGCCGTCGCGTCCTCCGAGGGCGCGCTCCACGGCCGTGGCTCCACATCGAACCGAAGCAGCGCCTCGGACTCCTCGCCGAGCGTGAAGCGGTGCCGAGCCACGACGTCGTCCAGCCGCAGTTCGGGGTCGACGAACAACGCCGACGCGCCGCTGTGCTCGACGATGTACTTCACCTCGTCGGGCCGCAGGCGGAAGTTCACCGGCACGCAGATGCGCCCGCTGCCGGGCAGCGCGTGCAGCAGCTCCAGCATCCGCGCGGAGTTGTGGCTGACCACCGCGACGCGTTCGCCCTCGCCCACGCCCAGCGCGTCGAACCCGGCCTGCCACGCCCGCACACGGGTCGCCATCTCCGCGTACGTCGTCGTCGGGACCGGCTTGGCCGGTTGGTCCGGCTCGTCGACGGTCGCCGTGGTCGCCGCGAACGCGAACGACGCCCGGTCCAGGAAGTCCGTGGTGATCAGCGGTACGCGCATGGAGCCGACACTACGACCAGGTGCTCGGATCTCCCCAGGACGAGAAGCCGCCTCCCCCGGATGGAGGAACGGCGCTGAGGTCGGGGAGCACCTCGCTGACGGACTCGTGCAGCACAACGGCCGCCACGGAGTCGTAGGGCGTCGGTTCGGCGTTGCAGATGATGACCTGCGCACCCGCTTTGGCCGCCAGCGGCACGAGGCTCGCGGCGGGCTGCACCTGCAACGACGTCCCCGCCACCAGCAGCACGTCGCAGTCGAGGGCGGCGAGGCGGGCGCGGCGCAGCACCTCGGCGTCGAGCTCCTGTCCGAACGAGATCGTGGCCGACTTGAGGATTCCCCGGCAGCGCGGGCAGTCCGGTTCCGCTTCGCCCTCGGCGACGCGCCTCAACGCCTCGCGCATCGGCCCCGTGGCACCGCAGCCCAGGCACACGGTGGCGTGCAGCGTGCCGTGCAGCTCCAGGACCCGGTGCGGATCGGAACCGGCCTTCTGGTGCAGGCCGTCGATGTTCTGCGTGACCACCGTGCGCAGGCGGCCGGACCGTTCCAGCTCCACCAGGGCCTTGTGCGCCGCGTTCGGCTTCGCGGTCCACACGGGACTGTCGAGCCGGGCGCGCCAGGTGAGCCTGCGCAGCTCGGGGTCCGCCAGGTACGCGTCGAGCGTCGCCCCGAGCCCGGCGTCGGCGTCGCGCGTCCACAGGCCGCCGGGCCCGCGGAAGTCCGGGATGCCCGAATCCGTGGAGACCCCGGCTCCCGTCAGCACCGTGATCCGGTGCGCGGACGCGACCAGCGCCCGTGCCGCTGCGCACGCCTGGGAGGCCATCGGTTCACACTATCCGGGTGCGCAGCGCTGTGGGAGCCGCCGTCGCGGCAGTGGGCTTGGTCACCTCCATCACCGGGACCTTCTTGCCCTGGCTGAAATCCGGATCGACCACGAGGGACAGTTACGAGGTGCTCTCGCTCCGTGATCTCGCCGGGTTGGACGGGGTGGCGGGAGGTGTCGTCACGTCGATCTGGGTGGGTCTGACCCCCTTGGCGATGATCGCCGCGGCCCTGTACGTGGTCCGATTTCCCCGAATCGCCGCGTGCGTCGCCCTTCTTTTTGGCACGATCAGCGGAACCGTGGCCCTAGTAGCCGCAGTCCAAGGGGATAGCAAGGGTGCGTTGGTCGGGATCAGCATCTCCGGTCCGATCACGACTCTTGCCGGTGCCGTACTGACGATCGTGGGGGCGATCACGGTGCTCACCTCGACCAGGCGCAGCGCAGTGAGAACTCCAGGAGGGAACCCGTGAGCTACCCAGGTGGTGGCGGCCAGTGGCAGCCGCAGAACAACCCGTACGGGCAGCAGCCCCAGCAGGGCGGCTACCAGCAGCAGCCGCAGCAGGGTGGCTACCCGCAGGGCGGCTACCCGCAGCAGGGTGGTCACCCGCAGACCGGGCCGCAGGGCTTCCCGCAGCAGGGCTACCCGCAGACGGGTCCCCAGGGCTTCCCTCAGCAGGGCTTCGAGCAGCAGCCCTACGGCTACGCGCCGATGGGCGGCGAGCCGCCGAAGAAGAAGCGCACCGGCCTGGTCGTCACGGCCGTCGTGGCCGTACTGCTGCTGATCGGTGGCGGCGTCACGTTCTTCGCGCTCCAGAAGGCCGACCCGGGCTCGAACGCCGGTCAGGACACCCCGGCGATCGCCGCGAAGAACCTGATCGAGCAGCTCGGCAGCGGTGACGTCGTCGGCATCATGGCCTCGCTGGCGCCCGCGGAGGCGGCGCTGTCGAAGGACTACATGGAGTCGATGACCAAGGAGATGAAGCGCCTCGAGATCCTGAAGCCCGAGGCCGACCCGAACAAGCTCTCCGGCGTCGAGTTCAAGAGCGAGAACATCAAGTTCGACGAGGCGGCGGCCGAGAAGATCAACGACCACCTCACCATCAACAAGCTGGTCGAGGGCAAGATCACGATCACCTCGGACGCCTCGAAGATCCCGCTCACCGACAAGCTCGTCGACGCGCTGGGTGACGAGATCAACCTGACCTCGTCGAAGTCCGAGACCGTCGACATCACCGCCGAGGTGAAGAAGCGCGGCACCCCGATCGGCATCGCGTCGATCAAGGTCGGCGACAAGTGGTACCCGAGCGCCTTCTACACGATCGCCAACGCGATCCTGGAGGAGGAGAAGCAGAAGTGGCCGCAGTCCGGCTTCGCGGCCGAGGGCGCGGGTTCCGCGGAGGACGCGGCGAAGCAGCTCGTCAACGCCGCGCTGGACGGCGACCTGAAGAAGGTCATCACGCTGCTGCCGCCGGACGAGGCCGGTGTGCTGCACGACCTGGGCCCGCTGCTGCTCGAGGAGGCCGGCCCGACGAAGCCGACCGGCGCCAAGCTGGAGGCCCTGGAGACCGACGTCAAGGACGTCACCGGCGGCAAGCAGGTCACGGTCAAGAAGCTGTCGATCACGGCCGAGGGTGAGACGGTCACCATCACGCGTGAAGGCGACTGCTACGCGGCCGAGGTGCCCGGCCAGGGCACGCAGAAGCTCTGCGCCGACGAGATCACGCAGCTGCTGGAGCAGCAGGGCGGCAAGAAGATCCCCGCCGAGGCCGTCGAGGTCATCGGCCGGGTCGCCGGGTCCGTCATGAAGTCCGGTGTCGGCGTCGTCGCCACCGAGGTCGACGGCAAGTGGTACGTGAGCCCGATCCGCTCCTACTACGAGCTGGCGCTTACGCTGTTCCGCGGCTTCGAGCCCAAGGACGTCGACGCGCTCATCGAGCTGATGAAGAAGTAAGTTCCCGCAGGTCAGCCCACGGCCCTGTCACCCGCAGCAGCGCGGTGGCAGGGCCGTGGCAGTGCGGGGGCGGAGTGTCCCCGTCATGGACATCCACGTTCTGATCACCGGAGCCGGCCCGACCGGTCTCACCCTCGCCCTCGACCTGCACCGCCGCGGCGTGCCGTTCCGCATCGTCGACGCCTCGCCCGCGCCGTTCGCCGGCTCGCGCGGCAAGGGCCTGCAGCCGCGCAGCATGGAGGTCTTCCACGACCTGGGCGTCATCGAGCCCGTGCTGGCCTCCGGGCGGCTCGACCTGAGGATGCGCGCCTACCAGGGCCGCAAGGTCGTGCGTGAGTGGGACGTGCACGAGGGCCGCCATCCCACGCTCGAACGCCCCTACGCGCGCACGATGCTCATCCCGCAGTTCCGCGTCGAGCAGGTGCTCCGCGAGGCGTTCCCGCAGCCGGTCGAGTACGGCAAGCCGCTGACGTCGTTCACCCAGGACGACTCCGGAGTCACCGCCGTGGTCGGCGGGGAAACCGTGCGCGCGAAGTACCTCGTCGGGTGCGATGGCGGGAAGTCGTTCGTGCGCAAGCGACTCGGGGTCCCGTTCGTCGGCGAGACGCACGAGGACCAGCGCATGCTGATCGGTGACCTCCGGATCTCAGGCCTCGACCGCGACCACTGGCACCAGTGGGGCGGCGGCACCGACCGGTGGCTCGCGCTGTGCCCGTTGCCCGGCACGGACCTCTTCCAGTTCCAGGCGAGCGGCGACGGCGACCCGTCGCTGGAGCTCTACCGCGAGATCATCCGCGACCGCACCGGCCGCGACGACCTCGTCGTGCACGACGCGACGTGGACATCGTTGTACCGCACCAACATCCGCATGGTCGACCGGTTCCGCGTGGGCCGCGTGTTCCTCGCGGGTGACGCCGCGCACGTGCACTCGCCCGCCGGCGCGCAGGGCATGAACACCGGTATCCAGGACGCCTACAACCTCGGCTGGAAGCTCGCGATGGAGACGCTGCTCGACACCTACGAGGCCGAGCGCAAGCCCGTCGCGGAGTGGCTGCTGGGCATGACGACCGCGATCATGACGTCCGGCCGGCCGTTCGAGCGCCGAGGTGACGAGACCCTGCAGCTCTCGCTCTCCTACCGCACCACCGACGGCGAGGGCCTGCAGCCGGGCGACCGCATGCCGGACGGGATCACCGACCAGGGCCGGATCTTCGACCTGCTGCGCGGCCCCGACTTCGTGACGCTCGACTTCCCCGACGGCCCGGTGCTGGTGCGCCCCGACGGCTACGTGGCCGCGATCGGACGCTCAGCCGTCGACGCCTACTTCGGCGCGAACCCGGTCACGCAGCTGCACCACCGCCGGGTCGCTGCTCGGACCGCCGCGTAGCCGTTCCGCCTCGTCCAGGGCGTTGCCCGCGCTCCGCGGGTCGCCCTGGGCGAGCAGCCAGTCCGCGTACCACTCGAGCACCGACGCCCGCGCCGGCCCGTCCGCGCTCCGCCCGACGGCATCGAGCGCCCGTTCGTGCTCCCGCCCCGCCGCCTCGAGGTCACCGAGCCGCGTCAGCGCCAGCCCGAGTCCGGCGTGGACGGTCGCCTTGAACTGGTCGGCCACCGAGCCCGCCGTGGTCGTCAGCGCCTGCCGGTAGAGCCGGACCGCCTCCTCGAAGTCGCCGCCGAAGAAGGCGATCTCGCCGTGCGCCTGCGTGACCCGCCCCCGGTCGAGCTCGAACCGCGCGGCCGGCACCCGCCCGAGGTCGGCACGCGCCCCGTCGAGGTCCCCGGTCCTGATCTTCAGCCGCGCCGCCTGCACCAGCACCGACATGGGCACGAGGACGTTCTCCGACTCGCCCAGCTCCTCCACGACCCGCCGGGCCTCCGACACCGCCCGGACCCCCTCGGCGAACGCGCCGCGGTTGATCAGCACCATGACCAGGCACGACAACCCGAACACCACGGCCCACCGGTCCCCGACGCCCCGGAACCCCTCCAACGCCCGCCGGTACTGCGCCTCCGCCTCCGGAGCCGCCCCCTCGCTGAACTCCCCGGCCACCACCCCGCGCACCAGCGCCGAGAACGCCCGCATCCACGCGTCCTGCGACCGCTCCAGCCGCTCGGCCAGCAGGACGAGCTGGTCGCCGAGCTCCGCCTGCCCCCACACCCGGCCGCTGGTGAGCATCAACGCGCACAGGGCGGTCGGCACGTCCTCCCGCCACAACCGCTCCACCGCACCGACGACCTCCGCCGTGCCGAGCGCCGCCAGCACCTCGGCCAGCGGATCGCCGGGGACCCGCGACGCCCAGCGGCGAACCTCCTCCACCCGCTTGGTCATCACCAGCCAGTGCCAGGTGCGCGCGGCGAGCATCCGCCGCGCGACGCCCTGGTCGTGCGCCACCGCCCAGGCCATCGCCGCGTCGAGGTTGGCCCGTTCCGCCTCGAAGACCCCCAGCGCCTCCAGCTGCCGCGGCCCCCGCAGCAACGGTTCGTTCTGCTCGGCCAGGGTCGTGTAGTACTCGGCGTGCTTCGCGTGGTCGGCTTGGCCCTGTTCCAGGGCGTACTCGCGCACGGTCTCCATCAGCCGGTAGCGCTCGCCGGTGCGG
Organism: Lentzea sp. CC55; assembly: GCF_021056325.1. Classification (NCBI taxonomy): domain Bacteria; kingdom Bacillati; phylum Actinomycetota; class Actinomycetes; order Pseudonocardiales; family Pseudonocardiaceae; genus Lentzea; species Lentzea sp. CC55. Next base: position 533,236 of record NZ_JAJCXE010000019.1, on the reverse strand, counting down.
ACGACCAAGGACTTCTCGACGAGCGCCGCCAGCAGGTCCTCGGTGTCCCAGAGGTCGCTTTCCTTGTCGTCGTGCGCCAGCTCGCTTGGTGGAAGCGCGGTCTGCGTGTGGCGCGCACTCCGGTCGGCCGCATCAGAACCGACAGCCGTACGTTCCTGATCTTGTCGGGAGGTCTGAGTACGGTGAGATGCAGGGGTTCCCGAGAAGGGGGTACCCCCGCGCAAGCCTGCCCCGCACACCTCGTGCACCGCCGAGCCGCCGGCCCCGCCGACGAACACCGCCAGCCGCGCCAGCAACAACCGCTCGGAGTCGTCCAGCAGCTCCCAGCTCCAGTCCACCACCGCCCGCAGCGTCCGATGCCGCGCCGGCCCCGTTCGCGCGCCGCGGTCGAGCAACCGCAGGCGGCTGTCCACACGCGACTCCAGCTGCGCGAGCGACAAGGACCGGGCGCGCGCCGCCGCGAGCTCCAGCGCGAGCGGGATGCCGTCCAGCGCGGCGCACACCCGCCGCACCACGTCGAGGTCCAGCGCCGCGCCGACCCGTGCCGAGAACAGCCGCACGGCGTGGTCGAGGTCCAGCGGCGGCACCGGGTGCACGACCTCGCCGGGGATGCCCAGCGGCTCCCGCGACGTGGCCAGCACCCGCACGTCCGGCGCCTCCGCCAGCAGCCGAGCGCACAGAGCCGCCGCGGAGTCGACGACGTGCTCGCAGTTGTCCAGCACCACGAGCGACGACCCGAGCCGCGAGAACAACGGCGCCGCCAGGGGGTTCGGCCCCAGGGCGGCGTCCAGCGCCGCCAGCGGGTCCGCCGCCGAGTCCAGCTCGACGAACCACGCCCGCGGTTCCGTCGCGGCGTGCGTCAGCGCAAGCCGCGTCTTGCCCACGCCGCCGAACCCGGTCAGCGTCACCAACCGGTTGTCGCGCAACAACCTCGCCAGCACCGCCAGGTCCGCGTCACGCCCGATGAAGGAACCCACCGGTGCCGGCAGGTTCCCGCGCACCGAACGCTCGCGCAGCACCGCGAGGTGGGCGGCAGCCAGCGCCTCACCGGGGTCCACGCCCAGCTCCTCGGCCAGCGCCGAACGAACGCGCGCGAACACCGCCAGCGCGTCCGACCGCCTCCCGGCGGCGTTCAACGCCAGCATCAGCCGCGCCTGCACGTCCTCCCGCAGCGGATGCGCCGCCGCCAGGGCTTCCAGCCCCGCGAGGTCGTCGCGCAGCAACGCCAGCCGCACGGCCTCCTCGGCCGCGAAAGGCGCGTCCTCGAACGCCGCACCGCGCCACAGCGCCGCGTCGCGCGTCCGGCAGAACTCCTCGACGTCGGTCGAGGCCTCCAGCCGGTACCCCGACGCGTGCGACGAGACCACCGCGGCGCCGAGCGTCCGCCGCAGCCGCGACACCAGCGACTGCAACGCCGCGTGACCGTCCACCGGCGGCTCGTCCGGCCACAGGTCGGCGACCAGCCGGTCCGGCGCGACGACCTGGCCCGGTTGCGCCGCCAGCCGGATCAGCAACCAGCGCAGCCGCCTGCCGCGCACCTCGACGGGCACGCCACCGGACAGCACCTGCACCGGCCCGAGCACGTTGACCCGCATCAGGCCCGCCGCACTCCGACCAGCACCGCCGCCACCACCAGCGCGGCACCGGCGACACCGGCCCACAGCAAGGACAGCGACACCTCGTTGTGGCCCAACGCGTCCAGCACCCACCCGAGCGGGGTCACCCGCCCCAGCGGATACGTCAGCACCACCACCGAGAACACCGCCAGCACGGTGCGCCCGATGGAGTCGAACACCGGGCGGGCGAACATCAGGCCCACCCCGACGCCGAGCAGCGCACATCCAGTATGCGCGCCGAGTCCGACAAAAAACTGACCCGCCGTGTACGGGTGCGGGTTCGTCACGACCGGCCACACCGCCGCGAGCAGCGCCATGGCCACCGCGAACAGCACCGAGACCAGCGCCGCGGCCGTGAGCACGCGCGACCACCCGCCGGCGGTCACCACCGTGATCTCACGCCGCACCACGTCCTCGGACGTCGCCACCACGACCGCCATCCACGCCGCGACCGGGTACAGCAACGCCGACGACCCCGAGTAGGCCTCCAGCGGCTCCCCCGCGTCACTGGCGAACAACATCCCCATCACGCCGAGGAACACCAGCAGGGGCGCCAAGTACCGTTGTCCCCGAAGGACATCGGCCGCGAGGTACCGCACCAGATTGATCACCGCACGCTCCGCACCGAGCACCCGAGCCGCAACGCCTCCGCCAGCACGTGGTCGCTGCGGTCCGGCGCCACCTCCACCCGCACCGACGAGCCGCGCGCCTGCACGGACCGCACGCCTTCCAACGCCTCCAACGCGTCGAGCGCCGGCACCCGGCTCAGCTCGATCATCACGTGCCCACCGGAGAGGTCGACCCGGGTGGCCGAAGCGAGATGGCCCTCGTGGTCGGACACCAGCGCCGTCCGCCCCCGCAGCAACGACACCAGCTCGCCGGCCGCCGCCGGGTCGAGCCCGGTCCACGGCTCGTCGAGCACGAGCACGTCCGAGGCGAGGAACGCCTGCGCCAGCGCGACCTTCTGCGTGTTGCCCTTGGACAGCTCGGACATCGGCGCCGTCATCGAGCCGACGAACCCCAGCCGCTCCAGCACGTCACCGGCGGCAGTCCCGCGCACCCGCCCCAGGTGGGCCAGGTAGGACAAAGCGGACATCCTCACGTCCGACGGAAACCGCTCGGGCACGTAGCCGACCGAAGCCGGCCGCACGACCCGTCCGGACGTCGGCTTCAGGATGCCCGCCGCGATCTTGAGCAACGTCGACTTCCCGGTGCCGTTCGCGCCGGTCAGCACGGTCAGGCCGGACACCTCCAGCGTCAGGTCGCGCAGCACCCACGGCCCGCGCCCGTACCGCTTGGAGACTTGATCGAGGAGCACCTCGCCAAGATAGCCACGCACGCTCTCGAACGGCGTGAAGTCGGTGAGCCCGGTGCGGGGAGCGTGACTTAGGGCAACCTGGGTTGAACCGGCTTACAGGACAAGCGTACTGTTTGGGGTCGAGGGGCAGTGGTCGACCTGGTGAGGAAGACTCTCCCCGTACCCCGAACTGACCACCGCGCTGTCACCAGATGGAGTTGCACGTGACTCAGCCAGCTACGCCCTCGCCTGCCGGCGATGGAGGCAACAGCCTGGACAGCTTCGGCGCCCGCGGCACGCTCAACGTCGGCGACGCCTCGTACGAGGTGTTCCGGCTGAGCGCCGTGGAGGGCGCCGAGCGTCTGCCGTTCAGCCTGAAGATCCTGCTGGAGAACCTGCTGCGGACCGAGGACGGCGCGAACATCACCGCCGACCACGTGCGCGCTCTCGCCAACTGGGACCCCAGCGCCGAGCCCGACACCGAGATCCAGTTCACGCCCGCGCGCGTCGTGATGCAGGACTTCACCGGTGTCCCCTGCGTCGTCGACCTCGCCACCATGCGCGAGGCCGTCACCCAACTCGGCGGCGACGCCGAGAAGGTGAACCCGCTCGCGCCCGCCGAGCTCGTGATCGACCACTCGGTCATCGCCGACGTCTTCGGCCGCCCGGACGCGTTCGAGCTGAACGTCGACCTGGAGTACGAGCGCAACCGCGAGCGCTACCAGTTCCTGCGCTGGGGCCAGACGGCGTTCGACGAGTTCAAGGTCGTCCCGCCCGGCACCGGCATCGTGCACCAGGTCAACATCGAGCACCTGGCCCGCGTCGTCATGGTCCGGGGCGGTCAGGCGTACCCGGACACGCTGGTCGGCACCGACTCGCACACCACGATGGTCAACGGCATCGGCGTGCTGGGCTGGGGCGTCGGCGGCATCGAGGCCGAGGCCGCGATGCTCGGCCAGCCGGTCTCCATGCTGATCCCGCGCGTCGTGGGCTTCAAGCTCTCCGGTGAGCTGCCCGCGGGCGCCACCGCGACCGACCTCGTGCTGACGATCACCGAGATGCTGCGCAAGCAGGGCGTCGTCGGCAAGTTCGTCGAGTTCTACGGCGAGGGCGTCGGCGCCGTGCCGCTCGCGAACCGCGCCACCATCGGCAACATGTCGCCGGAGTTCGGCTCCACGGTCGGCATCTTCCCGATCGACGGCGAGACGATCGACTACCTGCGCCTGACCGGCCGGTCGGAAGAGCAGATCGCGCTCGTCGAGGCCTACGCCAAGGAGCAGGGCCTCTGGCACGACCCGTCCCGCGAGGCCGTGTACTCCGAGACGCTGGAGCTCGATCTGGCGACGGTCGTCCCGTCCATCGCCGGCCCGAAGCGCCCGCAGGACCGCATCGAGCTGACCTCCGCCAAGGAGGCGTTCCGCCAGGCACTGGGTGCCTACGTCGCGCACACCGACTCCCCGGAGCTCTCCGGCGTGGACGAGGCCGTCGACGAGACGTTCCCGGCCAGCGACCCGGTCGCCGTCGGAGAGGCCGAGAACGGCTCCGGCAAGCCGAAGGTGGTCCACACCGCCGCCGAGGGCGCCACCGGCCGCGTCTCGAACCCGGTCAAGGTCACCGTCGACGGCAACGAGTTCGAGCTGGACCACGGCGCCGTCGCGATCGCCGCGATCACGTCGTGCACCAACACCTCGAACCCGTCCGTGATGCTCGGCGCGGCCCTTCTCGCGAAGAAGGCCGTCGAGCGCGGTCTCGAGCGCAAGCCGTGGGTCAAGACGACCCTGGCGCCGGGCTCGAAGGTCGTCATGGACTACTACGAGCGCGCCGGCCTCATGCCGTACCTGGAGAAGCTCGGCTTCCACCTGGTCGGCTACGGCTGCACGACCTGCATCGGCAACTCGGGCCCGCTGCAGGACGAGATCTCGGCGGGCGTGCAGGAAGGCGACCTCGCGGTCGTCTCGGTGCTGTCCGGCAACCGCAACTTCGAGGGCCGGATCAACCCGGACATCAAGATGAACTACCTCGCGTCGCCGCCGCTCGTCGTGGCGTACGCGCTGGCCGGTTCGATGGACAAGGACATCACCACCGAGCCGCTCGGCACGGACACCGAGGGCAAGCCGGTGTACCTCTCCGAGATCTGGCCGTCGCCGGCCGAGATCGCCGAGGTCATCTCGACCTCGATCTCCGCGGAGGGCTTCACCAAGGGCTACACGAACGTCTTCTCCGGTGACGAGCGCTGGCAGTCGCTGCCCACGCCGACCGGCAACACGTTCGAGTGGGACGCCGAGTCCACCTACGTGCGCAAGCCCCCGTACTTCGAGGGCATGGAGATGGAGCCGAAGCCGGTCACCGACATCGCGGGCGCTCGCGTCCTCGCGCTGTTGGGCGACTCGGTCACCACGGACCACATCTCCCCCGCCGGTTCGATCAAGGCCGACTCGCCCGCGGGCAAGTACCTGACCGAGCACGGCGTGGAGCGCAAGGACTTCAACTCCTACGGCTCCCGCCGCGGCAACCACGAGGTGATGATCCGCGGCACGTTCGCGAACATCCGCCTGCGCAACCTCCTGCTCGACGACGTCCAGGGCGGCTTCACCCGCAACTTCCTGGAGCCCGACGCCCCGCAGACGACGATCTACGACGCGTCGGTCGCCTACGCGGAGGCCGGCGTCCCGCTGGTCGTGCTGGCGGGCAAGGAGTACGGCTCCGGTTCGTCGCGCGACTGGGCGGCCAAGGGCACCTCGCTGCTCGGCGTCCGCGCCGTCATCGCCGAGTCCTACGAGCGCATCCACCGCTCGAACCTGATCGGCATGGGCGTGCTGCCGCTGCAGTTCCCGCAGGGCGACAGCGCGTCGTCGCTGGGCCTCGACGGCACCGAGACGTTCGACTTCACCGGTGTCACGGAGCTCAACAACGGCACCACGCCGTCGACGGTGCACGTCGTCGCCACCAAGGCGGACGGCTCGAAGGTCGAGTTCGACGCGGTCGTCCGCATCGACACGCCCGGTGAGGCCGACTACTACCGCAACGGCGGCATCATGCAGTACGTGCTGCGCAAGATGGTCCGCAGCTAATACCTGATCAATGCGAAAAGGCCCGTCCGGAGATCATTCCGGGCGGGCTTTTCGTTACAATCGGATAAATACGGCTAACGTTTTTCACTGCTGCACACGGGTGAACTTCGTCGCCGTCGGGTTTAACCGGGCTTAGCCTCTTCTGACCCATTTCGAATGGGCCGAAGGAGGGGTTCCAGTGGAAGTGAGAAAGATCGGACGAAGAGCCGTGGTCACCACTGCGGCGTTGGTCGCGGCCATGGCCGTTCCGCTCTCCGGCCAGGCGAACGCGGCCGCGGACGGCACCGTGACCGGCGACAAGACGGTGGGCACCACCGACATCCAGTGCGGCGGGACCGTCCCGGTCACGGTGACGCTGAACGCCGAGACCGGCATCGCGGGCAATCCGGCGGACATCGAGCTCGTGCTCGACCGGTCGGGCAGCATGCAGGGACAACCGATCGTCGATTTGAAAGCCGCGGCGAAATCTTTCGTCGACATCATCGACCAGGCGACCGACGGTTCTTTGAACGGCGTGATCGCCAACGGTTCCCGCGTGGGCGTGGTCAGTTTCGCGGGAAGCGCCTCGGTCGACGTGGGACTGACCGGTGACGCCGCGGCGGTGAAATCGGCCATCGACTCGCTGTCGGCGGCGGGCGCCACCAACCACTCCGACGCCATCTCCACCGGGCAGGCCCAACTGGCCGGGTCGGTGCCGTCCAACGCCAAGAAGATGATCATCATGACGGACGGCGAGACGACCGCCGGTGTGGACGCGAGTCCCGCCGCCGCGGCCGCCCGCGCCGCCGGCACCGAGATCTTCGGCATCGGCCTGCGCGTGACCAACTTCCAGGACGAGATCAAGGACTGGACGACCGACCCCGACGACGGCGTGCACTACTTCTTCGCGCCCGACTCCGCCCAGCTGCAGCAGATCTTCGCGAACATCGGCGCGGCGATCGTCGTACCGGCGGCGACGAACGTGAAGGTCGTCGACACCGTCAACGCCGCGTTCTCGGTGAGCGGCGCCGCGGCCTCCAAGGGCACCGTCTCCCAGAACGGCAACGAGCTCACCTGGACGATCGGCGAGCTGCGCACGGAGAGCGCCACGCTGACGTTCACCGCGACGCACCTGCCCGCCGCCGGCGGTGGCACGCTCGCCGTGAACCCGGGCGTCGTCTACAGCGACACCGAGGGACACACCGTCACGTTCCCGAACCCGACGGTGAAGGTGCACGGCTGCGCGGCCCACATCGACGTCGAGCCCGAGCACGCGGTGAACGAACTGGGCACGCCCGGCCAGACCCACACCGTCACCGCCAAGGTCACCGACGACTTCGGTGACCCGGTGTCCGGCACCGACGTCACGTTCGGCGTGCTGTCGGGCCCGAACACCGGTGCGGCGGGCAACGGCACGACGGCCGCCACCGGCTTGACAGACTTCACCTATCCCGGAACGCAGGGGCTCGCGGGACTCGGCACCGACACGATCCGCGGCTGCTTCACGCGCGCCAGCGGGACCGCGGTGTGCGACGACGTCACGAAGGACTGGGTGGACACCACCCCGCCGGTCGTGACGTGCACCCCGACGAACAACCCCAGCGGTGGCACCGTTCCGCCGCCGACCAACGAGGACGGGTTCTACCTGCTGAGCGCGACGGACGCCGTCGACCCGAACCCGCAGATCTACGTCCGCGACACGGCGAGCACGGCGGTGTTCGGCGGTTTCCCCAGCGGTACCAAGATCAAGCTGGTGCAGGCGCCGGGAGCGACGCCGACGCAGAAGCCCGGCAGCGGTGACATCGACTGGAAGATCACGCTCCAGGGTGACGCCCTGGTGAGCGCGAAGGACGCGTCCGGCAACGAGTCGGCGCCCGTCCGCTGCAACGTCCCGCCACCTCCGAAGTGACGTGACGGCGTGGACCGCTCGTCCTCGGGGCGAGCGGTCCATTCGCCGCGGTGATGCCGAAACCCGGACCACCGGTAACAGCTCACCACCACCCCGCGATGCCAAGTCACCCTGACCACTCGCGGGAGACCCCTCATGAGCTTGACCGTGCTAGGCGACCTGAACTGGCCGGCCGTTGTCGTGGCCACGATCGCCTACTTCGCGCTGGGCACGGTCTGGTACGCCGACCACGCCTTCGGCAGGGCCTGGGAACGGGCGTCCGGCTGGGACCTCAACAAGCCCGAGAAGACCAGCTCCGTCGTCCACCTCGTGCCGCTGGCCACGTGTTTCGTCCTCACGCTCGTCACCGCGATGATCGGCGCCGCCTCGGACACCGACACCGTCATGGAAGGTCTCCTGCTGGGACTCGTGATCGGAGTCGGCATCGCGTCGCCGGTCAGGTTCGTGACGGGCGCCTACGACATGACGAAGCCCGCCCCGATCACCTTCGCGGCCATCGGAGCGGGCTATCACGTCGTCGGACTCACGCTCGCGGGCGCGATCCTCGGTCAGTGGACCTAGATGCGTGCTGCCTTGTGCAGCTCACGCAACGCGCGCACGGACGACACGGCGTACTCGCGGTCCACGGCCTGCACGGCCATCACCGAGATGTACTCGTCCTCCGGCAGCTCCAGCCGGGCCCACGCGGCACCGTCCGGGAAGCTGACCGACAGCACGTCGTTCCAGTCGAAGTGGTGCGACGTCACCACGTTGCGCACGTCGATCCCCGTGGCGTCCGCGGTGACGCGCGGACGCGTCAGCAGGAGCACACCGCCCGCCAGCAGGAAACCCAGCACGATCATGGCGACCTGGTCGGACGTCCGGAAGATCACGCCGGTCGGCGTGTTGCCCAGCAGCAGACCCACCACGGTGAACACCACGACGAGACCGACCGCGCACGCCCACGCGACGCGGCGGATCTTCTTGGGGCGCAGCACGATTCGTTCCGCGGTCATCATTCGAAACCCCGCTCCGTCCACGGCTGGCGCAGGCCGCGCAGCACCAGTGCGGTGTCGATCGCGGCGACGGTCGCCTCGTAGCCCTTGTCCTCCACCGAGTCCGGCAGGCCTGCACGGGCGAGCGCCTGCTCCTCGGTGTTGGTGGTCAGCACGCCGTTGCCCACGGGCGTCGACTCGTCGAGGGCGACGCGCGTGAGCCCGTCGGTCACCGAGTCGCACACGTACTCGAAGTGCGGGGTGCCCCCGCGGATGACCACGCCCAGCGCGACCACCGCGTCGTGGTGGCGCGCCAGTTCCTGCACCACGACGGGGAGCTCGATCGCCCCCGCCACGCGCACGACGGTCGTGTCGACGCAGCCCGCGTCCTCGGCGGCCTTGAGGGCGCGCTCGACGAGCTGGTCGGTGATCTTGGTGTGCCAGCGCGTCGCCGCGATCGCGACGCTCAGGCCCCTGCCGTCGAGCTTCGTCTGCTCTGGACGGCCCTCGCCGCTCATTCCTGGTCCTCCGTTGCGGAAACGACGGCCTCGTACTGCTCCAGCTGGTTCAGCTCGTGGCCCATCCTGTCGCGCTTGGTGCGCAGGTACCGCAGGTTCTCCGGGTTCGGGGAGATCGGCAGCGGCACCCGGTCCAGCACGCGCAGACCGTATCCGGCCTCCAGGCCGACGCGCTTGGCCGGGTTGTTCGTCAGCAGCCGCATGGACTTGATGCCGAGCTCCACGAGGATCTGCGCGCCCGTGCCGTAGTCGCGCGCGTCGGCCGGCAGGCCCTGGACGAGGTTCGCGTCCACGGTGTCCGCGCCCTCGTCCTGCAGCTGGTAGGCCTGCAGCTTGTGCATCAGGCCGATGCCTCGGCCCTCGTGGCCGCGCATGTAGAGCACGACACCGCGTCCTTGTGCCGCAACGGCTTCCAGCGCCGCGTCGAGCTGCGGACCGCAGTCGCACCTCAACGACCCGAGCACGTCACCGGTGAGGCACTCGGAGTGCACGCGCACCAGCACGTCCTCGCCGTCGCCGATCTCGCCGTACACCATCGCGACGTGCTCGATGCCGTCGAGCAGGCTGTCGTAGCCGTACGCGGTGAACACGCCGTGCGCGGTCGGGATGCGGGCCTCGGCGGCGCGCACGACCTGGGTCTCGACGCGGCGGCGGTACGCGATCAGGTCGGCGATCGTGACCAGCGCGAGGTCGTGGTCCGCGGCGAAGACCTCGAGCTCCTCGCGGCGGGCCATGTCCTCCTCGACCTTCTGCGACACGATCTCGCAGAGCACGCCGGCGGGTGCCAGGCCCGCGAGACGCGCCAGGTCGACGGAGGCCTCGGTGTGGCCGGGCCGGCGCAGCACGCCGCCGTCCTTGGCGCGGAGCGGGACGACGTGACCGGGCCGGTTGAAGTCGGTGGCCTTCGCGGTCGGGTCGGCCAGCAACCGGATCGTGCGGGCGCGGTCCGCGGCCGAGATGCCGGTGCTGACGCCCTCGCGCGCGTCCACCGTGACCGTGTACGCGGTGCCGCGCTGGTCCTGGTTCGTGTGGTACATCGGCGGCAGGTCGAGGCGGTCGCAGTCGGAGTCCGTCAGCGCCACGCAGACGTAACCGGACGTGTAGCGGACCATGAACGCGAGCAGCTCCGGCGTCGCCTTCTCGGCGGCGAAGATGAGGTCGCCCTCGTTCTCGCGGTCCTCGTCGTCGACGACGACCACGGGCCGTCCGGCGGCGATGTCGGAGATCGCGCGCTCGATCTCGGCGAAGTCGGTGCTCATTGGGCCTCCTCGCCCGCGATGGCCCGCAGGTGCGGGATCGCCAGTCGTTCAACGTACTTCGCCAGCACGTCGACCTCCAGGTTCACCAGGTCGCCGGGCAGCCGGTGCCCGAGCGTGGTGAGTTCGAGGGTCGTCGGGATGAGGCTCACGGTGAACTCGTTCTCGCTGACGGTCACGACCGTCAGCGAGACCCCGTCGACCGTGATGGAGCCCTTCTCGACGACGTAGCGGGCGAGGGTCGGCGGGAGTCCGATGTGGACGATCTCCCAGTGCTCGGCCTTCTCGCGCGCGAGGATGGTGCCCGTGCCGTCGACGTGACCCTGCACGATGTGGCCGCCGAGGCGCTGGCCGACCGCGGCCGCGCGCTCCAGGTTGACCTTGTCGCCCCGGGCGACCTTCGCGAGGCTGCTGCGCGTGAGGGTTTCGCGCATCACGTCCGCGGTGAAAGTGCCGTCCGCGACCTCCACGACGGTGAGGCAGACGCCGTTCACCGCGATGGAGTCGCCGTGCTTCGCGTCGCTGGTCACGATCGGCCCGGCGATGCGGACCCGTGCCGCGTCGGCCAGGTCCTCCATCGCGACGACCTGGCCGAGTTCCTCGACGATCCCGGTGAACACCGCTCCTCCTAAGTTTGCGGAACCGCGCTGATCCGCAAGTCCGGTCCGCTCATGGTGACGTCTTCCACGGTCAACCGAACAGCTTCCGTGATGGTCGACACGCCCGCGTCCAGCACCGCCGCGGGACCATCCCCGAGCAGCGCCGGAGCGATGTAGGCGAGCACGCGGTCGACCCTGCCGGCCCGCCAGAACGCACCGGCCAGCGTCGGCCCGCCCTCCAGCAGCACCTCGACGACGCCCCGTCCGGCGAGGGCGGTCAGCACCTCGTCCGGGTCGTGCGTGCGCAGGTGCAGCGCGGTGTGCCGGAGCTTCGCCCCACCCGGCAGGTCGCTCATTCCCACCACCACGGGCAACGGCTGGCGGGCCAGCGGCATTCCATCCGCGTCCCTGGCCGTGAGCGCCGGGTCGTCCTTGATGACGGTGGTCGTGCCGACGACGATCGCGTCGAGCTTCGCGCGCAGGTCGTGGACCTCCTTGCGGGAGGTCTCCGAACTGATCCACCGGCTCGTGCCGTCCCGGGCCGCGATCCTGCCGTCGAGCGAGGCCGCGTACTTCCACGTGACGTGCGGACGGCCCGTGCGCGCGTAGTGCAACCACGCCCTGAGAGGGCCGGTGCTGACTTCGCGTTCCATCACGCCGCTTTCGACCGTGACGCCGGCTTTCCTGAGCACGGACGCTCCGCCCGCCGCCTTCGGGTTCGGGTCGCTGACGGCGTGGACGACGTGCTTGATGCCTGCTTCGAGGAGGGCCTCGGTGCACGGCGGTGTGCGGCCGTAGTGCGAACACGGCTCAAGGGTGACCACGGCCGTGCCGCCCCGTGCTCTCGTGCCCGCTTCCTTGAGCGCCATGACCTCGGCGTGCGCACCACCGGCCGGCCGTGTGCCGCCGAACCCGACCGCCCTGCCGGCGTCGTCGAGGATGACGCACCCGACCGGCGGGTTGGGGCTGGTGGTGCCCCTCACCCGCTCGCTCTCCGCGATGGCGAGGACCATCGCGTCCTCGGGTGTCACCTCGCCCCGGCTGCCTGCGCGCGCAGGGCTTCCACGGCCTTGCCGGGGTCCGCGGCGTCGTACACGGCGGAGCCCGCGACGAAGCAGTCCACCCCGGCCTGCGCGGCCTGCTCGATCGTGTCGGCGTTGATGCCGCCGTCGATCTCCACCAGCAGCTTGAGGTGCCCGGTGTCGACCAGGTGGCGCGCCTGGCGCACCTTGTCCAGCACGTCGGCCATGAAGCTCTGGCCGCCGAAGCCCGGCTCGACCGACATGACGAGCAGCGTGTCGTAGTGCTTGAGGACCTCGACGTACGGCTCGAGCGGGGTGCCCGGCTTGATGCTGAGGCCTGCCTTGCTGCCCGCGGCCTTGAGGTTCTTGGCGAGCGCGACCGGGTCGTTCGCCGCCTCGACGTGCACGGTCACGTTGTAGGCGCCCGCCTCGGCGTACCCGATGGCCCAGCGGTCCGGGTCCTCGATCATCAGGTGGCAGTCGATCGGGATGTCGGTGACCTTCAGCAGCGACTTCACCACGGGCAGGCCGAGGGTCAGGTTCGGCACGAAGTGGTTGTCCATGACGTCGACGTGGATCCAGTCCGAGGTGGGCACCGCGGCGAGCTCGTCGGCGAGGCGCGCGAAGTCGGCGGACAGGATGCTGGGGGCGATCATCGGCGTGTGGACCACAACGCTGGAGTCTAGGTGTCCAGAAGGTCGAGCAACCTGCCGGGAGCCACGTCTGAGACCACGACGACACCCGCACCGGTGAGTGTCGTGACGTGCGTCTCCCACATCGGGTGGCGGCGCTTGTCCGCGTTGGCCTGGGGCATGACGACGACCTTGCAGCTCTCCACGCCGATGGCCTCGTTCAACGCCGTCAGCGCCTGGTTGTCGCCGATGCCCAGGGCCAGCTTGGCCACCGAGTTCGCGCTGGCGGGAGCGAAGACGAACGCGTCGGGCGTCGGGTAGGGCTTGGGCCGGCTCGGCAGCCGCGGGTTCCAGCGGACCTCCAGGTCGGTGAGCGCCTGGACCTTCTCCAGCTCGCCCGCCTCCTCGAACCACGGCACGACCGCCGGGGTGAGCGTGATGGCCAACCGCCACCCCCGTTGCACAGCGGGTTCGGCGAGCTCCGTGCGGAACCACGACTCGACGCCGCCACAAGCGGAAGCGACCAATCCGAGCAATCCACGGGTCGTCACCGCTGCGATGTTAGGCGGTCAAATTCGTCAGACCCTGCCGCTAGCGTCCCCACTGCGGGTGATCACCCGCACACTGAGGGGAGCAAGATGCGCAAGTGGAACCGGTGGCTCAGCGCCACCGCGATCTCGGCCGCCCTGGTGGCGGCCACCGCCCTGCCGGCGATGGCGGAACCGCCGCAGCGCACGGTGCCGTTGCCGCTGACGTCCTTCTCGGACATCGTGGTGGACCCGACGCTGGGGCATGTGTTCGTGAGCAGCAGAACCGACCACGCGGTGGCCGTCACGGACCTGTCGGGCAACGTCGTCACCAAGCTGTCGAACCTGCCCGGCGCCACGGGTCTGGCGCTGAGCCCGGACGGCGGCACGGTCTTCGTCGCGCTGTCCCAGTACGGCGCGGTGGCCGCACTGGACACGCTGACGCTGACCGAACGCGCCCGCTACCCGGTCGGCGAGGTGTGCCCGTCCGACCTGGCGATCTCGGGCGACCGCCTGTACTTCAGCCACGGTTGCAACCAGTGGGACGGTGGCATCGGCCGCGTCGGGTTCAACGGCGCGGAGGCCCGCACGGGCCTGGTGACCGGGCACTACAGCCCGCAGCAGCTGGCGTCGTCCCCGGCCAAGCCCGGTGTGCTGGTGACGGGTCAGCCGGGGCTGTCGCCCACCACGGTGCAGCTGCTGCGCGAGGAGGGGGACGGGCTCGTCGTCCAGGCGTCGACCCGTGAAGCGGGCAGCAACCTGCGTGACGTCGAGTTCTCGAAGGACGGCACGCAGGTCCACGTGGCGTCCGGTGCCCCGTACTACGTCCAGTCGTTCACGAGCGACACGCTCGCCGTGCGCGGCAGCTACAACACCGGTCCCTACCCGGTGGCGGTCTCGACGAGCGCCGACAGCGGTGCGCTCGCCGCGGGCGTCGACGACGACACGTCGGTGCGGCTCTTCCCGGCGGGTTCTCTGACCGAGTCCCGTTCCTACGAGGTGCGGGGGCTCTACCCGGCTGGTCTGGCGTGGGGTCCCGGCGGCCGGTGGGTCTACGCCGTCGGCGGTGCTTACACGAACCAGCCGCCGGCTCTGCACGTGCTGAAGTCCTGAGGTTCCGCGAACGGGAGGCCGGGCGGGCACGTGTGCTCGCCCGGCCTTTTCTCGTCCGTCACCCGAACCGGTGAATCGCGGAGTCGTTGTGCCCCGGGACGAGCCGACGGGGCCCGGCACTGTCGGACCCCGTCGCTAACGTCGTTCCCGAGCGCTCAGGCAGGACGTCGCAGCACCGAGCAGAACATCGCATCGGTTCCGTGCAGGTGCGGCCAGAGCTGGACGTGCGGCCCGTCCCCGAGGTCCGGAACTCCGGGGAAGAGCTCGCGCGTGTCCAGCACCTCGGCCCCGCTCTTGCGGACGACGTCGGTGACGACCCCGACTGTTTCGGAGAGATGAGGTGAACACACGACATAAGCCACGACGCCGCCCGGCCGCACCAGTCGCAACGCCTCGGTCAGCAGCTCCCGCTGCAGCTTCGTGAGCGTGCCGACATCGGCGGGCTGGCGCCTCCACCGCGCCTCCGGGCGCCGGCGCAGGGCACCGAGACCGGTGCAGGGCGCGTCGACCAGCACTCGGTCGAACGCCCCTTCCAGGAAGTCGGTCTCGCGGCCGTCGGCCACCTCCACGGTGATCGGCAGACCGGTGGTGATCTTGCGGACGAGCTCGGCGCGGTGAGGTGCCTTCTCGACGGCGATCAGCTCGCCGCCTTCGAGGCCCACCAGCGCGGCCAGCAGGGCGGCCTTGCCGCCAGGGCCCGCGCAGAGGTCCAGCCAGCGGTCATCGGTGCCCTCGAGCGGCGCGCGGGTGAGGGCCAACGCGCAGAGCTGGCTGCCCTCGTCCTGCACGTTGGCGAGGCGTTCCCGGACGGGCTCGAGATCGCCCGGGTCGCCCGCCCCGGTCTCCAGGTGCACACCGTAAGGCGAGTACGGCGCCACGTCGCCGCCCACGATGGCGGCGAGCTCGTCGGCGCTCACCTCGCCAGGACGTGCCACGAGGTGCACGGCGGGCCGCGCGTCGTCGGCCTCGAGAGCCAGCTTCAACGGCTCCTCGCGGCTGCCGAGGGCCTCCGCGAACGCCTGCGCGATCCAGCGCGGGTGGGCGTGCGTGAAGGCCAGGTTGCCGACCGGGTCGGTGTCCGGGTCCGGTGCGAGCTCGTCGACCCAGGCGGCCTCGTCCTGCTCGGCGACCCGGCGCAGGACGGCGTTGACGAAGCCGGCGATGCCGGACCCGAGCTCGGCCCGCACGAGGTCGACGGTCGAGGCGACCGCGGCGTGGGACGGAATGCGCGTGCGCAGCAGCTGATACGCACCGAGCCGCAACGCGTCGAGCGCCGAGCCGTCCACTTCGGACAGCGGGCGGTCCGAGCACGCCTCGATGACGGCGTCGAGCAGGCCCTGGGCCCGCGCCGCGCCGTAGGTGAGCTCGGTGGCCAGAGCCGCGTCGCGACCGGTGATGCGACGGTCGCGAAGCAGCTGCGGCAGAACGAGGTTCGCGTACGCGTCGCGTTGGCGCACGGCGCGCAACGTCTCCAGTGCGGCGAGGCGTGCCGGGTCCTCCACGGGCGGCCGGGAGGGTCCGGTGCGCCGGCGCGGCGGGTGCGGCCTGCTCGGGCGGGAAGGCTTGGAAGCGCCTCGCGGGTGGCCGGTCATGCGCTGTGCTCCACTGTCCTGGGCCGCTCGACGGCGGCGCTTGCCAAGCTCGGTCGGGAGCCCGTCATGAGATGCGCTCCCCTGCTTCGATCCGGACGCCGCGGGCCCAGTCGGTCGCGGCCATGCGCTTCTTGCCCTGCGCCTGGACCTCGCCGAGGGCCACGGCGGTGGTCGCGGTGCCCACGAGCACGCGCTTGCGCTCGACGAGCACCTCGCCCGCGGGCAGCGTGACGTCGTCCACCGGCGTCACGGGCCCGAGCTTGAGGCGCTCGCCCCGGAACTCGGCCCACGCGCCGGGCTCCGGCGTCACGGCGCGCGCCAGGCGGTCGACGGCCGTCGCGGGCGTCGTGAAGTCGAGGCGCGCGTCCTCGACGGCGATCTTCGGCGCGTAGGTCACGCCGTCGGAGGGCTGCTCGACCGCGCGGAGGGTGCCGTCCTCGATGCCGTCCACAGTGGACAAAAGCAGGTCGGCGCCGGAGATCGACAGCCGGGTCAGCAGGTCGCCGGAGGTGTCGCGGTCGCGCACCTTCTCGGTGACCACGCCGAAGACCGGGCCGGCGTCGAGCTCCTTGACGATCCGGAACGTCGAGGCGCCCGTGATGTCGTCGCCGTTGCGCACGGCGGCCTGCACCGGCGCCGCGCCGCGCCACGCGGGCAGCACGGAGAAGTGGAGGTTGACCCAGCCGAACTTGGGGACGTCGAGCGTCCGCTGCGGCAGGAGGTTGCCGTAGGCGACGACCGGGCAGACGTCGGGTTCCAGCGCGCGCAGGCGCTCCAGGAACTCGGGATCGCCCGCCTTGGCGGGCGTGAGGACCTCGATGCCGTGCTCGTCGGCGAGCGCGCCCACCGGGGAGCGCTCGAGCCTGCGACCGCGGCCGGAGGGGGCGTCGGGACGGGTGACCACGGCGACGACGTCGTGGCGGGAGGAGTCGATGAAGGCGCGCAACGAGGGCAGTGCGACCTCGGGCGTGCCGGCGAACACGAGTCGCATGGTCAGCTGGACCTGCCGAAGAGTGGGTGCGGGCTCTGCTTCAAGGTGGGCACCGTACCGTCGAACCACTCGGACTGCCGGATTTCGCGCATGGCCTGCTTGCGCGTCTCGGCGTCGAGGCGGTCGAGGAAGAGCACGCCGTCGAGGTGGTCGCTCTCGTGCTGGATGCAGCGCGCCAGCGTCTCGGTGCCTTCGACCTCGACGGGCTCGCCGTGCATGTTCCAGCCCTTGGCCACGACGTGCAGGTGGCGCTTGCAGTCCCACGACATGCCGGGGATGGACAGACATCCCTCGGAGCCGTCCTGCATCTCCTCGCCGACCACGTCCCACGTGGGGTTGACGAGGTGTCCCGCGAAGCCGTCGCAGTGGTAGGTGAACACGCGCAGCCCCACACCGAGCTGGGGCGCGGCGAGGCCGGCTCCGCCCGCGTCCTGCATCGTGTCCCACAGGTCCTTGACCAGGGTGCGCAGTTCCTTGTCGAAGTCGGTGACCTCGGCGGCCGCGGTGCGCAGCACGGGGTCGCCGAACAGGCGGATGGGTTGGACGGTCACGCAGTGCTCCTCGTGTGGACTGGAGGCCAGTCTACGAGGAGCGCGGTCAGTGCCCGGACGCGCTGCCGAGGAAGATCACGCCCACCAGCGCCACGACGAAGTGGCCGGTCAGGCGCAGGGCCATCAGCACGGGCCGGAACACCGCGTGCAGGTCGAAGTGGGCCGCGTGGGAACGGGAGACCGTGGTTGTCGTCATGGCGTCAACTGTGCCGTTCGCGCAGGTCACCGCACATCAGCTCGCGGTATCGACCCCGCATCGGCCTGAGGTCGGAAGATCGGCCGCCCCGCTCGGCCGGAAGGTGGACACCGCCGGGTCGGCAGGCTGATGCGGCCGCGCCGGGGCCTCGGCGTCGAACGGGTCCCGGACGCGGTGGCCACCGGACCTCCGAACCGGGCGGCGCCGGCTCGCCGGGCGGTAAAGAGATCGTCCGCGAGGGCGTCATCCGCTAGGCATGGTCCATGACCTGGAAGGCACCCGAAGTAGAACTGACCGAGGAACCGCTGGTCGGCGCCGAGCGCACGTTGCTGGAAGCGCTGCTGGACCGCCACCGGGCGATGTTCCTGCGCAACTGCGCGGGCCTCACCGGCGAGCAGCTCGCCACGGTGTCCGCGCCCCCGTCGAACCTGACGCTGCTGGGCCTGATCCGGCACCTCGCGGACGTGGAGCGCATGTGGTGGCGCATCCGGCTCGCGAGGCAGGACGTCGAGCCCCTCCACCGCGCGCCGGACGTTCCCGACCTCGCGTTCGGCGACCTGGACCCGGCCCGCGCCGAAGCCGAGTACGGCGAGCTCGTCGCCGAGATGGCCGAGGCCCGCGCCGCGGTGGCGGCGCGGGACCTCGACGACGTGTTCCTGCACGAGCAGGCGGGCGAGATGTCGGTGCGGTGGCTCTACCTCCACCTGATCGAGGAGTACGCGCAGCACAACGGCCACGCCGACCTCATCAGGGAACGCATCGACGGACGCACCAACGCCTAGCTCAGCCCACCGTCACCACGCGGGCCGCACCACCTCCGCGCCGGGTCGGTTCGGCCACGGCGCGCCAGCGGCCGTGGGAGGCCCGTTCGACGGCCGTCGCGGCGCCGATCTCGGCGTTCTGGCTGAACCTGTGCCCGATCGCCTGCAGGCCCGCGGTGGTCGAGGCGGCGAGGAACGCCGCTTCGGCCGGGGTGGTGGCCGCGTTGCGCTGCGAGGCGCGCGGGGCCGCCACGGCGTCGAGCAGGGACATCTTGCGGTCCAGGCGCGCGGTCAGGATCTGGGTGACCGTGGTGATGATGGTGGAGCCGCCCGGCGAGCCGACGGCGAGGACGACCTTGCCGTGGTCGAGGACGATGGTCGGGGCCATGGACGAGCGCGGGCGCTTGCCGGGGCCGGGGAGGTTCGGGTGCGGGACGCCCGGCGTGGGGGCGACGAACTCGAAGTCGGTGAGCTCGTTGTTGAGCAGGAAACCGCGGCCCGGCACCACGATGCCGCTGCCGCCCTCCGCCTCGATGGTGAGGGTGTAGGCGACGACGTTGCCCCAGCGGTCGGCGGTGGTGAGGTGCGTCGTGCGTTCGGCGTCCTCGCGCAGCGCGGAGATGCCCGCGGTGGCTTCACAGGCCTGGGGGTTGCGGGGGTCGGCGGCGGGCTGCGGGGCGGGCAGCACCGCGTCGGGCTTGATCAGGCACGCGCGGCTGTCGGCGAACTTCTGCGACAGCAGGCCCTCGGTCGGCACGCGCGAGAAGGCCGGGTCGCCGACCCAGCGCAGGCGGTCGGCGAAGGAGAGCTTCGTCGACTCGATGAAGCGGTGCAGGTACTCGACGTCGGAGGCCTTCGACAGGTCGGTCGACTCGAGGATGTTGAGGGCCTCGCCGACGGTGGTGCCGCCGGACGACGGCGCCGCCATGCCGTAGACGTCGAGGCCGCGGTAGCGCGTGTGCGTCGGGTCGCGGCGTTCGACCTGGTAGCGGGCCAGGTCGGAGAGCTGCATGTCGCCGGCGCGGACGTTGCGGGTCGATCCGGGCACGACCGGCGGCTGGCGCACGGCCTTCACCAGGTCGCGGCCGACGGCTCCGCCGTACAGCGACGCGAGCTCGGTGCGGGCGAGCTCGCGGTAGGTGTCGGCGAGCTGCGGGTTGCGGAACGTGCTGCCGATCGCCGGGGGCTGGCCGCCCGGCAGGAAGAGGTCGCGGGTCGAGGTGAAGTCGGCGAAGCGGGCGGCGTTGCTCGTGATCTGGGTGTTGAACGTCTTGTCGACGACGAACCCACGCCTCGCCAGCGCTTCCGCGGGCGCCATGGCCTCCCGCAGGTCGAGCGTGCCCCACCGGCGCAGCGCCTGCTGCCACGTCTTCGGGGTGCCGGGGACGCCGACGGACAGGCCGCTGGTCATGGCCTCGGCGAACGGCAGGGGCTGGCCGTTCTCCACGAAGAGCTGGTCGGTGGCGGAGCGCGGCGCGGTCTCGCGTCCATCCAATGTGGACACGCGGCCGGTGCGGGCGTCGTAGTGGACGAAGAACCCGCCACCGCCGATCCCGGCGCTGAACGGGTCGGTCACGCCGAGCGCGGCGGCGGTGGCCACGGCGGCGTCGACCGCGTTGCCACCGCGGCGGAGCACGTCGATGCCGATCTGGGACGCGTCGGGGTCGACGCTGGACACAGCGCCTCCCCAGCCCACCTGCTCGGGCACGCGTGGCGGTGGTTCCGCCGCACCTGCCGTGGCAGGGGCGACCAGTACGACGGAGAGCGTCAGTGCGGCAACCGTTCGCAACATGCGGAAACTTCTACTCCCTTGCGACCGGATGGCAACACCCCTTGAGGAAGGCCTAAGGTGCGGACGTGTCGATCGATCTTGACCAGTTGCGAACCACTTTCACGAACACCCCGCTCGACGAGGCCGACCGCGAGGAAGCGCTGCACCTCCTGCTGCGCGAACGCCGCGACGACGACGCCGACCTGCTGCGCCACCTGCTCGCCGAGGAGACCGCCGCCCACCAGGAGGGCTGGGGTGTGCGCGACGCGATGGTGCTCGCCGCCCTGCTGCTCGCCGAGTGCGGCCGCGAGGAGGACGTCTGGGCGCTTTGGGAGGCCAAGAACGCCTCGTTCGACACCATGGCGGGCCTCGACGGCTTCCTGCTGTTCCCCGCGGGCATCGCGGGCACGACGGCCCACGTGATCGCGAGCGAGCAGCACGCCGAGCGCGGCGACCTGATGACCTACATGAGCGAGTACCTCGAGTACGTGAAGCTCACCGACGAGGACATCCGCGAGCACATCGCGGGCCTGCGCTCCCACTACGAGGGCTGAAGCGCCTACAGGACCTCGAGCGGGTCGAGCTTGATCCGCACCAGCTCCTGCTCCTTGCGCGCCGTCCGCACCGCCTGCGCCTCGGCCAGCACAGCGGCGAGCTGACGGCCTTCGGAGCGGGAGACGCGCACGAGCGCGCGTTCCCTGGTCTCGTCGTCGCCCAGCGGCACCGGGCCGAGGACCTCGCCGGTCGGCGGCAGCCGCAGCTCGTCGAGCAGGGCGTTCACCGCGTCCGGGGTGCCGTCGACGGTCGCCATCCGGACCGCCGGCGGGAAGCCCAGTTCGGTCCGCGCGGCCAGTTCGGTGGCGGCGTGCCACACCGGGTCCCAGCGGACGAGCGCCTGCACCGGGGTCAGTGCCGAGTCGGCGATCACGACCACGCGGCCGTTGCCGGGGCGCACGAGACCTGCCGCCGTCATCCACCGCCGGAGCGCTTCCTCGGAGGCGCGCAGGTCGGCTCGGCCGAGCAACGCCCAGCCGTCGAGCAGCAGCACCGCGCCGTAGCCGCCTTCGGCCACGGGTTCGGCACCGGGCGTGGCGACGACCAGGGAGGGTTTGCCCGGCACCTTGGTCAGCACCTCGTCCGCACCGCTGGTCCGCACCGGGTGACCGGGGAACGCACGCCCGAGCTCCTCGGCCGTGCGCCGGGCGCCGATGATCTGACCGCGCAGCTTGCGCGAGCCGCACGTCGGGCAGCGGAACCCGGCCTCGGTCGCCGCGCACCACCGGCAGTACGCGGGCTTCGGCAGGCCGTCCTCGGTGCCGCCGGGCAACGCCAGGGGTCCGGCGCAGCGACGGCACCGGGCCGGTCCACGGCACTGACCGCACGCCAGGGACGGCACGTACCCGCGCCGGGGCACCTGGATCAGCACCGGCGAGTCGGCCAGGGCGAACCGCGCCGCTTCGAACGCGATGGACGGCAGCCGAGCCGTGCGAGCGGCGGGGTCTTTGACGTCCTGCCACTCGTTGTCGCCCACGGACACCACACGCGGCGCCACAGCACGCAGCGTCTCGCGCGACGCCACGATCTCGTGCGCCCAGCCCGTCTCCACCAGCAACTGCGCCTCGGCCGTGCGCGCGAACCCGCCGATCAGAAGCGCGGCCCCCGTCATGTGCGCACGCTGCACCAGCACGTCCCGCACGTTCGGGTACGGCGACCGCTGCTCGACGTGCAGGTCGTCACCGTCGTCCCACACCACGAGCAACCCGGGGTCCTTGACCGGCGCGAAGGCCGTCGCGCGCGTGCCGACCACGACCCGCGCCACGCCCCGCCGCACCGCGAGCCAGCGCTTGTACCGCTCGGACGGCCCGAGGTCGGCCGACAGGGTCACCACGCCCTCGATCAGCACGGCACACGCCTCGGCGACCCGCGCGAGGTCGCGGTGGTCGGGAACGACGATCACCACGCCGCGACCGGTCGACGCGACGGCGGCCGCCGCCTCGGCGAGGCGGGCGGGCCAGTCCTCGGAGGGCAACGCCTGCCAGACGGCGTGCGCGGGACGGCCCTCGCGCAGAGCCTCCAGGTACTTGGGGCCGCGGGGGTACCGCGACCAGGCGTCGGCGGGAACGGGCGGCAGCTGGGAGCGCACGGGCTGTTCGGCGGAGTGCGCGGCGGGATCGGCCGACGCGGCGGGCCCAGCGGTGGGGTCGACCGACGCAGCGGGCCCAGCGGTCGGGTCGACCGACGTAGCGGGCTCAGCGGTGGGGTCGACCGGCGTGGTGGGCACCGCGGCGGCGTCGAGTGCGGCGTCGGGCGACTCCGCGCCTCCGGACGCCGCCGGGTTCGCGGGCGACGTCCGGTCGGCAGGTGCCGCGAGCGCGATGGGATCGACGGGCGCGGCGGACATGGTGGGGCCGCCGACCACTGAGGGGTCGGGGATCGCTGTGGGGTCGGGGACCGCACCGGAGTCGGCGGTCACGGCAGCGTCAGCAGCCGCACGGGAATCGCCGCCCACGGCGGAGTCACCATCCACAGTGGAGTCGGCATCATCGGCAGAGTTGGCGGCCGCAGCAGAGTCGATGCCGTCGGCGGACACGGCAGAATCGGCGGACACGGGAGAGTCGGCAGCCTTGTTCGGGTCGGCAGCCTTGTTCGGGTCGGCAGCCTTGTTCGGGTCGGCGGCCGCGGCGGAGCCCCCAGCCGCAACGACGTCCTCGGCCACGGCGGTGTCCTCGGCCGTGGCGGAGGCGGCCGCCTCCGACGAGTGCGCGGCTCCTGCCGCCGGATCCACCTGGGCCGCCCGCTCCCCCACCCAGGCCGGGACCCGCGGCAGCGGCGGCGCCTCCCCCGACGGCGCGGCTTCCGCACGGGCGTGGCGCGGCGGGATGGCCAGGCGCAGCACGTCGATCATGCCGCCCGCGTACCGGTCGGCGATGGCGCGGGCGAGTGCGGCGATCTCCGGTGCCAGCACCGGTTCGGGCGAGACGACCTTCTCGAGGAATGCCAGTTTCTTGCCGTACTCGGAGGTCTCGACGCGTTCGAGGAGGTAGCCGTCGACGAGCTGGCCCGCGAACCGCACGCGCACGCGGCAACCCGGGACGGCGGTCGCGTCCAGTTCGGACGGAACGGCGTAGTCGAAGGGCCGGTCGAGGTGGGCCAGCGGCACGTCCACCACGATCCTGGCGACCGGCAGCGACTCGGCGGGGACGCGCTCCCCTTTTCTCGCTCCGGTCTTCGCGCTCATGCCCCTGGTGTATCAGACACCCCCGACAGTCACGCGTTGCGCCTCACCAAACCGGTGAAGCCCACCACGAACAGGGTCGCGAACGCCCCGCTCCCGAGGCCGCGTCGACGGTGCAGCACGCCGCGTCGACCTCGACTAGCGACGTTGAGGGCGTAGCCGACCTGTTCGACGGTCACCCCCGCGGACGAGGTGCCCGGTGCGGCCCACCGGGAGAGCTGGCCGCGGCGGTCGAGGGGTAAGGCGTGCGGGTGGAGAGCAGCGTCAGCCGAGGTCGAGCTGACCGGTGATCCGTGCACCGGTGATGACCAGTCCCCTCGGTTCCAGCGACTCGTGGCCGGCCATCTGCCGGACCTCGTCCCCGTGATCCCCACGGGTCAGACGTCAGCCTGAGATCGACTCCTGACCGTTCTCGATGTGACCGCACAGGCGCCGGCGGAACTCGGGTTCCTCCTCCACCGTGACGGTCAGGTCGTACCAGCCGGAGTTCATCGCGGTCAGCCACGGGATCACGTGCCGATGACCCGGCCTCACGACGTAACGACGACGCCCCAGCACGAACGTCAACCGCGTCGATCCGCTGTTCTCGAACGTCAACGTCAGCACACGGCTGTATCCGCGCACCGACGACGAGACACGCGCACGGTCAGACGACGACCCGGCGAACTCACGGCGGAAACCGTTGGGCCCCAGCAGCACGAGGTCATGCTCCCCCGCGACCTCCACGGACGCGGTCGACGTGACGTCGAAGTGCTGCGGCAGCGCGAACTGGCCCGAGTACGGGTACAGCGCCAGGTGAACGGACGCGGACCCGGTGTTCGACATCTCCAACCGAGAACCGCGCAACGACGCATCGGGCTGATAGGGCAATGCGCGCGCACGCCGACGCCCGGGCTCCTGCTCGGGCATCTTCTGCGTCGAAGGCGGCGAAGGACGCCAGCGCGGCGTGGCGGGCGGAACGGCGGCGGGCTCACCGACCTCCGGCCACGTCCTCTTCCGGTCGAAGTCGAACGCCGAGGTCAGGTCCCCGGACACGGTCCGGCGCCACGCGGAGATCTCCTCCGAGCGCACCCCGGTCCACTTCTCGAGGAACTGCGTCATCGACGTGTGGTCGAAGACCTGCGAACACACGTAACCGCCTACGGACCACGGCGAGACGACGGTCATCGGCACGCGCGTACCGAGCCCCAAGGGCTTGTCACCCACGTATTCGTCGGTGACGGACAACGGTGGCCGCGGCGGCGGCATGTGGTCGTAGAAGCCGTCGTTCTCGTCGTAGGTGATGAACAGGACCGTCGACTCCCACACCTCCTGGTTCGACGCCAGCGCGTCCAGCACCTGGTAGGTGATCGAGGCCGAGGCAGCGGGGGACGACGCACCGGGGTGCTCGGAGTCCGCGGACGACGGCACGAGGTACGACACGGCCGGCAACCGTCCCGACTCGACGTCCGCGCGGAACGCCTCCCCCAGTCCGCCCGGCCGCACGCGGTGCAGTCCCCTGGAGTACAACGACCTCTCGGCCGCGGTGAGCCCGGACAGGTCGATGGACCCGATCAGTGCGGCGTCCCCCGTCCCGTACAGCTTGTCCAGCGACTTGAACCCGGCGGGCAGCACCTTGCGCGCGATCTCCTTGAACCGCGCGAAGAACTCCAGGTTGTTGTCTTGGAAGTTGTCCCACTCCTGGTACACCCGCCACGACCGGCCCGCCGCCTCCAGGCGTTCCGGGTAGGTCGTCCAGGTGTACCCGGCGTGGGTGTCCTCGCTGTAGGCCGCGTTGCCGGTCGCCCTGCCCCCGGACGGCTCGAACCCCGTGTAGCCGGACACCCAGTAGTTCCGGTTCGGCGCCGTCGAGGACGGCACCGAGCAGTGGTAGGCGTCGCACAGGGTGAAGGTGTCCGCGAGCTCGTGGTGGAACGGGATGTCCTGGCGGGTGTAGAACGCCATCGTCGCCGCGGTCTTCGCCGGCACCCAGTTGTCGTTCCACCCGCCGCGCAACGCCGAGTGCCCGCCGTTCCAGCTGTGGTCCAGGTCGCCGATGTACTGGATGTCGCGTCCGGAAGCCGCCTCACGCAACGGGAACGGCAGCACGCCCGACTGGTTGAACACACCCCTCAGCGCGTTGCGATCGGAGAACCCGCGTACACCGCGAAGAGTTCCGTAGTAGTGATCGAACGAACGGTTCTCCTGCATCAGCAGCACGACGTGCTTGATCGCGCGCAACCCTCCTGCACGAGGCTCACGGGCCAATGCGGCGTACACCGACGGTGGAAGCAACGTGCCCGCACCAGCAGCGGCAACCGCGGCCATGAACCCACGACGAGAGAGCGACATGAACCGAGTTTCTAGCCCCACGACATGTCGCGGAACCGACCCTCGTATGAACAAAGGTCCCGGATGACCAGCGCCTCGTTCACAGATCACAGTGGCGACCCGCGCTCTGGTCAGCGTTCGGGCAACGCTCCGTTGCGACTCTTCCGGCCGTAGGCCGTCGTCGAGCCGGTCGACCAACGGCACCTCGCGGACGACTTGCTCCGTGTTCGCCGTTCTTCCCGCGACCGCGATGATCTCCTGCTCGCTCGCGGAGCCCAACACCACAAGCGCCGCCAACGTCGTGCGGGTCTCTTGGGACAGACGACTCAACACTTCTTCGGCGGCGTAACGCCACGACGCACCGGTCGGCCGTGAGCTATAGCCTGATCAGCGCGGGCCAGCCGTGGTTCTCGGCGAGCGCGGACGCTTCCGCGTCGGTGAAGGCGAGATCGGCGGTGTCGATCCTGACGACCTCGCCCGCCGCCTTCTGCGTACCAACGGAAGACACGGCACCGTTCGCCCGGACAACACGAGATGCGCCATATCGGGCAACGCGCGTGCGACGGCTTCGAGTTGTTGCGTGCCCGGCGATCCGTTGGGCACCTCATGCACGTCGTCGAGGAACAGGCACACGTCGAGCGGGCGCGGCACGGCCCGCAGGCCCACGAACGCCGGACGGCCCGCCTCCCCGAGGGGAAGCGGGCCGTCCGGAAGCCGGATCAGGCGCCGGCGGCGCTGCGCAGGGCCTCGGCGCGGTCCGTCGACTCCCAGGGGAGGTCGACGTCGGTGCGGCCGAAGTGGCCGTACGCGGCGGTCGGGGCGTAGATCGGGCGCAGCAGGTCGAGGTCGCGGATGATCGCGGCGGGCCGGAGGTCGAAGACCTCGGTGATGGCCTGCTGGATCTTCTGCGGGTCGACGGTCTCGGTGCCGAAGGTCTCGACGAACAGGCCGACGGGGGCCGCCTTGCCGATGGCGTAGGCGACCTGGACCTCGACGCGCGTGGCCAGGCCGGCGGCGACGGTGTTCTTCGCGACCCAGCGCATGGCGTAGGCGGCGGAGCGGTCGACCTTCGACGGGTCCTTGCCGGAGAAGGCGCCGCCGCCGTGGCGGGCCATGCCGCCGTAGGTGTCGACGATGATCTTGCGGCCGGTGAGGCCCGCGTCGCCCATCGGGCCGCCGATGACGAAGCGGCCGGTCGGGTTGGTCAGCAGGCGCACGTTCGCGGTGTCGAGGCCGAGCTCGGCGATCTCGGGAGCCACGACGTGCTCGCGCAGGTCGACGCCGAGGAGCTTCTCGAGGTCGATGCCGTCGGCGTGCTGGGTGGAGATGACGACCGTGTCGAGGCGCACGGGCTGGTCGCCCGCGTACTCGATGGTGACCTGGGTCTTGCCGTCGGGGCGCAGGTACGGGACGGTGCCGTCCTTGCGGACCGCGGTCAGGCGGCGCGAGAGGCGGTGGGCCAGCGCGATCGGCAGCGGCATGAGCTCGGGCGTGTCGGTGCACGCGTAGCCGAACATCAGGCCCTGGTCGCCGGCGCCCTGCTTGTCGATCTCGTCCGCGGCACCCTCGACGCGCTCCTCGAACGCCGTGTCGACGCCCTGCGCGATGTCCGGTGACTGCGCGCCGATGGCGACGTTCACGCCGCAGGAGTTGCCGTCGAAGCCCTTCTGCGACGAGTCGTAGCCGATCTCCAGGATCTTCTCGCGGACGATCGTGGGGATGTCCGCGTACGCCTCGGTGGTGACCTCACCCGCGACGTGGACCTGACCGGTGGTGACCAGGGTCTCCACCGCAACGCGGGAGCGCGGGTCCTTGGCCAGCAACGCGTCCAGGATCGAGTCGCTGATCGCGTCGCAGATCTTGTCCGGGTGTCCCTCGGTCACCGACTCACTGGTGAACAGCCTGCTGCTGTGCTGGCTCACGGACACTCCTTAATTGCGGGTTGGACTTCGGGAAATTCTACTGAGACTCGGTGGAGCGAGCGGTAACCGCGTCCCACACCGCGGACGCCACTTGTGTTTTCGGGCCGTGCGGGATAGGCGTCTCGGTGCCGTCCGGCGACAGCAGCCAGCCGGCGTTGTCGTCCTGCTCGAACGCCTTGCCGTCACCGACCGCGTTCAGCACCAGCAGGTCGCAGCCCTTGCGGCGCAGCTTGGCCCGGCCGTAGTCGAGCACCGACGTCGTCTCGTCGCCGGTCTCCGCGGCGAACCCGACGATCAGCTGGCCGGTGCGACGTGCGGAAACGAGCTCCACGAGGATGTCGGGGTTCTTCGTCAGCGCGATCGGGTCGGGGTCGCCGTCGGTCTTCTTGATCTTGTGACCGGTGAGCGACACCGGCCGGAAGTCGGCCACCGCGGCGGCCATCACGACCACGTCCGCGTCGGCCGCGACCTTGTGCATGGCGTCGCGCAGCTCCACCGCCGAGCCCACCCGCACCAGGTCGACCCCCGCAGGCGTGGCCAGGTCCGCCGTGGTGCCCGCGACCAAGGTCACGCGTGCACCGCGCTGCGCGGCAACCCGCGCGAGTGCGTAGCCCTGCTTGCCGGACGACCGGTTGCCGATGAACCGCACCGGATCGAGCGCTTCTCGCGTGCCGCCGGCGGAGATGGCCACGTGCACGCCTTCGAGCGAGCGCTTCAAGGCGTCCGGCCGCACGAGCAGGAGCCGGGCCAGCTCCACGATCTCGGCGGGGTCGGGCAGACGGCCCTTGCCGGTGTCCTTGCCGGTCAGCCGGCCGGACGCGGGCTCGGCGACGACAACGCCGCGCGAGCGCAGCAGCGCCACGTTGTGCTGGGTGGCCGGGTGCTCCCACATCTCGGTGTGCATCGCCGGCACCAGCAGGACCGGGCAGCGCGCGGTCAGCAGGGTGTTCGTCAGGAGGTCGTCGGCGAGGCCGTGCGCGGCCTTCGCGATGAGGTTCGCCGTCGCCGGGGCCACCACGACGAGGTCGGCGTTCTGCCCGAGCTTGACGTGCGGCACCTCGTGCACGTCGTCGAACGGGTCGGCGGACACGACCTGGCCCGACAGCGCCTCGAACGTGGCCGCTCCCACGAACTTGAGCGCGCCCTCGGTCGGGACGACCCGCACGGAGTGACCGGACTCCGTCAGCCGCCGCAGCACCTCACAGGCCTTGTACGCGGCGATGCCCCCGCCAACGCCCAGGATGATCCTGGGCTTGGTGGGGGCATCAGCGTCACTGGACGCGGAGGTCACTCGCCCTCGGTGTGCTCGAGGAGACCCGCGTGGATCTCGCGCAGAGCGATCGAGAGGGGCTTCTCGCGCGGACCCGGCTCGACGAGCGGGCCGACGTACTCGAGCAGGCCTTCTCCGAGCTGCGCGTAGTAGTCGTTGATCTGGCGGGCACGCTTCGCGGCGTAGATCACCAACGCGTACTTCGAGCTCACCTGCTCCAGCAGGTCGTCGATCGGCGGGTTGGTGATGCCCTCCGGGGAACCGGTCAGGTGACCGAGCTCGGTGTGGGTGATCACTTTCAGACTCCTGAAATTCGTGGTCCGACCATCAAGGATAGCAAGTCGGCGGCGGCCGACTGCACGTCGGCGTTCACGACGACCTCGTCGAACTCCTTCTCGGCCGCCAGCTCCTCGCGGGCGATCTCGAGACGGCGGGCGACGACGTCCGGGTGTTCGGTGCCCCGCCCGGTCAGCCGGCCGACCAGGTGCTCCCAGGACGGGGGCATCAGCATGACCAGCTGGGCCTCGGGCATGGCCACGCGGACCTGCCGCGCGCCCTGCAGTTCGATCTCCAGCAGTGCGGGACGGCCGGAAGCCAGCGCTTCCTCGACGGGCCTGCGAGGTGTTCCGTAGCGGTTTCCGGCGAACTCGGCGTGTTCGAGGAACTCGCCCGCGTCGACCATCTGCTGGAACTTCTCGTGGTCCACGAAGTGGTAGTGCACCCCGTCGACCTCGCCCGGCCTCGGCTTCCTGGTGGTCGCCGAGACGGAAAAGTACACATCGGGCTGCTGCCTGCGCAGCTCCGCCAGGACGCTGGACTTGCCAACGCCGGACGGCCCGGACAAGACGGTGAGGCGGGGACGGGCGGAACCCGCCCCCGCCTCGGTGCCAATCACTCTCCGCTGAACTCGGAGAGCAGGGCCTTGCGCTGGCGGTCACCGAGACCGCGCAGGCGACGGCTGGGAGCGATCTCGAGGCGCTCCATGATCTGCTGCGCGCGAACCTTGCCGACGCCCGGGAGGGCCTCGAGCAGCGCGGACACCTTCATCTTGCCCAGGACCTCGTCGCTCTCGGCGGCCTTGAGCACGTCCGTCAGGGTCGTGCCGCCGCGCTTGAGGCGCTCCTTGAGCTCAGCCCGAGCGCGACGAGCGGCAGCAGCCTTCTCCAGCGCTGCGGCTCGCTGCTCCTCGGTAAGCTGGGGAAGAGCCACGATTTCCTCCGTGGTGTGGATTCTTTTCGGATCGGTGCCGCGACCGTACCGACCGCAATTGCCTGAGTACAACGTGACCCAGTCAGGTAAATCTTCAGCGGTCATGAGTGATGCGGCGGGTGGTAGTAGTACCAACACCCTCCGGCGGCCTGATCACCGCCACCGACTACTCGTCGCGCACTCCAGGTGTGCTATGAGGCCGGTGACCAGCGGGGCAGCCGGTGGCGTGGACCCTACCAACACATGTTTGCCCAGGTGAGCGCGCCACACCCCAAAAGTTGCGGCGCGCCCCTCCTCAGAGGCTCTCCTGAACCCTCCGCACGGCGCTGACCAGCGAAGACACGTCGGGCCCGTGCTTGAGAACATCTCGTGAAGAAGTCGGAAAGACGTTGCGCATGTCGGGTCCGAAGAGCCGTTTCAGATCGGTCACCGAGCCACCCTGAGCGCCGAAACCGGGCGCCAGGATCGGTCCGTTGAACCCCGCGAGGTCCACATCCGTTTCCCCGATCGTGGCACCTACGACGAGACCGACATCGCCGTACGGGGAAATGCCGGAATTCCGAGCCGTGGCGAAATCGATGATCGTTTGCGCCACGGTTCGCCCGTCCGGAGCAACCGAGCGCTGGACCTCGGCACCCTCCGGGTTGGAGGTGAGGGCGAGGACGAACACGCCCCGGCCCGCCGCCCGCGCCGTGTCGAGCGCGGGCTGCAACGATCCGAAGCCGAGGAACGGCGAGACCGTGACGGCGTCCCCGGCGAGCGGCGAGCCGTCGGCGAGGTACGCCTGCGCGTAGGCGGCCATGGTCGAGCCGATGTCGCCGCGCTTGGCGTCCACGAGCACCAGCGTGCCCAAGTCGCGCAGCCCGGCGACCACCCGCTCCAGCACGGCGACGCCACGCGAGCCGTAGGCCTCGAAGAACGCCGCCTGCGGCTTCACCATCGACACCTTGCCGCCGAACGCCTCCACGGCCGTGAGGGCGAACCGTTCGAGGCCCTCCGCGGTCGGCGAGAGGCCCCAGGCCTCCAGCAGGCTCGGGTGCGGGTCGATGCCGACGCACAGGGGTCCGTGCTCCGCGACGGCCTTCGCGAGCTTCTCCCCGAAGTTCACCGCCGTCACGCGTCACCCCGCAGCGCGGCCTGGAGGGCCTGCAGCGGCTGGACGCCGATGTCACCCTGGATGAGCGCCTCGATGCCGTGCACGGCCGCGGCGGCGCCCTGGATCGTGGTGACGCACGGGATGTCCTTGGCGACGGCGGCGGTGCGGATCTCGTACCCGTCCACACGGGGACCGCTGTTGCCGTACGGCGTGTTGAAGATCATGTCGATCTCGCCGTTGAGGATCATGTCGACGACGTTGCCCTCGCCCTCGAAGTGCTTGCGCACCTCGGTGCACGGGATCCCGTTGCGCTTCAGCACCTCCGCGGTGCCGGAGGTCGCGAGGATCTGGAAGCCGAGGTCCGCGAGGCGCTTGACCGGGAAGATCATCGCGCGCTTGTCGCGGTTCGCGAACGACACGAACACCTTGCCGGAGGTCGGGAGCGAGCCGTACGAGGCCGTCTGCGACTTCGCGAACGCCTTGCCGAACGACGAGTCGATGCCCATGACCTCGCCCGTGGACTTCATCTCCGGGCCGAGCAGCGAGTCGACGCCGTGGCCCTCGGGCGTGCGGAAGCGGTGGAACTGCATGACGGCTTCCTTGACCGCGACCGGCGCGTGCTCGGGCAGCCGGGCGCCGTCGCCGGTGGCCGGCAGCACGCCCTCCTCGCGCAGTTCCGCGATCGTGGCGCCGAGCATGACGCGCGACGCGGCCTTGGCCATCGACACGGCCGTCGCCTTGGACACGAACGGCACCGTGCGCGACGCACGCGGGTTTGCCTCCAGGACGTACAACACGTCGTCCTTGAGCGCGTACTGGACGTTCAGGAGGCCCTTCACGCCGATGCCGCGGGCGATGGCCTCGGTGGAGCGGCGGACGTTCTCGATGTCCGACGCGCCCAGCGTGATCGGCGGCAGCGCGCAGGAGGAGTCGCCGGAGTGCACGCCGGCCTCCTCGATGTGCTCCATCACGCCGCCGATGAACACCTCGTCGCCGTCGCACAGCGCGTCGACGTCGATCTCGATGGCGTCGTCGAGGAACCGGTCGACCAGCACCGGGTGCTCGGGCGTCACCTCGGTCGCGCGGGCGATGTAGCCCGACAGCGACTCCTCGTCGTAGACGATCTCCATGCCGCGCCCGCCGAGCACGTAGGAGGGCCGCACGAGGACCGGGTAGCCGATCTCGTCCGCGATCTCCTTGGCCTCGTCGAACGACGTGGCGGTGCCGAACTTCGGCGCGGGCAGCCCGGCCTCGGTCAGCACCTTGCCGAACTGGCCGCGGTCCTCGGCGAGGTGGATCGCCTCGGGCGTCGTGCCGACGACGGGCACGCCGGCGTCGGACAGGCGCTGCGCGAGGCCGAGCGGCGTCTGGCCGCCGAGCTGCACGATCACGCCGGCGACCTCGCCGGAGCGCTGCTCGGAGTGCACGACCTCCAGCACGTCCTCGAACGTCAGCGGCTCGAAGTACAGGCGGTCGGAGGTGTCGTAGTCCGTCGACACCGTCTCCGGGTTGCAGTTGACCATGACGGTCTCGTACCCGGCCGCCCGCAGCGCCATCGCGGCGTGCACGCAGGAGTAGTCGAACTCGATGCCCTGGCCGATGCGGTTCGGGCCGGAGCCCAGGATCAGCACCTTCGGCTTCTCCCGCTGCTCCGCGACCTCCGACTCCGCGTTCGGGTCGAGCTCGTAGGCGGAGTAGTGGTACGGCGTCTCCGACTTGAACTCCGCCGCGCACGTGTCGACCGTCTTGTAGACCGGCCGCACGCCCAGACGGTGCCGCAGCGCGCGCACGCCGTCCTCACCCGCGAGCTCCGGCCGCAGCACGGAGATCTGCCGGTCGGAGAGACCGGCGCGCTTCGCCTTGCGCAGCAACGGTTCGTCGAGCACCGGTGCGTCGAGCAGCTCCTGGCGGAGGTTGCCCAGCCACGCGATCTGCTCGACGAACCACGGGTCGATACCCGAGGCGGCGTGGACGTCCTCAATGGACGCACCGAGCCGCAGCGCGCGCTCGACCGTGTAGAGGCGGCCGTCGTGACCGCGCTCCAGCTGCTTGAGCGTGGACTCCAGCGTCACGCCCTCGGGGTCGGGCTGGGTCCAGAAGCCGACCGACTTGGTCTCGAGCGACCGCAGCGCCTTGCCCAGCGCCTCGACGAAGTTGCGGCCGATCGACATGGCCTCGCCGACCGACTTCATCGTGGTCGTCAGCGTCGGGTCCGCGCCGGGGAACTTCTCGAACGCGAACCGCGGCGCCTTCACGACCACGTAGTCGAGCGTCGGCTCGAACGACGCCGGGGTCTCCCCGGTGATGTCGTTGGTGATCTCGTCGAGCGTGTAGCCGATGGCGAGCTTCGCGGCGATCTTGGCGATCGGGAAGCCTGTCGCCTTGGACGCGAGCGCCGACGACCGCGACACGCGCGGGTTCATCTCGATGACGACCATGCGGCCGTTCTCGGGGTGGATCGCGAACTGGATGTTGCAGCCACCGGTGTCGACGCCGACCTCGCGGATCACCTGGATGCCGACGTCGCGCATGTGCTGGTACTCGCGGTCGGTCAGCGTCATCGCGGGCGCGACCGTCACCGAGTCACCGGTGTGCACGCCCATCGGGTCGATGTTCTCGATCGAGCAGATGACGACGACGTTGTCGTTGCGGTCGCGCATCAGCTCGAGCTCGTACTCCTTCCACCCGAGCACGCTCTCCTCGATCAGCACCTCGGTGACCGGGGACTCCTCCAGGCCGATGGCCGCGAGGCGTTCCAGCTCCTCCTCGGTGTAGGCCATGCCGGAGCCCAGGCCGCCCATGGTGAACGACGGCCGGATGACGACCGGCAGGCCCAGCTCGGCGACGGTCTTGCGGACCTCGTCCATCGTGTTGCACACGGCCGAACGCGGCACCTCGGCGCCGATCTTGCGCACCAGGTCCTTGAAGATCTGCCGGTCCTCGCCGCGCTGGATGGCGTCGACGTTCGCGCCGATCAGCTCGACGTTGTACTTCTCCAGCACGCCGCGCTCGTGCAGCGCGATCGCGGTGTTCAGCGCCGTCTGGCCGCCCAGCGTCGCCAGGATCGCGTCGGGGCGTTCCCGCGCGATGACCTTCTCCACGAACTCGGCCGTGATCGGCTCGATGTAGGTGGCGTCCGCGAACTCGGGGTCGGTCATGATCGTGGCCGGGTTGGAGTTCACCAGGCTGACCCTGATGCCCTCCTCCCGCAGCACCCGGCACGCCTGGGTGCCGGAGTAGTCGAACTCGCACGCCTGGCCGATGACGATCGGGCCGGAGCCGATGACCAGGATGTGCTTGAGATCAGTCCTCTTGGGCATGTCAGCGGCCGCCGTTCATCATGGTCACGAAGTCGTCGAACAGGGGCGCGGCGTCGTGCGGTCCGGCCGCGGCCTCGGGGTGGTACTGCACGGAGAACGCCGGCGCGTCGAGCAGCCGGACGCCCTCGACGGTGCCGTCGTTCGGGCAGTAGTGCGACAGCACGGCGCGGCCGAACTCCGAGGTGAACTCCTCGCCCGGCGTGCCCTCCAGCGCGAACCCGTGGTTCTGCGAGGTGATGGCGACCTTGCCGGTGGTCACGTCGATGACCGGGATGTTGATGCCGCGGTGGCCGTAGCGCATCTTGTAGGTCCCGCGGCCGACGGCGCGGCCCAGGATCTGGTTGCCGAAGCAGATGCCGAACAGCGGCAGCTCGCGGCCCAGCGCCTCCTTCGTCAGGGCGATGGCGTGGTCCTGCGTGGCCGGGTCACCCGGGCCGTTGGACAGGAAGAGGCCGTCGGGGCCGACCTTCAGGATGTCGTCGAAGGTGCTGGTCAGCGGCAGGACGTGCACCTCGATGCCGCGTGCCGCCATCATCCGCGGGGTGTTCGACTTGATGCCCAGGTCGAGCGCCGCGACGGTGAACTTCTTCTCGCCGATCGCCTCGACCACGTACGGCTTGTCCGTGGTCACGTCGACCGCGAGGTTCGCGCCGACCATCTGCGCCGACGCCTTGACCTGCTCGACCATCGACGCGTCGTCGGTGAGCTCCGCGCCGGAGAACACCCCGGCGCGCATGGCGCCCTGCTCGCGGATGTGGCGGGTCAGGGTGCGGGTGTCGAGGCCGGAGATGCCGACGACGCCCTGGTTCGCGAGCTCCTCGTCGAGGCCGCGCCTGGACCGCCAGTTCGACGGCGTGCGCGCGGGGTCGCGGACCACGTAGCCGGCGACCCAGATCTTGGACGACTCGTCGTCCTCGTCGTTCCAGCCGGTGTTGCCGATCTGCGGTGCGGTCTGCACCACGATCTGGCGGTGGTAGGAGGGGTCGGTCAGGGTTTCCTGGTACCCGGTCATGGCCGTGGAGAACACGACCTCGCCGAGCGAGACGCCGGTCGCTCCGTACGCCTCACCGCGGAAGACACGTCCGTCTTCCAGCACCAATGCCGCGTTCGTCACGCCTTGCCTCCCACGAGTGCTGCTACCCATTCTTCGTAAACGTCTTTGTCGTCACCGCGGAAACCAGTGTCGAACAGGTGGCCATCGTTTTCCCACTGGACCACCAACAAGCCTTCCTCGCTGAACATGACCTTCCCGGCGAGGCCCCGGTCCGTGCGGGCGTCGCGGATGGACGCGGCCGGGATGAAGATCGGTGTCGCGCCGACGCGGTCGATCGCGACGCCTTCGGGCACCAGGCTGAGCGTCGCCTCGGCCCGGTGGCCGATGTCGCCGACCTGGATGCGGTCCTGCCAGTTGCCCGCGTTCGTCGTTCCGATGTAGACGCCCGTGGTCGTGAGC
Organism: Lentzea sp. CC55; assembly: GCF_021056325.1. NCBI lineage: Bacteria > Bacillati > Actinomycetota > Actinomycetes > Pseudonocardiales > Pseudonocardiaceae > Lentzea > Lentzea sp. CC55. The sequence goes on along the minus strand of NZ_JAJCXE010000019.1, from coordinate 497,046 downwards.
CGCGCCGTGCCGAGCTGCCGCGGTGTCGACGGGAACGCCGGCAGGCCGGCCTGCGCGCGCTGACGTCGCTTCCAGCCGTGCCACATGCCGTACACGCACAGCGCGAAGAGCAGGAAAACCGCCAGGGACAGCAGAACGCGGGTCATCGCGCAATCCTCCCCGCGAGTGCGGTCACCCGGCCACGCAAGATGGTGGCCGTCACCGCGGCGGGCAGCTCCATGCCCTCGAAGGGGGTGTTGCCCGCGATGCTCGCGAGCTGCGCGCCGTGCACGGTCCAGGAGGCGTCCGGGTCGACCAGCACCAGGTTCGCGGGCTCGCCGGCCGCGATCGGGCGGCCCTGGTCGGTCAGGCCGGCGATCTCGGCGGGCTTCTCGCTCATCACCCGCGCGACGCCGCGCCAGTCCAGCAGCCCGGTCCTCACCATCGTCTCGGCGACGATGCCGAGCGCGGTCTGCAGGCCGAGCATGCCCGGGCGGGCCGCCGACCACTCGCAGTCCTTGTCCTGCACGGCGTGCGGGGCGTGGTCCGTGGCGACGCAGTCGATCGTGCCGTCGGCCAGCGCCTGGCGCAGCGCGTCGACGTCGGCCTGCGTGCGCAGCGGCGGGTTGACCTTGTTGACCGGGTCGTAGGTGGCGAGCCGGTCGTCGGTGAGGATCAGGTGGTGCGGGGTGACCTCGGCGCTGACCTCGGTGCCGCGGGCCTTGGCCCACCTCAGGACGTCCGCCGTGCCGGTGGTGCTGACGTGGCAGACGTGCAGCTTCGCGTCGACCTGCTTCGCGAGGATGCAGTCGCGGGCGACGATCGACTCCTCGGCCGCCGCCGGCCAGCCCTGCAGGCCGAGCCGTGACGCGTTCTCGCCCTCGTGCGCCTGCGCGCCGACGGTGAGCCGCGGCTCCTCGGCGTGCTGGGCGATGACAGCGCCCAGCGCCTTCGAGTACTCCAGCGCCCGGCGCATGATCAGCGGGTCGTGCACGCAGTGCCCGTCGTCGGAGAAGACGCGGACATTGGCCTTGGACTTGGCCATCGTGCCGAGCTCGGCGAGCTTCTCGCCCTGGAGGCCGACCGTGACGGCGCCGACCGGGTGGACGTCGACCAGGCCGACCTCCTGGCCGCGGCGGGCGACGTGCTCGACGATGACGGCGTTGTCGGCGACCGGGTCGGTGTTGGCCATGGCGAACACCGCCGTGTACCCGCCGAGAGCGGCCGCCCTCGAGCCCGTCTCGATGGTCTCCGTGTCCTCGCGGCCGGGTTCGCGCAGGTGGGTGTGCAGGTCGACGAAGCCCGGCAGCAGGACCGCGCCGTTGCCCTCGATGATCTCGGCGTTCTCGTCCGAACCTTCCGCGATCACGCCGTCGCGGATCAGCAGGTCGATCGGTTCACCCTCGCCGTAGGGCCTGACTCCCTTGAGCAACAAGGGTTTCACGCGGTTTCCTCCTCGTGGGCAAGCAGGTGGTACAGCACGGCCATGCGCACGTGGACACCGTTGCGGACCTGCTCGGTGATGGCGGCCTGCGGGCTGTCCGCGACGACGGAGGCGATCTCCATGCCGCGCAGCATCGGGCCGGGGTGCAGCACGACGGCGTGCTCGGGCAGCAGCTTCAGGCGCCGCTCGTTGAGGCCGTACGCGATCGAGTACTCGCGCGCGCTCGGGAAGAACCCGCCGGTCATCCGCTCGGCCTGCACGCGCAGCAACATCACCGCGTCCTGGCTCGCGAGCTCCGAGTCGATCTCGTGGGAGACGGTGACCGGCCAGTTCTCGACGCCGGTGGGCAGCAGGGTCGGCGGCGCGACCAGCGTGACCTCGGCACCGAGCGTCGTCAGCAGGTGCACGTTCGACCGGGCGACGCGGCTGTGCAGCACGTCGCCGACGATCGCGACCCGGCGGCCGTCGAGGCCGCCGAGGCGGTCGCGCAGCGTGGCGGCGTCGAGCAACGCCTGCGTGGGGTGCTCGTGCATGCCGTCGCCCGCGTTCACCACGGACGTGCCGGTGTGCTTGAGCCAGCCCGCGAGCCGGTGGGCGGCACCGGACGCCGGGTGCCGCACGATCACGCAGTCGGCGCCCGCGGCCTGCAGGGTCAGCGCGGTGTCGCGCAGCGACTCGCCCTTGCTGACGCTGGAGCCGGAGCTGCTGACGTTGATCACGTCCGCGGACATCCACTTGCCGGCGATCTCGAAGCTCACGCGGGTGCGGGTGCTGTTCTCGTAGAACATCGTGATCACCGTGCGGCCGCGCAGCGTCGGCAGCTTGCGGACCTCGCGGCCGAGCAGCGCCTGCTTCAGCCGGTCCGCGGTGTCGAGGATCGCGATCGCCTGGTCGCGGTCGAGGCCGTCGGTGGAGAGCAGGTGCTTCACTTCAGCACCACTCCGTCGCGGCCGTCGAACTCCTCGAGCATCACGACGACGTCCTCGGTCTTGGACGTCGGCAGGTTCTTGCCCACGTAGTCCGCGCGGATCGGCAGCTCGCGGTGACCGCGGTCGACGAGCACGGCCAGCTGGACGGCGCGGGGCCGGCCGTGGTCGCGCAGGGCGTCGAGCGCGGAGCGGATCGTGCGGCCGGAGAACAGCACGTCGTCCACGAGCACGACCAGCTTGTCGTCGATGCCGCCCTCGGGCAGCTTCGTCGCCTCCAGCGGCCGCGTGGGCCCCCGGCGCAGGTCGTCGCGGTAGAGCGTGATGTCGAGCGTGCCCTCGAGCACGGTCCGGCCGGAAAATTCGGCGATCTTAGCGGCAAGGCGCCGTGCGAGAGGGGCTCCTCGGCTGGGAATACCCATCAAGACGACGTCGGGTGCGCTGGGTGCATCGAGAGCGGTCTTCTCGATGATCTGATGGGCCATTCGGGCGACGGTGCGCGCGACGTCACCGGCCGAGAGGATCTCGCGATCTCCGGCCGGATCCGTCGCGCCACGTTGACGTGACGCCACGGCTGGACCTCCTTCCCCGCCTCACTGGACGGGTCCTTAAAGGACGTCGGACACCTGGCCAAAACCAGGCTGACCTGCACGGTATCACCTGCGGACGGTCAGCCGTCCGAGTGGTGCGCCAGGCGTGGCGAGCGTCTCTGCCCGAGATCAGCTTGACCTGCCGACCACGGCGAGTAATCATTACTCTGCGTATCGATCTAAGCCTCCCCGCAGCACGCCCGTACTGCTGACGGGGCGAATGAACGGAGAACCGCCACATGGGCGACTACGCCAAGGCGCTGGGGGCCAAGCTCCGCGCTATCCGCCAGCAGCAGGGTCTGTCCCTGCACGGCGTCGAGCAGAAGTCCGGCGGTCGCTGGAAGGCGGTGGTCGTCGGCTCGTACGAGCGCGGTGACCGCGCGGTGACCGTGCAGAAGCTGGCCGAGCTGGCCGACTTCTACGGGGTTCCCGTCGCCGAGCTCCTGCCCGAGGGCCGCGTGCCGTCGGGTGCCGAGCCGGCCACCAAGATCGTGATCAACCTCGAGCGGCTCCAGCAGCTGCCGGTCGAGAAGGTCGGCCCGCTGGCCCGCTACGCCGCGACCATCCAGTCGCAGCGCGGTGACTACAACGGCAAGGTCCTCTCGATCCGCACCGAGGACCTGCGTTCGCTCGCGATCATCTACGACATGACGCCGGGCGAGCTGACCGAGCAGCTCATCGACTGGGGCGTGCTGCCTCCCGAGGCCCGTCCCGCCAAGGAAGACTGAACCCCCGCTTGGAGCAGTGGCTCCCCTGACGTCCTGCAAGTCGCCCTGAGGACGTCAGGGGAGCCACTGCTGCTTTTGTGCCGGGGTGCGCGGAGTGGACTACCGCCAGGTCGTCGCGCTGCCGCACGTGGCTCCGCTGCTCGGTGCGGCGCTGTGCTCGCGGCTCGCCGCATCCCTGGCGTCAGGGGTACCGGGCGGGACAGCTGCGCTGGGCGGTGTGGGTGCCCCGAGGTGGGGGGCGTGCTCCCGGTCCGTGATCGCGTGGGACCGCCGCGATCCTGGTCTTCCGCAGCGTGAACGCCGCTGGCTCACCAACCGGGTGTTCGCTTGCACCGGCGCCCCCCGGTTGTCCGAATGTCAACATTCGGACAACCGGGTCGGCTGGCCGTCGAGGTGCGCATCCGACATGGGGTCGGCTGGCTCGCGAGGTCCGCACGGACACCGGCCTGGCCTTCACCCGCCGGCGTCTCCACCTGCGACGCACGCGGCGGCGTGCGGCCGGTCAGTGACGCACCCGGCGGCGTGCGGCCGGTCAGTAACGCACCCGACGGCATGCGGCCGAGCAGCGACGCGATCCGCGCGAACGGCTCGTCGAAGCACGTACGCCACCCGTCCGTCCGCGTGAACGCGTCCCCTCTGGCGCTCCCCGACGGGAGTCGCCCCGCTCACGGCACCAGCGCGGCGAGCTGCTCCTCGTCCTGGATGACGTGGATGGCGGCGATCCGTCCATCGCGGACGGTGAACGCCATGACGGAGAACGGCACCCCGCCGACCCGCGAGATGAAGCCGATCTCGTCGCCGATGAGCGCGAACTGCGCGGTCGCCGACACGGCGTACTTGCGGAAGGTGCTGGCACGCCCGGCGACGTTGCGTCCGCCGATGACCTCCAACGCGCCGGCGCGGAGCACGACGTCCGGGTGCAGCACCGAGACGAGGCCTTCGAGATCGCCCTCCTGCGACGCCTTGAGGAACGCCTCCACGACCTCCCGCTGCTGCGGCAGACCGACGTTGGGCTGCGGACGGCCCTGCACACGCTTGCGCGCACGCGACGCGAGTTGCCGAGTCGCGGCCGGCGTCTTGTCGATCAACGGCGCGATGTCGTCGAACGGCACCGCGAACATGTCGTGCAGCACGAACGCGAGCCGCTCGTCGGGCTTCAACGAGTCGAGAACGATCAGCATCGCGAGCCCGACCTGGTCCTTCGCGACGGCCCGGTGCTCGGGCTCCTCCCCCGTGTCGATCACGGGGTCCGGCATCTCGAACGCGTGCTCGCGCCTGTCCCGCAGCATGTTCAGGCACACACGGCCGACGACGGTGGTGAGCCACGCGGCCGGGTTCTCGATCCCGCTCGTGTCCGCGCGCTCGACCCGGAGCCAGGCTTCCTGCATCGCGTCGTCCGCTTCGGCGAACGAGCCCAGCATGCGGTGGGCGATGGCGCGCAAACGGGTGCGCTCCTGCTCGAACTGCGCGATCACTGCTTTCCCCCTATGGCCTGGCACACAGCCTGTCACGTTCCCGTGACGAGCGGGACCGGCAGGCACGTCGGCACCCGGGAGGACCTGGTCGCTGTAGAGTCCCGGCACCGTGACCACCTCCGATGCCGGCCTCCTCGCCGGCCAGAACCCGCTGCCCTCCGGTGTCGACTCCCGGCTGCGCGAGCACCTCACGTTCCTCATCGAGGTCGACCGGCTCAAGACCGTGTTGCGCGCGTCCCCTCTCGCGGCGGCGGACAGGCGTGAGAACGACGCGGAGCACTCGTGGCACCTCGCGCTGATGGTCATGACGCTCGCGGAGTACGCCGACGAACCGATTGACGTCGGCCACACGATGAAGCTCGTCGTCGTGCACGACCTCATCGAGATCTACGCGGGAGATACGCCGATCTACGACACCGAGCTGGCCGCGAGCCAGCAGGAGCGGGAAGAGGCCGCCGCCGAGAGGTTGTTCGGGATCCTGCCCGGCGACACCGGACGGGCGCTCCGCGCGTTGTGGGACGAGTTCGAGGCCCGCCGGACGCCCGAGGCGCGGTTCGCGAAGGCCATGGACCGGCTGCAGCCGTTGCTGCTCAACTGGATGGCGAAGGGCGGGACGTGGCGGACGCCCGGGGTGACCGCGGACGACGTGCGTGCCCGCAAGGCCGTGATCGGCGACGGGTCGGCGAAGCTCTGGGAGGCGGCGCTGCACCTGATCGACGAAGGTGAGCGGCGGGGCTGGGCCCGGAGCTGAACCGTGGACGCCACACGCTGCGTGTGACGCCCACGGGAAGAGCTACAGAACAGCGCGCAACTGGTCCGCGATCACCGCGATCCGGCCGAGCACGCCGTTCACGAACCGCGGCGAGTCGTCCGTCGACAGGCCCTTGGCGAGCTCGACGGCCTCGTCGATGGCCACCGCGTCCGGCACGTCGGCCGCCCACAGCAGCTCGTACAGGCCGATGCGCAGGACCGCCCGGTCGACCGCCGGCATGCGCTGCAGGGTCCAGCCCTCGGCGTGCTCGGAGATCAGGTCGTCGATGCGCGCGCGGTGGGCGGTGACGCCCTCGACGAGGGTCACCGTGTAGTCGTTCACCGGCGGCACGTCGGGGGAACCGACGCGCGAGGCCAGCAGCGTCACCGGGTCGGTGCCCAGCAGGTCGGCTTCGTAGAGGAAGTCGACCGCGCGCTTGCGGGCCTTGCTCCGTGCGCCCATTACTTGTCGCTGATGCGGCCGAGGTACCGGCCGTCGCGGGTGTCGACCTTGATCTTCTCGCCCGTCGTGACGAACAGCGGGACCTGGATCTCGGCGCCGGTCTCGAGGCGGGCGGGCTTGGTGCCACCGGTGGAGCGGTCGCCCTGCAGACCCGGGTCGGTGTGCTCGATCACGAGCTCGACCGAGGTCGGGAGCTCGATGAACAGCGGCACGCCCTCGTGGACGGCCACGACGGCCTCCTGGTTCTCCAGCAGGTAGTTGGCGGCGTCGCCCACCGTCTCAGCCGGGACCGGGATCTGGTCGTAGGTGTCGCCGTCCATGAAGATGAAGTCGGCGCCGTCCTTGTAGAGGAACGTCATGCCGCGCTTGTCCACGGTGGCCGTGTCGACCTTGGTGCCCGCGTTGAAGGTCTTGTCGACGACCTTGCCGGTCAGCACGTGCTTGAGGGTCGTGCGCACGAAGGCGCCACCCTTGCCGGGCTTGACGTGCTGGAACGCGGTGACGGTCCAGAGCTGGCCGTCGAGGTTCAGCACCAGGCCGTTCTTCAGGTCGTTCGTGGTGGCCACGGTGGGATTTCTCCTGTGTAGGACGGGGGTGTCAGACGACCACGAGTTCTTTCGTGGTCAGGGTGAGGAGCTCCGGCCCGCTCTCGCGGACCACGAGGGTGTCCTCGATGCGGACCCCGCCCCGCCCCGGCAAGTAGACGCCGGGCTCGACGGTGACCGCCATACCGGCCGAAAGTGTACCGGCACCCGCCTTCGACAACGCCGGTGCCTCGTGGATCTCCAGCCCGACCCCGTGGCCGAGGCCGTGCAGGAAGTCCTCTCCGTGCCCGGCCTTCTCGATCACCTCGCGCGACGCGTGGTCGACTCCGCTGACCCGCACGCCCGGCTTGAGCGCGTTGCGCCCGGCCGCCTGCGAGCGCGCCACCAGGTCGTACAGGTCGCGCTGCCAGTCGGCGGGCTTGCCGAGGACGAGCGTGCGCGTCATGTCCGAGTGGTAGCCGTCGACGAGCGCGCCGAAGTCCAGCTTGATGAAGTCGCCCACGTGCAGGGTCGCGTCCGTCGGCGAGTGGTGCGGCACCGCGGAGTTCGCGCCGAACGCCACGATCGAGGAGAACGACGGGCCCTCCGCGCCGTGGTCGAGCATGCGGCTCTCCAGCTCGCGCGCGACCTCGCGTTCGGTGCGGCCCGCCCGCAGGCCGCCGTGCCCGATCAGCGCCCCCAGCGCCCGGTCCGCCGCCGCGCACGCCATCCGCAGCGCCTCGATCTCGACCTCGTCCTTGACGAGCCGCAGCTTCTCGACGAAGCCACCGGCCTTGACCAGCTCGGCCCTGCCGGCCGCCGAGGTCAGCTCGTCGAACCCGTCGACCGTGACGGCGTGGCTCTCGAACCCGAGCCTGCCCTTCGCCCTGCGCGCGAGCGCGGTGTCGCACGGCCGGTCGATGACGCGTTCCAGGTCCGGCACCTGCCGCGCCGACTGGGTGAGGTAGCGGCCGTCGGTGCAGAACACCGTGGTGTCGTCGCCGTCCGCGTCGACCAGCACGGCGGCGTTCGAGCCCGTGAACCCGGTGAGGTACCGGACGTTCAGGAGGTTCGTCACGAGCAGCGCGTCCAGGTTCGCGGCCTGGAGCTCTCGGCGCAGTGCGTTTCGGCGTGCGGCGTACGACGACATGTCCCGCAGCGTACGGCCAGTCCTAAGCTGTCCGCATGCGTCCTTGGTTCGTCCGTGCGTTGTGGATGGGGCTCCTGCACGGAGCCGTGCAGACCGGCGTGGCGGCCGTGGGCGTGCGCAGCCCCGAGGCCGGGGCGGTCCGCCCCATCGCCATCGGCCTGCTGATCGCCGCCGCGGTCATCTGGGGTGCCGTCGACACGCTGCGCGACCTCGAGGGGCGCGGCATGCAGTGGTTCGTCGCCGCGCTGATCGCCGGGCCGTTCGCCGGGGCGCTGGGGGTGGTCGGGTCGGCGCTGCTGGTCGACCAGACCGGGCAGGAGGCTCTGTGGGTGGCGCTCACGGGCGGGGCGGCGTTCACGGCGTTGCTCGTGCTGGCGCCGGCGGGGCTCGGGATGCTGCTGGGCGGGTTCCTGGCCCGCAAGGATTCGGCTAGTCCCCAGCGCTGACGGTGAGCAGGTAGCGCGCCGACGTGCGGAAACCGTCCGCCTCCCCCTCGACGAGCAGTTCGTGCTCCCCCGGGCTCAACGGCGGGATCCACGCCCACAACCCGCACGCCTGAGCCTGCACGCGACCCTCGCGCACCCCCAGGACGTTGCCCTTCGCGGCCTGGAAGCCGATCCCGACCGGCGCGATCCGCCGCAGCTCCACCACCTGCCCGTCGAGCGTCACCGAGCCCGTCGCGCCGGCCAGGAACGACGTGCAGTTCCTGGTCGCGTTGACCGCGGGCCCGGCCAGCGGGCGCCCGGCCGGCACCTCGCACCTGCGGCTCACCTCGCCACCGAACGTCCCGGCGAAGAACCAGACGTCCCGCGGCTGGGCCTCGGCGCACCACTGCCCGGTGTCGTCGACGACCGGGTTGCGGTTCTCCGGCGTCGCCGCCGCCCACGTCCACCACCGCGCCTGCAGGTCCTTGTCGGACAACCGTTCGGCGCCCGCCGACGGCGTCGTCGCGCTGACGGGCGAGGGCTGCGGCCCCGCGGTGGCGCACCCGGCCAGGAGCAGGGCGGACGCGACGATGAACGATCTCGGCACGAGCGGCATCTTTGCACGCTCAGGAGGCCACCAGCTCGATTTCGAAGCCGTCCTCGTTCTCCAGGAAGGCCGCGTAGTGGTCCGGTCCGCCCGCGTGGGGGTGGAGGTCCGCGAACAGGAGCCGCCAGCCGTGCGCCTCGGACTCCCGCGTCAGCCGGTCGACGTCGGCGCGGGTGCCCGCGTGCAGGGCGAGGTGGTTCAGGCCGGCTTTCATCCGGTCGTGGGAACCGGTCAGCGCCGGCGACCGCTCGACCACGACGTAGGTCTCGCCGAGCTTCCAGCTGACCCCCGCGCTCCAGCGCTGGTGCTCGGCCCAGCCGAGCGCGGTGAAGATCCACCCGATCGACGCCTCGGCGCGGCCGAGGTCCGGCACCCATAACTCGATGTGGTGAATCATGCCCGCTCCCCCGTGGTGTCCGTTTTTTGGCAATTGATCGACGCGGTGGACGTGCCGAAATCGAATGCATGTGCAACCAGGCGTCTGGTGCTGTCCACGACGGCGGCACGGTGCTGCAGGTCCACGAGGTCGCCGGCGACATCGTGCTCCACCGCGGGCCGGCCCGCCGCGACCGGGCCGGGCGGACGAAGGCGCGAACGGCACGGGCGCTGGTCCTGCTGCTGCTGATCGCCGCCGGCCAGTACGCGATCAGCGTCCTCGGCGACGGCACGTTCCCGGACGCCGCGACCGTCCGCCCCATCGGCGCGGACGAGAAGAAGATCATCAGGCTGGTCGACGAGAAGCTGCGGCAGTGTGCGCGGGAGGTCGTCCCCATTCCCGTGAACTGCCCGCAGCGCAGCGCCGCCGAGCACATGCACTTCGGGAAGTGGGCGATCCGCGGTTTCCCGACCGACGGCATGCGGGTCGTGTGGCGCGGGACGCGGGCCTACGTGAGCGGTACCGCGGTCATGACCATGAACTACCTCACCTCCAACGGCACCGGCGACGACCTGGACAGGACGCGCTTCTCCGCCGAGGTCCGGTGGCACGAGGGCGACCTGACGACCGCGGACGTCGACCTGCTGCCGTACCGCGACCTAGGGCCGATCCGCAAGCGCGGCTTCGAGCTGGCCGAGTCAGCCGTCAAAGAGGCGATCGACGAGGCGTTCGACATCTGCACGAGGTCCACCGAGTCGCCCATGGTGCCCATCTGTCCCCGAGCCGAGGACACGCCGGTGATGCAGGGGGTGAAGTGGCAGCTCAACAAGAGTCCGGTGGCCAACCCGCCGCGTGTCGTGCACGACTACGAGTTCGGGCTCGTGCTGGTGACCGGGAGCTACTCGGTCATGGCCTGGTCGCAGGACGACCGGCCGGTGTACACGCAGCTCGGCAACTACCGGGCGACTCTGGTGCGGGTCGCCAACGGCATCGCGCGAGTGCTGCAGATCCAGCACCTGCCATAGGACCCGGCTCCCACGATCGGCCGATGAAGGTCGTGACGAACGGCGAGCGACCCGATCCGCAGGGCAGCGCCCAGGCGGCGCTGCGGGACGGCTGGCCCGCGTTCGTCCTGCGCGGCCAGGTTCCCCGGGACCACCGCGACGCCGTGGCGAGGTGCTTCCCCGGCTACGACGTGCTGCTCCTCGATGACGACGACACCGTGCTCGCGCGGGCGACCGCCGTGGCGCTGATCCGGGACGGCGAGACGGCGACGCTGCCGGACGGCGGGTACGACGGCGCCCTGGTTGCGGCCGTCACCGGGCACGAGAACGGCGTCCCGCCCGACACCCTGTGCGTGGTGGCCGCGACCGTGCGGTCCGGCCGCACCGGGCCGGCGGGCCGGGAAGGTGCTCACGGCCCTGCGCGGCCGGGCCGCGCAGGCAGGTCTCGCGCGGGTGGTCGTGCCGGTCCGGCCGACGCTCAAGGCGGCCCATCCGCTGACGTCGATGGCGGACTTCCAGCAGTGGACCCGCGACGACGGCCTGCACCCCGACCCGTGGTCCGCCCGCACCAGCGCCTCGGCGCCACGATCCTCGGACCCGCGCCCGGTCGCTGGTCGTGTCAGGCACCGTGGCGCAGTGGGAGAGGTGGACCGGCATGGCGTTCCCGCGCTCCAGCCGCTACGTCGTGCCGGGAGGGCTGGACCTCCTCGCGGTCGACCGGGAGCGCGACCAGGGGCTCCACGAGGAGACGAACCTCTGGATGCGCCACCCGGACACCATGACACGCATCTGACACATCCGAACGCGCAATGTCCATTATTTGGTCCTTGATTGACGCTCAACTGGGCCTGTATGCAGTCAAGATCGCCACTAGCGTCCTGGACATCCCACTTCGAATCCCGGACCAAGGGCGGCCATGACCGACAACTCCCGCACGCGCAACAACATCTCGGGCGACGTCCGGACAGGAAGCGCGGTCGTGCAGGTGCACAGCGTGAACGGGGACCTCGTGTTCACGACGAGCGCGAAGCGGTCGACGGCCGCGCTACGCCCACGACTCGGCACGAACGAGGTCGAACCGATCGTTCTCGGCGCGACCGCGCTCGCCGCCGTAGTCCTGCTCGGCCTGCGCTACCTCTTGAGCGACAGCCAGCGCAGCGCGAGCAGGTAGCCCTCCACGCCCAGGCCCACGATGACGCCGCTCGCCACCGCCGAGATGACGCTGTGGTGCCGGAACTCCTCGCGCTGGTGGATGTTCGAGATGTGCACCTCGACCAGCGGGGCGGTGAGCTGCGAGCACGCGTCGCGCAGCGCGATCGAGTAGTGCGTCCAGGCCGCGCCGTTCAGCACGACCGGGATCGAGGCGTCGGCGGCCTCGTGCAGCCACTCCACCATCTCGCCCTCGTGGGCGGTCTGGCGGACCTCGACGTCGAAGCCGAGGTCCTTGCCCTCCGCGACGCACATCTCGACGAGGTCGGCGTGGGTGGTGCTGCCGTAGATGAGCGGCTCGCGGGTGCCGAGGCGGTCGAGGTTCGGGCCGTTGAGGACGAGGACCTTCACAGCAGCACCGTCCCGCCGGGGGACTTCGGCTCGGCGGCGACGGCCGAGTAGGCGGCGGCGATCAGGGCCGGGTCGGGGCCTTCCAGGCGGCCGGGCTTGGCGAGGCCGTCGAGGACGACGAAGCGCAGCACGCCCGCCTTGTTCTTCTTGTCGACCTTCATGCCCTCCATGAGCTGCGGGAGGCCGTCCGGGTCGTAGGTCGTCGGCAGGCCGAGCAGTTCCAGGACGCGCTTGTGGCGGTCGGCGGTCTCGTCGTCGAGGCGGCCGGCCAGGCGGGCCAGTTCGGCGGCGAAGACCAGGCCCACGCTGATGGCGGCGCCGTGGCGCCAGCGGTAGCGCTCGCGGCGCTCGATGGCGTGGCCGAGGGTGTGGCCGTAGTTGAGGATCTCGCGCAACGACGACTCGCGCAGGTCGTTCGAGACGACGTCGGCCTTGATCTGGATCTTGCGGCGGACGAGCTCCGCGAGCACGTCGCCGGTCGGGTCCAGAGCGGCCCGCGGGTCGGCCTCGATCAGGTCGAGGATGACCGGGTCGGCGATGAAGCCGCCCTTCACCACCTCGGCCATGCCGGCGATGAGCTCGTTGCGCGGCAACGTCTCCAGCGTCGCGAGGTCGACGAAGACGACCTCGGGCTCGTAGAACGTGCCGACGAGGTTCTTGCCCGCGTCGGTGTTGATGCCGGTCTTGCCGCCCACGGCGGCGTCGACCATGCCCAGCATGGTGGTCGGGATGTTGACCAGGCGCACGCCGCGCATCCAGGTGGAGGCGACGAAGCCGGCGAGGTCGGTGACCGCGCCGCCGCCGAGGCCCACCACGACGTCGCTGCGGGACAGGCCGATCTTGCCGAGCACGTCCCAGCAGAAGCCGGCGACGGCGAGGTCCTTGCCGTCCTCGGCGTCGGGCACCTCGACGCGGTGCGCGTCGATGCCCGTCGCCTTCAGCTCGTCGACCAGCACCTCGGCCGTGGCGGCCAGGGTCGGCTGGTGCACGATCGCGACCTTGGCGGTGCCCTCGAGGTGCGCGACGATCTCGCCCAGCAGGCCACGGCCGATCACGACGAGGTACGGCTTCTCGGCGTTGACCTCGACGGTCAGCGGCTCGGTCATTCCCCTACTCCCTCGATCACCGCGTCGGTCACCTGCTGCGGATCGAGCGCGTCCGTCAGGACCTCGACCGTCGCGACCTCGCGGTACAGCGGCAGGCGCGCGTCCAGCAGCGCCTTGAAGGTGGAGCGCGGGTTCACTCCGGACAGCAGCGGCCGCGCGGACGACAGCCCGGTGCGGCGCACGCCCTCGGCCATGCCCACGTTCAGGAAGACGACGGTGTGCTCCCGCAGGCGCTCGCGGGTCGTGGCGGACAGCACCGCTCCCCCGCCCAGCGCCAGCACGCCCTCGTGCTCGACGAGCGCCTTGGCGACCGCGTCCTCTTCCAGGGCGCGGAAGGCGGGCTCGCCGTCGTCGGTGAAGATGTCCGAGATCGGCTTGCCGGCCAGGGCGACGATGTCCGCGTCGACGTCGCGGAACGGCACGCCGAGCCGGGCGGCCAGCAGCTCGCTGACGGTGGTCTTCCCGGCTCCGGGAGGACCGACCACCACGCAGCGGGGGCTCACACGCCCTCCCAGCGGGCTTCCAGCGCCTTGAGGTAGGCGTGGGCGTTGCGGCGCGTCTCGTCGAGCGAGTCGCCGCCGAACTTCTCCAGCGCGGCCTCGGCGAGCACGAGCGCCATCACGGACTCCAGCACGACGCCGGCGCGCGGCACGGCGCAGACGTCCGAGCGCTGGTGGATCGCGACGGCGGGCTCGCCGGTGCGAACGTCCACCGTGGACAGTGCGCGGGGGACGGTCGAGATCGGCTTCATCGCCACGCGGGCGCGCAGGACCTCGCCGTTGGTGATGCCGCCTTCGAGGCCGCCGGCGCGGTTCGAGCGGCGGGTGACGCCGACGGGGCCGCTGCCCCGGTCGATCTCGTCGTGCGCCTGCGAGCCCCAGCGCTGGGCGGTGGTGAAGCCGTCGCCGATCTCCACGCCCTTCATCGCCTGCACGCCCATCAGGGCGGCGGCCAGGCGGGCGTCGAGGCGGCGGTCCCAGTGCACGTGCGAGCCGAGGCCCGGCGGCAGGCCGTACGCGAGCACCTCGATGACGCCGCCGACGGTGTCACCGGCGTCCTTGACGGCCTCGACCTCGGCGACCATCGCGTCGGTGCCGCGCTGGTCGAAGCAGCGCACCGGCGAGTCGTCGATCGCGGCCAGGTCGTCCGGGGTGGGCAGCGCCGCGTCGTCGGGCGTGCGGGCCCCGCCGATCGACACCACGTGGCTGAGGACCTGCACGCCGAGCAACTGCTGCAGGAACTGCCGGGCCACCGTGCCGAGGGCCGTGCGCGCGGCGGTCTCGCGGGCGGACGCGCGTTCGAGGACGGGCCGGGCCTCGTCGAAGCCGAACTTCTGCATGCCCGGCAGGTCGGCGTGGCCGGGACGCGGGCGCGTGAGGGCCTCGTTGCGGCCGGTCGGCTTGAGCAGGCCGGGGTCGACGGGGTCGGCGGACATGACCGTCTGCCACTTGGGCCACTCGGAGTTGCCGATGGTGACCGCGACCGGACCGCCCTGGGTCTTGCCGTGGCGCACGCCGCCGAGGATCTGGACCTCGTCCTGCTCGAAGCCCATGCGGGGCGAGCGACCGAACCCGAGCCTGCGGCGCTCGAGCTGGGCGACGAGGTCCTCGGTGGTCACCTCGACTCCGGCGGGCATGCCCTCCAGGACGGCGACGAGGGCGGGGCCGTGTGACTCTCCAGCGGTGATCCAGCGCAGCACGTTGACCATCCTTTCACAATGTCACCAACGCCCAGGTGGCGGCCAGCAGGCCGGGCCCGTGCGGCACCGCGCGCGCACGTCTCAGTGCCGCGACGGCGAGCGTGACCGCGCTGGCCAGGATCGCCGCAGGTAGGAGCGACGACAGCGGGAGCGCGGCGCCGAGCGAGAAGGCGAGCTTGACGTCGCCGCCGCCCATGATCGCCGGTCTCCAGCGCCGGACGGCGAGGTGCGCGCCGCCGAAGACCACCGCCGCGAGCGCCGCCGCTCCCGGTCCGTGGAACCGCAGGAGCAGCAGCCCGGCGCCCAGCGGGAGGGTGAGCGCGTCCGGCAACCGGTGCTGCCGCAGGTCGGTCGTCGCGAGCACGACGCCGAACCAGGCCAGCAGGTACGACGAGGGTGGCGCGTCCAGGGCGGCGGCGACCGTCCACAGCGAACCCAGCGCGAACGAGAGCAGGACCGTGGTCATGGCGACCACGGTCCTGCTCGGGCACGTGCGGGACCAAGTCCCGGACCGTCGTGAACGGTCCGTTCACGACAGCACGTCACTCCGGGCGGCGAGAGCGCCCGGAGAAGTCGTTTCAGCGAGACCAGTCGAACAGGGCGTCGTTCGCCGCCACGTCCTTGTCCAGCGCGAGGTCACCGAGCACCTCGGCTGACGCGTCCAGCGCGATCACCGGGCAGATCGGCGCGAACCCGGCCGCCTCGACCTCGGCCGGGTCCCACGTCACGATCCGCTGACCGGCGCGCACCTCCTCGCCCTTGACGACGTGGAGCTCGAAGCCCTCGCCCTTGCGCTTCACGGTGTCGATGCCCAGGTGGACGAGCACCGCGGCGCCGTCGGCGCCCGCGACCACGAAGGCGTGCGGGTGCAGCGTCACGACGGTGCCGTCGAGCGGCGAGACCACGTCGGCCTTCGACCGGAGCGGTTCGACCGCGACGCCGGGACCGACCATCGCCTGCGAGAAGACCGGGTCGGGAACCGCGGAGAGCGCGACCACGCGGCCGGCCACGGGGCTGCCGACGCGCAGGCTCACAGGAGGTCCTCGATGTCCGACGCGATGGTGTCCGCCTCGGGCCCGACGACGACCTGGACGACGTTGCCGGAACGCATGACCCCGTGTGCTCCCAGGGCCTTCAGGGCCTTCTCGTCGACGACGGAGCCGTCCTCCAGCTCACACCGCAGCCGGGTGATGCACGGCTCGATCTCGACGATGTTGTCGGCGCCGCCCAGCGCCTCGAGGATCTTCTTCGCCTTCTCGTCAGCCACGTTCGTACCTCTCGTTCCCGTAACAGCGGTTGACACCCGCTCGGTGCGCGGAGCATCCTCCCGCACCAACTGGTCTAGACCGGAAAGTACCACTAGCGAGGAGGTGAGCGAGTGCACGAGATCGTGGACGGGCCCAAGCCCAAGCACGCGCAGCTCCGCGAGATCCTGCGCAGGCTCGCCGAACAGGAGCTGGCTCCCGGCTCGCCAATCCCCTCGGAGCGGGACCTGGCGGAGCGGTACGGGGTCTCCCGCATCACCGTGCGGGCCGCGGTCGGCCAGCTGGTCGCCGACGGCCTGCTCACCCGGGCCAAGGGACGCGGGACGTTCACCGCCAAGCGGCGCTACGACCTGCAGCTCTTCCTCGCGTCGTTCACCTCGGACATGAAGGCGCGCGGGGTCGAACCCAGCACCGAGGTGCTCAGCTGCGGCCAGGCCGCGCCGGGTTCCAAGGCCTCGCTGGGCCTCGAACCCGACGAGTACGCGTACCGCGTCGTGCGGCTGCGCAAGGCCGACGGAGCCCCCCTCGCGCTCGAGGCCGGCTGGTACAGCCCGCACATGCTTCCCGAGCTCGACCGATGCGATCTGACCGGGTCGATCTACGAGATCATCGCGACCCGGTACGGCATCCAGCTCGACCACGCGCGGCAGACCGTGTGGGCCGAGACCGCCGACGCGGAGACCGCGAAGGCGCTCGACGTCCGCAAGGGCAGCCCGCTCCTCGTGTTCAGGAGGGTCGCCAGCTCCGAGGGGCGGCCCTGCGAAGACGTCACTTCCTGGTACCGGGGCGATCTCTACCAGGTGACCATGCAACTGGACCGGACCGTCCCGGGTTCCGGACCGAACTCCGCCAAGGGAGGAACCCGATGAGCACGGACGCCGCAACCGGTGGTCGTGAGATCAAGGGCCTCGCCACGTTGCAGCGCTTCGGTCGCAGCCTCATGCTGCCGATCGCCGTGCTGCCCGCGGCAGGTCTGCTGCTCCGCTTCGGTCAGCCCGACATGCTGGGCAAGGACGGCCTGGGCTGGAACGCCGTCGCCTCGGTGATCGGTGCGGCGGGCGACGCGCTGTTCAGCAACCTCGCCCTGCTGTTCGCCGTCGGCATCGCCGTCGGTTTCGCACGGCGCGGTGACGGCTCCACGGCGCTCGCGGGCGTCGTCGGCTACGTCGTGCTGACGAGCGTGTTCAAGGCGATGTCCCCGCTGGTCCTCGACCAGCCGACCGACCCGGCCGCCAAGCCCGAGGTGATCAACTACGGTGTCCTCGGCGGTATCGTCGTCGGCATCCTGACCGCCCTGCTGTGGCAGAAGTACCACCGCATCAAGCTGCCCCCGTACCTGGCGTTCTTCGGTGGCCGCCGGTTCGTCCCGATCATCGTCGCCGGCGTCATGACGATCATCGGCGTCCTGCTCGGCCTGGTCTACCCGTGGTTCGACGCGGGCCTGACCGCCATCGGCGAGTGGGTCACCGGCAGCACGATCATCGGTGCCTTCATCTACGGTGTCGTGAACCGCCTGCTGATCCCGCTGGGTCTGCACCACATCGTCAACAACGTCGTGTGGTTCCAGTTCGGCGAGTACAACGACAAGACCGGTGACATCCCGCGCTTCCTCGCGGGCGACCCGACCGCCGGCACGTTCCAGACCGGCTTCTTCCCCATCCTGATGTTCGCCCTGCCGGCCGCGGCGCTCGCGATCGTGCACACCGCGCGCCCGAGCCAGCGCAAGCTCATCGGCGGCATCATGGGCTCCGCCGCCCTCACCGCGTTCATCACCGGTGTGACGGAGCCGCTCGAGTTCGCGTTCATGTTCGTCGCGTGGCCGCTGTACCTGATCCACGCCGTGCTGACCGGTACGTCGCTCGCCATCTCCAACGCCCTGGGCGCCCACGACGGGTTCTCGTTCTCGGCCGGTGCGATCGACTTCATCCTGAACTGGAACATCGCGACCAAGCCGTGGCTGCTGCTCATCCTCGGCGCGATCTACGCGGTGATCTACTACTTCCTGTTCCGCTTCGTCATCACCAAGTGGAACCTGAAGACGCCGGGACGCGAGGACGACGAGTCCCCGGAGGCCGACGAGAGCGTCGTCGGCAGCGCCGGTGACACCGCCGTGCGCGAGAAGCGCACCCGCGACGACCAGCAGTAAGCACACCGAGCTCTACCGGGAGGAATCATCATGGCCGAGCGACGGGTAACCGTGGCCAGCAAGGTCGGACTGCACGCCCGGCCCGCCGCACTGCTGGCGAAGGCCGCCGCCGACCAGCCGGTGACGGTCACCATCCGCAAGGACGACGGCGAAGCCGTCGACGCGGCGAGTGTCCTGGGTCTGATGACCCTGGGCGCCATGCACGGTGACGAGGTGGTGCTCAGCGCCGACGGGGACGGAGCGGACGCCGCTCTGGACGCCATCGCCGAACTGATCGCCACCGACCACGACGAGTGATCCGGGCCGCGGGTGGTCCCGGTCGCCCCGACGGGCGGGACCACCCGCGACCCACCCGAAGTGCAGCACCACCCCCGCGGTCACGACGCCGGCGAGAGCCGACGGCGTGGCCTGCGGGTAGCTCACCACCAGCCACACCCCGCCGACGGCCAGCAGCGGCGGCACGACCAGGCCCGCGGTCCACCTGCGCAGCACGAGGAACGCGAGGACCGAGACCAGCAGCGCCGCGCCGAGCGTGTCGCTGAACCGGTGCCAGCCGAGCGACACCGTCTCCGCCGCCACCGCCCCCGCGCCGAAAGCCCCCGGCACCGCCACGAACAGCGCGAACCGCCGGGGCACCGCCATCGTCACCGCGACCACCGACGCCACCGCCGCGGTCGTGTGCCCGCTCGGGAAGCTGTTGTGCACCAGCACGGCGTCGTCGTCCAGCGGTGGCCGCACCAGCACGTGCAGCTTCAGGACCTGAGCTCCCAGCACCGATCCGCCGAGAACGAGCAACGGCGCGAACGCCTTCTTGCGCGCGAACAGGACCACGAGGACCGCGGCCACCATGATCACCATGTCCACGTTGGACGCCCACGAGCGTTGAAGTGACAGCTCGGGCAACGCGGCGTTCTCCGCCTTCTGCCCGAACGACGTCCACACCAGCGCGAAGTACGTGAAGAGAAATCCCAGCAAGCTTCCGGCCATGCGTTCGAGGCTCCGCGCGCCGCGATATGGGAACGTCCACGCCATGTCATGGTTCCGCTACAGAACCGGCCAGGGCGCTCCCGCCTGCCGATAATGGATCTCGTGGCGATGGTCTTGCTGGTCGAGGACGACCCCGGTGTGCGCGAAGGACTCGGACTGGCGCTGCGCCGCCAGGGACACGACGTGCGTGCGGCGGGGACGGGCGAGGAAGGCGTGGAGAAGCTGCGCGAGTCCCGTCCCGACATCGTCGTCCTCGACATCATGCTGCCGGGCATCGACGGCTTCGAGACGTGCCGGCGGATGCGGTCGCAGGGCGAGGTGCCGATCATCGTGCTGACCGCGCGCGGCGACGACTTCGACGTGGTCGCGGGCCTGGAGGCGGGCGCGGACGACTACGTGGTGAAGCCGGTCGAGCCGCGCGTGCTGGAGGCCCGCATCCGCGCGGTGCTGCGCCGGACCGTGCCCGAGCCGTCGTCGGTGGAGCGGCACGGCTCCCTGCTGATCGATCGGGCAGGGCTGCTGGTCCTCAAGGACGACGTGAAGGTCGCGCTCACGCCGACCGAGCTGAAGCTGCTGCTGGAGCTCTCCCGCACCCCCGGCCGGGTGCTGACCCGCCAGCAGATCCTCGAAGCCGTCTGGGAGCACGACTACCTCGGCGACTCCCGCCTGGTCGACGCGTGCGTCCAGCGGCTGCGCGCCAAGATCGAGGACGTGCCGTCCGAGCCCCGCTACGTGCACACGGTGCGCGGCTTCGGTTACCGCTTCGGCCCGCGATGAAGTCGTTGTCGCGCGGCCTGAAGCCGAGGCTGATGGCCGCGTTCCTGCTCCTGACGGTCCTCGGCGCGGCGGGAGCGGCGGGCGCCTCCTACGCGACCGCCCGCACGTTGCTGCTGGAGGACGCCCAGGACGGCTTCATGAACCCGCTCGTGGGGGACGTCCGCGACTACGCGCCCCGCCTGACCGTTCCGCCGTCGCAGCAGGACCTGGAGGACTTCGCCAAGTACCTGCGCGGCTCCGCGGTCGTCCTCTACGGGGACCTGCGCTCCCACCACGGCCCCGACCCGTCGTTCATCCCGGCGGAGATGCGCGAGGCCCTGAAGACCAGCAGGACGATCCTCTGGCAGCGTCGCACCGACAACGGGAACCCGCACCTGGTCGTCGGGATGCCGCTCGTGCACGCCGACGGCACGGCGACCGGCGTGGAGGTGTGGGCCGTCACCGGCCTCGACGTCACGAGGGCCGCCATCAACAGCCTCTCCACCGGCGCCTGGGTCGGCGTGAGCCTGGTGGTCCCCGTCGCCCTGGGCCTCGCCCTCTTCACGGCCAGAGGCGTCCTGCGCCCGGTCCGCAGGCTGGGCGCCGCCGCCCGCGCCCTGGGCTCCGGCCGCCTGGACACGAGGGTCGACGAACGGGGCTCCGACGAGCTCTCCGACCTCGCCCGCACGTTCAACCGCGCCGCCGAGCAGCTGGAAGCCTCCCAGGCCGCCTCCCGCCGCTTCGTGGCGGACGTCTCCCACGAGCTCCGCACGCCGCTGACGGCGATGAACGCCGTGACAGCCGTCCTGGACGAGGACGCCGACACCCTGCCCCCGGACACCGCCGTGGCCGCCCGCCTGGTCTCGGCCGAGACCCGCAAGCTCACCCGCCTGGTCAACGACCTGATGGAGATCTCCCGCTTCGACGAGGGCCGCAACGTCCTGGAGCTCGACGAGTGGGACATCGGCACCGCGGTCCGCGACACCCTCGCCGCCCGCGGCTGGACCACCTCGGTCGAGGCCCCCCTCCCACCGGGCGTGATCGGCAGGGTCGACCGCCGCCGCCTCGACGTCATCGTCGCCAACCTCGTCGGCAACGCCCTGAAGCACGGTGGCACCCCGGTCCGCGTGACGGTGCGCGAAGACGCCGTCGAGGTGGCCGACAACGGCCCCGGCATCTCCGAAGAGGCCCTCCCCCACCTCTTCGACCGCTTCTACAAGGCAGACACGGCCCGCTCCCGTTCCGAGGGCAGCGGACTGGGATTGGCGATCGCATGGGAGAACGCACGCCTGCACGGCGGCACGCTCGAAGCGGCCAACGCCCCCTCGGGCGGCGCGGTCTTCACCTTGCGCTTGCCCTGGTGACGCTCACGGCGTGCGGCATCCGCCCCACCCCGGTCCTGACCGGCGGCGAGGCCCCCACCGTCTCCGCCCACGCGCTGACCGTCTACCTCGTCAACGCCGATCGCGACGGCCTGGTCCGCAGAACCCGCACCCACATCGGCACCGTGGACATCACCACGGCCATGAACTCCCTGCTGGCCGGCCTGACCGAGGCGGAGGAGGAACTGGGCCTGGTCACGGAGGTCCCGGAAACCACGGCGAAAGCGATCGCCGTGCTCAACGTCATCGTCATGCCCGAAGGCACCGAGCCGCCGACCAAGTGGGCGCTGTTCCAGGTGCACTGCACAGCTCTGGCGAGCCGCGCGAAGGTGGCGGGCGTGCCGACGTCGGACGTCAACTGCCCCTAGACCGCGCAACCGTCCACGTCGTTGGCGCCGCATCGTTCCCGCGACCGTCCACATGCGACGGACGCACCGCCCGGCCGGCACAGGAACGGCAAGCGGCACACCCGAGAACCCGCCGTACTCGTCCTCGACGACACCCGGCGCCGGAGGTGCTACGCGCGAGCCGCCAACGCGGCCCCCAACGCCTCCCGCATGACGTCCCGGGGCGCGTCCATCCCGGTGAACAGCTCGACCTGACCGAAAGCCTGGTGCAGCAACATGTCCAGCCCGGTCGCCAACCGGGCCCCGGAACCCCGGACCGCATCGGCGACGGGCGTGGGCCAGGGGTGGTAGATCACGTCCAGCACGAACGGCGCCCGCGCCAGGTCACCGGCCAGTGACTCGGTGGCGGCCGCGGGCACGGTCGACACCAGCACGTCACACCCGGCAGCGAGCGAACCGACGTCCACTGAGGACAGCGGCAGCACCTCCACCGCCACGCCCACCCGTTCCGCGGTCCGAACGGCCTCCCCAGCCCGGGAAGGGTCCCGCACCACCAGGGAAACGGAGGAGACGCCCAGCTCGGCGAACCCGGCCAGCGCGGCGGTAGCCGTTCCGCCCGCCCCGAGCACCACGCCGCGAGCCCCGCCGGAGAAACCCTTCCCCCGCAAGGCCCCCACGACACCGTCGACGTCGGTGCAGTCCGCGTGCCACCCGGAGTCGGTGCGCACCAACGTGTTCGCCGCCCCCACGGCCGAGGCCCGCGGGGTCACCGTCGAGGCGAAGGCCAGAGCCGCGCGCTTCGTCGGCATCGTGCACGACAGGCCGGCCCACTCCGGCCCCAGCGAGGACACGAGCGACGGCACCGCGTCCTCGGCGCACTCCAGCCTCGTGTACTCCCAGTCGAGGCCGAGCGCGGCGTAAGCGGCGTTGTGCAGCACGGGAGAGAGGGAGTGCTCGATCGGCGAACCGATCACCGCCGCCTTGTGCCGCATCAGTAGACGTTCTCCCTCTGGGCCTTCTGGTCGTTGGCGTTGTGCTCCTCGAACGTGGTCGCGAAGCAGGAGGTGCCGTCCTTCTGGCACTTCACGAAGTACAGCATCTCGCCGGCCTCGGGATTGATCGCGGCGGCGATGGCCTGCTGCGACGGCGAGCCGATCGGGGTGGGCGTCAGGCCCTGGTTGATGTAGGAGTTGTACGGCCCCTGCGCGTTGCGGTCCGCGTCGGACGTGCGGATGTGGGGCTGGTTGTTCTTGTAGTTGATGGTCGAGTCGAACTGCAGGGGCATCGGCTTCTTGATGCGGTTGTAGATGACCCGCGAGACCTTGCCGAAGTCCTTCTCGATCGCTTCCTTCTCGATCAGCGAGGCGATGACCAGGACCTCGTACGGCCGGAAGCCGGTGTTCATGGTGCCGCCGGGGATGCCGGCGCCCTGCAGCTTCTGGGCGGAGGACACGATGACGCTGCGGAGCAGCTCGACCGCGCTCACGCCGGGCTTGACCTGGTACACGCCGCGCATGATCAGGCCTTCGAGGCGGAACTGCGGGTCGGCGCGCTTCACGTCGGAGATCGCCCAGTCCGGCACGCCGAGGGCGACCGGGTCGGTCTGCTCGGCGGCGGCCTTGATCTCGTCGAACGTCAGGCACTTCTTCGCGCCGTCCTTCTCCGTGCAGCTCGCGTCGGCGAGCTGGGAGTAGACGCCCTTGACCGTCTTGTCGCCCACCTTGATGTCGGTGAGCTTCAGGCCGCCGACGATCTGCACGGCCGGGACCCTGGTCTTCGGGTCGATCATGCGGGCCACGGCCTCCTGGCCCGACATCTTCGTCTTCATCAGGTAGAAGCCGGGCTGGATCGACGTCACGCGGGCGTCGGTCTTGCTGGCCTCGGTGAAGGCGCGCGCGGAGGCGATGACGCCGTTGTCGTACAGGGTCGACGCGATCTTGCTGACCGGGTCGCCGTCCTGGACCTCCACGATCGCGTCGGCCTCGCCGGCACCCGAGAAGTCCTCGAACGAGCCGATGCCGCGCAGCTCCTGGTAGCCGTAGTACGCGCCGCCCATGCCGACGGCGAGGACCAGCGCGACGACCAGCCACAGGACCGTCTTCTTGCGCTTCTTCGCCTTGGCGCGCGCGGTGTCACGCCCGCGGTCGCGCTTGCGGACCGGGCGTCGCTCTTCCACGTCGGGGTCGGTGAACAACCCGAGGTCGTCGCTCACACTTCGTCCTTTCGGGCGGCCACGAAACGGGCCCGCGCGTCCAGCCAAGACTGCAGGATCTCGACAGCGGCAGCCTGGTCGACCACGGCACGCTGCTTCTTGCCCTTCACACCGCGCTGCGCCAGCACCCGGCTCACCACGACCGTCGTCAGCCGCTCGTCGCTCAGCCGGACCGGCACGGGGGCGATCCGCTCGGCGAGCGCGGTGGCGTACCTGGTCGCCGCCTCCGCCGCCGGGCCGTGACGTCCCGCCAGGGTTCTGGGCAGACCGACCACGACCTCGACGACGTCATGCTCGGCCACGAGACGTACGAGCTCGGTGAGGTCCGAGCCGCGCTTCTCGTCACGCTGGAGAGTAACCAGCGGAGTCGCCAAAAACGCGCCCGGGTCGCTGAGAGAAATTCCCACTCGAACCGATCCGACGTCGACGCCGAGCCTCCGTCCGAGGCCCGGGTCGTCGACGCCAGGCGAATCAGTGCTGCTCAAGCACCTTGTCCAGTTCGTTGGTGAGAGCCGTGATGGCCTCGGGGACACCGGCAGGGTTGGTGCCACCGCCCTGGGCGAGGTCGGGCTTGCCGCCACCGCGGGCGGCGATGGCCGGGCCGAACACCGGGACGAGCTTGCCGGCGGCCAGGCCCAGGTCGCGGGCGGCGGCCGTCGTGGCGACCACGAAGCTCACCTTGTCGCCGTCGACCGAGAACAGGGCCACGACACCGGGCTTGCTGCCCAGGCGGTTGCGGACCTCGCCACCGAGGGTGCGCAGGTCGTTGCCCGTCACGCCCTCCAGGCCGAGGGCCACCAGCGACAGGCCGCGGACGTCGAGGGCCTTGTCGGCCAGCGACCCGGCGTTGCCGAGCAGCTGGGCGGCGCGGACCTTCTCGAGCTCCTTCTCGGCGGCCTTCAGGCGCTCGACCAGGGACTCGATCCGCTCGGGCAGACCGTCGGAGCCGACCTTGAGCATGTCGGAGAGGTTCTGCACGATGGCGCGTTCCTTGGCGAGGAACCGCATGGCCTCGATGCCGACGTAGGCCTCCAGGCGGCGCACGCCGGAGCCGACCGACGACTCACCGAGCAGGGTGATCGGGCCGATCTGCGACGAGTGCTCGACGTGGGTGCCACCGCAGAGCTCGCGCGACCACGGGCCGCCGATCTCGATGACGCGCACGGTCTCGTCGTACGTCTCGCCGAACAGGGCGACGGCGCCCATCTCCTGGGCACCGGCCATGTCGGTGTAGACGATGCTGACCGGCAGGTCCTTGCGCACGGCGAGGTTCGAGACCTCTTCGATCTCCGAGCGGGCCTCGGCGGACAGGCCACCGGTCCAGGCGAAGTCGAGGCGCAGGTAGCCGGGCTTGTTGTACGAGCCGCTCTGCAGGGCCGACGGGCCGAGCACCTGACGCAGGGCGGCGTGCACGACGTGCGTGCCCGAGTGGCCCTGGCGGGCGCCGACGCGCCACTCCGGGTCGACGCGGGCCTCGACGTGCTCGCCCTCGGCGATCTCGCCGGAGCGGACGCGCACCTGGTGCACCCACAGCTTGCGGGCGACCTTCTGCACGTCGAGCACCTCGAGCTCGGCGTTGCCGGTGACGATCGTGCCGGCGTCGGACTCCTGGCCACCGGACTCGGCGTAGAGCGGCGTGCGGTCGAGGACGACCTCGACGATGTCGCCTTCCCTGGCCGACTTCACGCGGGCACCGTCGAGCACGATGCCGCGCAGCGTGGCCTCGGAGGCGAGCTCGGTGTAGCCGGTGAACTCGGTCGGGCCCTGCTCCAGCAGCTCGCGGTACACCGACTGGTCGCCGTGGCCGGTCTTCTTGCCGGCGGCGTCGGCCTTGGCGCGGGCGCGCTGCTCGGCCATCAGCTTGCGGAAGCCGTCCTCGTCGACCGAGAGGCCGGCCTCGGAGGCCATCTCCAGCGTGAGGTCGATCGGGAAGCCGTACGTGTCGTGCAGCTGGAAGGCCTTGTCGCCGGGCAGCGTGGCGCGGCCGTCGGACTTCACCTCGGCGGCGGCGTTCTCGAAGATCCGCGACCCGGCGTCGAGCGTGCGGAGGAACGTGTCCTCCTCGGCCTTGAGGACCTGCTGGATGCGGGCGAAGCCGCTGACCAGCTCGGGGTAGGCCTCGCCCATCGAGTCGCGGACGACCTCGGCGAACGTCTGCAGCACCGGCTCGGTCACGCCGAGCAGGCGCGAGCTGCGGACGATGCGGCGCAGCAGGCGGCGCAGCACGTAGCCGCGGGCCTCGTTGCCGGGCGTGACGCCGTCGCCCACCAGCAGCACACCGCTGCGGGCGTGGTCGGCGATGACGCGGAAGCGGACGTCGTCGACCTCGTTGGCGCCGTACTTGCGGCCCGACAGCTCCTCGGCCTTGTTGATGACGGCGCGGACCAGGTCGGTCTCGTAGACGTTGTCGACGCCCTGCAGCAGGTAGGCGACGCGCTCGACGCCCATGCCGGTGTCGATGTTCTTCGACGGCAGCTCACCGAGGACGGGGTAGTCCTTCTTGGCGCCACCCTCGCCGCGGATGTTCTGCATGAAGACGAGGTTCCAGATCTCCAGGTACCTGTCCTCGTCGACGACCGGGCCGCCCTCCTTGCCGTAGGCGGGGCCGCGGTCGTAGTAGATCTCCGAGCACGGGCCGCACGGGCCGGGCACGCCCATCGACCAGAAGTTGTCCTCGACGCCGCGGCGCTGGATGCGCTCGAGCGGCATGCCGGCGACCTTCTGCCACAGCTCGATGGCCTCGTCGTCGGTCTCGTAGACGGTGACCCAGATGCGCTCGGGGTCGAAGCCGTAGCCGCCTTCGTCCTGGGACTTGGTGATGAGCTCCCAGGCCAGGCGGATGGCGTCTTCCTTGAAGTAGTCGCCGAGCGAGAAGTTGCCGGCCATCTGGAAGAACGTGAGGTGGCGCGTGGTCTTGCCGACCTCGTCGATGTCGGGCGTGCGCACGCACTTCTGGATGCTCGTCATCCGCGGGGCGGGCGGCGGGGCCTCGCCGAGGAAGTACGGCTTGAACGGCACCATGCCGGCGTTGACGAACAGCAGGTTGGGGTCGTCGAGCAGCAGCGAGGCGCTGGGGATGTACTTGTGCCCGGCGTTCTCGAAGTGCTCGCGGAAGCGCTTGATGATCTCGTGGGTCTGCACGGGAGGGTCCTTGGAAGTTGCTGGGAGTTGTCAGGGCGCGCTTCGGAGGCGAACGGTCAGTTCTTCCCGTTCGCCCTGGGCGCTCGACGCCCCGGCGTGAATCCCGTCTGACGCTCCACGGTGTCCTGCAACTCCTGTTCCCGCTCGGCCATTCCCGCGCGGACCTCGGCCCCGAAGGAGCCGATGGCGCCGGCGAGCTCTCGCAGGCCTTCACCCACGTTAGCGCCGATGCCGGCGGGAGTCGCCTGCTTTGTCACCTCGGCGGCCTTCCTCGCGGCGAAGAGGCCGGCGGCGGCACCCAGGCCGAACCAGAAGAGGCGGCTCATCGCGACCCCCGCTTCAGGCGGCGCTTGGCGTGCTTGTTCGGCTGCTCGGCGGCCTTGCGGCGGGCCTTGACCGCCTTGCTCAGGCCGTAGGACAGCGCGGCGGCCTTGACCAGCGGCCCGCCGAGGGTGGCGGTGAACAGGCTGGTGAGCGCGGAGACGTTGCCCGTGACAGCGCGTGCGTTGGCCGTGATGCCGTCGACGCGTTCGAGCTGCGTGTTCACGTGCGTGAGCGTCGTGTTGGCCTCACTGAACAACGGGTCCGTGTTCTCGTGCGCCTTGCGCATCGCGATCGTGGCCTCGTCGAAGAAGCGTGCCGCCTTGAAAGCCGGAATCGCCAGCAGCAGCACGAGCAGCACGAAGGCACCGGCGGCGAGCCACCCTGGCGACACAGATCCTCCTGGTGAACAGGCATTCGGGCTTTGGTGGGGTGAGATTACCGCGTTGCCCCGGAACCCGGCCGAGCGGCACCATTTGTTGATCTTCAACGAACCACCGCGCCGTCGGCCCGCTCGCGGACGAGGCCGGCGTGGCGGGTGGTTCCGGCCGCCGCCGGGAGCCGGTGCGCACCGCGGCCGCGGCACCTCGGCCGACCCGCGCGAGCCGATTGGAACGGACCACTCGTTGACGCGCGGCTGTCACTGCCTGTGAAATACCGGTCACACAGGGCTTGACCCGCGGCCTCGCGCAGCGTGGAGTCGGGCACACCTGAGTCGACGCGCAGGAGGCTCCGTGAAGCCGGTGACGCACCTGGACTCCTACCGGACGCAGGTCACCGCGGGCCCGCCCCCGGTCCCGGAGCTGTCGATGCCCTGGGACGCCCGAGTGGCGTGTTCGGACGGCTACGACCTGCACCTCGTCCACCGCTGGAACTCCGCACCGCACGTGGCGGCGTTCCGCCGGCAGGCCTGGACGCTGCCCCGCTGGGAGGCGGAGCTGCGGGCGCAGCTCGACGGTGACGACGTCCGCCCGCTGCTGATCAGCTGGCACGGCCGCCCGGTGATCTACGCCGAGGTCTGCCGCGCGGCCCGGCACGCCGTCGGGAGCTGCTACCGGGCACGGCCGCACGACCTCGGGCTGAACCTCGCGGTCGGCGAGCTGGCGATGACCGACCGGGGCCTGGTGCGCTCGCTGCTCCCCCGGCTGACCGACGCGCTGTTCGAGGCCGACCCGCACTGCACGCGGATCGTGCTGGAGCCGGACGTGCGCAACACGCGTGCCATCCGGTCGTTCGAGGCGGGCGGGTTCGTGGCGGCCGACGAGATCGTGCTGCCGGGCAAGGTCGCGCTGCTGATGGTGTGCCGCCGGTCCAGTGCCGCCGCTAGAACGCGGTGATGTCCCCCGGTGCGCGTTCCTTGCGGCTGAGCGCGCGCACCAGGTCGATCCCGCTGTGCTTGTCGAGCGCCATGCGCGTCAGCAGGTCGATGACGGTCTCGTGGACGTGGCGGGGGAACTCCGGCGTCTGCACCCCGACGCTCACCGCGAGGTCGTCGCAGTGCACGACGAGCTCCATCAGCCTGCTGACGAGGTACTCGTCCAGCGGCACCGCCCACGGCCCCCAGTGCGGCATGCGGACGCCCCGGTTCTCCTGACCGGGCAGCGACGTCTCGAGCTCCAGCAGCGTCGCCCCGACCCGGTCGGCCAGGGCGCCGGGACCCTCGGCCGCCAGCTTCTCGCCGCCCGCCCGGATGCGCGTGTGGAAGTCGGAGTCGACGTCCAGGTCGGTCCACCCGGCCCGCGCGTAGTGCTCCGCCAGCGGGACGACCGGCTCGTCACCGGCGGGGGTCCCGATCATCGACGGCAGCGGCAGCACCTGGTAGGCCAGGTGACCGGCGAGACCGCTGACGCCGAACTCCGGCAGGGCGCTCGGCCGGTCCCAGTTCGCCGCCACCCGGTCGTGGCGCAGGAGTCCGAGCGCGGTGCGGGCGGTGGTCAGGAAGTCTTCTCTGATGGTCACCGCGCCGAAGCTACCGACCGCGGCGGGCGGCGATCACCTCGTTTTCCGCGGTCGTGCCCGGGAAGGCGAGGATCGTGCGGCACGAGTTCCACGCCCTGGTCACGCGGAGGGCGCGAAGCGGTTCACCCGCCCCTGATCACCCTGCGCAGGCGCGGCAGCCGTTCCGCCACAGCGCGCTCGTTGCCCCGACCGGTCGGCTCGTAGTAGTCGCGGCCCACCAGCTCGTCCGGCGCGTACTGCTGCGTCAGCACGCCTTCCGGGACGTCGTGCGGGTAGCGGTAGCCCTGGGCGTTGCCGAGCTTGGCGGCACCGGCGTAGTGGCCATCGCGCAGATGCGCGGGCACGGAACCGATGGCGCCTTTGCGGACGTCCTCGATGGCCGCGTAGATCGCGGTCGTCACGGCGTTCGACTTCGGCGCGGTGGCGAGGTGGATGGTGGCCTGCGCGAGGTTCAGAGCGCACTCGGGCAGACCGATGAGCTGCACGGCCTGGGCCGCCGCCACGCACGTCTGCAGCGCCGTCGGGTCGGCCATGCCGACGTCCTCGCTGGCGTGGATCACCAGCCGCCGCGCGATGAACCTCGGGTCCTCCCCCGCCTCGATCATGCGGGCGAGGTAGTGCAGCGCCGCGTCGACGTCCGAGCCGCGGATCGACTTGATGAACGCCGACGTCACGTCGTAGTGCTGGTCGCCGTCGCGGTCGTAGCGCACCGCCGCCTTGTCCACGGTGGACTCGAGCAGCGGCAGCGTGACCACGCCCCCGTTGGACGCGAGCGCCGAGTCGGCCGCCGCCTCCAGCGCGGTCAGCGACCGGCGCGCGTCACCACCGGCGAGGCGGATCAGGTGGTCCTCGGCGTCGGGTTCCAGGACGACGGACCCGCCCAGGCCGCGCTCGTCGGACACCGCGCGCCGGATCACCGCCCGCACCCCGTCGTCGGTCAGCGACTTGAGCTGCAGCACGAGGGAGCGCGACAGCAACGGCGACACGACCGAGAAGAACGGGTTCTCCGTGGTGGCCGCGACCAGCAGCACGATCCTGTCCTCGACCGCGCCGAGCAATGCGTCCTGCTGCGTCTTGGAGAACCGGTGCACCTCGTCGATGAACAGCACGGTCGACTCACCGGAGCGGACCAGGCGGCGCCGGGCCTCGTCGATGACCGCCCGCACCTCCTTCACGCCCGCGGACAACGCCGACAGCGCGACGAACCGGCGGCCGGTCGCCTTCGACACCAGGGTCGCGAGGGTCGTCTTGCCGGTGCCGGGAGGGCCGTAGAGCATCACGGACGCCGGTGTGGCGCCCTCGACCAGACGGCGCAGCGGCGCGCCCGGCCCGAGCAGGTGGTCCTGGCCGACGACCTCGTCGAGCGCGGCCGGACGCATCCGCACGGCCAGCGGGGCGTTGGCCGCGATGCGCTCGGCCTTCTCCTCGTCGGTCGCGCCGAAGAGGCCCTCGTCGAACAGACCTTCGCTCATGCGTTCGAGCCTAAGCCGTGTCCGGCGGCTCCGTCCGGCGAGGGTCGCACGGACCCGCGGGGCACCGCCGGGCCATGTGCGAGGATCGCGTTCCGTGCCCATCCCCCGTGCCGTGCTGCTCGCCGGACCCTCCGGCTCAGGCAAGTCGACACTCGCCGCCCACCTCGGCTGGCCCGTGCTGCGCCTGGACGACTTCTACCGCGACGGTGACGACCCGCTGCTGCCCCGCGACGAGCACGGGCGCGCCGACTGGGACGCGGTCGGGTCGTGGAACGCGGACGAGGCGCTGCGGGCGATCGTCGAGCTGTCCACCACCGGTGAGGTCGAGGCGCCGGTCTACTCGATCGGCGAGGACCGCGCGGTCGGCACGCAGAAGATCGTTCTCGGCGACGCGCCCGCGTTCATCGCGGAGGGCCTGTTCGCCGACCTCCTGGTCGCGGGCGCGCGCGAGGCCGGGGTGCTCAGGGACGCCATCGTGCTCGCGCCGAGCCCGCCGGTCACGTTCGTGCGCCGGTTCGCCCGCGACGTGGCCGAGGCCCGCAAACCCGTGCCGACGCTGATCCGGCGCGGTCTGCGGCTGATGCGCGAGCAGCCGCGGGTGGTCCGGCGCTGCGTCGGCGCCGGCATGCGCCCCACCACGCCGAAGAAGGCCAGGGCCGAACTCGTCTCGTGATCGGGTCGGCCGGTTGCCCCGGACCTGGTCTGGCAGGATGCCGCTCACACCACAACCGGGGGTTAGCCGCGATGTCCGACACGCCCGGCTGGTCGTCGCCCGACCAGCCATCGAACCAGCCGAACCAGCCGCCGCAGTACGGTCAGCAGCCGCAGTACGGCGGGCAGTACGGCTACAACGCCCCGCCGCCCGGACCGCAGCAGTCGATCAAGCCCGGTGTGATCCCGCTGCGCCCGCTCTCCGCCGGCGAGATCATCGACGGCTCCATCACGACGATGCGCCGCTACCCGAAGCTGATCATCGGCGCGGCCGCGGTCGTCGCGGCGGTCACGCAGATCATCGGCCTGCTGGTGCAGCTGCCGTTCCTCGACGACCTCACCGCCGCGGTGTCGCTCGACCCGAACACCATGACGGAAGAGCAGATCCTGGAGCAGTTCACGAACACGCTCCCCGGCGTCCTCGGCGGCGCGTTCCTCAGCACGCTGCTGGTGCTGATCGGCACGGTGTTCCTGTCCGGCTACATCACGGTGATCGTCGGCCACGCCGTGCTGGGCGAGCCCGTGTCGTTCGGGCAGGCGTGGGAGGAGTTCAAGCCGCGGCTGCTGCCGCTGCTCGGCGCGACCCTGCTCTCCAGTCTCGTGATCACCGTCGGCGCGCTCCTGTGCATCGTGCCGGGCGTCTGGCTGTGGGTGATGTTCGCCCTCGTCACCCCCGCTCTCGTGCTGGAGCGCTGCGGCGTCGGCGCGGCGTTCGGCCGTTCCAGGAAGCTCGTCAAAGGCGCGTGGTGGCGCACGTTCGGCATCCTGCTGCTCACCCTCGTGATCGGCTGGGTGATCAGCTGGATCGTCAGCCTCCCCTTCGGCCTCGCGGGCGCGGTGTCGTCCGGCCTGTCCGCCGACCCCGCGGCGGCGCTCGGCCTGGGCTCGCTGGTCCTGTCGACCATCGGCGCGATCATCGCCTCGACGATCACGCTGCCGTTCAGCTCCGCGGTCACCGTGCTGGTCTACGTCGACCGCCGGATGCGCTCCGAGGGCATGGACATCGAACTCCAGCGGGCCGCGGGGCATGGAGGTCTCTGACGTACCGGTGGATCCCGGCCGCGACGAGGCGAGGGAGGCGGCCGCGCGGGAGCTCAGCGACCCCGCGTACGTCTCCGACGACCCGAACCCGCTGGAACGGGCCATCGACTGGGTCCTCGAACGCCTCGGCGAGCTGTTCGCCGGGGCGGGCGGCATGAGCGGCTTCACCGCGGTCACGACCCTCGTCGTCCTGGCGGTGGTCGTCGCGGTCGTGATCAGGCTGCGCACCGGGCGCACCGGCCGTGCCCTGCGTTCGGGCGGCGAGGTGTTCGGCTCGGCCGCGCTGACCGCCGCCGAGCACCGCGAGGCCGCCGAGAAGGCGGCCGCGGCCGGTGACCTGGCGGAGGCGGTGCGCGAACGCTTCCGCGCCGTGGTGCGGGAACTGGAGCAGCGCGGGGTGCTCGACGCGCGGGCGGGCCGCACCGTCGACGAGGTGGCGTCCGAGGCGGGCGCGGCGCTCCCGGCGCTCGCGGACGACCTGCGCGGCGCCGCGGTGCAGTTCGACGACGTCTGGTACGGCGGCAGGCCCGCCACCGAGGAGGGGTACCGGCAGGTGGTCTCCGTCGACGGCAAGGTGCGCGGATGACGGCGGTGTCCCCGGACTCGCGGCGGATCTGGACGGCCGCGCGCGGCCCGTTGCTGATCGGCGTGGTCATCCTGTTCGCGGCCGTGGTCATCACGGTGCTGCGCGGCACCGGTGAGGGCGGCTCGCTCGACCCGCGCTCCTACCGGCCGGAGGGCAGTCGCGCGGTCGCCGCGCTGCTGGAGCGCAACGGCGTGCGCGTCGAGCTCACCGACGACGCGTCCTCCGTGGAGGGCGCGACGCTGTTCGTGACGCAACCGAACCTGATCGACCCGCGGCGGCTCGCGGACCTCAGCGGCCGCGCCGCCGCCACGGTGCTGCTCGCACCGGCGAACGGCGTCGGCCGCGTGGAGCCCGAGACGCGGCAGCCCGGTTGCCCGCTCGCGGCCAAGGCGGGCGCGGCGACCACCGGCGGGTTCGTCTACGAAGGCGAACAACGCTGCTACGACTCGACTTTGGTGCGCACGGGCACCGTGACGACGATCGGCCACGGCGGCATCTTCACCAACCGCGACCTCGACTCCGAGGGCAACGCGGCGCTGGCGCTGTCGTTGCTCGGCCAGCACGAGCGGCTGGTCTGGTACGTGCCTTCGGCGGCGGACAGGTCCCGGCAGAAGTCGTTCGGCGACCTCGTCCCGGACGGCTGGAAGTTCGGCGCCCTGCAGCTCGGCGTCGCGGCCGTGCTGATCGCGCTGTGGCGGGCCCGCAGGCTCGGCCGCGTGGTGCCCGAGCAGCTCCCGGTGCTGGTCAGGGCCTCGGAGACGGTCGAGGGCAGGGCGCGGCTGTACCGCCGTTCGCACGCCGCCGGCCACGCCGCCGAGGTGCTGCGGCAGGCGGCAAGGGACCGCTTGGCGCCACTGCTGGGGCTGCCGGTGGGCGAGGACCCGTCGGAGGAGATCGCCCGCAGGACTTCGCGCCCCGTCACCTCGGTGCGGGCGCTGCTCTACGACAACGGGCCGGTGGACGACCGGGGGCTGGTCGCGCTGGCCGACGAGCTGGACGCTCTGGAGAACGAGGTGCGCAAGGGATGACGGCAGTGGTCACCACCGAGGAAGCCCGCACGGCGCTGGTGGCGTTGCGCGCGGAGATCGGCAAGGCCGTGGTGGGCAACGACGCGGCCGTGACGTCGTTGATCCTCGCGTTGCTGTGCAAGGGGCACGTGCTGCTGGAGGGTGTGCCGGGCGTCGCGAAGACGTTGCTCGTGCGTGCTCTTGCGCGCGCGTTGGACCTCTCGACAACGCGTGTGCAGTTCACGCCGGACCTGATGCCCGGCGACCTCACGGGCTCGCTGGTCTACGACTCGCACAACGCGGCGTTCTCGTTCCGCGAGGGTCCGGTCTTCACGAACCTGCTGCTCGCGGACGAGATCAACCGGACGCCGCCGAAGACGCAGTCCGCGCTGCTGGAGGCGATGGAGGAACGGCAGGTGTCCGCCGACGGCAGGACGCGGCCGCTGCCCTCGCCGTTCATCGTCGTGGCGACGCAGAACCCGGTCGAGTACGAGGGCACCTATCCGCTGCCCGAGGCGCAGCTGGACCGGTTCCTGCTGAAGGTGACGATGCCGGTTCCCGCGCGGGAGCACGAGATCGACGTCCTGACCCGGCACGCCTCCGGCTTCGACCCGCGCGACCTGTCGGCGTTGCAGCCGGTGGCCGGCGCGGCGCACCTGGACGCCGGTTCGGCGGCCGTGCGCGCGTTGACGGTGGCTCCCGAAGTGGTCGCGTACATCGTCGACGTGTGCCGTGCGACCCGCGAGTCCCCGGCCGTGCGTCTGGGCGTTTCTCCGCGTGGCGCAACGGCTTTGCTGGCCGCGTCGCGCGCGTGGGCGTGGCTCTCGGGCCGTGACTACGTGACGCCGGACGACGTGAAGGCGTTGGCTCGGCCCGCTCTGCGGCACCGGCTGGAGCTGCGCCCGGAGGCCGAACTGGAGGGCGTGACGGCGGACGGCGTGCTCGACGGCGTGCTCGGCGCGGTCCAGGTGCCGCGCTGACGTGGCGCTCACGGGCCGCGCGGGTCTGCTCGCGCTCATCGGGGTTCTCGTCGTCGGACTGCTCTTGCCGTCGTGGCAAGGGGTTCTCGTCGTGTTCGCGGTGCTGGTGGCGTGCGTGGCGATCGACCTGGTGCTCGCCGCGGGCGTCCGGAGGCTGACGTTCTCGCGCTCCGGGGCGGTGTCCGTGCGCACCGGCGAGTTGTGCGTGGTCGAGCTGACAGTGCACAACCCCGGACGTCGGTTGCGTGGCGTTCTTCGTGACGCATGGGCGCCTTCTGCCGGTGTGGTCGCCGACCGCGTCGCGGTGGAGGTGCCCGCCGGTGGATCGCGCACGTTCTCGTTCGAGCTGCGGCCCGTGCGTCGTGGCGATCGCACGGCTGACCGTGTGACTGTGCGTTCTCTCGGACCGTTGGGTGTCGCGGCACGGCAGGGCTCGCACGTCGTGCCGTGGACCGTGCGTGCGTTGCCGCCGTTCCACAGTCGTCGCCACCTGCCGCCGTTGCTGGAACGCCTGCGCGAACTGGACGGCCGCCGTGCTTCGTTGATCCGTGGCGCCGGCACGGAGTTCGACTCGCTGCGCGCGTACGTGATCGGTGACGACGTGCGGTCGATCGACTGGCGTGCCTCCGCACGGTCGTCGGACGTCGTGGTGCGCACGTGGCGCCCGGAGCGCGACCGCCAGGTGACGATCGTGCTCGACACCGCCCGCACGTCGGCGGGCCGCGTGCAGGGCGCTCTCGGTGGCCTGCCGCGCCTCGACACGTCGATGGACGCCGCGTTGCTGTTGTCCGCCTTGGCTTCGCACTCCCGCGACCAGGTGGACTTCGTCGCGTTCAGCCACAAGGTGCGCGCCTCGGTGCCGCGGGCGGCGCTGCCGGCCCTGGTGCAGGCGATGGCGCCGCTGGAGGCCGAGCTGGTGGAGTTCGACGCGCGTGCCGCCGTCGCCGAGGTGCTGCGCCGGGCCGGACGACGGTCGCTGGTGGTGTTGCTGACGTCGCTGGAGCCGTCGATCGAGCACGGTCTGCTGCCGCTGCTGCCTGCCCTGGCGTCGCGGCACCACCTGCTCATCGCCTCCGTGGCCGATCCGGCGGTGCACGCGATGGCGGCGGGCCGTGGTGACCTCGAAGCCGTTTACTCGGCTGCTGCTGCGGAACGCACTCTGGCCGAACGACGCCGTCTCACCACTTTGCTCGCACGGCACGGTGTCGACGTCGTGGACGCACTGCCGGACGACCTGCCGCGCGCTCTCGCGGATCGCTATCTCTCGTTGAAAGCGGCGGGAAAGCTCTAGACGGCCACCGGTGCGACGTCCTCGCGTTCGCTCGCGTCGACGTCGCCGGTCTCGCCCTGCCGCGCGGCCCGCCGCCCGATGACGAACACGTAGAGCAGGAACAGCACCTCGGCCACGACCCCGATGCCGACGCGCGCCCACGTCGGCAGCCCGGACGGTGTCACGAACCCTTCCAGCACACCGGACACGAGCAGCACCACCACGAGCCCGAGCGCCACCGCCACGACCGAACGGCCCTCCGCGGCGAGGGCCTGGGCGCGGGTGCGCCTGCCGGGATCGATCACCTGCCAGCCCAGCCGCATGCCGATCCCGGCCGCCACGAACACCGCCGTGAGCTCCAACAGCCCGTGCGGCGCCAACAGTCCGAGGAACAGCTCGCCGCGGCCCGCGCCGAACATCAACCCGATGCCGACGGCGACGTTCACCGCGTTGGTGAAGAGGAAGTAGATCGGCGGGATCGCGAACAACACGCCGAGCAACAGGCACGCGGCCGAGATCCAGGCGTTGTTGGTCCACACCTTCGCCGCGAACGACCCCGCGGGATCGCTGGAGTAGTACGACTCGTAGCTGCCGCCGGCCCTGGTCATCTCGCGGAGCTCGTCCGGTGCCGCGATCGTCGCCTGCACCTCGGGGCTGGAGGCGATCCAGGCCGCGATGATGCCCGTGACCAGGTAGAACGCGAGTCCGGCCGGGACCCACCAGCGCCAGCCGAGGTAGATGGCGGCGGGCAGCCGGTGGGTGAAGAAGCGCGTGAACACCCGCCACGCCGGCGTGTGCGTGCCCGTGAGCGCCGACCGGGCCTGCGCGACCAGCGACGACAACCGTTCCACCGTCGCCGGGTCCGGGGCCTGGCTGCGCACGACCGACAGGTGCGTCGTGACGCGCTGGTACAGCTCGACGAGCTCGTCGGCCTCGGCCCCGCTGAGCCGGCCGGTCCGCTTCACGAGCTGTTCGAGGCGCTGCCACGACGCGCGGTGACGCTCGATGAACACGTCCAGATCCACGATGAGTCACACTATCCGCGTGGGGGACCTCGTCACCGGTGAAGCCGTAGTTCTGGACCTGCGCGTCGCACAACTGGCCAGCAGGGCCGTCGCGTTCGCGTTCGACGTGGCCGTGCAGTTCGGGTTGCTCGTGCTCGTCTCGCTGCTCGTCCCGATCGGTTTCGACGACGCCCTGCAGACGGCTGTGGCCCTCGCCCTCGCGGTGCTGGTCCTCGTCGGCTACCCGGCGGCCGTCGAGTCGCTGACCCGCGGCCGCTCGCTGGGCAAGCTGGTGATGGGCCTGCGCGTGGTGCGCGACGACGGCGGTGCCATCCGCTTCCGCCACGCCCTGGTGCGCGCGCTCGGCGGCTTCTTCGTCGACTTCTGGGCCCTCGGCCTGGGCGGCGCCGTGGCCCTGTTCGTGTCGCTGTTCTCCCCGCAGGGCAAACGCGTCGGCGACTACCTCGCCGGCACGGTCGTGATCCACGTCCGCGTTCCGAAGCAGCAGGTCGAGCTCGCCACGATGCCGCCGCAGCTCGCGCCGTGGGCGTCCGGGCTGGACCTGTCGCAGCTGCCGGACGAGCTGGTGCTCGCGGTGCGGCAGTACCTGAGCCGGTACCGGGAGCTGAGCGAGCAGGCGCGGTGGGACCTGGGGTCGCGGCTGGCGGACGACGTGGGGACGGCGGTGCGGTCGCCCCGGCTGGAGCACACGCATCCGCACCCGTACCTGTCGGCGGTGCTGGCGGAACGGCGCCGGCGGGCGGAGGCCTAGCCCAGCCAGGCGTCCGGCGCCGGCCCCGGCGGGTTGAGCCGGCGCGCCGAGGGGACGTTCTCCTCGTCATCGGGGACGACCTCGACCAGGACCAGCACACCCGCGCGGGCGTCGCCGAGCCTGCGCAGTGCGGTCTCCATCGGCTCGCGGACCGGCCGCGGGTGCTGCTCCCCCACGATCGAGAACGGGGAGCCGGCGTCCGTTCGCCGCGCTGGCGCCTCGTGCGACCACGCCGGCAGCGCCGGTCCGAACGCGCGAACGGCCGAGGTCACCGCGTCCGCGAGGTCCGCTTCGGTCGGGATCACGGGGCATCGGACCACACCGCGGCGGCCGGTCAGGCGTTCGCCAGCCGCAGCCGTTCCTCCCCCTGCGCCCGCACCGCCTCCAGCGACACCGGCGGATCTCCGTGCAGGGCCTCCCACCGGGCGTTGTGCACGGCGGTCCACAGGCTCCCGGCCCACGCGATCTCCCACTCCTCGGCGGAGAACGACCGTCCGCGAGCCTGCTGGTAGGCCTCGATGAACGCCGCAGAGCCGGCGATCGGCGCCAGCGAGGGCGGGGAGGCGTTGGCGAACGCCCCGGCGGCCGCCCCGGCCAGCGCGGCCTCGGGCTGCCAGGCGAGGCTGTCCCAGTCGTGCACCGCCCACACCTCGCCGTCGCGCCACCGCAGGTTCTGCGCCTCGAAGTCGGCGTGCCCGAGGACGCGCGGCAGCGAGGTGGCGAGCAACCGCGCGCGCAGCCGCGTGGCGAACTCGACCACGAACGCGGGCACCGCGCTCTGGTCGCGCGCGTCCAGGAAGTCGACGGCCGGCCAGACCCCCGGATCCGAGTGGTCCCACCGGGCCCAGCGCGGCGCGGGCACCGGCGGTGGGACCCGCACCTCGGCCAGCAACGACGTCGACCGGGCGAACACGACCGCGTACCGCCGGGCGACGCCGGCGCCGGAACCGGGCAGCACCTCCCCGCCGGGCAGCGCTTCCTCGGCGTGCACGGCCATCCCGTCCACCACCGTCACCGGCGTGGCGGGGCGGGGGCAGGGAAATCCGCGCGACGCCAGGAACGCCTGCGCGGCGAGGCAGGAATGCGCCCGGCCGTCGTCCGGACGGACCTTCACGTAGACGGAGCGGCCGTCGGCCAGCAGCACCCCGTGCACCGACGAGATCGACTCCCGCTCGTAGAACACCGAGACCGGTGCGCTGCCCAGCTCGGCGGCGCACCAGGCGGCGATGTCCATCAGGCTCCCAGCAGCTCGGTCAGCAGCAGCGGGTTCATGTAGTCGTCGTAGCGGACGATCTCGCCGTCGCGCAAGTGGATGATCGCGACGGCGGTGAACGTGTAGTAGTCCTGCTTCACCTTCGACCAGCCCCGGTGGGTGATCTCGGCGACCACGACGTCCGGGTCGTCGGTGAGCCTCGTGACGGCCTCGGCGTGCTGGACCTCGATCTTCTCGCGGACGCGGGCGCCGCGCATGCGGTCGAAGTAGGCGCGGATCGCGTCGCGCCCCCGGATCTCCGGCTCCTGGAACGGTGCCGGGAAGCGGTACGCCATCACTCCGTCCTCGGTGAAGAGGTCCGCGAACGAGTCGTGCGTCTGCTCTCCCGCGACCTGGCGGCGGACGTGTTCCACGATCTGTGCCGGTGTGCGCTTCATCGCGTGCCCCTCGTAGAATCGGAACGGTGACCCCGGTTAAGACGATACGGAACGTGCGCCCCGGTTGGCAACGATGAGGGCGGACGCCGCGCGCAACCGCGAGAAGGTGTTGCAGGCGGCGCGGGAGCTCTTCGCCGCCGAGGGCTTCGACGTGCCGCTGGACGAGATCGCGGCCCGGGCCGGCGTGGGACCGGGGACGGTCTACCGGCACTTCCCCACGAAGCAGGCGCTGTTCCAGGCCGTCACGGAGGTGCGCGTCGCGGCCATGATCGGGACCGCGGAGCAGGCCTCGGACGACGCCGGCGCGGACCTGACCGCGTTCCTCACGAGGATGGCGGACGAGGCGGCGGCCAAGCGGGACATGTCCGACGCCATCGCGGTGCCGTCAGAGCTGCGCGACCGCCTGCACGCCGCGCTCGGCACGCTGCTGCGGCGAGCGCAGGAGTCCGGCCAGGTGCGCACCGACGTCACGACCGGGGACCTGGTCGCGTTGATGAAGGGGATGCTCCAGAGCATGCACGAAGGCGCGAACCCCGCGGTGCTGCTGCGGGTCGTGCTGGCCGGGCTTCAGTCGAGCCGGAAGCCGTAGGGCAGTTCGAGGCGGTGGCGGGCGAGCAACGCGGTGTCGGCGAGGATCTCGCGCGTCGGGCCGTCCGCCACGACCACGCCGTCGTCGATCAGCACGCTGCGGGGGCAGACCTGCAGCGCGAACGGCAGGTCGTGCGTGACCACGAGCATGGTGGGCGCCAGCGAGAGCAGCAGTTCGGCCAATTCCCTGCGCGCCACCGGTTCGAGGTTCGCCGACGGCTCGTCCAGCACCAGGATCTCGGGTGAGCAGGCGAGCACCGACGCCAGCGCGACGCGGCGGCGCTGGCCTCCGGAGAGGTGCAGCGGTGAGCGGCCGGCGACCGACTCCATGCCGACCGCCCGCAACGCCTCCAGCACCCGGGCGTCCACATCGGACATGCCGAAGTTGCGCGGGCCGAAAGCGACGTCCTCGGCGACCGTGGGGCTGAAGAGCTGGTCGTCCGGGTCCTGGAACACGAGGCCGACGCGGCGGCGGACCTCGCGGAGGTTCTTCTTCGACACCTCGAGTCCCGCGACCGAGACCGTGCCCGCGCCGCCGGAGAGAACTCCGTTGAGGTGCAACGCGAACGTGGTCTTGCCGGCTCCGTTCGGGCCGAGCACCGCGACGCGCTCGCCGCGCTCGACGCGCAGGTCGACGCCGAACAACGCCTGGTGCCCGTCGGGGTAGGCGAACGCGAGCCCGGAGACCTCCAGCGCGGCAGCGGCGGGGGTCTCCGGCACGAACGCCACCGAGCCCCCGGGACTGCCCGTCCAGCCGCGCGACACCATCGCCAGGTGCACCCTCTCTCCGCGTTCGTAGGACCGGATGAACAACGTGCCGACGGAGCGCGCCATCGCGCCCGCCTGCCACAGGAACCGCGGGTCGTCGCCGCGGGAGATGCGGGCGACGCGCATGCGCCTGGCCTCCCCGACGACGACTTCGCCGTAGCGGAGCATCAGCGTGGCGATCATGATCAGCGGTGCCGGCACCCGCAAGGTCTGCAGGCCGCGCAACAACTCCCCCGGCGCCGTCGTGGCGGCCAGGGTCAGGCTGATCAGAACGCCCAGGGTGCCCTTGGCGAGGATGTTCCAGCCCGCCAGCGAGCCCTCCACCGACACCGAGAGCCCCAGGAAGTCGGTGCGCGGGTCCGTGCCGAAGATCGGCAGCAGGAACGCGAGCACCACGAACGGCACCTCGATCACCGCGCGCTTCACGAACCACAGCGCGGGAACCCGGGCGACGCCCCACACCGCGACGATCACCAGCAGGTAGAGGCCGAACAGCGGGAACAGCGCGCGCGGGGTCGCCACGACGCCCAGCACCGCCCCGAACGCCACGAGGATCTTCACGTGGGGCGC
This sequence comes from Lentzea sp. CC55, assembly GCF_021056325.1. NCBI lineage: Bacteria > Bacillati > Actinomycetota > Actinomycetes > Pseudonocardiales > Pseudonocardiaceae > Lentzea > Lentzea sp. CC55. The sequence continues at coordinate 455,305 of NZ_JAJCXE010000019.1, read as the reverse complement.
GAGGCGGTGCACCGGCGAGTCGCCGGCGTGGTGCAGGACGTCGTGGGCGCCGCTCATCGTGCGCCGGACTTCTTGCGCAGCACCCAGAACAGGCCGAACGAGAGGGCCAGCACGACGACCACGCCGAGCACGCCCGCGAGACCGGTGAACCTGTCGTCGCCACCGAGCGCGTAGTCGGCGAACGTGCCGCCGGCGAACGGGTGCTCCCGCGCGTGCTCGGCGATGCCGGTGTCCTCGACGGTCTTGTCGAGGCCGTCCGGGTCGCCGGACGCGAAGTACGACAGCACCCCGGCGATCAGCAGCGAGACGAACGCGAACCCGATGGAGAACTTCTTCACGACCGCACCTCCAGCGGCTTGCGGGTGCCCTTCAGCAGGAAGACGAGGTCGGGGCGGATCGAGGCGACCGACGTGACGGTGGCCGCGGTGATCAGGCCCTCGCCGATGCCGATCAGCGCGTGCAGGCCCCACATCAGCAGCGCGACCTTGCCGATCTCCACGCCGCCGGCGCCGCCGATCGCGTACTCGACGACGAAGCCCGTCGCGGCGAGCAGCGTGTTGACGAACGCCGAGACGAAGGCGACGGCCGCGAGACCGCCCTTGCCCTTTCGGGCGAACTTCCGCAGCGCCACGGCGACGAGGAACCCGGCCGCCGTGCCGATCAGCGCCATGTTCGTGACGTTGGCCCCCAACGCGGTCAGACCACCGTCCGCGAACAGCAGGGCCTGCACCACGAGCACGATCGTCACGCACAGCGCGCCGACGTACGGGCCGACCAGGATCGCCGCGAGGGCTCCGCCGAGCAGGTGGCCGGAGGCGCCGGGGAGGATCGGGAAGTTGATCATCTGGACGGCGAAGATGAACGTGGCCACCAGGGCCGCCATCGGCGCCGTGCGGTCGTCGAGGTCCGCACGTGCCTTGACCAACGCGAACCCGACACCGAGTGCCGCGATGACGAGGAAGGCGACCGAGACCGGCGCGTTCAGCAGACCGTCGCTCATGTGCATGGCAACAGGTGACATGGGTGCTGACGCTAATTGCCCGACCTCGGCTGTGGCTAGAACTGTGCAACAACTATCTGCGGGCAACAGCGCGTCAGTCGTCACAGCGCCGCTAGTCCTCGGATGACTTCTGCGGTTAGATCCGTTCCGCCGCCGCCACGGCACGGAGGGACGAACAGTGGCAGAGCTGTCGCGTAGAACCTTTCTGCACGCAACAGGCGCGGTCGTAGGAGCTTCCGGACTGGTCGGGGGCACCGCGGTCGCAGCGCCGACGATCCCCGATACATCGGGTCACAGCGTGCACCGGGACGTCGTTCGCGACGCTCGCGTGGAATGGAGGCGGCTGCCGACGAATTGGGGCGATAGTCCCTTTCTGGCCAACGGCTTCCTGGGCGTCCAGGTCTACCGGGGCCGTACCGCGGACGAGCTGAAGCTGATGCTCAGCCACTCCGAGGTCCAGGACCAGCGGGCGCACTGGGAGGCGGCGGTCGGGCTGTCGCGGCTGCCGATCGGCTACCTGACCCTGAAGTTCGCCGGCGCGATCACGGCCGTCGACTGGACGCTCGACCTGTGGAACGCCGAGCTGACGGGCTCGGTGACGACCACGCAGGGCAGCGCCACGTTCACGATGCTCGTGCACAACTCGCGCAGCACGTTCCTCGCCTCGGTCCGAGGGGACGTGACCTGGGGTTTCCAGCCGCTGGAGTCGTCGACCACCCGGCAGGTCCGCAGGCCGGCCGACTACACGGCCAACCCCGCGCCGACCCTCGGCACGGCCAACGGCGTCTCCTATGCCGCACAACCGCTGCTCGCGGGCGGTGGCTACACAACGGCCTGGAACACCCGCAACGGCCGTTTAGCGGCTCACATCGCGTACACACACCCTGCGGACACGCACACGTCTGACGCGATCCGCGAGGTGCGCACGGCGCTGGCGATCCCGTTCGAGGTCCTGGCGCTGCAGCACCGCCGCTGGTGGAACGCCTACTACTCGAAGTCGCTGGTGTCGGTGCCGGACAAGCTCGTGCAGCGCTTCTACTGGCTGCAGCTCTACAAGATGGCCGCCGCCACCCGTGCCGACGCGCCCGTCATCTCCGAGTGGGGCCCGTGGTTCCCCGAGCAGGGCAACAGCTGGACGGCCGTGTGGTGGAACCTCAACGTCCAGGTCTCGTACCCGCTGGTCAACGGCTCGAACCACCACGAGCTGGACGCCGTGACGACGACGCTCAAGCGGTTCGAGCACAACCTCGAGTCGAACGTGAACCCCGCCTACCGCGACGGGAACTCGTACGCGATCTGCCACCCCGGCGACCGCACGCTGCGCTCCGGTCCGCGCTACTGCGGCGTTCCCGGCGTCGCGCCGAACGACCACACGGGCAACCTCCTGTGGGCCTGCCACAACGTCTGGCTCGGCTACCGGCACACGATGGACCGCAGGATCGTCAGGGACGTCCTGTTCCCCGTCCTGACGAAGGCGGTCAACTACTACGCCCGTTTCCTCGTCGAGGGCACCGACGGCAAGCTCCACCTGCCGGAGACGCGCTCACCGGAGTACGCGAACAGCGTCGACGCGACCTACGACCTGTCGCTGATCCGCTGGGGCGTGAAGACGCTGCTGTCCATCGAGGAGAACCCGCGCTGGCGTGACGTGCTGACCCGCCTGACGCCCTACTGGCAGGACGCGAGCGGCGTCCGGATCGGCAGGGACAAGGCGCTGGAGGACTCGCACCGCCACTTCTCGCACCTGCTGTGGTTCTACCCGTTGCGGGAGCTCACGTGGGACATGCCGGAGCACCGAGCGCTCATCGCGCGGACGGTCGGCCTCTGGACCTCCCGCCGTGAGGCGTGGGCCGGTTACAGCTACGGAGCCGCCTCCGCGATGTACTCGGCGATGGGCCGCCCGGCGGACGCGCTGTCGTTCCTGCGCCACTTCCTCGAGCGCAAGCAGGTCGGTTCGAACGCCGTGCTGACCGAGAACACCTTCTACCGCGAGGGCGGCAACCTCGCCATCGAGTCACCGCTCATGGCCGCCCAGGCCGTGCTGGAGATGATGGTCCAGTCGCACAACGACGTCGTGCGCGTCTTCCCCTCCGTTTCGTCCACTTGGGCCGATGCGTCCATCTCGTCGTTGCGCACGCAAGGTGCTTTCCTCGTGGACGCTTCGCGCTCCGGTGGCCGCACCGACTGGGTGAGGGTGCACTCGGAGGCGGGCGCGCCTTTGGTGCTGGAGCACGGGATCACGGGTGACGTCGACGTCCGCGACGCGCGCGGCCGCCGCCTGGAGCACCGCACTCGCGGCACTGCCGTCGAAATCCCCCTTCGACGAGGTCAGAGCGCCATCATCGCGCGCCGCGGCACACGGCCCGAGGTCTCGGCGCGTGATGTGGAAGCCAACGGCTCGTCTTCGCGCTGGGGTCTGCCGTAACGTCCAAATTCGAACATTCGGACGTGTGCGTGAACGGGTGGGGTGTGCGGTGGATCTTCAGCACTGGCTCAACGAGGCGCTGGCCAACCACGAGAAGTGGACCGCCGAGTACGGCGCCTTCACACCCCACTCGTCGCTGCACGTCGACCCGGCCGTCTTCGGCTCGGCGCTGGCCGAGCTGCAGGACCGCCTGCGCGACAACTACCCGTTCTTCCACCCGCGCTACGCGGGCCAGATGCTCAAACCCCCGCACCCCGCGGCGGTGGTCGGCTACCTCTCCGCGATGCTGATCAACCCGAACAACCACGCCCTCGACGGCGGCCCCGCCACCGCGGCGATGGAACGCGAGGTCGTCGAGTCCCTGGCGACCATGTTCGGCTATGACGAAGGCCACCTCGGCCACCTCACCTCCAGCGGCACGATCGCGAACCTCGAAGCCCTCTTCGTGGCGCGCTCGCTGCACCCGGCTCGTGGCGTCGCCTACTCCTCCGAGGCGCACTACACGCACTCACGCATGTGCGGCGTCCTCGGCATCGAGGGCCACCCGGTCCCCGTGGACGACCGCGGCCGCATGGACCTGGACGCCCTGGAAGACCTCCTGCGCACCGGCAAGGTCGGCACGGTCGTGGTCACCCCGGGAACCACCGCTTTGGGTGCCGTCGAACCGGTGCACCTCGTGCTGGACGTAGCACGCCGCTACGACGCACGGGTGCACGTGGACGGGGCGTACGGAGGCTTCTTCACCCTCCTGGCAGGCACAGACCTGGCACCGGAACCGTGGGAGGCCATCGCGGAGTGCGACTCGGTGGTGGTGGACCCGCACAAGCACGGCCTGCAGCCCTACGGCTGTGGCGCGGTCCTGTTCCGCGACTCCTCCGTAGGCCGCTTCTACCTGCACGACTCCCCGTACACGTACTTCACGTCCGACGAGATGCACCTGGGCGAGATCAGCCTGGAATGCTCCCGGGCGGGCGCCGCCGCTGCGGGTCTCTGGCTGACCCTGCGCCTGCTCCCCCTGACCCGCGACGGCCTGGGCGAAGTCCTGGCGGCGGGCCGGCGGGCAGCCGTGCGCTGGGCGTCGGCGATCCACGAGTCCGACGCCCTGGAGCTGTACCAGGAACCCGAACTGGACATCGTCACGTACTTCCCGCGCACCACCCCGCTGAGCCTCTCCGCGGTGGACGCCGCCTCGCACCGCGTCATGGAGACCGGCATGAACGCCCCGCTCGACCCGGTCTTCCTGAGCGTGACGCGCGCCTCGAAGGAGGCGTTCGCGGCCCGCCACCCCGAGGTGACCGCCGACGCGGACGGCGCACGGGTGCTGCGCAGCGTGCTGATGAAGCCGGAGTCCGAGGACTACCTCGACACGCTGCACGCGCGGGTGCTCAGCCTGCTCTGACGGCGAGCCGTCCGACGATACGGCTCTGATCAGCGGTGATGGCGCAACCACGACGACGATTGGGGCTTGACCTCGGGTGCGGTCGCGAAGCGGCGATGAAGCGAGCACGCGCGATGCAGGACCCCAGGCGATCATTCGGCAAGGGTGACGTCGCCGCAGCAGGCGACCCCTCCGCCAGAACAGCACCCGGCCACCCCGAGCCGGCCAGCACCCGCATCCCGCTGCGGACGCCTCCCCGGAGTCACCGCAGCTGCCCCGGAGCCCCACCCCAGGCTCCGGACCAACGCCGAACTGGGCGACTCACCCCCGGTGAGTCGCCCGCGAACGGTGCGCCGATCAGCCGTGCTTGGCCCGCCGCCCGGACCGCCGAGGCGGCAGCGGCGTGTCGCCGCGCAGGTCCAGCCGCCGCTGCTCGCCGTTGGCCTCCAGGTGCGTGACCATCCGGCGCAGCATCTCGGCCAGCGACTGGGCCTCGGACGACTCCAGCGGGTCGCTGACGAAGACCTCTTCCTCGTTGAACTTGGGGAAGAGGTCGGCCATCAGCTCCTCACCCTCGGGGGTGAGCCGCAGGACCGCGAGCCGCCCGTCGGTCGGGTGGCCGAGGCGTTCCAGCAGGCCCCGCGACTGCAGCGTCTTCGCGACGCCCGTCAGGGTGCCCTTGGAGATCCCCGCCTCCTCGGCGACGTAGCGCGTCTCCATCTCGCCCCAGATCCACACGACCCAGAGCACGACGAAGCCGGTCCAGGTCAGATCGCTGGTGCGCAGCACCGAGTTCTCGAGGTGCTGCCGGATCGCGGTCGCGGCGCGGTGGATGTTCGACACCGCCGCCATCTGCTCGCGATGCAGCGGCACCGCACCGAGTTTGGCCTGGACGGCTTTCTCGGTCTCGGCAATCGTGTGGTGACCAGACAACTCAAAGTCTCCCGTGCTCGAGCTCAGGTGTTCCCGGCACAATACTTGCGGTTCCGAACTATGTCTGTGGTGTGGTGCGAGTCGGTCCGCAACCGCTTTGATCACGATCCCACATCGTGCATGATCTCGTGACGGTCGTCACCCGTCCAGTTACGGACTGTTGCCCCGTGGTGGACGATGAGTGCGGAGCACCGACTGGTCTTTGCTCCACGGACGGGTCGATAGCGTTTGTTCCTCAACGTTATCCCCTCCGCGCCAGCGACACACTGTGCCGGAAAGGTAGTTCGACGTGGTCGGTGAACAGGTGACACGGGAACTCGCGGCAAGACTCGGCGAGGACGGGATCGACGTGGTGCGCGTCGTCTTCCCCGACCTGCTCGGCACCGACCGGGGCCGTGACGTCCTGGTAGAGCACCTACCTGCGGTTGTGCACCGCGGGCTGTCGTTCTGCCGGGCCGTGTACAGCACGACTCCGGGCGGCAAGACCACGGAGAACGGGGGTGTGCTCGACGCCGGGCTGCCCGACGTGACCGTGGTCCCGGACCTCGACACGCTCCTCCCGATCCCCTGGGAGCCGGGGGTGGCGTGGTGCATCGGCGACGCCGTGAGCCCCGCGGACGAAAGACCTGTGGACGAATCGCCCCGGCAGGTGTTGCGCAGGGCCTTGGAAATATTCGAGACCACCGGACTGCACCCGGTGGTCGGCCCCGAGTTGGAATATTTTCTCTGCGAACCCGATGAAGATCGCCCGAACGGGTGGCGGCCCTACTGCGACGCGCCGGGCAACGTGTACGCGACCGGCCGCCGGGGTGATTCCGACGGTCATCTGTTGAGAACTCTTCGGACGCTCAGCAGCGCCGGCCTCCAGACGACCGGCGGGAACCACGAGTACGCGGGCGGGCAGTTCGAGATCAACCTCGTCCATTCCTCCGCCATGGACGCGGCCGACCGCGCGTTCCGGTTCAAGACGAGCGTCAAGGAACTGGCCAGGCGGGAAGGCCGGATGGCGACGTTCATGGCCAAGCCGTTCAACGACGGCGGCGGCAGCGGCTTCCACCTGCACCTGTCCTGCCACGAGGCGGACGGCCGCAACGCGTTCCAGGCGCCGGGCACCGCGAGCGGCCCGTCGGAGGAGGCGCGCTGGGCGATCGGCGGCATCCTCAAGCACGCCCCGGCGCTGGCCGCGCTGCTCAACCCCACGGTCAACTCGTACAAGCGGTTCGGGCCGGACTCGCTCGCGCCCTGGCTGATCGACTGGGGCCTCGACAACCGCAGCGCGATGCTGCGGGTGCCGGCGGAGCGCGGCGACACGACCCGGCTGGAGCTGCGGCTCGGCGACGCGAGCGCGAACCCCTACCTCGGCATCGCCGGCCTCATCGCGGCCACCTACCTGGGCATTCGCGACCGGATCGAGCCGCCGCGGCCGTCGGCGGGCTACGGCTACGACCCGTCGAAGGCACCGACGCTGCCCGCCACCCTGCCCGACGCGCTGGCCTACCTGGAGGAGGACACGGCCATGGTCGAGGTGCTGGGCAAGGACTTCGTGCGGTCCTATGTGGACTTCAAGTGGGAGGAGGTGGCCCGGTTCCAGCGGTTCGTGACCGACTGGGAGTTCACCGAATACGCGTACCACCTATAGTTCACCTGCGATGACTGCACTCACGGACCGGCTCACCTCGATCGCCGACGAAGACGAACTGTTCGACGCCTTCTCCCACTGGGCGACCGAGCGCGGCCTCGCGCTGTACCCGGCGCAGGAGGAGGCGGTCATCGAGCTCGTCTCGGGGGCCAACGTCATCCTCAGCACCCCCACGGGGTCCGGCAAGAGCCTGGTGGCCATCGGGGCCCACCTCGTCGCGATGGCGGGCAACCAGCGCAGCTTCTACACCGCGCCGATCAAGGCCCTGGTCTCGGAGAAGTTCTTCGCCCTGTGCGAGGTGTTCGGGCCGGAGAACGTCGGCATGATGACCGGCGACGCCTCGGTGAACGACCAGGCGCCCATCATCTGCTGCACCGCGGAGATCCTCGCGAACATCGCGCTGCGCGACGGCGCGGAGGCCGACGTCGGCCAGGTCGTGATGGACGAGTTCCACTTCTACAGCGAGCCCGACCGCGGCTGGGCCTGGCAGGTGCCGATCGTCGAGCTGCCGCAGGCGCAGTTCCTGCTGATGTCGGCGACGCTCGGCGACGTCGCGTTCTTCGAGAAGGACCTGACGCGGCGCACCGGCAGGCCGACGGCGGTGGTCCGGTCGGCGCAACGGCCGGTGCCGCTCAACTTCCAGTACGTCACCACGCCGTTGCACGAGACGATCGAAGACCTGCTCCACGGCCGCGAGGCGCCGATCTACGTCGTGCACTTCACACAGGCCGCCGCGCTGGAGCGCGCGCAGTCGCTGATGAGCGTCAACGTCGCCACGAAGGCGGAGAAGGAGCAGATCGCCTCGACGATCGGCAACTTCCGCTTCTCCTCCGGCTTCGGCAAGACGCTGTCGCGGCTGGTCCGGCACGGCATCGGCGTGCACCACGCCGGCATGCTGCCGAAGTACCGCCGCCTGGTCGAACAGCTCGCCCAGGCAGGCCTGCTCAAGGTCATCTGCGGCACGGACACCCTCGGCGTCGGCATCAACGTGCCGATCCGCACGGTCGTCTTCACGGCGTTGTCGAAGTACGACGGCCAGCGCACCCGCATCCTCAAGGCCCGCGAGTTCCACCAGATCGCCGGGCGGGCGGGTCGCGCGGGCTACGACACCGTCGGCACGGTCGTCGTGCAGGCGCCCGAGCACGAGGTCGAGAACATCAAGGCGCTGGCGAAGGCGGGCGACGACCCGAAGAAGCGCCGCAAGGTCGTCCGCAAGAAGGCCCCGGACGGGTTCGTGTCGTGGAGCGAGTCGACGTTCGAACGGCTCGTCGGCGCCGAACCGGAGCCGCTGACGTCGTCGTTCCAGGTCTCGCACGCCATGCTGCTCAACGTGATCGGCCGCCCCGGCGGCGGCGCGTTCCAGGCGATGCGGCACCTGCTCGAGGACAACCACGAGGACCGCCCGAAGCAGCTCAGGCACATCCGCCGCGCGCTCGCGATGTACCGGGCGCTGGTGGCGGCGGGTGTCGTGGAGCGCGACGGCGACGACTTCCGCCTGACCGTCGACCTGCAGTTCAACTTCGCGCTGAACCAGCCGCTCTCCCCGTTCGCACTGGCCGCGATCGAGCTGCTCGACCGCGAGGCGCCCGGTTACGCGCTGGACGTGCTGTCGGTGATCGAGTCCACTTTGGACGACCCGCGGCAGATCCTGGGCGCGCAGGAGCACAAGGCCCGCGGCGAGGCGATCGGCGCGATGAAGGCCGACGGCATCGAGTACGACCAGCGCATGGAGCTGCTGGACGAGGTCACGTACCCGAAGCCGCTCGCCGAGCTGCTCGACGCCGCGTTCCTGACCTACCGCCGCGGCCACCCGTGGGTCGGCGACTACTCGCTGTCCCCCAAGGCCGTCGTGCGCGACATGTACGAGCGCGCGATGACGTTCACGGAGTACGTGTCGTTCTACGGCCTCGCACGCTCCGAGGGCCTCGTCCTGCGGTACCTGGCCGACGCCTACAAGGCGCTGTCGCAGACGGTGCCGGAGGAGGCGAAGACCGAGGAGCTGCAGGACCTGATCTCGTGGCTCGGCGAGCTGGTCCGCCAGGTCGACTCGTCGCTGATCGACGAGTGGGAGAAGCTCACGAACCCCGGAGACGACGCGGTCCCGGCCGAGGTCCGGGTCGACCTGCCGCCGGCCGTGACCCGCAACGTCCGCGCGTTCCGCGTGCTCGTCCGCAACGCCCTGTTCCGCCGCGTCGAGCTGGCCGCCCGGCGCGACTGGTACTCCCTGGGCGAGCTCGACCACGAGTCGGGCTGGACGGCCAAGGAGTGGATGGACGCGCTGGAGCCCTACTTCGAGGAGCACTCGGACATCGGCGCGGGCCCGAACGCGCGCGGCCCGGCGTTCCTGATCATCAACGTTGAGCCCGAGCGCTGGGTGTGCCGGCAGATCTTCGAGGACCCGGCCGGGGACAAGGACTGGGGTTTCAACGCCGAGGTCGACCTGGCGGCGTCGGACGAGCTCGGCGAGGCGGTCGTGGTCGTCACGGACGTCGGCCGCCTCTGACCGGTGTTCAGCGGTCGTCGAGGAGTCCCGTCAGCCACCGGGCCTCGTCGGGGCTGACGGGCAGGTACTCGCCGTCGCGCGTGCCCCGGTCGTAGTCCTCCAGCGCCCAGTGCGTGGAGTGCCACTCGCCGTCCCCGCGGTACTCGGCGCGTCCCCAGCGCCCGGTGCGGTGCAGATGGTCCAGGTTCGCGAGGTCGAGCGCCGCGGCGCGGTCGGGGAAGAACGCGTAGTACCGGTGCCCGTCCTGCGGCCAGGCGGTCCGCTGCCTCTCATGGCGGATCCTGCTGGCCATCATGAAGGCGTGGTTCACCTCGAAGCCGGGCAGGACTTCCTCGACCCGCACCCCCGGCCGCCGCGCCACCCGCGCCATCAGGTCCGACGGGGTCCACACCAGGTCGCGGGTGAACGCCTCCTCGCGATTCCCGTCGACCCGGACCACCGCGAGCGGCAGCGGGAGCTCGCCCGGTGCGTCCAGCAGCAGGAAGCACCGGCGGCCGGACCGTCCCGCGATGACCGCCTCGGCCTCCTCGGCGGACACGGCGCGGTGGCGGTAGTGCCGCTTGCGCTGTTCGACCTCGGCGAGCAGCTCCGAGGGCGCCCAGCCGGACGCCCCGGTGTGGACCTCCTCCACCGACCCGGTCCGCCTGATCACGCACAGGACACCCCCGGAGCCGAATGTCCTGTCCTCCACCGTGAAGTACTCGGGGCCGCCCCGCAGCCGTTCGCGGCGCACCTCGAGCTCGATCTCCTCCAGCGCCCTGCCGGAGTCGACGCGGTCGAGCTCCTCCACCCGGAGGTCGTCGCGGCCGAGCAGGTCGGAGGGAACCCAGCGCAGGTCGCGTGTGAAAGCCTCTTCCGCCGACGGGATCTTCCTGACCACCGCGTGCAGCCGGCCGCTCTCCTCGCGCACCACGAACCACGACGGCCGGATCGCCGCCCATTGGTGGCGCGCGAGCTCCTCCTCGCTGATCGGCAACCAGAGCGATCCCCGGTAGGCGCGTTTCCCGGCTCGCCAGACGTTGTCCGGGGTGAGGTGGTGGCCGAGCCACTCCTCCACCCCGTCCCGCCGGCGCATCACCGCCGTCACGTTGACGAACTCGTCGACGCGGAAGGTCGTCGAGATCACCGCCACGCACGGCAGTCCGGCCCTCGCCTCACGCATGGCCTCGTACACGTGGTCGTAGAACACGTGGCTCCCGACCTCCGCGACCGTCCACGCCGGTTCGGGCGCGGCGAGAACCGCGGAGGCGACCCACTCGCCCGTGCCGGCCAGCCGCTGCTCCCGGTCGCCGTCCACCCGCACGAGAGCGCACGGGAACCGGCCACCGTCCTGAACCACGAAATACTTCACCGCATCCCCCCAGATCGGCCGAACCCCAGTCATACCCGGCCGCCCGCCGGAAGTCACCTGAAAAGCCGCTTTTTCCGGTCCGGCGCAAAAGCGCGCCCCATTTGAGACGCAATCCCCGCGGCGGAATGCCAATCGATTGACCGCGTGGAGCCGTTGGGGGCAACACCATTGCACGGGGACGCGGTGGCCGGGATATGGTGAGGCGCACTGGGGAATTGCCTGGGAATTCCCGGGCGCAGCCGACTGGAGGACGAAGTGGACCCGGCACTGGACGCCCTGCGCGACCGGCTGGCGGAGATCATCGCATCGCCGCCGGACACCACCGACGAGCTCGTCGACACGCTGAGCGGCCTCGCCAAGCTGTCGAACCAGTGGTCCGAGGCCATCGGGGCGCTGCGCGCGCCCACCCGCAGACTGATCGGCCCGGCCGCCGCCGCTTCCGTGAGCGTCGCCGCCCGCCGTGCCGAGGAGTCGTTCATCGAGCTGGAGATCACGCTCGGTGACGCGCTGGCGGCCCAGCCGCGGGCGGTCCGGCAGTCCTGACACCCGATCGGAGGGTTCCGGCGTGTCGCCCACCTGGCGGATGATGCGGCCGATCGGGTTCACACGGTCGAAAGGGGGTCACGTAGTGCTCACACGGTGCTACCAGACCCCCAGGCCGGGTCACCCTCCGTGACGGTGCATGATCGCGTATCCGACGCCCTCGGCTCTCCGGGCACGTGACGACCGCAGCACGGTCTGATCGCCGCACGGGAGGATCGGCCGTACACAGTTTGGACTCGATCTCGAATGACCTCAGGTCTGCCCTGCCCCATCTGCGAGGGGCCTGATCGACGTGGCGGCCTCGAACGCTCGTTGCGGGTGCTCGCCGTCGACGACGAGGCACCGGCCCTGGAAGACCTCGTGTACCTGTTGCGCTCCGATCCGCGCATCGCCCACGTCGAGGCGGTCACCGACGCCACGAAGGCGCTCCGCGTGCTGCACCGCGCGATGGACGCCGGTCAGCCGTTGGACGCGGTGTTCCTCGACATCCGCATGCCGGGGCTCGACGGTCTCGACCTCGCCCGCGTGCTGTCCCGGTTCGCGCAGCCGCCGCCCGTCGTGTTCGTGACGGCGCACCACCAACCCGCCGTCGAGGCGTTCGAGCTCAAGGCCCTCGACTACCTGCTCAAGCCCGTGCGTCCCGAACGGCTTGCAGAGTCCGTGCACCGCATCGTGCACGAGGTGTGGGACGCGAAGAACGCCGCGAAGACGTCCGGCGAGTCCACCGCCCCGGCGCCGGCGCAGCCCGCGAACTCCACGCCGCCGGAGATGGGGGACGAGGTCATCCCCGTCGAACTCGGCGGCGTCACCCGGTTCATCCGCCTCGCCGACATCCGGTACGTGGAGGCGCACGGCGACTACGCCCGCCTGCACACCGCGACCGGCAGCGGCCTGGTGCGCGCGGCGTTGAACGGCCTGGAGGAACGCTGGCGCAGCGCCGGGTTCGTCCGCATCCACCGCAGCCACCTGGTGTCGCTCGGCCACATCGACGAGCTGCGCCTCGAGGAGGGCCACCTCAGCGTCACGATCGGCGGCGCGGTGCTGCCGGTCAGCCGCCGGCACGCCCGGCACCTGCGCCAACTGCTGGTCCGCCGCGCCCGCCCGGCTCCCGTCGCGGGCCAGACCGCCTCCACCGGAGCGGCGCAGCAGCCCAGGAACGGGCTGGGGTCGTGACGGCGCCACCACCCCGGCGGCCGGTGCCGAAGCCGACCCAGCGCGTGGTGGTGACGAGCCCGCGCACGCGGGCGCCCCGCGCGCGCCGCCCGTACTCGGGCACGCGCGAGATCAAGGAGCAGAGCGAGCTCGGTGCCGTCTACATGCGCACGCTGATCCGGGCGCAACGACGCCTCGGCCTGTCGGTGTGCCTGGTGGCGTGCGGCGCGCTGGGGCTGTTGCCGCTGCTGTTCGCGATCGAGCCGGAGCTCGGGAAGTTCCGGGTGCTCGGTCTCGGGCTGCCGTGGTTCCTGCTGTGCGTGGCGACGTTCCCGATGCTGCTGCTGGCCGGCTGGTTCTACGTGCGGCAGGCCGAGCGCAGTGAACGCGAGTTCGCGGAGCTGGTCGAACGTCCATGACGAGTGGCTACGCCATCGTGGCGGTGGTGGTCGTCGTACTGGGTGCGATCCTGGTCGGCACCTACGGCTTGCGCGTTTCCCGCACCACGTCGGACTTCTACGTCGCGTCACGCACGGTGTCACCGTGGTGGAACGCCTCCGCGATCGGCGGCGAGTACCTCTCGGCGGCGTCGTTCGTCGGCATCGCCGGGCTGATCTTCGCGTACGGGCCGGACATGCTGTGGTTCCCGGTCGGCTACACCGCCGGGTACCTGGTGCTGCTGACGATGGTCGCGGCGCCGTTGCGGCGTTCGGGCGCCTACACGCTGCCGGACTTCGCCGAGGCCCGGTTCCGCTCGCGGGGCGTGCGCGCGGTCGCGTCGGTGCTGGCGCTCGCGATCGGCTGGCTCTACCTGCTGCCGCAGCTCGAAGGCGCCGGTCTGACCCTGAACACCGTCACGGGCGCACCGGACTGGGTGGGCGCGCTGATCGTGACGGTCGTCGTGACGGCGAACGTGATGTCCGGCGGAATGCGGTCGATCACGTTCGTGCAGGCCTTCCAGTACTGGTTCAAGCTCACCGCGATCACCGTGCCGATCGTGTTCCTGGTGATCGTCTGGCAGGTGCACGGCGCCCAGTCGCTGACCAAGCCGGAGTTCCCGGCGTTCCGGCAGGACACCGAGGTCTCCTTCCAGCGCCCGACGGTGGTCCACGCCGAGCGGCCGATCGTCGTGAAGGGCACGGGCGAGGTCGACGGCGCACGCGTCGAGAACGCCGCGGTGCTGCTCGCCGAGGGCTACCACCGCATCGGGCAGGGCTCGGAGTTCGTGTTCCCGAAGGACGCCGCCGTCCCGCACCTGTCCTCCATGGCGCACAACACGAACGAAATGTGGTCGCTGCCGATGTCGAGCGGCGCGGACTTCCCGTTGTACGGGGCCTATTCACTCATCATCGCGACGTTCCTCGGCACGATGGGCCTGCCGCACGTGATCGTGCGCTTCTACACGAACCCGAACGGCACGGCCGCGCGCCGCACGACGTTGATCGTGCTCGGCCTGCTGTCCGTCTTCTACCTGATGCCGCCGATTTACGGCGCGCTCGGCCGCATCTACACGCCCGAACTGCTGATGACGGGCCAGACCGACGCCGTGGTGCTCGTGCTGCCGACGCGCATGATCGACGGCGTGGGCGGCGAACTGCTCGGTGCCCTGGTGGCGGGCGGCGCCTTCGCGGCGTTCCTCTCGACGTCGTCCGGCCTGGTCGTGTCGCTGGCCGGCGTGCTCTCCCAGGACGTGCTGCGCCTGGGCGGCGTGCGCGGCTTCCGCGTGTCGACGGTGCTGGCGGGCCTCGTGCCGCTCGCGATGACGTTCGTGTCGACCGGGATGCCCGTGGCGGACATGGTCGGCCTGGCGTTCGCGGTGGCGGCGTCCTCCCTGTGCCCGTTGCTGATGCTGGGGATCTGGTCGTCGCGCATCACGACCGTCGGCGCGATCGCCGGCATGCTCGCCGGCGGCCTGCCCGCCCTGACCGCGGGCCTCGTCACGATGTTCACCGACACCGGCGACGCCTGGTACGAGATCCTGCTCTCCCGCCCGGCGGCCTGGACCGCGCCGCTCGGCTTCGCGGTCATGTACGTCGTCTCGCTGCTCACCCAGCGCCACGTGCCGTCCGGGGTGCAGCGCACGATGGTCAAGCTCCACGCGCCCGAGAACCTCGGGCTCGACAGCTCCGGCCCGCACTCGGGCGAAGAGCGAAGCTAGAAGGTGGCGTGAAATGGCGGACTTCCTCACCGCCGCCGCGATCCTGGTCGTGGGCGGCTCGGCGGTGCTCGTCCTGTGGCGGGGCACCCGCAACAGGCAGTCGCTCTCGACCGAAGCACAACGCGTCACCTACGAAACCCTGCACACGGCCTGGTCCGCCGCCCCGCCACTCCGGGCGGGCCTCGTCCCCGACGCGGCGAAGAAGTCCGCGCGGCACCTGCGCACGCTGCTCGACACCCCCGCCCTCGCCCTCACCGACGAGACGGAGGTCGTGGCGTGGGAAGGCGTCTCCGACCACCACGCCCACGAGGCCATGGCGCAGGCGGAGGACGTCTTCCTGACCGGCCGCACCCAGGCGTTCGACATAGGCTGCTCCGAGCCGAACTGCCCGATCAACTGCGCCGTGGTGGCCCCTCTGACCGTGGAAGGCCGCGTGGTGGGCACCCTCGCCGCCTACTCCCGCGAAGCATCGGCGGGTCTCGTCCGCGCCACGAACCAGGTGGCCCGCTGGGCGGCGGGCCAACTGGAACTCGCCGAGCTGGACCGCTCCCGGACCCGCCTGGTGGAAGCGGAGGTGCGAGCCCTGCGAGCCCAGATCTCGCCGCACTTCATCTACAACTCGCTGTCCGCCATCGCCTCGTACGTCCGCACCAACCCGGAACGCGCCCGCACGCTCCTCCTCGACTTCGCGGACTTCACCCGCTACTCGTTCCGCCGCCACGGCGACTTCACCACCCTGGCCGAGGAGCTCCGCTCCATCGACCAGTACCTGGCCCTCGAACGAGCCCGCTTCGGCGAACGCCTGAGGGTCACCCTCCAGGTCGCCCCCGAGGTCCTCCCGGTCACCGTGCCGTTCCTCTGCCTGCAACCCCTCGTGGAGAACGCCGTGCGCCACGGCATGGAGGGCAAGGTGGAACCGGGCCACATCCAGATCTACGCGGACGACGGCGGCGCCGAAGCCCACATCACGATCGAGGACGACGGCATCGGCATGGACCCCGAGAAGCTCCGCCGCACCCTGGCCGGCCAGGTGGACGAGTCCGCGGGCATCGGCCTGGGCAACATCGACGAGCGGCTGCGGCGGGTGTACGGCGACGAGTACGGCCTGGTGGTGGAGACCGCCCTGGGGCTGGGCACGAAGATCACCGTCCGGGTCCCGAAGTACCAGGCCGGGATCAACGGGATGTGACGCCAGAGCGGGCTCGCGCAGGGGTCCCCTCGTGTGCCGGCTCCCCCGCGACCCAATCTAGTAATGGGGTCTGACAGTCACGGGAAGCCGACGACCAGACCTGTCTGACGAGCGGTACCGAGGTGACGTCACTCCGAAGGTGACCCTCCGCCGGAACAGCCACCGGCCCGCCCCGCGGAACAACTCGCCGGGGCCGCCCTTCCGCAGGGCGGCCCCGGCGAAGCCACCCCCTCAGCTGGCGGCCTTCGCCGCCCGCCGGTCAGCGGCGTCCAGCACCGCCCGGATCCACGCCAGCTCGTCCCCGGAGCACGCGCCCTCGGCCGCGGCCCGCCGCAGCCGGACCCACAACCCCAGGTCGGTCCACTCCTGGAACCGCCGGTGCACGGTGGGCACGGTCACCCCGAACGACGCCGGCAGATGCCGCCACGCGCATCCCGACGACAACACGAACACGATCGCGGTGAACACGGCCCGGTTGGACACGCGCCCGCGCCCGCCGCCCTGCCGCCGCACCTTGGCCGGCGGGATGAGCGGCTCGACGACCGCCCACAGGTTCGCCGGCACGAGGCGGGCCGAGAGCTGTTCGATGACGTCACCGCGGCCGGGCTCGACGCTCGACTCGGGCCACGCGGAGGAGCGCATCCAGCTCTCCGTGCGCGGCGCGACGTCGGCGGGCCGCGTGTCCTGGCGGGCGGACTCGGCGCGCTGGCGGGAGCGGAGCAGGGTGGCCAGGGCGGTGTCCTCGGCCGTGGTGCGGCGCGGCGGGACGGCGTAGGCCTGCTGGGCGTGGCGCGCGATCTCGGCGCCGACGGTGCGGCGGAACGACGGGGTGCCGGCGAGGCGCGGGTCGACCGGCTGGCCGTAGCGGACCGGGACCTGAGCCTGGTGGGGCGGGACGGGGCGTCCTGGCACCTGGCGGGGCGGGACCTGGCGCGCGAGGCGCGGGTCCGATGTGCGTGCGAACTGCTGCGAGTCGGTCATGGTGTGGTCCTCCGCCAGGACTTTTCCGTCAGGTGACAGCACTCACAGTAAGAAGACGTTTACGAAACAGGTAAGTAGGTAGGCCGGGATAGGCGATGAGCGGACGTGCGGTGCCGATGCACGGCTCTCCCTGTTGAGACGAGTGGCGCACTGTCTGCGACGAACGGATAACCGGTCGTGTCACGCGTTCCCCTTATGGGTGATTCGCGCCGACTCGTCCGGACGCGGTGATCGGGTTCGTTGACGCCACGGCTACCGTTCGAGGTGTGAAGCTCTTGGCGACCAGCGATCTGCACGTCTCCTACCAGGAGAACCGCGACGTCGTGGAGGCGATCGCGCCGTCCGCGGAAGGCGACTGGCTGATCATCGCCGGGGACGTGGCCGAGAAGTTCGACTCCATCGAGTGGACGCTCCGCACGCTGCGCCCGCGGTTCGGCCGGGTGATCTGGTCGCCGGGCAACCACGAGCTCTGGACCACCAAGGACGACGCCAACCAGTCCCGCGGCGAGATGCGCTACAAGCAGCTCGTGGAACTCTGCCGCAGCCTCGACGTGATCACGCCGGAAGACCCGTACGTCACGTTCCCGGGCGAGGGCGGGCCGGTCACTGTCTGTCCGCTGTTCCTCGGTTACGACTACTCGTTCAGGCCACAAGGTGCCACGGACGTGAAGTCCGCCCTCGCCATCGCGCACGAGGCCGGAGTGGTGTGCACGGACGAGTACTTCCTGCACCCCGACCCGTACCCGTCCCGCGAGGCGTGGTGCGAGGCGCGGGTGGAGGAGACCGCGGAGAGGCTCGCGCGGATCGACGGCCCGACCGTGCTGATCAACCACTACCCGCTGGTGCGCGACCCCACGTTCGTGCTGCGCTACCCCGAGTTCGCGCTGTGGTGCGGCACGACGCTGACCGCGGACTGGCACCGGCGGTTCAACGCCGTCGAGATGGTCTACGGCCACCTGCACATCCCCCGCACGACGCATTACGACGGCGTGCGCTTCGACGAGGTCTCGCTCGGCTACCCGCGCGAGTGGAAACCGCGCGGCATCACGCACGTGAAGCTGCACGACGTGCTTCGGGAGTCGTGACCGTGCTGGAACAGCTCCTGCCCCCGCCCATCGCGGCGGTGGAACGCTACGACGACGAGCAGCCGGTCGAGCTCTTCCCCGAGGAGGCGCTGCTGATCGCCAACGCCGTGCCCAAGCGCCGGCACGAGTTCGGCACCGCCCGCGCGTGCGCCCGCGAGGCCCTGCGCGACCTCGGCTTCGGGCCCGCCCCGATCCTGCCGGGTCCGAAGCGCGAGCCGCTGTGGCCGGCGGGCGTCGTCGGCAGCCTCACGCACTGCACCGGCTACCGGGCCGCGGCGCTCGCGAGGAGTGCCGACTTCCGGACCATCGGCATCGACGCCGAGCCGCACGCTCCCGCGCCGGACGGCGTGCTGGGCGCGATCGCGGTCCCGGCCGAGCTGGAGCGCATGCCGGGGCTGAGGGCGGAGGACCCGAAGATCTGCTGGGACCGCCTGCTGTTCAGCGCCAAGGAGAGCACCTACAAGGCGTGGTTCCCGATCACGAACCGGTGGCTCGGCTTCGAGGACGCCGACATCACGCTGCGCCCGGACGGCACGTTCCACTCGCGCGTCCTGCTGGCCGACACCCCCGTCGCGGGGTTCGACGGCCGCTGGCTCGTGCAGGGCGACGTGCTGGTCACGGCGATCGCGGTGCCTTCCGGGTCGTAGCTCCGGCGAGGGCGGTCAGCACCAGGCCGGCGTCGTGCTCACCGGCACGGCTCGCGGGCGGTGACCTGCGCACCTCAGCCCCAACGGTGCCCCCTCCGACCACCGTGCCGGCCTGACCGGAACGTTCCGGATCACCGCACACGAGTGTCGGATTGATCAACCATGGTGCACAGTGGTGAGGTGAACCCTCGACCGACCGCCGGGAGGCCACCATGGGCGAGGACGTCGCGAAGCACGAGTTCACGCGCGAGGACCGCACGCGCTACCGCACCAAGGTGCGGCGGTGCCTCGACGTGTTCGCCAGGATGCTGCGTGAGGCCAGGTTCGACTTCGAGAGGCCGATGACCGGCCTGGAGATCGAGATCAACCTCATCGACGAGCACGGCGACCCCGCGATGAAGAACCACGAGGCCCTCAACGTCATCGACGACCCGGACTTCGTGACCGAGCTCGGCCAGTGGAACATCGAGATCAACGTGGCTCCGCGCCGGCTCGCGGGCGGGGGCATCACGGCGTTCGAGGAAACCGTGCGCCGCAGCCTCAACGACGCCGAGCAGAAGGCGCGCGAGGTCGGCGCGCACATGGTGATCAACGGCATCCTGCCGACGTTGCGCTCGAAGGACATCTCGCCCGACCTGCTGTCGGGCAACCCCCGCTACGCGTTGCTCAACGAGCAGGTCCTGGCCGCGCGGGGCGAGGACCTGCAGATCGCCATCGACGGCGTCGAGCGCCTGCACCTCACGTCGAGCTCGATCGTCCCCGAGGCCGCCTGCACGAGCACGCAGCTGCACCTGCAGGTCAGCCCGGAGCAGTTCCCCGCCTACTGGAACGCCGCCCAGGCCATCGCGGGCGTGCAGGTGGCGGTGGGCGCGAACTCGCCGTTCTTCCTCGGCAAGGAGCTGTGGCGGGAGACGCGGATCGCGCTCTTCCAGCAGGCCACGGACACGCGCGGGGACGAGCTCAAGGCGCAGGGCGTGCGGCCGCGGGTGTGGTTCGGCGAGCGGTGGATCAACTCGATCTTCGACCTGTTCGAGGAGAACGTCCGCTACTTCCCCGCGCTGCTGCCCATCACCGACGAGGAAGACCCCCTCGCGGTGCTCGACAAGGGCGACACGCCCTCGTTGAGCGAGCTGAAGCTGCACAACGGCACCATCTACCGCTGGAACCGGCCGGTCTACGACGTCGTGCGCGACCGTCCGCACCTGCGCGTCGAGAACCGGGTGCTGCCCGCGGGGCCGACCGTCGTGGACACCCTCGCGAACGCCGCCCTGTACTTCGGGCTGGTGCGGGCGCTGGCCGAGGACGAGCGTCCACTGTGGTCGCAGATGAGCTTCCAGGCGGCCGAGGAGAACTTCAACGCCGCCTCGCGCAACGGCATGGACGCGCAGATGTACTGGCCCGGCGTCGGCACGGTGCCGGTGGTCGAGCTGGTGCTGCGGCGGCTGCTCCCCCTCGCCCACGAGGGCCTGATCCGGTGGGGCGTCGACTCGGCGGAGCGCGACCGCCTGCTGGGCGTCATCGAGCAGCGCTGCCTCAGCGGTGTGAACGGCGCCACCTGGCAGGCCCGGGAGTTCCACCGGCACTACGACCACTCGCACCTGGACCGGGCGGACGCGCTGCGCACAATGCTGAAGACCTACGTCGACCTCATGCACGCCAACGAACCCGTGCACACCTGGCCCCTGACGTGAGGGGGCGGGGTGGCCGCCGCGGCGGCCACCCCGCCCGTTCAGGTGGTCAGGAGGTCGGGAAGGCGTCCGGGGTGTGGACGCGGTCGCGCACCCGGACACCGGCCGGCTTCAGCACACCGGTTCCGCTGAAGCCGCTGCCCGAGCACGTGCCGGACTTGAACACCGCGCCGGACCGGAAGTCGTCGGAGAAGTTCCAGTTGGCCTACGAGATCTTCTTGCGGGCCATCAGGTCGACGTACTTCTGGGACGTGGTGAAGTCGTTCGGGCCGTCACCACTCGCCTGCTGCGTGCCGAACTCGGTCACGAACACCGGCACTGGCTGGACACGCGGTCCAACGCGGCGAGGTGACCGTCCCGGTGGTCGTTGGCTCGTTCGCGATGTCGTAGATCAGGTTCGTCTTGTCCTTGTGGCGCTGCGCGATCTCGGTGAAGGACGTCTTCGCCTGGGACGTGTGGGCGTTGGGGTCGCCCGGGTCGAGCTGGTGCCAGTCGATCAGGACGTAGACGCCGCGGCGGGTCGCCTCCTCGATGTAGCTGTGCATGAGGTCGGTGAAGTAGCGAGGGTTCGTCTCGTAGCCGCCCTCACCGGCCGCGACGTCCATGGCGACGCGGAGGAAGTCCGCGTTCCAGTCGTTGACGCTGTCGCTGACCGGCGGCCGGATCCGGCAGCTCGAGCAGGCCGCGCCACGGCTGAGGAGCCTGACCCTGGCGGACTCGCGGCAGGACGCCCGCGTGCAGGTGGCCGACTTCCTGGCGGGCATCGCGCGCCGGGTCGCGGAAGAGGAACTGCACGGACGACCGGATAGAGAGGTGATCGAGTTGCTGAGGCCCTTCGTCGTCGGATCCGGGATGTGGCATGCCTGACGCGCTTTTCGCCGACCCGCGGCTGGCCCGCCTCTACGACGCCTTCGACGGTCCGCGCGACGACCTGGACCCGTACCTCGCGATCGCGGCCGAGCTCGGCGCCCGCTCGGTGCTCGACATCGGGTGCGGCACGGGCTGTTTCGGCGTCCTGCTGGCCGACGCCGGGTTCTCGGTCGTCGGCGTCGAACCCGCACTGGCCTCGCTGGAGCTCGCCCGGGCCAAGGACTCCCGCGTCACGTGGCTCCACGGCGACGCGACCGGTCTGCCCCCGTTGCGGGCCGACCTCGCGACGATGACGGCGAACGTGGCGCAGGTGTTCCTGGGCGACGACTGGGAAGCGGCGCTGCGAGGCGTGCACGGCGCGCTGCGGCCGGGAGGGCACCTGGTGTTCGAGACGCGGCGGCTCGAGGCCCGGGCCTGGGAGGGCTGGGCGGAGACCACGCACCGGGTGGTGGACGGGGTGGAGGAACGGCGCGAGCTGCTCGGCGTGGACCTGCCGTTCGTCTCGTTCCGCCACACCTACCGGTTCCCGGACGGCACGGAGGTCGCCTCGGACTCGACGCTGCGGTTCCGGTCGCGCGCCGAGGTCGAGGACAGCCTGGTGGCGTGCGGGTTCGAGGTCGTGGACGTGCGCGACGCCCCGGACCGGCCGGGACGCGAGCACGTGTTCGTGGCGCGGAAGGTCAGCGCTGCCTCGGCGCCCACACGACGACCTGGAGGGTCATCCGGCCTTGGACGTCCACCCTGGCAACTCTGACCCAGGCGACGTTGCCCTTCTTCGACGTCACGCACACCGCGAACTCGCCCGCCTTCACCTCGTCGTTGTCCCACGACGTCTGAGAGCCGCGCTTGGACTGCGTCGCGCACTCCCCGGCGGTGGGCTGCGTCAGAGGAGCCTTGGCGATGTACCTGCCGCCCGCGGGTCGAGCTTGAACTGCCTGGTGCAGGTCGAGATGCTCGCGGTCCGGTGGTTGGGTGCGAGATCGTCGATGTCGAGTTTGCCCTCGTCGACCTCGCCGCAGATCGGACCGCCCATGGTGATGTCCGTCAGCTCGTGCAGCACGGTGAAGTTCGACCCGTCCGGCGCCGGCACGGGAGGGACGACCGAGGAACCCGGTGCGCTGGGCGTGGCCACCGGGACCGGCACCGTCGACACCACCGTCTGCGTCACCGTGGTCGCGGTGTCGGCGACGGTGCCGAGCCTCGTCTTCGGCAGGACCACGGCGATGGTGATCGCGGCGCCCACCGCCAGGACGATCGCGACCGCCATCCAGAGCCGGATCTTCTTGCGCGACTCCTCGAGCTCGCGGTCGAGGGCGAGCCGCATCAGGGTGTCGGCGGTCTGCGGGTCGCTCTCGCCGCGCACATGACCGACCTGCCGCAGCACGTCGTCGACGTCACCTCGGCGCATGGCCCTGTGCACCTGGTCGAGCCGGTCCGCCAGGTACCGCTCGTCGTCTCCTGCCACGAGGACCAACGTTGCGGCAAAGCGGATCGGCCTGTGGCGCGTTCGCACCGACTGTCCACTATTCGGCAAGAACCACAGGGTCAGCTGACGAGCGCCGGCTGCTTCCAGGCCTGCACGAGCCACGGCAGCACCCGCGGCAGCCGGTCGGCCACGATGTCGTGCAGCACCAGCACGATCCGGCCGGACCGCACGGGCCCGGCGTCGAGCCACACGACGTGCATCAGCACACCGCTCTGGAGGTCGAGCCCCGCCTCCGCCTCCGCGAGGGCGGCGGGGGTGGCGGCGGCGGGGTCGGCGACCTCGTGGTGCGCGAAGCCGGAACGACACAGTTCGGGATGCAGTTCCACCAGGGACTCCATGGCGGCGGCCAGACGTCCCACGCCCAGCCCTGCCCGAACCTGCACCGTAATGGCTCTCACGTTAGGAGAGCCTAACCTAGGTGCCACTTCGGGTCGCGCCCACTGAGGCCCAGGACACGGTCCAGCAGAGGAGAATTCGAGTCCACCTCGACCGCGGGCCCGAAGAGCGAGCTGTCGCGGTCGTCCGGGCCGATGGACGACACGAAGCCGTGCACGACCTCGAGCAGGCCTTCCTCGACCTCGAACGGCTGACCGGTGGCCCGCGCGAGGTCCCAGCCGTGCAGCACGACCTCGTCCAGCGCCACGGCGGCGGCGACCTCACCGGGCAGGTCGACACCGCCCGCCGCGGTCATGCCCTCCCACGCCGCCGGCACCTGCCAGGCCCTGGCCAGCTCGCCGAGCCGCTGCGGGATCGACTCGCGGAAGTCGAGCGGCAGCCGTGCCGCGTCACCGGAAGCCGTGCCCTGCAACGGGGTCTTCCTCGCCGCCAGCGTGAACGCGACCGCCAGGCCGTTCACGTGGTCGAGCAGGTCCCCGACCGTGTAGCCGGGACAGGGTGTCGGCGCCTTCAGGTCGCCGTCGGTCACGTTGCGCACCACGTCGGCCAGCCGGTCGGCCGCAGGGGTCAGGTCGTACATCAGTACCCGTCACCTCCCCAGAACTGCTCCTCGAGCGAGTCCGCGGTTCCGGCCAGCAGCTGCAACGGGTCGGTGAACTCGTGGATGTCGAGGTCGGTCAGCGGCAGCGAGTGCCGGACCACGACGTGTTCGCCCATGATCGCGAGACCGCAGGCGACCGTGGAGTTGCCCACCTCCTCCAGCACCGCGCGCAGGTCCACCTGCGAGGCCAGCCCGCACGGGGAGGCGATCTGCACCCACTCGTGCATCTTGTCCAGCACTTCCCGGACGATGATCACGACCTGCGTGCGGTCGTCCTCGTCCTCCTCCACGTCCCCGAAGGTGCAGAGGATCCTCAGCTCCTCACCGTCGTCGTGGATGACGTCGTACGTGGCGCGGACGTAATCCGCGAGGTCTCCCCAACTCGCCATGGCGCAACCCTACTGGCCGCGATCGACCACAGCCCGATGACGAGCACGGCGCCGACCTCGGCGATGAGCAAGATCCTCTCGATGTAGCCCAACGGGAACACGCGCCACCACCGAACGTCCGAGACCACGCTTAGCGCAATGGCGTAGAGCAGCGGCATGAACGCGACGATGCTCAACAACCCGGACGCCATCGTCCACCTGGCGTGTCGCCCCCACACGTGGTCCTTCAGCCACGGCCTCGCCAGCGCGATGATCGCGATCGGCAGGCTGACGAACGCCAGCATGCTGCCGAACCGGTGGATGCTGCCGCTGACCTCGTTGGTGCCCATCGCCCAGTTCGTCTTGGGGAACACCACGACCAGGAACAGGCCCACGGACCACAGGCTCAACGCGATAGCCCCTGTCGACCGCCACCTCGTCAGGCCCTTGTGCACGAGCACGTGGAGGATCGCGAGCGACCCGGCCGCGAGCAGCACCACCGCGACGTCGAAGACCGGCCGGTACTCACCCAGCGCGTACTCGCTGATCGTGCGCCGCAGCGGCCCGACGGTCAGGTCCAGCAGACCGACCATGGCCACGGTCACGACGACGGCGAGCGAACCGCCGGTGGCGGCGAGACGAGGTATCAGCACACCTCGGACAACGCCCCGGCCGGTGCGCGGGGTTCCTGGATTCAGGAACCCGACAGTTTCCGCCCGGGCTGGCGACAGCTCTACGCGAGGACGCTGCCGCAGGTGATGTTGACCTGCGATCCCGTGATCGTGCGCCCCCAGTCCGAGGCGGCGAACACCGCGACCCTGCCCACGTCCCGCAGCGTCGCCGCCCGTCCGAGCACCGTCTGCCCGACCAGGTCCGGTTCCACCCGGTCGCGGAGCTCCGCCGGGATCGACTCGGGGATGCCGCCGGTCTGCAGCGTCACCGCCCGGACCCCGTGCGGCCCCAGCTCCGCCGCGAGCTGCCTGCGCAGCGACTCGACCGCGTCGAACGCCGTGACCAGCCCTCCGAGGTGCCAGCGCCGGTGCACCGACCCGTCACCGCCGCCGCCGAAGAACAGGATGACGCCGCTCTTCTGCCGGACCATGTGCCGTGCGGCGGCGCGAGAGGTGAGGAACTTCGAGCGGACGTTCGTGACCACGGGACTCAGGTAGTCGTCGACGCTCATCTCGTGCAGCGGCGTGCCCTGGACGTCGTTGTCGGAGATGACGTTGACCGAGATGTCGATCCGCTCGAACGCGGCCGCGTGCTCGTCCACCGCCCGTTCGTCCAGGGCGTCGACCACGGCGTACTTCGCCCCGAGCCGCTCGGCCTTCGCCCTGAGAGCGGGCTCGGAGCGTGCGGCCAGGTGGACCTCGGCCCCCGCCTCGATGAAGGCCTGCGCGATCGCACCGCCGATCGTGCCCGCGCCGTAGATGACAGCGGTCTTCCCGTCGAGGTTCATGGGTTCGCCGGTCATCCGGTCAGCGTAGTCAGCCGGGAACGTCGCCGTCCGCCGGAGCGCGGCGATCCGGCGGAACGGGGTCGGTGAACGAGACCGGCTTGCCGGTGGAGCGGGCATGGGCGATCTCCCTGCTCGTGGACTCGCCGACGTACCCGCCGGGGTTGACGACCAGCACCCGGTCGGCCAGGTCGATCTTGCGCAGGTGGAGCGCGTCGAGCGCGGCCCTCTGCGCGTCGGTGACCACCCCGCCCGTCTCGCCCGGTGCGACGACGATGACACCCGCGAGGGTCAGGTCGCGGTTCGCCGCACGCATCTCCTCCACGAACCGGGTGGAGCCGCAGATGCAGACGATCTCAGGCCGGTCGGGCACGGCTCGGTCCTCCGGGTCGCACGGGAACCGCCAGTGTGCACCACGTCGTCGCCCGAGCGGCACGGCTCAGCGGAGCGCGACCGCCGCCTCGGCGGCCACGGCCTCCGCCACCGCGTTCAGCGCCGGCGAGTCGAGCTTCCACTGCTGCCAGTACAGCGGCACGGAGATCGTGCGTCCCGGTGCCAGGTCCACCAGCCCCTCCTGCAGCTGCTGCGGCGGCACCATCCCCCAGCCGAGGCCCGCCACGACCGCCCGCACGTACACCTCGGACGACGGCACGTGGTGGCGGTGCTCGGAGGCACCGCGGCCGCGGGTCAGGGTGCGCACGAAGCGGTCCTGCAGGTCGTCGTTGCGGTCGAACACCACGACCGGGGCGGAGGGCAGCCACGACTTCAGCGGGCCGTCGCGGTGCCCGTCCTGGAAGGACCGCGAGGCCATGGCCGCGTAGCGGATGTCGCCGAGCTTGCGCACCGAGCAGCCCGCCACCGGTTCGCGCGAGGACGTCACCGCGGCCATCACCACGCCCTGCCGCAGGAGCGCGGTCGTGTGGTCCTGGTCCTCGCGGTGGAGGTCGAACGAGATCCTCAGGCCGGGCGGAACCCGTTGCAGGGCGGGCAGGAACCACGTGGCTAGCGAGTCGGCGTTGACCGCGATCGGCACGCGCACCACGGCGTCCTCGCCGAGCGCCGCCCCGAGGTCCTGGTCGAGGGCCAGCAGTTGCCGACCGTAGCGGACCAGCACCTCGCCGGACGGCGTCAGCCTCACCGGGCGCGCCCGCACGAGCAGGACGCGGCCGGTGCGCTGTTCCAGCGCCTTGATGCGTTGCGAGACAGCGGAAGGCGTGATGTGCAGCGCTGCCGCCGCCGCGTCGAACGTGCCCGCGTCGACGACCGCGAGCAGCGTGCGCACCAGGTCGAGATCCATCACGGACGCTAATGATACGTAAGAACCTGTAGCTGGTCTCATCAAGAACGCGTCAATACCGTGGACGGCGTGAAAGACCTGTTCCTCGGCTTCGGCACCATGATGACCCTGATCGTCGCGATCGGCGCGCAGAACGCTTTCGTGCTGCGCCAAGGACTTCGCCGGCACGCGGTCGCGCGGGTCGTCGCCGTGTGCGCCCTCTCGGACGCGATCCTGGTCGCGGTGGGCGTCGCCGGATTCGGCGCGATCGTGCGGGCGTTCCCGCGGGCGATCACGATCGCGGCCGTCGTGGGCGGGACTTTCCTGCTGGGGTACGGGTTCCTGGCGGCACGGCGGGCGTTCCGGCCGTCCGCGCTCGACGCCGGAACCCGGACGAGCGGACGGCCCGTGCTGACGGCGCTGGCGCTGACGTGGCTCAACCCGCACGTCTACCTCGACACGCTGCTGCTGCTCGGCTCCATCGCGGCCGGCCGGTGGCTCTTCGGCGTCGGCGCGGTGACGGCGAGCGTCACGTGGTTCGTCGCGCTCGGTTTCGGCGCCCGGCTGCTCAGCCCGCTGTTCGCGCGACCCCGCGCGTGGCGGGTCCTCGACGGCCTGATCGCGGCCGTGATGATCACTCTCGGGGTGACCCTGATCGCCGGGTGGTGAAGTGGTGAGCGGGCGCGACCGGGATGGCCGCACGGCCGTTCCGGTTGCCGCCGCGGGGGTGCGTCCGCGACCATGCCGTCATGGCGCTCGGCACCGTCAGGTTCTTCTCGCCCGAGGACGGCTGGGGAGCGATCGCCTCACCGGAGCTGCCGGACGGCTGCGACGCGTGGGTGCACTTCAGCGCGATCGAGGCGGACGGCTTCCGCGTGCTGCGGGCGGGTGACCGGGTCGAGTTCCACTACGAGGAGGCCCGGCAGGACGGCTTCCGGTTCCGCGTGACGCGCGTCCGCGAGCTCTGACCCGGCTCACCCCAGCCGCACGGCCGCGGGCAGCCCCGCGCGGTCCGCCACGGGCCACGCCAGCGGATCGGGCCCGAGCTCGACGAGCTCGGCGACCTGCAACCGGGACCACGGGGAGATCTCCCGCGTGCCGTCCAGCACGGAGGCGGCGAACTCGGTCCACGGCACCCGTTCCACCGAGTCGACCTCGTCCGGGTTCGGCACCGCGTCGTCGTCGCAGAGCACGCGGAACACCGGGCACATCTCGTTCTCGACGACGCCGTCCATGACCGCGCGGTAGCGGAAGGCCGGGAGCAGCAGTTCGGGGGCGGAGCACCGCAGGCCCAGCTCGTCGCGCAGGCGGCGGAGCACGGCCTGCGCCATGTCCTCCTCGGGCAGCGGGTGGCCGCAGCAGGTGTTCGTCCACAGACCGGGGAACGTCTTCTTGTGCAACGCGCGGCGCGTGAGCAGCGTGTTGCCGGCGGAGTCGAACACGTAGCTGGAAAACGCCAGGTGCAGCGGCGTGTCCGCGTGGTGCACCACTGCTTTGTCCTCGACGCCGATGGCGGAGCCGTCCTCGGCCAGGAGCACTACCTGTTCCACAGTCACGCGCACCACGTAATCACACCCGGACCAAGATCGGGAAACGAGCGCCGGGGTGAACGCTCCAGCGCGGGGATAGCAGGCCTCCGGGTGGCGCAGGTCACCCTGAGGTCATGACTTCCCCGTTCGCTCAGGCTCACACCATGTTCCTGGTGCTGGTCAGCCCGGCGGGCCAGTACTCGATCTGGCCCGCGGTGCTGCAGGTGCCGGCAGGCTGGCAGGTCGTCCACGGAGTCGCGTCCAAGCAGTCCTGTGCGGACTACCTGGACGCGCTCCGTGCCGACCTGCCGATGGCCGCCTGATGACAAGCAGCCCCACTACTGTCAGAGCAACCTGATGTACCCGTGCGACGAGACAGCGCCGTGCTCGTTGCTGCCCGCGTACGACGCCGTGAAGCCTTGCAGCAGCGTCGACAGGCCGATCAGCAGCGACGCCTGGGCGTCGCAGGTGGCCTTGCCGGACGAGCCGGTCGTCGCGGTGCAGAGCGGGTTGCCCTTCACCGTGCGGAAGACGACCTGCTGACCGGCGATCGGCGCCCCGGTGTGCTTCTCGGTCAGCGTCGCGTTGAGACCGCGGACCGTGAAACCGAGGAGCCGCAACTGCAGCGCGGCGGTGCCGGACACGAGCTTCGACGTGGCGGGCGGCACGAAGTTGATCGCGATGCCCACCGGGCGCTGACCCACGGCGACGGTGCCGGTGACCGTGTCGGACGCCGTGTCGATGATCGACACCGTGTTGCTGTTGAAGTTCGTGACGTAGGCGGACGCACCGTCCGGCGTGAGGGCCACGCTGATCGGGCGGTCGCCGACGACGACCTTCCGCAGTTCGGTCATCGTCGTGAGGTCCACGACGGAGACCGTGTCGAACTCGCTGTTCGTCACGTACGCGCGGGTTCCGTCCGGCGTCAACGCGATGCCGTGCGGCGTGAAGCCGACGGCGGCGGTGCCGGCGACGGTGCGCGTGGCCACGTCGATGGCGGAGACGCTGTCCGATCCCTTGTTCACCACGTACATCCGCGTGCCGTCCGGCGAGGCGGCGATGGCGGTCGCCGCGTTGCCGACCGGGATCGTGGCGGCGACGGAGTTGGACGTGGTGTCGATGACCGAGACCTTGCCCGGTCCGGGGACGTCGTGCGTGACGTAGACGGCGGAACCGTCCTTCGTGACGACGACGCCGTCCGCGTTCGACCCGACCGCGACGGTCGCGGTGACCGCCAGGGTGGCCGTGTCGACCACGGAGACCGTGCCGTCGAGGTAGTTGGTGACGTAGGCGAAGCCACCACCGGGCGCCACCGCGACGCCCGCCGGGTGGGACCCGACGGGGACGGCCCTGTCGACCGTGTTGGTCGGCGTGTCGATGACCGTCAACGTGTTCTGCACGGAGTTCGTCACGTAGCCGCGGGTGCCGTCGAAAGCGACCGCTGCCATGTACGGCGAGTTGCCGCCGCTGTCCGCGATCGTCTCGGACACCGCGTTGGTGGCCGTGTCGATGACCGACACCCCGCCGCCGTTGTTGGCGACGTAACCCAGAACCCGGCCGGCGGGGGCCGCCTCGGCCGGGGTCACCACCACCAGTGCCGCGGTGACGGCCGCAGCCGTCACCAGTGGGCGCAACCGCATGTTCAATGCCTCCTGGCGCACGTCATCCCGACCTTCTCAGGACATCGCGACCGGCGGAGCGGGCGTTAGCCTCTTCAGCGCCTTCTCGAACCAGTGATCGGCGTACTCGGCGTCGTTGTAGCGCTCGATCTCGACAAAACCGTGCTTCGCGTAGAGGGTGCGCGCTTCCACGAGGTCCTTGCGGGTGTCGAGGCGCAACACGGTGATGCCGCGCTGCAGGGCTTCGGTCTCCATTGCCGCGAGCAACGCCGACGCGACACCCTTGCCGCGGAACGGCTCGCGCACGAACATCCGCGTCAGCTCACCGACGTCGCCGGTCAGGAACCGCATGCCCAGGCACCCGACGTCCTCGCCGTCGCCGGACGCCACGAGGAACACCGGCACGTCGTGGTCCTGCTCGTCGCGTTCGTAGGCGTCGATCTCGGCGTCGTCCGCCGGCCGGCCCCAGTAGCGGCTGATCATCTCGGCGTTGTACTCGCGGTTGAGCGGCGAACGCGCGGCATCGGCGGCCGTCACGGTCCAGGTGGTCATGGGACCATCATCGGAAACCCGTCCACTGTGATTCAGGTCACTGCAACACCGACACCGCGAGAAGCCAACTGGGGGCGTGATGTTCGCGGAGCTGTTCGACGAGCACGCCCACCCGCTGCACCGATATCTGGCGCGGCGGGTCGGTGTCGACGTGGCTGACGACCTCGTCAGCGAGACCTTCCTCGCCGCCATGCGCGGCAAGGAGAGCTACGACCCGGAGAAGGGCAGCGTCGTCGGCTGGCTCTACGGCATCGCCACGAACCTGTTGCGCGGCCACGCCAAGCGCGAGACCCGCCTGCTGCGCACCGCCGAGCGCTACGGCGTCGACCTCGGCGTCGCCGAGTCGCTGGAGCACACGGTGGTGACCCGCATCGACGCCCGGTCGCACCTGAGGCTGATCGCCGGCGAGCTGAGCAGGATGCAGACCTCGGACCGCGACCTGCTGCTGCTCGTGTCGCTCGCCGGCCTGACCGTGCAGGAGGCCGCGCAGGCCCTCGCGATGAACCCGGCCACCGCCCGGTCCCGTCTGCACCGGCTGCGCACCAAGCTGAAGGAACTGGAGCTCCGCCATGCGTGACCTGCTGGACGACGACCTCGCGGAGCTGTACCCGGTGCGGGGCAGCGACGACGTGCGCCTGGCCCGCCTGCGCGAGCAGCTCTTCGCCGAGAAGCCGCGGCCCCGCTCCCGCAACTGGGCGGGCGTCGCGGCGGCGGTCGTGGCGGTCGTGCTGATCACCGGCCTCGTGGTGTTCCTGCGTCCGGACCGGTCCGCCCCGGACGTCGCCGAGATGCCGACCGCGCCCGCCACGAACCTCGCCGAGGCCGCGACGTTGCTGGAACGGTCGCAGCCGCGCGGCAAGTACAGGCACATCAGGTACGAGACGTGGGAGACGTTCTCGATCACCGGCAACGGCACGACGACCGCACTGCAGTCGGAGTTCGTCGTCGAGGTCTGGCTGCCGACCGCCAAGGGCCAGCACGTGCGGACCCACCGCAGGCCCACCGGCCGCACGCGCCCGGTGCCCGGCATCGCGATGGCCGCCGAGTACGACTTCAGCAAGATCTACACGGGGCCGTCGATGTGGGGCACGGTCTGCCCGACGACGCCGTGCCACGAGACGAGCCTGCTGAACCCGTTGAGCCAGAACCCCGCGGAGACGATCGGTTCCGGGTCGTCGGCGTTGCTCTCGCCGTTCACCACGAACGAGCGCAAGGCGGTGCTGTACCGCCAGCTCGCCGCGATTCCCGGTGTCCGCTACGACAACGGCCTGGTGACCGCGGACGGCAGCAAGGCGTCGTTCACCCTCGACCCGCGGACGGGCGAGGTGACCGGGTACGAGGAACGCCAGGTCATCGCGGGCAGGGCGCTTCCGGCGGGCACCGTGCTCCAGTCGACCACCGTCACCTCCGAGTGGACCGATCAGCGGCCGTCGTAGGAGCGGGGCAGGTACCAGGCCAGGGCGGCGCGCAGCTCGGCGACGTCGCGCTCGCGCCGCCTCCTGGTCCGCTCGTGGGCAACCGGGAACACGCGCACACCGCCGTGGTGCGCGCCGAAGAAGCGGCGTGGCGCCGGGTCCTTCAACCAGACGACGACCCACGGCCTTTTCTTGTGCGGCACCACGCGCACGCGGGCGAGCTCGTACCACCAGTACTGGTGGAACTTGCCGTTGCGCGTCGTCGCGATGCCCTCACGGCTGATCTCGATGACGACCTTGCGGCGGGCGGCGGCGCTGAAGTACCGCGCCGCGCGCACGATGAGCACGCAGAACGCGGCCAGCGCGAGCAGCTGTGTGGCGCCGTTGGCCTGGGCCGCCGGATCGGCGATCGCGGCGGCGAGCAGGGCCACGGCGAGGTTCAGCCCGCCCCACGCCATCGGCACGAACCGCGAGGTCGAGAACGTCGCCGCCGCGGGCGTCATCGGCGCGGGCATCTTCGTGGTCGGCGGCTTGGGCGTGGCGACCTGGGCGAGCATCCGGGTGACCTCGGCGGGCTCCGGGCGCTTGGCCGGGTCGCGGTGCATGCACTTCTGCACCAGCGGGCGCAGCGCCTTGGGCACGCCGTCGATGTCCGGCTCGCCGTGCGCGGCCTTGTAGAGCAGCGTCGCCGTCGGCCCCTCGCCGAACGGGCCCCTGCCCGTCGCGGCGTAGACCAGCACCGCGCCCAGCGCGAAGACGTCGCTCGGGGACGCGACCTCCTGGCCGGTGATCTGCTCGGGCGAGAGGAAGCCCGGCGTGCCGAAGACCATGCCGGTCTCCGTCAGCGCCGTGTGCTCCATCGCGCGCGAGATGCCGAAGTCGATGACACGCGGCCCGTCCGCGCCCAGCAGGACGTTCGACGGCTTGAGGTCGCGGTGGACGAGGCCCGCGCGGTGGATGGCGGTGAGCGCCTCGGCCAGTCCCTCGGCGAGTCGTCTCAGGTGGTGCTCGGGCAGCGGGCCGTGGCGTTCGATCGCCTCCTGCAGCGTCGGGCCGGGCACGTACTCCGTGGCCATCCACGGCCGCGGCGCGCGCGTGTCGGCGTCCACGACCGCCGCCGTGCCGGCACTGCCGACCGCGCGGGCCATCTGCACCTCGCGGCGGAACCGCTCGCGGAAGCGCGGGTCGTCGGCCAGCTCTGCACGGGCGACCTTGACGGCGACCTGCCGCCCGTCGCTGCCTTGTCCCAGGTAGACCGTTCCCATGGCACCACGGCCGAGCCTGCCCAGGAGCAGGTAGTCGCCGATGCGCTGTGGCTGGTCCACCTTCACCGGATCGAGGGTAGCGGGAACTCGGGCCGAAACCTCACATCTGAGTAGATCTACGTACGCTAATCACCCATGGGTCGGACAAGGTTGTACCGCAACGGCGAACTCGTCGACTCGAACTTCCCGTTCGAGGAGGTCTCGGACCACCTCGGGGACCCGTCCGCCGTCGTGTGGTTCGACCTGTGCGCCCCGTCGGAGGCCCAGACGGCTCTGCTGCGCGACGAGCTGGGGTTGCACGAGCTCGCCATCGAGGACGCGTTCTCCGAGCGGCAGCGCCCGAAGGTCGACCGCTACCCCACCCACCTCTTCCTCTCCGTCTACGCGGTCCGGTACGAGGAGCACGAGCTCAAGACGTGCGAGGTCGACATCTTCGTGACCCGGAACGCGCTGGTGACGGTGCGCGAGAGCGAGGACTACGACCTCGCGGGCGTGCAGCGCCGCTGGGACGCCGCGCCGACGCTGGCGGGCGCGGGCATCGGGTTCCTGCTGCACGGCCTGCTCGACGACCTGGTGGACGGCCACTACGCCGTCGCGCAGCAGCTCGACGACGCGATCGAGGACCTCGAGGACCGGATCTACGACGAGAAGCCGGACGTGGGCCGCGAGGCGCTGCGGCTCAGGCGCGCTCTGGTCCAGCTGCGGCGTGTCGCGCTGCCGATGCGCGAGGTGCTGGGCTCGCTGCTGCACCGCGACCACGAGCTCGTCGACGACGTGATGATGCCGTACTACCTCGACGTCAAGGACCACACGCTGGTCATCGCCGAGATGACCGAGTCGATGCGCGAGCTGGTCACGAACCTGCGCGAGGCCGAGGTCGCCGTGCAGGGCAACCGGCTGAACTCGATCATGAAGAAGGTGACGAGCTGGGCCGCGATCATCGCGGTGCCGACCGCGATCTCCGGGTACTACGGCATGAACGTCCCGTATCCCGGCTTTGAGCAGAGGTGGGGCTTCCTGGTCGCCACGCTGGGTATCTTCGGCCTCTCCTACTTCCTGTACGTGATGTTCAAGCGCCGCGATTGGTTGTGAGCCAGTTTTGAAGATCCACCTGACCCGCCGCGACGAGCTCGCCGTGATCACGATCGACGCGCCGCCGCTCAACCTCTACGCCCTCGACCTCGACGCGGAGTTCCACGAGGCCCTGGACGAGCTGGGCGACGCACGGGCGTTGCTGGTCAACGCCACGGGCAAGGTCGTGTCGGGCGGTGTCGACGTGTCGCTGTTCGCCGCGCAGGAGTACCGCGAGGAGGCGCAGCAGCTGTTCGACCGCATGCTGCTGCTCCCCCGGCGCCTCGCCGTGCTGCCGATCCCGACCGTCTTCGCGGCGCACGCCCTGTGCCTGACCTGGGCCTTCGAGCTGGCGGTGGCGTGCGACCTGCTGGTGGCCGCACAGTCGGCGCGGTTCGGCCTGGTCGAGAAGGTCGTGGGCCTGACGCCGACGATGGGCGGCACGCAGCGCCTGGCGGCCCGCGCGGGGGTGGCTCGGGCGAAGGAGCTCGTCATGACGGGCGACCTCTACGGCGCCGCGGAGCTGGAGCGCTGGAACGTCGTGAACCGCGTGTTCCCGGACGAGGGCTTCGCGCTGGCCGCCGAAGAGTTCGCGCTGGCGCTCGCCGTCGGCCCGACGAAGGCGCATTCCGCGACCAAACAGGTCCTCGCGCATTTCGAGAACGGCGGCGTCCCGGAGGCCGACGCGCACGTCACGACGATCGCCTCGGGGTTGTTCGAAACGGAAGACCTGCCCCGCGCCGTGCACAGCTTCCTCACCGACGGCCCCGGCCGCGCGACGTTCACGGGTCGCTGACCTCACACATCGAAGAACCGAATACCGCGG
This sequence comes from Lentzea sp. CC55, assembly GCF_021056325.1. NCBI lineage: Bacteria > Bacillati > Actinomycetota > Actinomycetes > Pseudonocardiales > Pseudonocardiaceae > Lentzea > Lentzea sp. CC55. The sequence continues at coordinate 419,903 of NZ_JAJCXE010000019.1, read as the reverse complement.
TGGTGAAACCGTGATCTGCCTGCCCGCACGTCCCGGTCGATTCCCGCCGAACGGGAAGATGATGTTGCGGCGCAACGGGATCAGCTTGACTCCGCACGTCGGCACGTGCAGTGTGCCTACCGTTCCAAGGCCCCCGGTACGAACTCGGTCGCACGAGTTCCGCGCACATTCCGCAACGGCCGACGACACAATCAGCGCGTTCACGGTCCCCCGTCGTGAACGCGCGTGGAGGTGGATCCAGCCGTGAAACCGAGAATGGCCGTGCTGCTGACCGGTGGTGTCGTCGCGCTGGCCGCCTGCTCCCCGACCGGGGCGGCCCCACCGGCACCGGTCGCGGACGGCACCAGCGCCACCTCGAGCAGCACGACCAGCAGTTCCCCCGCCCCGAGCAGCAGCTCGGCGGCCCCCAGCTCCTCGGTGGCCTCCGCCACGAACGGCCCCGTGAAGCCCCCCGCGAACCCCGGCACCCCCGCGCCGGCGGGCTCCCCGGGCTGGAAGCTCACCCAGGCCAACACCGGCCTGGCCGCGCACGGCCTGAAATGCGACTCCCTGCCCCTCTACACGGGCCCCGCCGCCCCGCCCGCGGGCACCGTGATCTCCGGCAAGCGGGTCGAACAGGCCCTGACCCTCTTCGCGGGCGGCATCACCGTCGAGAAGTCCTGCATCCGCCCCACCCGCCTCGGCGAGACCGCACCCCTCATCACCACGAACGGCCCCTGCGGCAGCAACTCGTGCCAGGTGACCGGCGGCCCGGTCACCATCCGCGACTCGAACATCGACGGCTCGGCCCTCCCGGCCAAGACCATCGCGGGCTCGTGCGCGTTCCTGGGAGTCGGCACCCTGCAACGCAACTACATCAGCGGCATGGGCTCCGGCATCTGCTTCTTCAACACCGGCCACTCCCTGAACGCCCTGGCCGAAGGCAACTACGTCCGAGGCCTCCGCTCGGAGGGCGAGTCCCACAACGACGGCGCCACCGTCCGAGACTTCCCGCTGGACAAGAACGCGGGCCGCACCCTGGCGTTCCGCAACAACCGCATCGACTGCTCCACCGGCAACGACACCGGCGCGCTGTTCATCCAGACCTACGGCAACGACATCGACAACGTCACCGTGGAGGGCAACCTGCTCGAGGGCGGCGGCTACCAGCTGGGCCTCGAGTCGGGCTTCGGCCACAGCTACGGCCGCAACATGAGGTCCATCAACAACCGCTTCACCGGCACGGGCTGGGGCGCGGCCTACGTGAGCCAGAACGGCACCGCCCACAAGTGGGCGGTGTGGCAGGAGAACTACGTGCACGACCCGAACGCTCCGGACGGCAAGGGAAAGCCGGCGGCCACGCCCTGACGGCCGGCCGCCCGCTTCCTGCCACCGGGCCCTCGGCCCGAGACGGAGGCGGTGGCGTTCGCGGGGAGCGGCGGACCAAAGCCGAAGGCGGGGCGTCCTTCCGGACGTGCGGGGCGGGAAAACGGCCCTCGCAAGCCGGTCCGCACAGGCGACGACCCCAGGCCTCACCCGTTGTCCCGCAACCTCGACCACCGGGAGCTCAGCGAGTCCCAAATGGCCTGGTACTGCTCGAACATCTCCCGAACCCGCTCGGCGTCCACCTCCTCCGCGGACGTGGACGCGACGTAGTACGTGAGATCGTCCTCCAGCCGGTGGAACCGGTGGGACGCGTCCTCCATCAACACCCACAAAGACCGCCAAGCGAAGAACGGCTCCAAAGCGGACACCACGGTCACCACCGCGACGAGCGCGAACGCCGTCCCGGTCCAGGGGTTCAGGTTCTGCAGTCCGAGGATGATCGTCGACACCGCCGAAAGCACCAAAGTGGTCAGTCGGACAGTTACCGACTTCCACCGGAACTGGTGCTTGCGCGAACGGGCGTACTCGTGCCCGCGGGTGATCTGTCCAAGAAGGTGGTTGGCGAGTTCCAGCGGCTTCAAGCCGGACGGCAAGTCGGTCACGCGCCGCACAATAGTTTCCGGGTAGCTTTCCCGCGTGCAGTTCGATGGACCGAGAACCTTGCTGGCCGTCCACGCCCACCCCGACGACGAGTCGCGGTCGACGGGAGGCGTCCTCGCCCTTTACGCCCAGCAGGGCGTTCGCGTCGTCCTCGTCACGTGCACCGGCGGCGAGCTGGGTGACATGCCCGGCGGGATCAAGCCGGGCGATCTCGACCACCACCCGCAGGCGGTGGCGGCCAGGCGCAGGACGCAGCTGTTCGCGGCGTGCGACGTGCTGGGCGTCACGGACCTGGAACTGTTGGGGTACCACGACTCCGGGGAGACCGGGGAGGTGCCGCCCGGCGCGTTCTGCTCCATCCCCGTCGAGACGGCGGCGGGACGGGTCGCCGCGCTCATCGAGCACTACCGGCCGCAGGTGGTCGTCACGCACGACCACCACAACCCGCACCAGCACCGCGACCACGTGCACGCGGCTCGGGTGGCGCACCTCGCGGCCAGGGAAACGGGCATTCCGGCCAAGCTGTACCTCGAGGCGCACGAAAGCCAGGCCACGACGACGATCGACACGTCGTCGGTGGCGGAGCTCAAGCGCAAGGCGATGTACTGCTACGAGAGCCAGTCGCTCATCGGGAAGCTGACGGCGCGGCAGCGGTCCTCGACCGAGTCCTACATCCGCGCCATAGACACGACGAACGCTCCCCTGCCGGAGACGGACCTCTTCGCCGGCATCAGGCACCACGGGCCGGATCTGCCGCGGTGGTGAGGAGCCGCAGGTGGTGGTCCGCGACCGCGGAACAGCGGGACGTTCGGCAGCCGGGACCACCACCGGACCCGGACCGCACGAACGCCCCGCTACCGGGGACAGAACTGTCCGCGCGTCCGTCCTAAACGGACACCCGGCGGCCGAGCGAGGTGCACCGGAAGCCCGCGCGGCCGAGGACGTCCGGGTCCAGGATGTTGCGGGTGTCGACGACGACGGGCTGCTTCACGGCCTCGGACAGCCGCGCCCAGTCCAGCGAGCGGAAATCCGGCCACTCGGTCAGCACGACGAGGGCGTCGACGTCCTTCGCCGCCTGGTACGGATCGTCCACAACGGACACCGCGCCGAGGTCGGTGCCGCCGGTCAGGGCCGGGTCGTAGCCGACGAGCTCCGCGCCGGCCTGCTTCAGCAGAGCGGCCACGGCCAGGGCGGGCGAGTCGCGCAGGTCGTCCGTGCCCGCCTTGAACGTGAGGCCCAGCAGGCCGAGGCGGACGTGGGACAGCGAGCCACCGCGCTTGCCGGTGACGGCCAGGCGCACCTTCTCGACCATCCGCTGCCGCTGGCGCTCGTTGGTGTCGATCGTGGCGCGCAGGAGGCGGAACTCGAAGTCGGCGGCGTCCGCGACCTGGAGCATGGCGTGCGTGTCCTTGGGCAGGCAGGAACCGCCCCAGCCGGGGCCGGGGTTGAGGAAGGCCTGGCCGATGCGCTTGTCGTAGCCCATGCCCTCGGTGACGTCGGTGATGTTGGCACCGAGCCGCTCGCACAGCTCCGCGACCGCGTTGACGTACGAGAGCTTCATCGCGAGGAAGCAGTTCGCCGCGTACTTGACCATCTCGGCGGAGGCGGCGTCGGTCAGCACCGTCGGCGCGCCGAGGCGGGCGTACAGGGCGGCGACGCGCTCGGCGGCGTCCTGCTGGTCGCAGCCGACGACGATGCGGTCCGGGTTCAGGAAGTCGTGCACGGCCGTGCCCTCGCGCAGGAACTCGGGGTTCGAGACGACGGCCACGTCGTCGCGGCGCAGCAGCTCCGCGGTGCGCAGCGAGGTGCCGACGGGCACGGTGGACTTGTTGACGATCACGCAGCCGGACGGCAGCAGGTCGCGCGTCTCGTCCACAACGGACTCGACGGCCTGCAGGTCCGCGATGCCGCCCACGCCCATCGGCGTGGGCACGCAGAGGAAGACGACCTCGGCGTCGGCGACGGCGGCCGAGGCCCCGAGGACGAACGACAGGCGACCGGAGGCCAAACCCTCGGCGACCAGTTCGGCAAGACGTGGTTCGAGGATGTCGACCTCGCCGCGCGAGAGGCGCTCGACCTTGCCCGCGTCGACGTCCGCGCACACCACGCGGTGCCCGAGCGACGCGAGGCAGGCGCCCGTGGTCAGACCGACGTAGCCGGTGCCGACGACAGCGATCCTTCTGACGAACATCATTCTCCCGTTCGGTTCACGGCGAACGCGCGGAGCACGGCGTCGTCGCTCACGTCGATCATCTTGTTGCCCCACCGGTCGGTTCCGGCGCCGAGCTCGGGCCTGCCGCCGGGGAACGGGCCGCGCGAGACGAAGCCGGTGAGCCCGTCGAACACCGCGACGTAGTTCTCGGCCTGCGGACGCCAGTCGAGCACCGCCTCGCAGCGGCGGCGGCCCTCGAAGCCGAGGCGGCCGCGCCGTTCCGCGTCGTCGAGCAGGTCGAGCAGCGCCGTGGTGAACCCCTCCACGTCACCCGGCTCGACCAGCACGGCGCACTCGCCGGCGGACACCACGGTCTCCTGCAGCCGGTACGTGACGACCGGCAGCGCGTAGGCCATGTACTCCATGGTCTTGTTCATAGTGGACACGTCGTTCAAAGGCGACAACGGATCCGGGCCCAGTCCGACCGACGACGTGGACAGGTAACGGGTGATCTGTTCGGGCCCGACCCGTCCGGTGAACTCGACGTAGGGATCGAGCTCCCAGGCCGTGGCCTGCTTCTTCAGGTCCTCGAGGCAGTCGCCGAAGCCCAGCAGCGCGAACCGGACGTCGGTCCGGCCGCGGTCGAAGACCACCCTCCGCGCGACCTCGAGGACGCCGTCGACGCCGTCTTGCGGTCCCATGATTCCCAGATACGCCACCAAGTGTTTGCCGCCGCGTCGCAGTTCGTCCACGCCTTCGACAGGCCGCATCACGGTGGTGTCGGGACCGGAGCGCACGACGGTGGTGTGCTCGGGCGGCACGGAGCCGCGCGTCCACGCGATCTTCTGGTACGAGGTGTTGGTCGACGTCACCCTGTCGGCCGTGCGGAACGTCCTGCGCTCCAGCCACTTCAAGATCCGGTACTGCAGCTTGCCCGCGATCCCCCGGGGCTCGCCGAAGCGGGAGAGGAACACCTCGGGGTTGAGGTCGTGGTGGTCGAAGACGAACTTCACGCCACCGAGCCGCCAGAGCAGTGCGAGCGCCCAGTAGGTGTCCGGCGGGTTGCAGGCCTGCATGACGTCGAACCGCCTGCGGGCGCGGACCTTCACGCTCAGCAACGCCGTGCGCACCCAGCAGTACAGGAACTCCCACGCGTAGCCCAGCGCGCCCTCGGCCTGGGGCGGCGGAGCGTACTTGTGGAGGTGCACCCCGTCGAGGAGCTGGTAGGCGGGATCACCCGGACCCTTCGGGCAGATCACCGAAACCTCGTACCCGGCGGCCGTCAGGGCACGGCACTCCAGCCACACCCGGCGGTCCAGAGGCACGGGGAGGTTCTGCACGATGATCAACACGTGCGGCGATGACGTCACGCTCTGGTTCTCGTTCCGGAGGGCGAAACGGTTACACCTTCCGCGGTTCTCGTAACGGAGGTTGCACAACGCTCGATGTAGGCGCAGAGACCCGAAAAACGAGGAGCGGTCGTGGAGCGGTCACCTGTCGCGGTGGTCATCGTCACTTACCAGAGCGAACAGGTCATCGCGGGGTGCCTGGACTCACTGCCCGACGGCGTGAGGGTGATCGTCGTCGACAACGCTTCCACCGACGGCACTGTGGCGGCCGCCACTCGCCCCGGCGTGGAGGTCCTGCGCAGCCCGGTGAACGGCGGCTACGCCGCGGGTGTGAACCTCGGGATCAAAGCGGCGGAAGGGCACGACGTCCTCGTGCTCAACGCCGACATCCGGTTGCACCCCGGAGCCGTGGAATCGCTGCGCGCCGCGGATAAGCCGATCGTCGCGCCCCGCCTGGTCGACGAGAACGGCGTGCTGTCGCATTCGCTGCGTCGCGAGCCGAGCGTCCTGGGTGCTTTCGCGGAGGCGGTGATCGGCGGTCGCCGCGCCGGCGCGATCGGCCTGGGCGAGACGGTCACCGACGACAAGGCCTACCAAGGCGCGCACGCCGCCGACTGGGCGACGGGCTGCGCGTGGCTGGTCAAGCGCGAGGTCATCGAGAAGCACGGCCTTCTGGACGAACGCTACTTCCTCTATTCGGAGGAAACCGAGTACATGCTGCGCGCCGGCGGTGTCTGGTTCGAGCCGCGCGCGGTGGTCACGCACATCGGCGGCGAGGTGTCCACGAACGCCCGGCTGTGGTCGATGCTGACCGCGAACAAGGTGCGCCTGCACCGCGAGCTGCACGGGCGGTTCGCCGCGTTCTTCCTGTGGCTCGCGATGATCGTGAACGAAGGACTTCGCGCGCGTTCGCCGAAGCACCGCACCGCGTTGAAGGGGCTTTTCGGAATGCGCCGCTGGCCGGAGGAGGTCGCGTCCGAAGGACCGAGCTACCTGTGCTTCTCGGCGCAGGACTGGTGGTACCACAACCGGGCGCACTCGGACTTCCAGCTGCTGCGCCGCGTCGCCAAGCACCGCAAGGTGCTGCTGGTCAACAGCATCGGCCTGCGCATGCCGTCGCCCGGCAGGAGCACGCAGTTCCTGCGCCGGATCTTCCGCAAGGCCAAGAGCGTCGCGATGCTCGTGCGGCAGCCGATCCCCGAGACGCCGAACTTCTACGTGATGACGCCCGCTCCCCTGCCGTTCTACGGCAAGCCGTGGCTGCGGAAGCTCAACTCCGTGCTGGTGCGCGCCCAGGTCCGCGCGGTGTGCTTCTTCCTGCGGATGGGCACGCCCGTGGTCGTCGCCACGATCCCCACGGCGTGGGACGTCGTGAAGCCGATGAAGCACAGGGGCCTGGTGTTCAACCGCTCCGACCGGCACTCGGCGTTCCCCGAGGCCGACCAGGGCACGATCGCCGCGCTGGAGAACCAGCTGCTGTCCAATTCGGACACCGTCCTCTACGTCTCGCGCGCCTTGCAGGAGGAGGAATCCGCGCTGACGGGGAATCGCGCGCACTTCCTCGACCACGGCGTGGACGTCGACCACTTCACCCGCCGCGCCGAACTGCCGGCGGACATCGCCTCGATCCCGGGACCGCGCATCGGGTTCTTCGGCAGCCTCGACGACTACCTCGTCGACTTCGACCTGGTCGAGAAGGTCGCGCAGGAGTTCCCCGAGGCCTCCGTGGTGCTGATCGGTGACGCCACGTGCTCGATGGAGCGCTACGCCGGGTACCCGAACGTGCACTGGCTGGACTTCCGGTCCTACGAGCAGATCCCCGGCTACGGCTCGGCCTTCGACGTGGCGCTCATGCCGTGGCTCGACAACGACTGGATCAAGCACGCGAACCCGATCAAGATGAAGGAGTACCTGGCCCTGGGGCTCGCCGTGGTGTCCACGGACTTCCCCGAGGTCGAGCGCTACTCCGACGTCATCCGGATCGCGTCCGGCGAGGCCGACTTCATCGACCGGATCCGCCTGACGCTCAAGGACGGCGGCCTCAAGACCCCCGCCGAGCGCCGCGCGGCCGTGCTGACCGCCTCCTGGGACTCCCGTGCCCGTGAGCTCATGCAGATCGCGGAGGGCCGCTGACCATGTGCGGCATCGCAGGCATCAGGCGGTTCGACGGCGCGCCCGTCTCCCGCGAGCTGCTCGCCGAGATGGCGAAGCGGCTGCACCACCGCGGCCCCGACGACAGCGGTTTCTTCTCCGACGGCTCGATCGGCCTCGCGCACACCCGGCTCTCGATCATCGACCTGGCCGGGTCGCCGCAGCCGATGGCGGGCGCGTCCGGCACGACGCAGATCGCGTTCAACGGCGAGATCCTGAACTACCGGCAGCTGCGGACCCAGCTCGGCTACCCGTTCCGCACGAACGGCGACACCGAGGTGCTGCTCGCGCTGTACGAACAGCACGGCGCCGCCGGTGTCTCGCGGCTGCGCGGCCAGTTCGCGTACGCGATCCACGACGCGGCCACCGGTGAGACGCACCTGTTCCGCGACCGGCTCGGCATCCTGCCGCTCTACTACTACGCGGACTCGTCGATGTTCGCGTTCGCGTCGGAGATCAAGGCGCTGCTGCCGGCGATCGGCGCCGCCGAGGTCGACCACGAGTCGCTGCACGACTACCTGGCGCACCGCAGCGTGCCCGCGCCGTACACGCTCGTGCGCGGCGTCCGGAAGGTGCCGCAGGGCCACCACCTGGTCGTGACGGCCTCGGGCGACGTGCGCGTCGAGGCGTACTGGGAGCTGCCGCGCGAGTCCGAGATCCGCTCGGTGACGCCCGCCGAGGCCGTCCGCCTGGTCGAGGAGGCCCTCACGGCGTCGGTGCGCGACGCGCTGGTCGCGGACGTGCCCGTCGGCGCGTACCTCTCCGGCGGAGTGGACTCGTCGCTGATCACGGCCCTGGTCGCACGCGAACGGGGCGACGCGGAGCTGCACACGTTCTCCGCGGGCTTCGGCGATCCGCGCGTCGACGAGCTGCACTGGGCCGAGAAGGTCGCAGGCCTCGTCGGCAGCGTGCACCACAACGTGGTCGTGACGGCCGACGACTTCCGCGACAGCTGGGCCAAGCTCTCTTGGCACCGCGACGCCCCCCTGTCCGAACCGGCCGACGTGGCCGTCTTCCGCCTGGCCGAACTGGCCCGCCGCGACGTCAAGGTCGTGCTGTCCGGCGAGGGCAGCGACGAGCTGTTCGGCGGCTACCCGAAGTACCGCTTCGCGCTGCCGACCCGCCTGGCCGGCGCCGCGCCCTCGTTCGCCCTGAGGCGCCTGGAGAAGGCGCTGCCGGCTTCGAAGGCGCGCATGGGCATCGCCTTGCGCGCGCTGGCCGAGCCCTCGTACGCCGAACGCATGCGCGGCTGGTTCGCACCCTTCACGGTGTCCGAACGGGCAGCGTTGCTGGGCGGCCCGGCCACGCGTTCGGTGCTGGCGCCCTACGTCGACGGCCGCGGGGACGCGTTGCGGCGCATGCTCTACGCCGACTCGCACACCTGGCTCGCCGACAACCTGCTGGAGCGCGGCGACCGCATGTCGATGGCCGCGTCCCTGGAGCTGCGCCCGCCGTTCCTCGACCACCGCGTCGCCGAGCTCGCGTTCTCGCTGCCGAGCAACGTCAAGGTGCGCGGCGGCACGACCAAGTGGGTCGTGAAGGAGGTGGCGCGCCGGCACCTGCCGGCCGACGTCGTCGACCGCCCCAAGTCCGGCTTCAAGGTGCCGCTCGACGCGTGGTTCCGCGACGGCCTGCGGGACATGGCCCACGACCTGCTGACCGGGCCCACGTCGTTCGTGGGCGAGACCTTCGACCGGGCGGCGGTGCGTGCGCTGCTCGACGACCACGACTCGGGTGACCGCAACGAGCAGCCGCGCATCTGGACGCTGTTGTCGCTCGAGGTGTGGCACCAGACGCTGGCGTGGTGAGCGGCGTGGGGGCGGCCGCGAGACGAACGGCGGCCGCGAACGCCGCTCCGCTCCCGCGGGGCAACCGGGACTTCGCGATGGCGGAGCCACGTCCCGGCCGCGCGCCGGCGCACCGCGCTCCTCGCTCCACCGACATCCCGGGCAGGTAGGTCTCCCATGTACGTCGCCTCCTCGCGCCCCGGCAAGGCGGACTTCCGCAAGCGGTTGCCGGGCACGGTCTTCGCCCTCGGCACGGTGAGCTTCCTGACCGACGTCTCCGCCGAGATGATCACGGCGTTCCTGCCCGTCTACCTGCTCTTCACGCTCCAGCTGGGCTACGCGCAGTTCGGCCTGCTGGACGGCATCTACACGGGTGCCACGGCGGTGCTCCGGCTGGTCGGCGGCGGCGTCGCGGACAAGTTCCGCAAGCCCAAGGCCGTCGCGGCAGCGGGGTACGGGCTGTCGGCGGCCACCAAGCTGTTCTTCCCGCTGGTCGGAGCGTCGGCGTTCGGCATCGGTGCGCTGATGGCCGCCGACCGCGCGGGCAAGGGCATCCGGACCGCCCCCAGGGACGCGATGATCTCCCTCGCCACGCCCGAGGACCGGCTGGGTGCGGCGTTCGGGGTGCACCGCAGCATGGACACGTTCGGCGCGCTGCTGGGACCCCTGATCACCTTCCTGCTGCTAGCACAGATCGGGATGGTGCCGGGACCGATCTTCGCCGTGTCGGCGGCGTTCGCGGTGATCGGGTTGATCGTGCTGATCTCGTTCGTGCGGGAGCCGAGGACCGAGCAGCCGAAGGGGCCGCGGCCGTCGTTCAAGGCGGGGCTGAACCTGCTCACGGACCGGAGTTTCCGGCGCACCACCATCTCCGCCGGCCTGCTGGGCCTCGCGACGATCTCGGACGCGTTCGTCTACGTGCTGGTGCAGAAGGCCACCGGCATCTCGCTGGGCTACCTGCCCCTGCTCCCGCTCGGCACGGCGGTCGTCTTCCTCGCGGCCGCCGCGCCGCTCGGGAAGCTCTCGGACAGGCTCGGCCGGTGGCGGATGTTCCTCGTCGGGCACGGGTTGCTGCTGGGCGTGTACGCGCTGCTGTTCATCCCCGAGGGCGGGATGGGCGTGGCGATCGCCGCACTGCTGCTGCACGGGCTGTTCTACGCCGCCACGGACGGGGTGCTGTCGGCCAAGGTGAGCGAGACGGCGCCGGAGTCGCTGCGGGCGAGCGGCCTGTCCGTCGTGCAGACGGGGCAGGCGCTCGGCCGTCTCGTCTCGTCCGTCGCGTTTGGACTACTTCTGCAGCACTCCGGCATCGGCGTCGGCGTCGCGGTGGCGCTCGTCGCACTCACCGTGACGCTGATCATCGCTTACGGGACTAACCGCGAGCAGCCAGCTTCTGCTTGATCTTCTCGAAGCCGCCCTTGCCCAGCACCTTCATCGCCGCGTTCTTCGCGGCCACGCGCCCGGAGTCGCGCACGAACCGGATCGGCTGGTCGACGAGCCGGTCCTGCGCGACGGCCAGCGAGCCCGGCTCCGGCACGTCGTCCAGCGACGCGCCGAAGGCGGCGCGGTGGGGCGCGGGCGAGACGAGCCGGCCGCGGGTGCGGTTCGAGACGTTGCCGCCGTGCACGACCTGCAGCCAGCCGGGGGCGCCGCCCAGCTCGACGACGGGGAAGTGCAGGTGCATCCGGTTGTGCCAGTGCGCCCAGCACGTCACCGGCTCGTCCCACGACTCGCGGACCGACACGAACGCGTTGTGCCGGTCGACGCGGTGGTAGAGGCCGCCCGGCGACTTGATCAGACCGTTCACCAGGTAGTACGCCGCCGTGGTCGTCGGGCGGGGTGCGGCGCGGAGGCGTTCGACGAAGTCGACTGCGAGGCCGTCGTCGTTGTCGAGGTTCGTGGTGATGAGCTCGGAGCTCGTCCGGGAGAAGAGCGACCGGATGTCCGACCGCAGCTCCTCCCGCGAGACCTCCGCGCGGTAAACGGGCGTGTACGCGTCACCGTGCGAGGCGATCTTGTCCTTGAGCCATTGCGGTGATTCGGGGTCGAAGTAGATGAGCCACCGCGTCCGTTCGTCCGTCTGCGCCAGCACCGACGGCAGGCAGTAGCGCTCGAACAGGGCGACGCGCTCGGTCAGCCACCCCTCCTTCGCCCGGACGTAGCTCTCGGCGCCCTTCGAAGGCAGGTTGAAGCGCGTCAGGATGACGTGGTCGGCCATGACTCCCCTTACTCCGGTCACCCCTTCATCGCCCGGCGCACCCGAAACGTTGCGGCGCTAACGAATGCCCGGCGGTACCGATACTCAGGTTGTGCCAACGCTTCCCACAGTGGACGTCGTGATCCCCTGCTACAACTACGCCCGCTTCCTGCCGGCCTGCGTCCGCAGCGTCCTCGACCAGCCGGGCGTCGACGTGCGCGTGCTCGTGATCGACGACACGTCGTCGGACGACACGCCCGGGGTGATGGCCGAGCTGATGGCCGCCGACAAGCGCGTCGAGGGATACCGGCACGAGGTGAACAAGGGGCACATCGCCACCTACAACGAGGGGCTGCTGGACTGGGCGAGCGCCGACTACACGGTGCTGCTGTCCGCGGACGACCTGCTGGCGCCGGGAGCGTTGCAGCGCGCGGCCGGGGTCTTCGAGCAGAACCCCGAGGTGGGCATGGTCTACGGCCGCGTCGTGTACTACAGCGACCACAACGCGTTGCCGAAGGTGACGCAGCTCCCGGCCACGTCGAAGGTGTGGCGCGGCGAGGAGTGGATCGAGAACCGCTTCCGCAGCAGCCGCAACGTGATCTCCTCGCCGGAGGTCGTGGTGCGGACGAAGGTCCAGCAGAAGGTCGGCGGCTACCGCTCCGACCTCCCCCACGCGGGTGACCTGGAGATGTGGCTGCGCATCGCGGCCGTGTCGGACATCGGCTACGTCAGCGGCAAGCCCGGCGCGTACTACCGCGTGCACGAGAACTCCATGATGCGCACGACGTTCAAGTCGGTGTTCGCCGACCTGGAGCAGCGCCGGGACGTGTTCGACCTCGTGCTGGAGCAGAACCCCGGCCTGCCGGCGCGGCTGGGGACGCTGGCGCGCAGGGCGATCGCGGCAGACGCGCTCTGGCGCGCGGTGCGGCTGCACGACCGCGACCAGCTCGACGGCACCGAGGAGGAACTGCTCCGCTTCGCGCGCGAGACCCACCCGGCGCTCGAGGAGCTGCCGGAGTACCGGGCGCTGCTGCGGCGCAAGAAGTTCAGCCCGCGCTTCCTGAACCGCACGCAGCTCTTCCTCGCGCCGCACGCCGGCAAGAGGGCGAAGCTGTGGATCGGGACGCAGAAGTGGAAGTGGCGGGGCGAGTGGTGACGACCGAACAGGACACCGGCAAGCTGGAGAACGAGGTCTCCTCGGCGATCCGGTGGAGCGCGGTCAACTCGCTCCTGCAACGCCTCGCCGCCGTCGGCATCAGCGTCCTGCTGGCCCGCCTGATCGCCCCGGAGCAGTTCGGCGTCTTCGCGGTCGCCCTGGTCGTGCTCAACATCGTGCTGAGCGTGTCCGAGCTCGGCGTGAGCGCCGCCCTGGTCCGCCACAACGGGCCGGTGGAGGAGATGGCGCCGACCGTCACGACGCTGTCGCTCGCGTCCGGCACACTGCTGGCGCTGATCTGCTTCCTCGGCGCGCCGTGGTTCTCGGGCGCCATGGACGCGCCGGAGGCCACGGGCGTCATCCAGCTCATGTCGGTCGCGCTCGTCATCGCCGGCGCCACCGCGGTGCCCGGCGCGATGATGCAGCGCAACTTCCGGCAGGACCACAAGTTCTACGCCGACACGGCCGCCTTCGTCGTGGGGACGGCCGTCGCGGTCGTGCTGGCGGTCATGGGCTTCGGCGCGTGGAGCCTCGCGTGGCAGCGGATCGCGCAGAACCTCTCCGCCGCGGTCATCATGTTCTGGCTCACCCAGGACCGCTTCCGGCCGGGGTGGAACTCCGGCCAGGCGAAGGAGCTGCTGGCGTTCGGGCTGCCGCTCGCCGGGTCGAGCCTGCTGATCTTCGGCGTGATGAACGTCGACTACATCGTCGTCGGCGCGCTGCTCGGCACCGTGCCGCTCGGCTTCTACCTGCTGGCCTTCAACCTCGCGAGCTGGCCCGTGGCGGCCTTCTCCGCGCCGGTCCGCAGCGTCTCGCTGGCCGCGTTCTCGAAGGTCCGCGAGGACCCGGACCTGTTCCAACGGTCGTTCGGGCGCGCACTGGGCCTCCTGGCGCTCGTCACGGTGCCCGCGTGCGTGCTGCTGGCCGCCCTGGCCGAGCCTCTCATCCGGGTCGTCTACGGCGAGCGCTGGGCTCCGGCCGCGGCCGCGCTCGCGTTGCTGGTGCTGCTCGGCGCGGTCCGGGTCGCGCTGGAGCTCGGCTACGACTTCCTCGCGTCCGCCGGGCGGTCGCGAGCGATCCTCGTCATCCACCTGGTGTGGCTGGGCGCGCTAGTGCCGTTGCTGGCACTGGGAGCGCACCTCGACGGCATCCGCGGGGTCGCGGCGGCGCACGTCGTGGTCGCCGTCCTGGTCATCACACCCGCGTACCTGATCACCTTCAAGTCCTACGGCGTCCGCGCCGGGGCGCTCGGCGCGCGGCTGCTGCGGCCGTTCCTCGGCGGCGTGCTGATGGTCGCGGTCGTGATCGCGGTCCGGAACGTGGTCGACAGCGAGCTGGTGCAGATCCTCGCCGGCGGTGCGCTGTCGTGCCTCGCCTACGCGCTGGTGGTGTTCCCGATGCGACACGAAATCATTGCGGTGCTGCGGAAGAGGGCCGGCGCGTGAGACGTCTGAGGCAGGTCACGAAGATCGTCCGCGAGCAGGGGCCGAAGCGGCTCGGCGTGCGGCTGCTGACCGCGGCGACCCGCCGGCTCGGCGCCGAGGGCGAGGAGCTGCCCGTGCGCGTGGAGGACGTCCGCAGGGCCGACGTCGAGGTGCGCAAGCCCGTGGTCGTCCCGCCGATCCCCGCGGACGGCAGGCTGACGGTCAACTGGGTCACCACTCCCCCGTCGAAGGGCTCCGGCGGCCACACCACCCTGTTCCGGCTCATCCGGCACCTGGAGTCGCTCGGCCACACGTGCAAGCTCTACCTGTACGACACGTTCGGCAACACGGTCGCGGACCTCGAACCCGGCATCCGCGCCGCGTTCCCGTTCTTCCGCGGTCCGATCCACGACGTGACGGACGGGATGGCGGACGCGCACGCGGTGTTCGCGACGGCGTGGATCACCGCGTACCCGGCGTTCAACGACCCGTGCAAGGGCAAGAGGTTCTACCTCGTGCAGGACTACGAACCGTGGTTCTACCCGCAGGGCGGCCTCTACACGCTGGCGGAGAACACGTACCGGATGGGCATGCACGGCTTCACGGCCGGGCGGTTCCTCGCGGACAAGGTCCTCGACGACCACGGCATGCCGGCCGACCACTTCGACTTCGGCTGCGACGCCGACCGGTACCGGCTCGGCGGCGAGAAGCGCGACGGCATCGTCTTCTACGCGCGGCGCATGGCACCGCGCAGGGCGTTCGAGCTCGGCGTGCTCGCGCTGGAGGTCTTCGCCGAGAAGCACCCCGACCTGAAGATCCACGTCTACGGCGAGAAGATCGGGCAGCTCGGGCCCCAGTTCGTCGACCACGGCCTCGTCACGCCCGACGACCTCAACGCCATCTACAACCGCTGTTTCGCCGGGCTGTCGCTGTCGATGACCAACGTCTCACTCGTGCCGCACGAGATGCTCGCCGCCGGATGCATCCCCGTGGTGAACGACGCGCACTTCAACCGCGTAGTCCTGGACAACGACCACGTCCGGTACGCGACGCCCACCCCGCACTCACTGGCGCGCGCTTTGTCCGAAGTGGTCACAACGCCGGACTTCGACGCGGTCGCCCGTGCGGCCGCGTCCAGTGTGGAGGGACGTTCCTGGGATGCGGCAGGACACGAGCTCGAGAAGGTGCTCCGCCGCGAGCTCGCTATGTGACCGGGGACGGCGAGGTGGCGTCCGGCACCAGCACCCGCGCGGGCTGCGAGCCGTCGGCGGGGGCGACGTGCACCGCGGGCAGCTCGGCGTCCCTCGGCACGGCGGCGAACGCGACCTCGGTCTCGCTCAGCCACGTCGTCTGGTCGTCGACGCCGGCGGTGCCGGGCAGCCGCTTCTCCGTGCCGGAGGCCAGGTCGAGCACCGCGAGGTCCCACGGGCCGAGACGGCCGATGCGCTTCTTGTACGCGACCTTGGTGCCGTCCGGGGACAGCGAGGGGCACTCGGCATCGCGGCGCAGCGACGTCACGGACCTCGTGCCGAGATCACCCTTGACCAGCCAGGTGAACCCGCCGCTCGCCAGGGTGGCGTAGAAGGTCCTGTCGTCGGAAGCCACCGTCAGGCCCCAGTAGTTGACGTCACTCGCGGTGAGCGGGGCACCCTCCACAGTGGCGGCGAAGTGCTCCAGCGACTCGGCCGTCTCGCCCGTGCGCAGGTCGTGGAAACCGGTGCGGGTGGAGAAGCCGCCGGGCACCGAGTAAGAGTCGCCCGTGACGAAACTGGTCCACGACACCACGTTGCCGGAGTGCGAGACCTTCGCGCGGCTCGGGATGCCGGGCAGCGGGATCGACTTCACCGGCTTGCCGCCGCGGCTCACCTCGGCGGTGTAGGACGGGCCGGGACCGGAGAGCTTGAGGCACACGCTGGTGCCGGCCGCGGCGTAGAACCGCTGGCAGACGAGCTCCGTCGGGGTGCGGGAACCGCTGCCGGCGAGCTTCTCGACCCGGTTCTGCCCACCGGCGAGGTCGACGAACAACAGGTCGCCGGCCTGGGCCCGCGACACCTGCTCGGTGCCCGCCGGGTTGTCCGCTTCACCGGCCGACGAGACGACGTAAGCCGTTGTTCCGCCGATGACCACGAGAATGGCCGCGACGGTCACGGTCAGTCGTCCTGCGCGCATGCTGCCTCCTGGGTTCCCTTCCTCCATCGCCCGACAGCTACGGCCTGTAACAGTTGGCAGCTCACCCCGATTTTCCTGGTGGGCGATACCCTACGAGCAGTGCGATCGCAAGACCGAGCCGCGGATCGGGGACTTTGATGGACTTCTGGGGAACCGTACGAGTGCTGCGGCGGCGGTGGTACATCGCCCTGCCCGCAGTGCTGATCACGGGCATCCTCGCGCTGTACGTCTACGTCACGGTGCCCACGCGGTACGAGTCGAGCGGCGTGCTGGTCCTCACCTCCCCCGCGGCCGGCGGCCGGTACTCGGAGAAGACCAAGCCCGAGGACGTGGTGCGGGTCAACCCGCTGCTGCAGTTCGACGGCAGCCTCACGACCACCGCGCAGATCCTCACGCAGATCCTCGGCGACCCGAAGACCGCGGAGGAGCTGGCGGGCAAGGACTCCACGGCCGTGTACACCGCGAACACCGGTCCCGTCGGCGGTCCGCTGCTGTTCATCTCGACCGAGGCCGACTCGGCGCAGGACGCCGAGGGCCTCGTCGGCAAGGTGCTCGAGAAGACCGTCGCCGAACTGGCGGCGCAGCAGAAGGCGTTGAGCGCGCCCGAGCAGACGTTCATCACCGCGCAGGTCCTGGTGAAGCCGACGACCGCGTCGGCCAAGATCGGCGGCAAGGTCCGCTACGTCGGCGCGGCCACGGTCGTGTTGCTGCTGCTGACGATCGCCTCCACGTTCGCCGCCGACTCGGTCCTGCTGCGGACCCGGCGGCGCAAGGAGGGCAAGGACGGCAAGGAGTCCGGCGCCGCGCCACCGTCCGAGAAGGACACCACTCCGCCCCCGACACCCCCGGTCCGGCCGCAGCCCCAGGGCAACGGCCGAGGCGGCCCGCCGCAGCGCCCCGCGGCGCAGGGCGTGCCGAACGCGCACCAGAAGACCGTCATCATCGCCGCCCCCAAGCCTCCCGCAGACCCGGCATGGCCGAAAGAAGACTGACCGCCCAACGTGCCGACGGCGCCACTCTGCTGATCTTCTACATGGTGGCGCTGCTCGTCGTCCCGGCCCGGTTCACGATCGCGTTCGTCCCGATCACGCTGCCGCCCGCGCTGTTCGTGGCGATGTGCCTCGCGGTCCTGTGGTTCGCCGCGCACCTCGTCGACCACCTGTCGATGGCCAAGGGCCGCAACGCCGTCCGCACGGTCCTCGCGATCTACGTGGTCCTGCACCTGTCGACGTACGCCCTCGCGACCCGGCGCTACCTGCCGGCCGACGAGCTGTCGGTGTCGGACTCGGCGCTGATCAGGATCGTGTCGATGGCGGCGCTCGCGGTCTTCGTGTGCGACGCGGTGCGCACCGGGGAGAGGCTGAGCCGGGCCCTGCGGGTCATGGTCGCGTGCCTGACGGTGAGCGCGTTCGTCGGCCTGTTCCAGTTCGGCCTGGGCCTCGACCTCGCGTCGTACATCTCGCTGCCGGGCCTGCGCGTGCAGGACAACGGCTACTCGGCGCTCGAGTCGCGGTCGATCTTCTTCCGCCCCGCCGGCACGGTGAACCACCCGATCGAGTTCGGCCTGGTCTGCGTGCTCGGCGTGCCCTTCGCCGCGCACTTCGTGTTCCGGGCGAAGGACCGCGGCGAACCCGTCGGCCGCTGGTGGCTCGCCCTGTCGCTGCTCGCGCTGATGTCGATCCTGTCGCTCTCGCGCACCGCGATCCTCGGCCTGGTCATCACCGGCGTCGTGATGGCCGTCCTGCTCCCCCGCGAACGCGGCCTGCCCCTGCTCGGCGTCGGCGCGGTGTTCCTCGGCGGCGCCTCGATCGTCGTCCCCGGCCTGTTCGGCACGGTGACCTCGATGTTCTCCAACATCGAGGACGACCCGTCGTTCCAGGGCCGCACCAAGGACTACGACGGCGCCTGGCTGGAGATCGCCAAGCACCCGTGGCTCGGCCGCGGGTTCGGCACGTTCCTGCCCTCGAAGTACACGATCCTCGACAACCAGTACCTGCTGACGATGATCGAGAACGGCTACCTCGGCCTGGTCGGCTTCGTGCTGCTGTTCCTGGGCGGCATCTTCGCGGCACTGCGGGCCCGCGCGCTCTCGCGCGACGAGAACGTGCGCGGGATCGCCATGTGCCTCGTCGCCTCGCTGCTGACGTCCGCGCTGGGCGCCGCGACGTTCGACGAGCTGGCGTTCAGCGTGGCCACCGGCATGACGTTCATGCTGATCGGCGTGTCCGGGGCGTTGCTGCGCATCGCCGGACAGGAGGCCGCCGCCAGGAAGGCGGCCGAGGTCAGTCCAGCCAGTTGAGCAGGTTCTGCCAGGCGGTGGTGGTTCAGAAGACGCCTGACTCCTGCCAGTCCACACATGTGGGGCGCATGCCTGTTTCGGCCAACTCCTCGAGCGCCTCGCACAGTTCCTCCCACGAGATGGCAGCATCAGCGGGGAATCGCGTACGGGTGTCGAAGTCCACGAACAGATCGACCTCGTGACCGTCTGCCTGCCGAACAGTTGCAGGCCGTGCTCGCGAGCCCTTCGTGACCCAGGCCCGCATCACGCCTCCGGGTGTTTCCTCGGCTGTGCCGTGCCCCTCGGCGTTCACCTTGTCCCGATCGTCAGCCGGCAAGAAATCGGGCACGCCCATCGCGTGGATCGCGGCAACACGGCGAGGCACGTCGAGGTCGAACTTGAGCTGATGGTCCGGCAGGCTCAGGGGGCCACCGAGAGTGGGGCGGTCCTTCACGCAGACCACCGTCGGATGGAACTGCTTGTACGCGAACACCTCGCCGAGGACGCGTTCGAGATCGGCGCTCGACTCCACGGTGACAGGATCGTCCGCATCACTCGTTTCGGTGAAGTACCAGAAGTCGAGAGCGTGCTTCACCTTGTGCTCCTGCCGTGGAACGTACGGGTCTTCATCGGATCATGCACCGTCATGGACTGTCCGGGCTTCAGGATGAAGGGTAGGAGGTTCCTGCAGGAGTAGGGACCAGCGCACATCGGGAAGTTGACGACCAGGTCGACGTGCGTGTCGCCACTGTTGCGCAGGCGCCATGCCACCTTGCCCTCCACGTGCTCGCCGGTGGTGACCCTGCCTGGCCCGATTGGTGGGAAGCCCTCGGCACGCAGGTGTTCAGCGATCGCGTGGTGCTCCCCCCAGGCATCCTGGCCGCTTTGAACCACGTCGGAGTTGCCATCAGAGTCCCGGTAAAACCCGCTGGTGACGTAGGCGGGAAGCTGTTCTCTCTGCCGTTCGGCCCACGTCGGCTCCAGGGGAGTACGTGCCGCCACGGTCGGTACCGTGGTCGCTGATGGAGGCGCCGCCTGTCCAGGAAGCGCCGGTTGCAGCGCGGAGCCGACACCCCGAAGGGTCTCGCGGTACGACTCGACCCGTCGACACCCCATAGCGATGATCTCTGACAGCTCAGCAACCCGATTGGCCGCCTCCGACCACGCCTGAACCGCCAGGGTGAACTCGTCCTCGAGGTGGTCCGACCCCCGCATGACCTCGGTCAGCAGCTTCGCCGCCTCGTCGGCAAGACCTCCCGCCCGCAGCAAGGCGGCGTTCGTCTCATCGGCCTTGTTCAAGACGCGATCAAGCCCGTCGGCGATCTCTTCGAACCTCGCCACGCGCACCCCGTCACCCCACGAATCGGGGCCTCCGCTGACCGATGCCAGCGGATAGCCGGACGGAGGCCGCCGCCGGGAAGGCGGCCGAGGTCAGTCCAGCCAGCTGAGCAGGTTCTGCCAGGCGGTGGCGGAGAACGCGAGGACGTCACCGCTCGCGTTCTTCGAGTCCCGCACCTGGGCTTCGCGGTCCAGGGATACCTCGACGCAGTTGCTGTCGATCGAGCCGCCGCTGTAAGAGCTCTTACGCCAGTTCCGTTCGCTGGTCATGAAGGTCCTCTCGCAGTCCGCTGACGTACTCCGCCAGCCTGCTTCGAGATTGTTCCTCATCCAACGCGACCGCATCGAGCCGTTCGAAGAGCTTCCTGCTCACCACCACGGCCGAGCTGTCCTGCGCGAACACCTTGGCCAGGTCGGACTCCGTGTACGCCAGAGGCGACGCCTTGCCGAACTCGAACAGGGTGAGTGGCGACTTGAACGCGAGACCGACGACGTTCGCCGGCACGACTCGGAGGATGTGAGCGTTGAAGAGGAGCCGCAGGTACTGGTCCTCCATGACCTTCGCGTCCCCGATCCGCATCCGCAAGGCCAGTTCGTGCACGAAGAACTCACAGCTCGGGCGGTAAGGCCGCTGCCAGATGCATTGGCGCTCCATGCGGAGCTTGACACCCTTCTCCACGTCCTCGGGCACGTTGCCGGTCTCGATGAACAGCGCTCGCGCGTAGGCCTCCGTTTGCAGCAGGCCCGGAATCGACAGGATCTCGTAGGTGAAGATCTTCGTGGCCATCGCCTCGACCATCGCCAGGGTGCGCAGGTTCTCCGGTACCTGGGCGAAGTACAGGTCGAACGCGTGCCGGTACCGGCTGGTGAAGTCGAGCAGGTAGTCGAGGTCCTTGCCGCACGTCGCGAGGTACTGGGCCAGGTCGATCTCGGACGCGCGGGCTTTGCCCGTCTCGATGTTCGAGACCTTGCTCGGGTCCCACCCCAGCTGGGCGGCCATCGCGCGGCCCCCGAAACCGGTGCAGTTCTCGCGCAGCCTGCGCAGTTCGTCGCCCAGGTCCCTGCTGTAGGCGGTGGAAGTGATCGCGGTCATGCTCTTGGACCGTATGCGGTGAAACCGCTCCAATGAACGGCTCGTTCGGGTGAAAACAGTCGTCGGTTTCAGCCTCCGCGAGAGAGAGGCGACGCATACGGCGCCATAGGCCTGACCTGCACGTTCACCTCATCGTGGAATGGTTTTCGAACACGTGTTCATGCCACGATGAACACATGACAGCACTCGGCCTCGCCTCCCCGCTCGAGCTCCTGGAAGAGCTCGAGCGGAAGGTCCGCGCGCTGCGGCGGCTCCAGTTCCAGGTGGTGGAGGTGGTCGGCGCGCTTGATCGGCAGGGCGCCGCCGAAACGTTGGGGTACAAGGATCTCGTCGAGGTCTTCAAGCACGTGCTGCGCTGGGACCCGAAGGTCTCGCGCCGCACAATCGCCTTGGCCAGGGCTTTGTGCCCCACCGTGACCCCGAACGGGGCGACGGTGGATCCCGTGCTGCCGCTGGCCGCCGCGGCGATGGCGGCGGGCACGCTGTCCGAGGAGCACGTCGAGGTCGTGGCCGAAGCGATGGCGGAACTGCCCGCCGTGGCCGAGGTCCACCTGGTGGAGTACGCGCGGCAGCACGAACCCCGCTCGACCAAGGCGTTCTGCAGGGAACTCGTCTACCGCCTGGACCAGGACGGTCCGGCACCGGCCGCCCCGGAGCCAGTGCGCCCGCGCAACGTGGTGCGGCGTCAGTGGAAGGGCGGCCGGTACCACCTCTTCGCCGACGTCGACGCCGAGACCGGCGCCAAGCTCGACGCGCTGATCGATCCGCTCGCGAAGCCGGAACCCTCCGACCTCCGCCACGCCCCTGAGCGAGAAGGCGACGCGTTCTGCGAAGTCGTCGGCCTGGCCCTGCGCGCGAGCCGCCAGCACCTCCGTGGCGGCGAGCGCGTGCAGCTCACCGTCACGCTCGACTACGACAATCTGCGCGCGGGCATCGGCGCCGCCCGGCTCGACAACGGCGAGCGGATCCCGATGCACCAGGTCCGCAAGATCGCTTGTGACTGCGCCGTCATCCCGATGGTGCTGGGAACCCGCTCCCAGGTCCACGACGTGGGTCGCAGGACCAGGACCATCAACGCGGGGCTGCGCCGCGTGCTCGTGGCGAGGGACAGGGGCTGCACCTTCCCGGGCTGTACCCGCCCGCCCAGCCACTGCGAGGCCCACCACGTCCGGCACTGGGCCAACGGCGGTGAGACCAACCTGGACAACCTCACCCTGCTCTGCCGCAGGCACCACGACCTGGTCCACCACTCGGACTGGGAACCCGAGATGGCCGGCGGCAGACCGGTCTTCCGTCCACCGGCCTTCGTCGACCCCGACCGAAGACCACGCCGGAACCGCGTCAACGTCGTCGCCTGACCATCCGGCGCTGCCCGCCGATGATCACTGCCGACGATAATCACTGTCTCGGAATGAGGCCACGATGGTAGACAGCGCCCGTGCACACCCCTCTCAGCTTCCCGGACCTGCTCCGCTTGATCGACGAGCGGACCACCGCGTTCATCGCGGCCGTGGGCGACCTCGACGCACCGGTGCCCACCTGCCCGGGCTGGACGGTCTTCGACCTCGTGCAGCACCTGGGCGACGGCCGCCGCAAGTGGGCGGAGATCGTGGCCGCGGGACCGTCCGACACTCCCCCGGCCCGCACGCCCGTGGAGGCACCGCGAGAGGGCTTGGCGGAGTGGATGGCCGAGTCCACCGGGCTGTTGCTGACCGCGCTGGAGGCGGCCGGCCCGGACCAGGGGTGCTGGAACTGGTGGGGCGACTCGCAGTCGCCCCCGACCGTCGCCACCGCGGCCCGCCGCCAGCTCCACGAGATCGCCGCCCACACCTACGACGCACAGCTCGCGGCGGGTGCGCCTGAACCCATCCCGGCGGAGATCGCGGTCGACGGCGTGGACGAGTTCCTGATGACCTGCTTCTCGACCTCCAGCCCGTGGCCGCACGACCCCGCCGTCGTCGACTACCGCGTCACCGAGGGCGGGTCGTGGCGGATCTCGATGTCCGCGGACGGTGCCCGCGTCGTCGAGCCCGGCGGCGGTCCGGCGGACACGTCGGCGGAGGCGTCCGCGCACGACCTGCTGATGGTGCTGTACGGGCGCGGGTCGACGGACTCGTGGAAGATCGACGGGGACACGAAGGTGATCGACCGGCTCGGGGAATGGGTGCCGGAGTAGGCGGTGCTGGAGGAGGCGGCGGCGCTGCGCGAAGCAGACGCCTTCCGACACGACCGAGGCCCCCGTTTCCGGGGGCCTCGCCGCGTTCTCAGACGGCTTTCAGGCCGTCCGGCGTCTGCTCATGCCGGATGCCGCACTCCGGGCACGACAGGTCCGCTGAGAGCCGCAGGCCGCACGCGCAGACCCAGCCCTTCACGACCGCCGGGTTGCCGGCAACGAACGCGTGCGCGGGCACCGACTTCGTCACGACCGCACCGGCGGCGGCGAAGGCGTGCTCACCGATCTCCGTGCCGCACACCACCACAGCACCAGCACCGAGAGTCGCCCCTCGGCGCACGAGTGTGGTCTCCAGCGCGTCACCGGTCTTCTTCACGTGTGCGCGGGGGCGGAGGTCGTTGGTGAAGAGCACGTTCGGGCCGAGGAACACGTCGTCCTCGCACGTGACGCCGTCGAAGACCAGAGTCCCGTTCTTGACCGTCACGTTGTCGCCGAGCACCGCGCGCGACTCGACGAACGCGCCGTCGCAGATGTTGCAGTCGCGGCCGATGCGGGCGCCGGGCAGCACGTGCGCGAACGCCCAGACGCGCGTGCCGTCGCCCACGTCGTCGGATTCGCAGAGGCCGTGGGGGTGGACACGGACCCCGGTCATCGCAGCGCCTCCGCGAGCGCCTCGACCACGCGGGTCTGCTGCGCCTCGGTGATCTCCGGGAACAGCGGCAGCGACAGGATCTCCGCGGCCGAGGTCTCCGCCACCGGGAACGAGCCCGCCAACTCGGCGAAGGCGCCGGTCCTGTGCAGCGGCGTCGGGTAGTGGATCCCCGCGCCGACACCGGCCGCGTGCAGTGCGGAGAGCACGCGGTCGCGCTCGGCGACGCGCACGACGTAGAGGTGCCAGACCGGCAGGTTGCCGTCCAGCACGACCGGCGTGCGCACGCCGGGGACGTCGGCGAGCATCTCGGTGTAGCGCTGCGCGGCGGCGCGGCGGGCCTGGTTCCAGCCCTCGAGGCGGCGCAGCTTCGCGGACAGCACCACGGCCTGCAGCGTGTCGAGACGGCTGTTGAAGCCGAGCACCGGGTGCTCGTACTTGCGGGGCGAACCGTGCTCGCGCAGCAGCTTCACCGATTCGGCGATCGCGTCGGAGGTCGTCAGCACCGCGCCGCCGTCGCCGTAGGCGCCGAGGTTCTTGCCGGGGTAGAAGGAGGTGGCGGCGGCGACGCCGAGACCGCCGACGGCGACGCCGTTGCGGCGGGCACCTTGAGCCTGGGCGGCGTCCTCGACGACCGGCAGGCCGTGCGGCAGCAGCTCGACCGGGGCGGCCTGGCCGTAGAGGTGCACCGGCACGATCGCCTTGGTGCGCGAGGTGACCGCGGAGGACACCTGGGTGACGTCGATCAGCAGGGTGTCGTCGACGCAGTCCACGAGCACGGGCGTCGCGCCGCAGCGGGCGACGGCCTCGGCCGTGGCGATGAAGGTGTTGGCGGGCAGCACGACCTCGTCGCCGTGGCCGACGCCCAGCGCGCGCAGCGCCAGCTCGATGGCGTCGGTGCCGTTGCCGACGCCGATGGCGTGCGGAACTTCTTGGTAGGCAGCGAATTCCGACTCGAACCGGGCGACCTGGGGGCCACCGATGAAGGCTGTCGTCTTGAGCACCTCTGCCCAGCCGTCGGCCACCTCGTCGGCCACCTGCTCGTGCTGGGCACGCAGGTCCACCAGCGGAATCTCGATCACGCGCTCTCCCCACGCAACGGGCGGGCCGGCACACCGGCCCACGTCTGGCCTGCCGGGACGTCCCGCAGGACAACGGCTCCCATGCCGACGACGGCACCGGCGCCGATCTTCACACCCTCGCGCACCAGGGCTCCCTGCCCCAGGTACGCGGACTCCCCCACGAACACTCCCCCGCCGAGCGAGGCGCGGCCGGCGAACGTGACGCCGTCCGACACCTCGTCGTCGTGGGTGATCAGCACGTGCGGCATCGCCACGACGTGCCGGCCGATCTCCAGCGGTGTCGTGATCACGACACCGGCGAGCAACACCGTCCCGGCGCCGATGGTGGCGCCGGAGGTGACGGCCGCCGGGTGCACGACGGTCGCCCAGCGCTCGTCCGGCAGCCCGAGCCTCTCCACGAGGTTCAAGCGGGACAACGGCCGCCGCGCGTTGGCGATGCACGCCACGACGGCCGCGTCCGGGTGGTCACCGAGGCTGTCGAGCCCGCCCAGCACGGGCACCCCGTCGACCAGGGTGCCGTGCAGGGCGGCGGAGTCGTCGAGAGCCCCGACCGGGGTCCAGACGTCCGGGAGGAGGCGGACCGCCGCGAGCACCTCGCGGGCGAGTCCCCCCGCTCCGATCAGCAGCAACGGCCTGGTCACTGGAAGACCACGTCCACCCAGTAGTTGCCGCCGTTGTAGGTCGTGGCCGGGAAGCCCGACCCGGCCGTGAACACACCGGCGTTCGGCGTCGCGCCCAGCGGCGGCGAGGTCACCGAGCCGAAGTAGCCGGCGTTGACCGCGTAGTGACCCGTGGTGGTCGTGTACGAGGCCGTGTACTCGGTTCCGGCCGTGATCGACACCGGCTGCGAGAACGTCAGCGTCTGCCAGCCCGACTCGGTCTCGTTCGAGAACGTGCCGGTCGCGAGGCGCTGCCCGTCCGCGGACCAGAGCGACCCGGTGTGGGTGCCGGTGTTGCCGGCGCCCTTGTAGAACTTCACGCCGGTGATCTGGCCGTTGGCGGTCGACGTGAACTTCACGCCCAGCTCGTAGGCGCCGTTGTCGTCGGCGGAGGTGACGGACGGGACCGTGGCCGCGCTGAACAGCGAGCACGGGCAGGTCTGCGTCGTCGCCGACGTGAACGACCACGTCTGCGCGTTGGGCATCAGGTTGCCGAACGTGTCGGCGATCTTGACGCTCACCGAGTACGCGGTGGACGCCGCGAACCTGGCGGCCGGGGTGAACGTGACCATCCGCGAGTCCGCCGAGAGCGCCAGCGTGCCGGCGATCTTCGCGCCACCGGGGTCGGTGACGGTGAACTGCGCGGAGCTCAGGTCGACGGCCTCGTCGAACGACGCGGTGACGGCCGAGTCCAGCGCCACCTCGGACGCGCCGGGCAACGGGGTGCGGGACTGCAGGACGGGCGCGTCGTTGTCGGCGTTGGGCTGGTAGACGACGTCGACCCAGTAGTTGCCGGAGCCGTACGTCATCGTCGGGAAGCCCGAGCCGGGGACGAAGACGCCGTTCGTCTCCTGCGGTGCCGACAGCGGACCGGAGCTGACCGGGCCGGTGCCGAAGTAGCCGGCGTTCACCGCGTAGTTGCCGGTGGTGGTCGTGTACGAGGCCGTGTACGTCTGGCCCGCGCTGACGATCACCGGCTGCGAGAACGTGAGCGTCTGCCAGCCGGTCGCGGTCTCACCGGTGAACGTGCCGGTCGCGAGCCGCGAGCCGGTGGCGTTCCACAGCGAGCCGGTGTGCGTGCCGGTGTTGCCCGCGCCCTTGTAGAAGCGGACACCGGTGATCTGGCCGGACTGCGTCGGGCTGAACCTCACGCCCAGCTCGTACGCGCCGTTGTCCTCGGCCGAGGTCACCGCCGGAACGGTCGCCGTGCTGAACAGCGAGCACGGGCAGGTGGCCGTCGTCGTGGTCGTGAAGGTCCACTCCGCGGCGTTCGGCATCGCGATGCCGTTGGCGTCCGCGATACCCACGTGCGCCTTGTACTGCGTGCCGGACACGAGCTTGCCGGACGGTGTCCACGTGACCGTCTTCTGGTCTCCGGACAGCGACACCGAGCCGGACAGCCTGGCGCCCTTCGGGTCCTCCAGCCAGATCTGCGCCGACGCCGGGTCGACCGCCTCGCTGAACGTCGCCGTCAGCGTGCTCTGCAGGCCCACGTTCGTCGCGTTCACGGCCGGCGTGCGGTTCGTGATCGTCGGCGGCGTGGTGTCACCGTTGAGCCCGTTGCGGTAGATGACGTCGACCCAGTAGTTCGTGGCGTTGTAGGAGCTGTTCGGGAAGCCGCTGCCGTACTTGTAGACGCCGTTGCCGCCGTCGGCACCGTTCTGCAGCGCGTGCAGCGACTGGTAGCTCGCCTCCTGGCCGTTGAAGTAGCCGGAGGAGACCGAGTACCGGCCGTTCGGGGCGTTGTAGGACACGACGTAGGTCGTGTTCGCCTGCACCTGGACCGGCGAGGTGAACATCAGCTTCTGCCAGCCGGACGTGGTCTCGCCGCTGAACGTGCCGGTCGCGAGCAGCAGACCCGTGGAGGTCCACAGCGAGCCGGTGTGCGTGCCGGTGTTGCCGGTGCCCTTGTAGAAGCGGACGCCGAGCACCTCGCCCTTGCCGTCGAAGCGGACCTTGGTGCCGAGCTCGACCGCGGTGGTGTCACCGGAGTCGGCCACGGCCGGTGCCGCGAAGTCGTCCCAGACGGTGCACGGGCAGGTCGCCGGGCGCGGCGAGCCTGTCGTGAACGTCCAGTTCGCCTGCGTGGACAGGTTCCCGGCCGCGTCCGCCGCCCTCATCGTGACGGTGTAGGCCGTGGCCGCCGCCAGGGGTGCCGAGGGCGTGAACGTGATCGTGCGGGCGTCGTTGGAGATCGACTTGGTGCCCGTGACGGCTCCGGCCGGGCCGGTCACCGTGACCTGCGCCGAGCTGAGCGTCACGTTCTCGTCGAACGTGCCGGACACCGCGGTGGTGAGCGCGACGGAGCCCGCGTTGGCCACCGGGGACGTCGCGGATTGCAGCGGCGCACGCGTGTCCGGACCGGGGTCCGTCGCCCACACCACGTCGACCCAGTAGTTGGTGTGGTCGAACGTCTGGTTCGGGAAGCCGGCGCCGAAGCGGAAGACGCCGTTCGGTCCGTCCACACCGGACTTCAGGCCGGTGATGGGCTCCATGTACGCCTGCTGCTGGTAGAACCCGCCCGTGTCGTACGAGAAGTGCCCCGTCGGGGTGTAGTAGGACACGATGTAGGTCGTGTTCCCGTTCACCGCCACGGGTTGCGGGAAGAGCAGCGTCTGCCAGCCGCTCGGGCTCTCGTTGGTGAACGTGCCGGTCGCGAGCAGGTCACCGTTCGCGGACCACAGGGAGCCGGTGTGCGTTCCGGTGTTGCCGGTGCCCTTGAAGAACTTGACGCCGCGGACGAAGCCGTTGCTCGCGGCGCGCCACTTCACGCCGAGCTCCAGCTGCGAGCTGTCGTCCGCGGAGGCGACCTTCGGGACCTCGGTGCCGGAGAACATGCCGCACGGGCAGGTCTTCGCGGTCACGTTCGGGGTGGCCGGCACGGGCGCCGACAGGTTGAGCGAGTCGTCGACCGCGCGGACGCGGAGCTGGGCCGTGCCGGACTGCGACGGCGTGTAGGTGTAGCTCCACGTCGTCTGGCCCGCCTGCCAGTTCGCGTAGTGCCAGCGGGTGCCGCCGTCGGTGGAGACCTCGACGCCCGCGACCCGGCCGGCGGCGTCGATCACGGTGCCGCCGAAGGTGTAGGGCTGGCCGACGGCCGACTGCGACGGCAGGGTCGTGATCTGCACGCCCGGTGCGGCGTTGTCGCTGATGGCGCCGGAGGTGGAGAGCTGGTCGGCCGCCCACAGCTGGTAGGGCTGCACGCCCATGTCGGCGAGGAAGTTGACCGTCGCCTGCTTGATCCGCTTGTCCGAGGTCGGGGTGTTGGTCGGGAACGCGTGCTCGTCGTCCACGCCCCAAGCCCACTGCACCGTGCCCGCGCCGAACACCAGCGCACCGGAAGGCGCGCGGTAGTACGTGATCGCGTGGGTCTCGGTGCTCGAGCCGTACTCGTCGCCGTAGTTCTTCAGCGCGTAGTAGCCGTCGAGCTGCACGGTCGTGCGCGACATCTGCGCGACACCGGCGGGCTGGAAGCCGTTGTCGTACACGGTGTTCCACTCGTAGCCGAGCGTGCCGGGCTCGAAGGTGTACGTGGTGCCCGCGGTCATGTTCTGCAGGTCGGTGTTGCGCCAGAGCCGCATCTTGCCGTACGCGGCCGGCACCTGCAGCGCGTCGTCACGCCGGCCGTTGACGGTGAACATGTTGCCGAGCAACGCGTTCTCCGGCCTGCCGCCGTCCTGCGGAGGGCTGTGGCGCGGGTCGCGCCACGTGCCGGTCCAGTCGTTCAGGCCGTCGTTCTGGGTGCCCTTGGTCTCCTTGAAGCAGGCGATGGTCCGCCAGTCCGTCTGCGAGGAGTCGATGCTCTTCTCGTAGCGAGTCTTCCAGAAGATCTCGTTGCCGGTGAGGAACGCCATGTGCACCCCGGCGTCGCGGGCGGCCATCACGTTGTTCCACTGCTCGTTCGACCAGTACTCGTCGTGGCCGACGGCCATGAACACCTTGTGGTTCTTGATCAGGTGCCCGCGGCGCGCGGAGTCGACGTCGGTCGTGTAGCTCATGTCGTACCCGTTGCGCTCCAGGAACCTGAGCATCGGGTACTCGGCGTTGAAGATGAAGTTCTCGTCGCCGTCGCCGCCGGTGTAGGGGCGGTTGTAACTGACCTTGTACGAGCTGCCACCCTGGCCGGGACCGTCACCGAAGTAGAGGCTGTTGCCGCCGTAGCGGTTGTAGGCGACCCAGGTGGCGTCGGAGGTCTGGAAGAAGATCTTCGACTGGGAGCTGTCGTCGCGGACGACGAAGGCCATCTCGTTCTCGGCACCGGTGTCGTTGCGCGTCATGCGCACGTAGTAGATGCCCGAGGTGGCGGTGGCCGGGATGTTCCAGGTGAGCGACACGGCCCAGTTGCCGCAGTCGATGAGCGCTGTCGGCGCGTCCCGCAGACAGGGTGGTTGGTTCTGCGGTGTGTTGCGCTGGACCGTGCCCATGTACCGGGCGCCTTTGCCGCCGTACCAGCCCATCCGGTAGATGTCGAGCTTGTACGACGAGGCCGAGGTCAGCATCTTGAAGCTGACGGTCTGGCCGATGTTGTAGCTGATGTCCGTCGTGTAGCCGAGGATCGTGTCGTCGCGGTACTGGGCCTGCCAGTTGTCCGCGCCGGGCTGCGTGTTCTCGCACGCGACCTTGTTGGTGACCGGGAAGTCGCACGGAGCAGCGTGGGCGTTGGGTGCTTTGAAGACCCCGAGCACGAACATCGTCGATGCGATCAACGCCGTGATCACGAGCATCCGCACGAGACGCGACTGTTGAGCCACCATGGGGTTTCACCTCTCGGACGGAGTTACCGTGTGTGATCCACGCACTACGCTGGACAGCACAGGGCTGCTACTCCGAACGTCGGCGATCTGACTGTAACTGTTACGTGTCAACAAAAGAATGTTCCGGCAGGGCTTGAAATCCCCGGCTTCAACCACGCACGGTCAGGCGGGATGCGTGCAGAGTGGCCGACAACGCTGACACGACCTGGTCCTGTTCGGACTCCGTCATGTCGTGGAACAGCGGGAGGATCAGCGTCCTGGCCGTGAAGGCCTCCGTCACCGGGAGCTCCACGCTCCCGTGGCCGGAGTAGGCGGGTTCGAGGTGCGACGCCATGATCCCGCGCCGCGCGCTCACGCCGCGCTCGGCCAGGCCGGCGAGAACTTCCTGGCGGTCGGGCGCGCCCTCGGGCAGCCACACCCAGAACGACTGGTAGTTCGTCGTTCCGTGCTCCGGGTCGCGCACGGTCTCGAGGCCGAGGTCCGCCAGCAGCTCGTGGTAGCGGGCGGCCAGCTCACGGCGACGAACGATGATCGCGTCCAGTTTGGACAGCTGCACCAGGCCCACCGCGGCCTGGATGTCGGTCATCCGGTAGTTGAACGCCGTCTCCAGGTACTGCTCGATCACGGCGCTGCCGCCGTTGTGGCGGTCCGCCGCCGAGACGCTCATGCCGTGCTCGCGCAGGCGCTTGAGCCGCACGGCCCACTCGGGGTCGTCGGTGGTGACCATGCCGCCCTCACCGGTGGTGAGGAGCTTGCGCGGGTGGAACGACCAGGCGGCGAGCAACGCGTTCGTCCCGACCGGCGCCCCCTTGTACGTGGAGCCCGCCGCGCAGGCCGCGTCCTCGATCACCGCGATGCCCCGCGGTGCGCAGAGCGCCTTGATCGCGTCGACGTCCGCGGGCACGCCGGCCTGGTGCACGACCATGACCGCGCGGGTGCGCCCGGTGAGCACGGGTTCCACAGTGGACGCGCTCAGGTTGCCGGTGCCGGGCTCGACGTCGGCGAACACCGGAGTCGCGCCCGTGTAGCGGACCGAGTTGGCGGTCGCGATGAACGACAGCGACGGCACGACGACCTCGTCGCCGGGCCCGATGCCGAGCACGTGCACGCCGAGGTGCAGGCCGGTGGTGCAGGAGGACACGGCGACACCGTGCCGGGCGCCGACGGACGCGGCGAAGGCCTCTTCGAACTCGCGGACTCGGGGGCCCTGCGCCACCCAGCCGGACCGGACGGCCTCGGCGGCGGCGAGCGCCTCTTCCTCACCGAGCAACGGCCGCATAACCGGGATCACTGGTACTGCCCTTCGCTGGCGGACGAACGTTAGTGGGGAAAGGGGTGCGGCCGTGGGCTCGGACCCACGGCTCGCGGAAACACAGCCGTGGACTTCCTTCCGCGGGTGCGGCCGTGGATTTTCCGGACCGCGGCTCCGCAGGCGCGGCCACGGGCGTCAGGCCCGCGGCCGCGGTCGGTCCGTCAGGCGTTCTGCTCGGCGGCGGCCTTCTCGGCACGCCACCACGCGACGAGGTCGCGCAGTCCGCCGTCCATCTCGATCTCGGGCTTCCACCCGAGCTCGCGGGCCGCGAGGCTGATGTCGGCGAGCCGGCGCGTCACGCCGTTCACCTTGCGCTCGGGGCCGTGCTCCAGCGGCAGGTCGGAGTCCATCGCGGCGAGCAGCGCGAGGGCGAGCTCCTTGAGCGAGGTCTCCTGGGAGGACGCGATGTTGTACACCGCGTCCGTGACCGGCGCCTTGGCCGCGAGGATGTTGGCGCGTGCGATGTCGTGGACGTGCACGAAGTCCATCGTCTGGGCGCCGTCGCCGAAGATGAGCGGCGACTTGCCCTCGACGATGCGCTCCATCCAGCGGATGAGCACCTCGGTGTACAGGCCGTGGACGTCCATCCGCGGTCCGTACACGTTGAAGTAGCGCAGTGCCACGTAGTCGAGGTCGTACATGGCCTTGAAGCTGCGGAGCATGCCTTCGTTGAACGCCTTCGCGGCGCCGTAGAAGGTGTCGTTGTTGTACGGGTGGTGCCGTTCGTCGGTGGGGAACGACTCCGCGAGGCCGTAGACCGAGGCCGACGACGACGCGATGACCTTCTTCACCCCGGCGGCCGCGGCGGCCTCCAGGATCGTGAACGTGCCGTCGACCAGGCACTCCAGCGCGAGGCGCGGTTCCTCGGCGCACTGGGTGATGCGGATGGCGGCGAGGTGGAAGACGAGGTCCACCCCCTCGGTCAGCTCCCGCACCAGGGCCTTGTCGTTGATGTCGCCCTCGACGACGCGGACGACACCGGACTCGAGCGCGGAGGCCAGGTTCTCCCGGCGGCCGCGCACGAAGTTGTCCAGCACGACGACCTCGGCGGCGCCGGCCTCGACGAGCTGGTCCACCACCGAGGAGCCGATCGTGCCCGCACCACCGGTGACGAGGGCACGCTGCCCCGTGATCGGCTGGCCCGCTTCGTTCTGGGCGGTCATGGAGAAACCCTGCCTTCGACTTGGTGTACGGGGACGAACAGACCGCCGGAGCGCAGCGACTCCGACGCCGCCTCCAGCACCGCCAGCACGCGCAGGCCCGCGCGTCCGTCGGTGAGCGGCGCGCGCTTCTCGGTGATGGACGCGGCGAACTCGGCCATCATCGTGCGCAGCGCCTCGCGTTCGACCAGCGCCGGCGCGACCATGTCGCCGGTGCGGTAGGAGATCTTCTGCTGCTCCAGGGAGCGTTCGACGCCGCGGTCGTAAATGGACAGTCGCTGCGCCGGGTTGTTGTCGTCCCACACGACCGTGCGCTGCGAGCCGCCGATGACCATCGTGCGGATCTTGGTGGGAGACAGCCAGTTCACGTGCACGTGCGTGATGGCGCCGTTCGACAGCCGGACCGTGAGGTGGCCGACGCACGCGACGCCCGCGCCGATCGGGTCCGAACCGTGCGCGGCGACCTCCACCGGCACCACGTCGTCGGGCAGGATCGCCTCGAAGATCGAGAGGTCGTGCGGGGCGAGGTCCCACAGCACGTCCACGTCCGGCTGCACCAGACCGAGGTTGATGCGCACCGAGTCGATGTACTGGATGTCGCCGAGCTCGCCGCCACGGATGATCTGGCGCAGGTGCTGCACCGACGACGTGTACGCGAAGGTGTGGTCGAGCATCAGCGTGAGGCCGCGCTGTTCCGCGGTCTCGACGAGCTTCAGGCCGTCCTCGAGGTTGGCCGCGAGCGGCTTCTCCACGAGGACGTGCTTGCCGGCCTCCAGCGCCGCGAGCGCGACGGGCAGGTGCGTGGCGGCGGGTGTCGCGATGGCGACGGCGTGCACCTCGGGGTCGGCGAGGACCTCGTCGAGGGACGCCGTGGCGCGCACGGTCGAGTACTGGCCCAGCACGCGCCGAGCCTTGTCCACGTCGAGGTCGCAGAGGTAGCGCAGGTGCAGCTCGGGCGTGGCCTGGGCGTTGCGGACGAGGTTCGGCCCCCAGTACCCGGCGCCGATGACAGCAAGGCCGATCACGTCTTGGTCCCCCATCAGTAAGCCCCCTGGCCGCCGAAGACGGCGCGGAAGGTCTTCCACATGATCACGAGGTCGAGGGCGAGCGACCAGTCCTCGACGTAGCGCAGGTCGAGGCGGACCGACTCCTCCCACGAGAGGTCGCTGCGTCCGCTCACCTGCCAGAGGCCGGTCAGGCCGGGCTTCACCAGCAAGCGGCGCCGCACGTCCGAGGAGTACTTCGCGGTCTCCTCCGGCAGCGGCGGGCGGGGACCGACGAGCGACATGCTGCCCGCGAGGACGTTGAACAGCTGGGGCAGCTCGTCGATCGAGTAGCGGCGCAGGACCGTGCCGACCTTGGTGATGCGCGGGTCCTTCTTCACCTTGAACAGCACGCCGTTGCCCTCGTCGACAGCGGCGAGCCTGGCGCGCAACGCATCCGCGTTGGTGACCATCGTGCGGAACTTGACGATCGTGAACGGCACGCCGGTCCTGCCGACCCGCTTCTGGCGGTAGAAGACGGGGCCGCGGCTGTCGATCATCACGAACGCGGCGACGGCGAACATGAGCGGTGCCAGCAGGAGCAGCAGCACGAACGCTCCGACGCGGTCGACGACCTCCTTGACCAGACGGCGGAACCCGCTCAGCGCCGGTTCGCTCACCCGCAGCAGCGGCATGCCGAGCACGGCGCTCATGTGCAGGCGCGGTCCCGCGACCTCCATGAGACCGGGCGAGACGACCATCTCGGCACCGGTGCCTTCGAGGGCCCACGCGAGCTGCTGGAGACGGCGAGGTGTCCAGTAGGCGTCGGGTGTCACGGCGACGATGCGGTACCCGCCGCGGCGGACGTGCTCGGCGAGCTCGCGCAGCTGGCCGACGACGGGCACGCCGTCGACGTCGGTACCGGTGCGGCCGCGGCCGTCGATGGTGCAGATGGCGTCGACGCGCCAGCCCAGGTGGGCGACGCGCTTGGTGCGGTGGATCAGGTCCTCGACGGTGTCGAGGTTGCCGGCGGCGAGGACCGGGAGCAGGAAGCGCCCTTCACCGCGGCCGCGGTGCAGGGGGCGGCGCAGGAGGTAGCGCATGGGGAACGCGACCAGGGCGATCGCGGGTACCACGACGAAGATCCACAGGCGGGCGCCGGGGATGTCGACGGCGAGCGCTCCGAGGCCGAGCGCCACGACGGCACCGAACAACCCCCGGCCGAGTCTTCGGAACTCCTCGGCACCCTGGCCGAGAACGGCCGGCTGCCACACGCGGTTGATCGCGAGGGAGCCGACGACGAGGACTACTGTGAGCATGTCCAGCAGGGCGAGGGAAAGCGGGCCGAAGGCCGTGTGGCGCACGCTCATGACCGCACCGACGGCGACGACGACCAGGGCAACGGTCAGCACGTCGGCGGTGATCACGGCGTAGCGGTAGCGGCTTTCCCAGCGGGCAACAGGTGGGTGGGTCTGTCTGCGTTCCGACAGCGGATTGAGCGTGGAGCGCCGCCCGTCGACGTCACGGGCAGCGCGGACCTGCTCACTCATCGTTCTGATCTCCCCGGCTCAGCGGCGATTCGGACGTGCACGTACGCAGGTCACCCCGAGGACCTTGATTCTCAGATCTTCGCGATCTCCGGCCGCGCCACATTCAGGCGCGGCAGCCGAAGCTCGCAACCGGTGATTCGCGCGTTCCGGTGTTCGCGTTACAGACCGTGGAAGAAAGTTTCTCCGGCGATCGAAGAACGGACGTGACGCGCGTCTCACCAACTGGAAACCGTGGCGACGCAAGACGTTTCAAGATGTCCAAAAGGGACATAGAGGTTACGTATGCCGCGAGGTAATCGTTCAGATCAGGTCTTCAGACCCTTGTCCGATCGACTGCGATTGTGCATGCTCTTACCGCTGAATGGAGCAATGCGTTACGGCCGAACGGAAACGCGTACTTCATCACCTTCGACCACCACTACGTCACCGTGACGCAGCTGTGCTCCCCGCCGCAGCTCCACAGAGCCGTTGACGTGGACTTCTCCGTCCTCGATGAGCTCCTTCGCGTGCCCACCGTCCTCCGCCAGCTGAGCCAGCTTGAGGAACTGCCCTAGCCTGATCGGCTCTTCGGAGATCTCCACCGTCCGCATGAGCGCCATCATCCCAGTAGGGCGCACCCCACCGCGCGCTCGGGGGCCGACACCAGCGCGTTCGAGTGACGCCGTTGAC
This sequence comes from Lentzea sp. CC55, assembly GCF_021056325.1. NCBI lineage: Bacteria > Bacillati > Actinomycetota > Actinomycetes > Pseudonocardiales > Pseudonocardiaceae > Lentzea > Lentzea sp. CC55. The sequence continues at coordinate 383,853 of NZ_JAJCXE010000019.1, read as the reverse complement.
AGGCTCGGGGCATGAGAACTTCGAGGGGGTACATCGCCTGGTTGGCGGTGTCGGGGATCGTCTGCGTGGCGTTAACGATCTTCGCGGCGAGCGCTTACGTCACGCTGGACGTGGACCAGGCCAGACCACCGCTGCGCGGGCCGCTGCACTACGGGCTGCTCGTCGCGCACGTGTTCACCGGATCGGTCGCGGTCCTGACGGGTGTACCGCAGTTCTGGCCGAAGCTGCGCGGCAGGCACCCGCAGGTGCACCGGGTGCTGGGCCGCGTCTACTTCGCGGCCGTGCTGCCGTCGTCGCTGCTCGGTCTCGTGTGCGCTCAGCTCGCCGTCGTCGGGCTGCCGTCGTCCGGGCCGCTGACCGTGCTGTCGGTGCTCTGGTTCGTCACCGCCGTGCAAGGTCTGCGAACGGCCCGGCGGCGCCAGTTCGGCGCTCACCGCATCTGGATGATCCGCGGGTTCGCGCTGACCACCGCCGCCGTCACCGGCCGGCTGTGGGCACTGCTGCTCGGCTCGCTGCTGCCGGAAGCCGACGGGCTCCTGGTCTTCACCACGGCGAACTGGTTGTCGCTCGTGGTGAACCTGCTGGTCGCCGAGTGGTGGGTCCAGTCGCGGGGCTACACCCGCGACTTGCCCTCCGCAGCGCTGAGCCCGAGCATCTCGAGCAGGTCAGCGCAGTCGAGCGCGTCCGTGGCGTGACAGGCCACGGTGCGCGCCGCCTTGCTGTTCTGAATCGTGCTGTGCTCCTTCTCCAGGGCCTTGGCCTCGGCAAAGGTGCCGGTTTCGGGCTCGGCGATCGCGGGACGCGCCCAAGTCATGTCGTGCCTGCTTCCGCATCGGGGGATGAAGCCATCATGACAACGGGATCACCGAAACACCAGAACTTGTGCTTACCGTAATCGACCACCCACGCTGCGTGCCAACTGTCGGAGCGCTTTCTCAAGAACGCTCCAAACGATTTTTCAGCCGCGTTTCGGCTTTACCTGCCGTACCTCAGGACCGACTCCACTTCGGTCACAAATGCAACAAGGCGTTCGTCGTCCACGTCTTCCGGAGTGGGACCGTCCACAGCGAGCCGTTGCAGTGCAACGGAAGTGGTGGCGCTTTCCCGGGCGAGACGGCGAAAGCCGAACGTGGCCTCGTAGAGCGACATCGCCGTGCCGAGCGCGGCGAGGGTCGTCGCCGCGAAACCCCACATGGCCCGGCGTGGCCCGTCCGCCATGCCGATCGCCGCGGCCGCCGCGGCGGCGATGAACAGCGCCGCCGCGAGCGCGACCGTCCACGTGTGAGCGGCGGAGTACCGCTTACGGCTGCGTTCGAAGTGGTCGAGGCGGTCGGAGAACCGGTGCCGCAGATAGGCTTCGACGAACTGGGCCTGCCGCTGCTTGTCGCTCATGTCCTGACCACCTCGTGCTTGCGGTCGCTGACCGCGGCCTCCAGGTCCGCCACCCGGTCCTGCCGTTCCTCCTCCGTCGCCGGCGCGGGTGCGGCGAGGTGCGCGAAGTACAGCGCCCGCAGGCGTTCCGCCCTCGACCTCGCGGTGAGGTACTTGTCGAGCGACTCCCTCCTGCGCGCCACGATCGTGATGGCCGCGGCGAACGCCCCGCCCGCGACGACCAGGACGCCGGGCCACGGCGTGTCCCTGAGCCACGTCTGCAGCGCGGCGAACACCGTCGTCGTGAGACCACCGGCGATCGCGAGCACCGCGGTGAGGCGGTAGCGGTTCTGCTCCGCCTCCGCCTGCGCGTCGAGCTCCTGGAAGGCGGGTGCGACGACCTGGTTGGCGTCGTGGATCGCGTCGGCGAGCGCCGGGTACGCCACGACGAAGCCGGGGTCGACGAGCGGGCGCGGTTGCGGTGCCCGGTAGCGGACCTGGGGCAGCAGCTTCGGCGGCTTGACGGGCTTCTCCTTGCCCAGCAACCGTTCCAGCGCGGTGACGGCCTTCGCGGGCCCCTCGTCCACGTGGACGATGAAGATCCGGCCGCTGCGCACGAGCACCGCGAGGTCGCCGCTGAGGTCACCGGTCGCGATGCGGTCCGCGAGACCGCCGGTGCCGGCGAGCACCAGCAACGGGTTGTTCCCGCCGAGGTGGTCGACGACCTCCTCCTCGTTCTCGCCTCCGGCGACGAGAGCGACCACGGGCTTCTTGTGGCGCACCGCGTCGACCGTGCGGAACAGCACCGGCGTCGCGTCCGTCCACTCCGAACCGGGGACGATCACGGCGACGCTGTGGTGGGGTTCCAGCGGGACCTGACCGTTGGTGGAGGTCTCGGTGAGGTCGTGCACCTTGCTGCTCGGTGCGACACCGACGACGGCGGGCCACTGCTGCTCGCACGCCCGCAAAGCCAGGCCCAGCAGGTGGACAACGCCTCTGTCGGTGCCTTCGGTGACGAACACGGCACCATGGCGCGCCGCGGTCACGACCACGGATCTGAGCACCGGCAACAACTTCGCGGCGAGATCCGTCTCGATGTCCTGCGTGGAACCGAAGACCGCGATGACCGTGCGTCCTCGGGGCAGGCCGAGGGCCTTCGGTTTGATCTCGGCGTCCGGCTGGGACAGCCGTTTGACTGTAGGGCCGCCTGCTGTGGGCATGCCGCGCACCATAACGCCGTGATCGACCGGAGGCCAGAGCCGTTCAGACCCGTCTCACCTCGCCCACACGCTCCTGATCAGCTCTTCCAGGTCGCTCAGGTCGTCGATCACGATCTGCGCCCCTGCCCGGTGGAGGTCCTGCCGCGAGCTGCGCCCCGTGGCCACCGCGACCAGGCGCACGCCCGCCTTCGTGGCCGCGTGCACGTCGTGCGGGGTATCGCCGATGACGACGACCTGATCGCGGGTGAAGGGCCGGATGCGCTGTGCGCGTTCGCGGGCGAAGGTCACCAGTTCGGCGCGGTCCGCGTGCTCGTCGCCGAACGCGCTCACGTCCCAGTCGACGAGGTGCGCGAGGCCGAACTCCTCGAGCTTGATGAGCGCCACGCTCCTGAGGTTGGCGGTCAGCACGCCCTGGTGCACGCGCGGGTCGTCCGCGAAGTGCTCGAGGGCCCGGAGCGCACCCGGCAGGACCTCGCCGTGGCCGGGGATCTCGGCGCGGCGCGTCTCGAAGGAGTGCGCCAGCGCGTCGGACAGCAGGCGCGCGGCCTCCTCGGTGTCCTCGATGCCGTGCTGCCGCAGCACCTCGCCGATGACGTCGACCTCGGTACGTCCGCCGAGGTCCACGGGACCGGTGAGCTCCCGGCCGAACGCCGCGCGGAACGCCTGGCTGTACATCAGCCCGCCGAACCCGCGCGCCGAGATCAGCGTGTTGTCGACGTCCCACAGCACCAGCAGCTCGGGCCCGGTCACCGGACCACCCCCCACTCCCCGTAAAATGCCTGATCATGACCTCGATCGACCCCGCAGAGCTGGAAGTCTGCCTGCGCGTGCTTGCCCAGGTCGAGGACCTGCCGGCCGAACACGACGACGCCGTGCGCGTCCGCCGGGCCACCGCGAAGATCTTCAAGGCCGCGAAGAAGTTCCGGAAGTCCGAGCGCAAGGCCGCCATCGTGGCCAACGACCGCGCTGTGACCGCGCTCACGGCCACCGGGTCGCCGGACCGCATCGACGACGAGACGCAGGGCCTCCCCCTGGTGTCGAACGCCGCCGGCGCCACCGCCGGGACGCTGCTGCGCGCCCGGTCCTGCTACACGTGCCGTTCGAGGTTCGTCGAGGTCGACGCCTTCTACCACAACCTCTGCCCCTCCTGCGCCGCGTTCAACCACGGCAAGCGCGACGCCCGCACCGACCTGACCGGCCGCAACGCGCTGCTGACCGGCGGCAGGGCGAAGATCGGCATGTACATCGCGCTGCGGCTGCTGCGCGACGGCGCGCACACCACGATCACCACCCGCTTCCCCAAGGACGCGGCCCGCCGGTTCGCCTCGATGCCCGACGCTGCCGACTGGATCGACCGCCTCAAGATCGTGGGCATCGACCTGCGCGACCCGGCCCAGGTGCTGGCGCTGGCGGACGAGGTCGCCTCGAACGGCCCGCTGGACGTCCTGATCAACAACGCCGCCCAGACCGTGCGCCGCTCCCCCGGCGCGTACGCACCGCTGGCCCACGCCGAGCACGAGGCGCTGACCGGGGACGCCCGCCGTCCGGAGCTGATCTCGTTCGGCGGCCACGGCCAGCTCGCGCTGCCGGGCACCGCGGTTCCCGAGGCCCACTCGGTGACGACGCTGGCGTTGATGGCGGGGTCCAAGGACATCGACGCGGGCGGCCTGGTGCCGGACACGGCGGCGACGAACTCGTGGATCCAGAACGTCGACGAAGTCGACCCGGTGGAGCTGCTGGAGGTGCAGCTCTGCAACTCGACGGCGCCGTTCCTGCTGATCTCGCGGCTGCGCGCCTCGATGGCGAAGTCGTCGCACCGCCGCAAGTACGTGGTGAACGTGTCGGCGATGGAGGGCCAGTTCTCCCGCGCCTACAAGGGTTCCGGGCACCCGCACACCAACATGGCCAAGGCCGCGCTCAACATGTTGACGCGCACCAGCGCCGAGGAGATGCTGCAGTCCGACGGGATCCTGATGACGGCCGTCGACACCGGCTGGATCACCGACGAACGGCCGCACCCGATGAAGATGCGGCTGGCCGAGGAGGGCTTCCACGCCCCGCTGGACCTGGTCGACGGCGCGGCGCGGGTGTACGACCCGATCGTGCGCGGCGAGGCCGGCGAGGACCTGTACGGCTGCTTCCTGAAGGACTACGCACCCTCCCCGTGGTGAGCGGCGAGCGCCTTCCGTCGGGAAACACGCGTCCGAGGTACCGGTCGGACGCACCCGAACGAGCCCTTTCGTCACGTCGAAGGCCTGTTTGAACACCTGTTCGAGTACTCCTTTGTCATGAGAACTGTGTGGCGGGGAGCACTCCGGTTCGGGATGACGACCATGACGGTGCGGCTGGTGTCGGCGGCGACCGAGCACCGCAGCAAGGTGCACCTCGTGCACCGCGAGGACAGCGGCCGCGTGCGGCACCAGCAGGTGTGCGGGGAATGCTCGCTGAGGCTCACACCGGACGACATCGGGCGGGGCTACGAGCTCGACGACGGGCGCATCGTGCAGATCGACCCGGCGGACCTTCCGGCGCCCGAGGACGGCGTGATCGACGTGCAGCAGTTCGCACCGCAGGTCGACCTCGACCCGGTGGCGTTGCACCGCAGCTACTACCTGGAGCCCGACGACCTGGCCGTGCGGTCCTACGTGCTGCTGCGCGAGACGCTGGAGCGCACCAAGGCCGCGGCCATCGTGAAGTTCGCCCTGCGGGGCAAGGAGGCACTGGCCGCGATCCGGCCGCAGCAGGGCGTCCTCGTCCTGCACACGCTGCTGTGGCCGGACGAGGTGCGGGAGCCGCACTTCGCGTTCCTGCACCGCGACACCGAGGTGCGAACCGGCGAACTGGCCGCCGCGGCGGCGCTGGTCCGCGCGCAGACCCGTCCGTTCAAGCCGCACGACTACCCGAACACGCACCACGAGGCGCTGCTGCACCTCGTGGAGGCGAACGTCTAGGCCACCGCTCCAGGTGGGACCGGGCGCGCTCCCCGCGTATCGGGGATGAACGCGGGGCGCGCGCCCGCGCCGCCGGCGTGGCAACCCCGGAAGCACTCCCGGGGTTGCCACGCCGGGGTGAGGTCCCACCGCTGTCGGTGCGGCTAACTAGCATCACTGCCCATGCTCGTCAGTCCGTCCGACCTCGTCGACCTGCTCGAGTGCGAGCACCGCAGCCACCTGGCTCGTGACGAACGGCGCGGCGACCCCGCCGAGCTGCACCGGCTCGCCGCCCGGACGGCGCGGGACGTGCGGTCCGGCGCGGACCTGGTCGAGAACGCGGTGTTCTTCGACGGTGTCTTCCACTGCTCGACGCAGACCCTCGTGCGCACGGCCGACGGCTACGAGCCGTGCGACGAAGTCCCCGAAGCCACGCCGCTGGCCGTGTTGTCGCTGGTCGCGGCCGCGCAGGCGGTGGGGGCCGAGCGGGCGCACCTGGTCGTGGACGGGCGGCGGACGTCGTTGCGCGTCGCCGACTTCACCCCCCTGCTCGGGCGGCTGCGGACGCGGCTCGCGAAACCCGGTCCCGCGCCCGCCCGGTCGTGGGGTGAGGTGCGGGCGGCGTGCACCGGGTGCCGGTTCGCCCGTCACTGCGCTTCCGGCCGTGAGGAGGCGCGTGACCTCTCGCTCGTGGCCGGGTTGCGCGCGGACCAGCGGCGGAAGCTGGTTTCAGCCGGCATTGACACCATCGACGCGCTTGCGGAGACCGAGGAACGGCCTGCCGCGATGTCGCCCGCCAGCTTCACGGCGCTGGCCGCCCAGGCTCGGCTGCAGGTGCGGCAGGAACGCACCGGCGAGACCACCTACGAGGTCGTGGCGCCCGAGGCGCTGGCGCACCTGCCGGAGCCCGCCGCGGACGACGTGTTCCTGGAGGTCGACGGCGACACGTTCCGCACGCCGGGCTGGGAGGGGACGTTCGCGGAGTTCGTCGAGCGCACGCCGTCCGCGACGGTCTACCACTTCACGCCGCACGACCTGGCCGGCCGGGCCGCGCGGTCGGCGACGCTGGAGTCCGAAGTGGACGAGCTGGTGCGGCGGTGCGTCGACCTGGGTGCGTTGACGCGGCGGGTGTTGCGGGTGTCCACAAGGGAGTACACGCTGCCCGCGCTGAAGCCGTTGCTGGACGACGAGGTCCCGACGCGCGGCCTGCGGGATCTGCTGCACCGCATCAAGGTGGAGCTCGAGATCGAGACCGCCGCCCCGCCGGAACGCGACGAGGCGGCGCTGGAGAAGGCGGCCGAGCGGGCACGCCGGATGGCGGCGCTGACCGAGCCGTTGGCGGCGGAAGGGCACGACCTCTTCGCGGCGACGGTCGGCTACCACCGGCGCGAGGCGAGTCCGGCGTGGGGCGACTTCTTCCGGCAGGCCACCGCGCCGATCTCCGACCTGGAGACGGACTCGAACTGCGCGGTGCCGATCACGCTGCGGGCCGAGGACTGGGTGCCGCCGAGCGGGCGGGTCAGGACGCACAAGCGGCAGGTGCACGCGCGGATCGACCCGGAGCGCCCGCACCCGTTCGGCTCCGGCGAGCAGGTCCGGCTGCTCTACCCCGGCAACGTGACGCGCAACGCCGTGGTGGCCGACGACAACCCGTACGAGCTGGTGCTGACCGAGAGCAACGCCGTCGTGCACGGCGAGATGCCGATCGCGGTGCTGCCGGGCAGCCCGGTGCCGGCATCGCCGAAGGACGAGGCCGTCGCGGAACTGGCCGAGCAGGCGGTCGGCCTGTTGCCGCTGCTCCCCCGCAACCCCGGCATCGACCTGCTGCTGCGCACACCGCCCGCGCAACCGCTGCCGCAGCACGACGACGTGGTGCAGGCCGTGATCAAGGCCGTCGACCAGCTCGACGGCGGAACGCTGGCCGTGCAGGGACCGCCCGGCGCCGGCAAGACGTACCTCGCGACGAAGCTGGTGCGGCACCTGATCGACCAGGGCAAGACCGTCGCGGTCACCTCGACGTCGCACAAGGCCGTCGAGAACGTGCTGTCGAGCGTCGACCCGGACATCCCGATGGCCAAGCGCCCCAAGGAGAAGAAGCCGGAGGAGGGCCTGCCGTGGGACCAGCCGAAGACCAACGGCGCGCTGGCCCGGTGGCGTGAGGAACACCCGCAGGGCCATCTCGTCGGCGGCACCGCCTGGACGTTCTCGAACGCCGTGGTCAAGGCGAACCCGTTCGACGTGATGATCATCGACGAGGCCGGCCAGTTCGCGCTGGCCGACGCGGTGGCCGTGGCGACGGCGGCGCGCAACCTCGTGCTGCTGGGCGATCCGCAGCAGCTCCCGCAGGTCGTGCAGGGCGTGCACCCGCCCGGCTCGGACGCCTCGGCGCTCGGCCACCTGCTCGGCGACTCGGACGTGATCCCCCCGCACCTGGGCTACTTCCTCGCCGAGACGCGGCGGATGCACCCGGCGGTGTGCCGTCCCGTGTCCGAACTGTCCTACGCCGGACTGCTCCATTCGCACGAGACCGCCGCCCTCCGGTCGATCTCCGGCATCGAACCCGGGATCTACCTGCGCGAGGTCGACCACCGGCACAACATCACGTCGTCGGTCGAGGAGGCCGACGCCGTGGTCGACACGGTGCGCGCGATCGTCGGTCGGGAATGGACGGACAACGGCAAAACACGCGAACTTACCGATGCGGACATCCTGGTCGTGGCGCCGTACAACCTGCAGGTGCGGGTGATCCGCCGCCGGCTGGCCGAGGCGGGGTTCGAGGGCACGCGGGTGGGCACCGTGGACCGGTTCCAGGGTCAGGAGGCGCCGGCCGTCATCATGTCGATGACGTCGTCGTCCACCGTGGACCTGCCCCGCGGCCTGGACTTCCTGCTGTCGCGCAACCGGTTGAACGTGGCGTTGTCGCGGGCTCAGGTGCTGGCCGTGATGATCTGCTCGCCCCGGCTGCTGGACGCCGACGTGCGCGGAGTGGAGCAGATGCGGCTGGTGGCGGGCACGATCGGGCTGACCGAAAACATGAGAATCTTTCCGTGGTGACACCGTAGCGTTGTCGGACGGTGACCTTTCGACTGCTCTGGGTTGTTAGCGTGACGCGGTTCACCCGATCGGGTGGTTCAGACCATGAATGTTCGCTCGATCCGCCACGCATCAACGCAGAGCAGGAGAGATTCGTTGGCACGGAGAGTTCTCGGCGCGGTCGCGGTGACCGCCACCGCCGCGCTGGCCACGATCGTGATGGCCACCCCCGCAAGCGCCCACAACCCCATTTGGTCTGCGCGCTGCGACGAGGACGCCAAGGTCACCAAGGTGTCGATCGACCTCACCCAGTACGTGAGCAAGGGCAAGAACACCGTCACGCTCACGGACAACGGCAAGGAACTCCTCAAGACGACCGAGTTCCCGGAGTCGTTCCACTGGAAGAAGAACGACCTCGACGCCAGCGTCAAGCACGAGTTCAAGATCGTCGTGACGGCCTGGGACGGCTTCAACAAGACCGACACCAAGACGGTCGAGCCGTGCGCGAAGAAGACGCCGCCCACCACGACGACCAAGCCCACGACGACGACCACGACGCCGGCCACCACGGCTCCGGAGATGCCCTCGACCTCCGCTGAGGCCCCGCCGTCGACCACCCCGGCCGCTCCCGGCGGCAGCGCTCCGGAACCGCCGCTCGCGGCGACCGGTGCGTCCCCGACGTGGCTGCTGCTCTCGGGTCTGGGCCTCGTCGGTGCCGGTGCCGGCACCCTGCTGTTCCTGCGCCGCCGCCGCAGCGCGTGAAGTAGCCGATCCAGGAGCGGCGGTGGCCACCTTCCGGCCACCGCCGCTTCCCGCTCTTCTAGAGGTCCAACGCCGTGGCCGGGCCGTGGCCCTCGCGGATGAACCACTCCGTGCCGAACGCGTGGGCGAACGTCGGTTCGTCCAGCGCCAGGAAGAACGAGTCCTCGGCGATCTGCGAGGCGTGCGCGCGCATGGCCTTGCGCTTGAACTCCAGGTACTCGGTGACGTCGACGCCCACGTTGATCTCCGACTCCGGGACGGCGCCTTCCCCCAGGGGCGGCGGCTCCGCGATGCCGGAGCGGCGGAAGGCCTCGCGGAACTCCGACTCCCGCACCATCGCCTGGTAGACGTTCGGGGTGCCGGCGAGCTCGGCCGCGCGCATGCCGACGCGGTGGACCTGGATGTGGTCGGGGTGGCCGTAGCCGCCGAAGCTGTCGTACGTCGTGAGGACCTTCGCGTCCTCCTCCTCGAGGATCTTCGCGAGTGTCCGGGCCGCCTCCTCCACGTCCGCGGTCCAGAAGGAGCCGGGTTCGGTGTTGAGGGCGTCCCCCATCATGCCGGAGTCGCGGTAGCCCAGGAACTCCACTCGCGCCACGCCGAGGATGTCCGCTGACGCAAGGGTTTCCTGGACACGGCGTTGCCACAGTTCCTCGTTCTCCCCGAGGAAGTCGGGGATCTCGCCCGCCTCGCCCCTGGTGGCCACCACCAGCACCACGCGGTGCCCCTCTTCGAAGGCCTTGCGCATGACGCCGCCGGTCACGATGCACTCGTCGTCGGGGTGGGCGTGGAACGTCACCAGGGTTGCCATGGTCGCGACGTTACCCGGTGGCGGGGTTCGCCCCGGGTGGCCGCGGACATGTGAAAGGGCGGCGCTCCCCCGTGCAGGCTGGGAGGCGCCGCCCCTCGGCGAACTCGTGGAGCTATCGCAGGGTCAGGTTCCAGGCGTTGATGTACCCGGTGTCACCGGAGTACAGGTCCTGGACCCGCAGCTTCCACGTGCCCGCCGCGACCTCGGACGAGGCGTTGACCGTGTAGGTCGCCACCACGTTGTCGGCGCTGTCGGACGACGAGGAGTTCTTCAGCCGGTAGGCGGTGCCGTCCGGCGCGACCAGGTCGATCACCAGGTCGCCGCGGTAGGTGTGGACGATGTCCACGCCGACCTTGGTGGTGCTGCTGGCGTTGCCCGTCACCGTGGAGGTGATGGACGAGGTGACCGCGGTGCCGCGGTCCGGGATGGCGACGTCCGTGGTGTTCTCCAGGGCGCCGCTGGGCGGAGGCGTGGTGTCCAGGGCGTTCACGGTCTTGGTGGCGTCGGCGAGGCCGGCGCCGCAGCCGCCCGAGCAGGTACCGGGCAGGGCGCGGGAGTTCGTCTTGATGAGGTCCTTGACCTGGGCCGGGGTCAGGGACGGCTTCTTCGCCACGAGCAGCGCCGCGAGGCCCGCGATGTGCGGGGCCGCCATCGAGGTGCCCTGGTACGGCTTGTAGTTCTCGGCGCCGGGGACGGTGGTGCCCGCGTTCAGCGTCGACCAGATGCCGTTCTCCGGCGTGGTGGTGGTGCCGGGGGTGTCGGTGCCGCGGCGGGTCTCGCCGCCGGGGGCCGCGATGTCGATGCGGGTGCCGTAGTTCGAGTAGAACGCCTTGTTGCCCTCGCGCGAGGAGGCCGCGACGGTGATGACGCCGTTGCAGTTCGCCGGGGTGAAGTTCGAGACGTTCATGTTCGAGTTGCCGGCCGCGACGACGACCGTGCTGCCGCGGTTGATGGCCCCGTTGATCGCGTTCTGGTAGGTCGTCGAGCAGGAGGACTGGCCGCCCAGCGACATGTTGATGACCTTGGCGGGCGTGGCGTTGGCGGGGACGCCGCTCACCGCGCCGCCCGACGCCCAGGTGATCGCGTCGGCGATGTCCGAGGTGGCGCCGCCGCACTTCGCGAGGACGCGCAGGGGCTGGATCTTGGCGTCGTAGGCGATGCCGGCGATGCCCTTGGTGTTGTTCGTGGACGCGGCGATCGTGCCGGCCACGTGGGTGCCGTGCCAGGACGAGCTCTGGTCGGCGGCGGGCACCGGGTTGCCGTTCGCGTCGGTGCCGCACTCGCCGCGGGCGACCCAGTCGCCCTCGTCGGCCGGGTTGGCGTCGCGGCCGTTGTTGTCACGGGCGCGCGCCGCGTCCGAGACGAAGTCGTAGCCCGCGACGACCTTGCTCGCGAGGTCGCTGTGCGCGACGTAGCCGGTGTCGATGACCGCGACGGTCACGCCCGCGCCGGTCGTGCTGGACCACGCGCCGGGGACGTTCATGCCGGCGGTCCCCTCGAAGAGGTCCCACTGCCGGGAGTACTCGGTGTCGTTCGGGTCGGCGAACGGCTGCATCAGCAGGTCCGGCTCGACGTAGGCGACATCGGGGTCGTTCTTGAACGCCTGGATGACCGAGTCGGCGTTCGAGGTCTTCGATCCCAGGTCCACGACGACGGCGCCGCTCGCCATGCGGCGGTGCACGGACTTGCCCTTGCTGCGGGCGTCGTCCGAGGCGGCGGAGTCGGACGAGGCCTCGGCGGTGCCCGGCCGGTAGCCGACGATCAACCGCTCGAAAGGCCGGTTGACCTGCGTCGAGTCCGGCTGGGACTGGATCTGGGACGGTGCCGCGCTGACAGGGGCGACAACGCTGAGCACAGCGGCGGAAACTGCCGCGGCGCACACACTCGTGCGTCGCAATCCGTTCACGTGAGGTCCTTCCACGCATGACCTTCCGCGTGCCGTTGAGGGCGTCAGGGTTCTGAACCGGCTGCGGAGGTGGGGAGGACCGTAAGTCGCGTCACCCTGCGAAAACAGGTCCAGCGGAGTCCGAATAACGACACTGGCGTGTTCACGACAGGGGCGTTGCGCTGAATGGCGCACAATATGGCCGTGTTCGGACATCTGGGCGTCTCGCCGGAGCTGTCGGCGGTCTACGAACTCCTGGTCACAGGGGGTAGCCGCACGACGGAGGAGATCGGCGTCACCGCCGGGGTGCTGCGGGAGATGCGCGAGCTCGGCCTGGTCCGGCACCTGCCGGGGGACGTGTGGCAGGCCGTCGCGCCGGACCTCGCGGTGGAGGCGCTGATCGCCGCCCGCGAAGAAGCCCACCGCCGGGCACGCGCGGACGTCGGCCCGCTGATGGAGCTCTACCTGCGCAACCGCGACGAGGAGCTGGCGGACAACGCGTTCGTCGAGGTGATCTCCGGCGTGGCCGCGGTCCGCGACCTGTGGCACACGCTGCTGCGCGGCGCCCGCGAGGAGGTCTGCGTCCTCGACCAGCCGCCGTACGTGACGCCGCTCGGCCAGCACGTCGCCCTGGAGGACGAGACGCGCGAGCGGGACGTGCGGTGGCGGGTCGTCTACGACAGGTCCGCCGTGGACATCCCCGGCCGTGTCGTCGAGATCATCGAACTGGTCGCCGCCGGCGAGCGGGCCCGCGTCACGCCGACGCTGCCGTTCAAGCTCGCGGTGATCGACGCGCACGCCGCCGTGCTCCCCGTCGTGAACGGCGACGTGGTCGACAAAGTGCTGCTGATCCGCCCGTCGGCACTGCTCGACGTGCTGCGCTCGACGTTCGAGCTGTACTGGGACAAGGGAATCCCGTTCAGCCCCGGCGGGATCTACGCGGCGGCGGCCGACGTCGACCCGAACCTGCTCGGGCTGCTCGCGGCCGGGCTGACCGACGAGTCGATCGCGCGGCAGCTGGGGCTGGCGCCGCGCACGGTGCAGCGGCGGGTGCGGCAGCTGATGGACCGGTGCGGGGCGCAGACGCGGTTCCAGGCCGGGGTGCAGGCGATGCGGCGCGGCTGGCTGTAGAAAGCGGATCTCGCGTGCAACCTCCGGTGATCTTGCGGCGTCTTCACCCACAGCAAGCGAACACTCACCAGGGGGATTCAACGATGCGCATGCGCAAGGTGATGGCGGCTGCCCTGACGGGCCTCGCCCTGATCGGTCTCGCGGGCACGGCCTCGGCCTCGCCGTCGGCGGACGTGGTCTGGCCGCCGAAGGACGTCACGCCGGTCCACAAGACCAAGGCGGAGCTCGAGAAGCAGGCTGCCGGGTTCACCGCCCGCCAGCAGAAGACCTTCCCGAGGATCTTCGCCGGTGCCCGGAACGTCTCGCCCGGCAACTGGGGTGGCGAGGCCGAGGGGCTGTTCGACGACATGCAGTACATGACCAACTGGACGACGTTCGACGTCCGCGGTCAGGGCAGCACGGTGTTCATGCAGGTCAACGCTCCGGGCTTCTTCAAGGACTCGCCGAAGCAGCTCTGCGAGCGCGACAAGTGCACCGGTGAGGCCGGCGACCACCGCGGTGGCGTGACGGTCTTCACCAAGGACGAGGTGCACGGCATCACGGTCGCGTGGAACTTCCGCCGCAACGGTGAGGTCGTCTGGGCGCAGAGCTGGACGCCGGGCACCGAGGCGCAGCTGGCCGCGGTGGCGTCGGACCGCGCGTACACGTTCACGCGCTAGGGAGAAGTGGAGAGCGGGCGCTTCCGGTCATGGCGTCACCGGAAGCGCCCGCTCCATCAGCCGGCGACCTTGCGCGCGGCCACCAGCTGCCCGTCCGCGAAGCCCTCGACGCGCACCTCCGCGCCGGTCGCGGTCAACGTCGCGGTGTGCGCGCCGTCGGTCACGTCCAGCGAGGTGGCGGGGCGCCCGTCGACGTAGACGTCGACCCGGTCGAGGTTCACGGTGTCCAGTGAGACGGTCGTTCCGGCGACCGCCACCCCCAGCCTGCGCACGGGCTGTTCCGCCAGCAGCTCCCCCGCGCGGGCGAGCAGGTCCACGTTGCCCTCCAGCAGGTCCGCGCGCGTGACCTTGTGCTGGTGCGTCGGGCGCACGCCGAGGTCCTCCACGGGTGTGCCGGCGAGCTTGCCGACGCGCAGGGTGCGGCGGATCGAGACGCGCATGTTCGCCTTGTTGGGCAACGGCTTGTACGGCGACTCGGCGTCGGCCGGCGCGGGGATCTTCAGCAGTGTCGCCAGGAGTCCGTGCGTCCACACGTTCGCGCCGCCGGCACCGGTGTTGTCGTCCACACCGAGGATCGGGCCCAGGTCGTGGTCGGCCCAGCCCGCGGCGAAGATGTCGGTCGCGGAGTAGCAGCGCGCGTCGGTGATCAGCACGACCGGGCCGTGGTAGGTCTGGCCCACGGCGTTCGCGCCCTCGACCGGCGTGATGGTGTGCGAGCAGGAGAACGCCTGGCCCGTCTCGGTCGACGAGTCGAGCGAGGGGAACCACGGGCCCAGGTTGATCCGGCCCGTCGGGTCGTCCGCGTGGCGCCGGCAGATGCGCAGGTTCAGCGGGGTGCTGAGGAACTGCACGGGTTCCGGTTCGACGCGGCGGGGCGTCATCGTCTGCAGCAGGAACTCCGCGGCGAAGATGTGGCCGCCGCCGTTGTCGCGCACGTCGACGATGAGTCCGTTCTGCGGCAACAAAGCCGCGAGCCGCACGAACTCCGCGAGGAACGCGTCGGGGTCGTCGACGCTGAACGTGAAGATCCGCAGGTGCCCGAACGTGCCGGACGGCGTCGTGACCGGGCGGGCCCGGAACACGCCGGGCATCGTCGTCGCGACGTCCTGCGAGCCCATCGCGACGGCGCCGCCGGCGGCCTCGGCCTGCACGACTTCGGGCGCGTGCAACAACTTCTTGGCACGTGCCTTCTCGTCGGAGTCCAGGTCCACGCCCTGCGCGGCCGCGGCGGGTGAGAGCGCGTCGACGTCCGTCATCGGCGGCAGGTTCTCCGTCACCTGCCAGTCGACGCGCACGTCCTCGGGACCGGTCGCGCCGCGGTAGGTGACGACCACCCAGTCCTCGTCGGGCGGGAGCTGGATCACCAGGGGGCGCAGCGTGAGCGACTCCAGACCGCGGGCGAGGTTCGCGGCGGCGTTGCTGCCCGCGAACACCGCGCCGTTCAGCGCGACCGCGCGGGCGATCGGCGTGCCGTTCCAGTGCGTCACCTCGGTGCCGGCCTCGATGCCGGTGAAGCCCGCGACCGTGCGGGCGACGAGGTACTGCTCGGTGCCGTCGGGTGCGAAGCAGCGCTCCAGCTGGAACGGCAGGAAGGCGATCTTGCCCGCGAACGGCGCCGGCAGGAGGTAGTTGGTGTGCAGGTCGCGCACCGAGTGGAAGGTGCTCGACAGCTCGCGGTGGAACTGCCACTCGGGCTCGGCCGTGGCGTCGGTCTGCCGTTCGAGCCTGGCTCTGAGGACCCTGAGTCTTTGCACGGGGTTCACCGCGTGCATGGCGACTTTCAGCGGCAGGTGCGCGTAGTTCTGTTCCAGCATGATCAGCGCTTGGTCGACGATGAGCTTGCGCTGCGCCAGGGTGAGCGTGCCCGCGGTGGCCAGGAACTCGGCGAGTCCTGCGGAGTGTGCGACGTTCGGGTGAGCGGTTGCGGTCATGGTGGGGCCTCCTTGCCAAGTAGAGGCTTGCGGAGGCGTCCGGATACACCTTTTTCACCCGTTCGGCCGCTAACCGGAGCAGCTGCCGCGACGACAACCGGAGTAAAGGGGGAGGCGCGCGATGAGCCCACGTGTCCTGGAACTGCGCATCCACGGGGTCAACAACACGCCCCCGAACGCGATGCTGGCGCTCCCCGACCACGCCGTCGAGCAGTTCCGCGGCGACCGGTTCGGCAGTTTCTGGCGGCCGAAGGCGGACAGGCTCGCCGACCTGCCCGCCGACCACGCCGGGCGGGTGTCGCAGGCCGTGCGGCGCGAGGCGTACTCGTGGGGCGGCATGGCGCGCAGCAGCCCCGGCGTGCCCGGCAGCGGGGTGCCGTCGGTGCTCGCGAACGTGCTGGGGCGCATCGGGTGGGCGTTGCTGCTGCCGTTCGGGCTCGCGAACGTCGCCTACTGGTCCCGCAGGCTCCCCGACGACTCGGTGCCGGCGACGAAGCGGATGGTGTGGTGGAACGCCGGGCGCGGTGCGGCCAGCACGCGGCTCTTCGGGCTGGGGCTGACGATCTTGCTGGTGCTCGCGGTGTGCGAGGTCGCGATCGACGTCTACGCGGTCCAGTGCTCGTTGCCCGGCACCACGTGCAGGCGCCTGCCGGAGTTCCTCGACGTGCTCGGCGATCCCGCGCGGCACGTCCGGGTGCTCGCCGCGTCCGCCGTACCGGTGTTGCTGCTGCTCGGGTTGCTGGCGCTGACCTCGTTGTCGCGCAGCAGGTACGAGATGACGGCGATGCGCCGCACGCCGGTGCGGCGGCCGGGCGTGGTGCTCAGCCGGGCGTCGATGTGGGAGGGCAGCCCGCGGATCCGCCGGCTCACCCGGCTGCACATCGCCGCCGGGTGCTGCGTCGTGGTGCTGGTGACGAGCACGCAGGTGTGGCAGAACGCGGTCTTCCTGGTGCTGAGCGTGGTCGCGGGTGGTGTGCTCGCCGTCGTGGTGGGCCGGGTCGTGGTGACGGCGGCCGACTGCCCGGACGTGCCGTCGACCGAGAAGGGCGGCCTGTGGTCGTGGCTGCTGATGATCTCGGCGGTCGTCGTGCTGGTGGCGCACGGGTTCGCGCTGCACGCGGTCGAGCCGGTCTTCGACGGGCCGCTGTGGCTGACGTCGTGGGGACCGCCGGTGGTCGCGGTGGCGCTGCTCGGGTCGGTGCTGGCGGCGTGGTCGTGGCGGCGCGACGACGCCAAGGGCCCGCTGGTCCTGCTCGTGCTGTTCGTGGCGTTCATGGTCGCCACGTACTGGTTCCCGCTCGCGTGGGCCGGTGCGGCGGTGGCCGGCGGGGCGCTGGCGTGGCGGGCGAGGCCGCGGCGTGGTGACGAGTGGCAGGCCTGGCACGGTGCCGGACCCGGAGTGCTGCTGGGCCTGTCGCTGACGGCGTCGGTGGTGCTGTCGGCGGTGCTGGTGCTGACGTTCCGCGGCTGGGTCGGCACAGGACTGCGCGTGCCGTCGTTCTACTCGTGGTTCAGCGCGGCGTTCGCGGCGGCGCTGGTGCCGCTGGTGGTGCTGCTCCTGGTGCAGGCCCTCGTCCTGCTGTCCCGGCTGACGAAGCCGTCCGTGCTCGACGACGAGGCCGAGGTGCTCGTCGTGCGGGTGCGGCACGTCGTCGCGGTGACGCACCGGGCCGAGAACGTGGTCGGCGTGCTGTCGACGCTGGGCGTGCTCGCGGTGCTGCTGACGTGCTACCTGACGTTCGCCTCGCCGGGCTGGGCCGGATCGTCCGGCGTCGCGTGGGTGGTGGGCAGGGGCGACTGGGTGACGGGTCTCGCCGGGGTCGCGGTGATCGGGTCGTTCGTCGGCGCCGGGATGCTCACCAACCGCAGGCCGCTCGGACTGCTGTGGGACCTGATGTGCTTCCTGCCGCGCACGGCGCACCCCTTCGCGCCGCCCTGCTACGCCGAACGCGCGGTGCCGGAGATCGCCGACCGGGCCCGCGAGTTCCTGGACGCCTCGCCGCGGCACCGCGTGGTGCTGTCCGCGCACAGCCTGGGCGCGGTGCTGGCCGTCGCGGCGCTGTACGCGCTGCCGGACGGGTACCTGCGGCGGGTGCAGCTGCTGACGTACGGCGTGCAGCTGCGGCCGTACTTCGGCCGGATCTTCCCCGACCTGCTCGGCCCGGCCGTCCTCGGCACGCCGGAGGTGCGCGCGGGCGCGATGTTCTCGTGCGACCCGTGGCGCCGGGATCCCGGCGCGGCGCAGGACCGCGGGCTGTACTCGTTGCTGGGCACCAACTGGATCAACCTGTGGCGGCGCACCGACTACCTCGGGTTCCCCGTGCACGGCTGGCAGCCCAACGACCTCGACCGCCGCGCCGGCGAGACGGACGGCTCGGCGGACAAGGTGGAGACGCACAGCGACTACCACCTGTGCTCCGCCTATCGAGACGCTTTCGCGGACCTCGTGTCCCGGCCGATCTGAACCGGTCACCCGATCGTGGACGTGGAGGGGATGGGAACCTGGAACGCCGTTGACCCAAGGAGAAACATGCGCGCGACTGTGGCGACCCTCGTGGGTGCCGTGCTGCTCACCGGAGGGCTGGCCGCCTGCTCGGCCCCGTCCGAGGCCCCCTCCACCGCCCCGTCGTCGCCGGGGGCACCGGCGTCGTCCGGGGCTCCTGCCGTGAAGCCGGTGGCGGAGGCCGACGTGGTGGCGCCGGTGGCGTCCGGGGACCAGCCGAAGGGCATCACCTACGACGTGGCGCGGATCCCGGTGGGCGCGCGGCTCTCCACCGGTTCCTCCGTCGCGAATGGACGGACGACGGTCCGGCTGGAGGTGTCCGGCCTGCTGCCGAACACGCAGTACGGCTCGCACGTGCACACCAAGCCGTGCGGCGCCAAGCCCGCCGACTCGGGCCCGCACTACCAGCACGAGAAGGACCCGGTGTCGCCGAGCGTCGACCCGGCGTTCGCCAACGCGCGCAACGAGATCTGGCTGGACTTCACCACCGACGCGCAGGGCGCCGCCACGGGCACGGCGACGGTGGAGTGGGAGTTCCGCAAGGGCGAGGCGAACTCGGTCGTGGTGCACGCCGCGCACACCAGCACCGAGCACGGGAAGGCGGGAACGGCGGGTGACCGGCTCGCGTGCCTGACGGCCGCGTTCTGAGCCCGCGGATGGCGGACGCGTGCCGCGAGCTCGAGGCGGCACCTCACCGGTCGAGGTGCCACCGCCCCGCGGGCTACACCGGCCAGCTCAGAGCCACCCCTCCGCCGAGGTGCGGCCCGGCCACCGGTTCCAGCACCGCGGCCCGCACCAGGTTGAGCACCTCGTGCCGGGGCCCCGCGCGGCGCACCAGTCCGCGCACGCTCAGCTCCCGCACGAGCCCCGCCGGCCCGGGGTCCTCGTCCCCCTCGGCCATCCGCACCAGCAGCGCGCGGCCTTCCTCGTCCAAAGTGGACAACGAGCGGCGCAGCGAGTCGCGCAGGTGGGCCGAGGTCGGGTCGAGCGGGTTGCCGCGCAGCCGTTCCAGCAGGTGCTGCGGCGAGTAGACCATGAACCAGCCCGCGGCGAACTCCAGCGCCGACGGCAGTCCGTCCAGCGCGTGGACCAGGCCGACCAGGGCGGCCTGGTTCGCGGGTTCGGCCCGGAATGCGGGGCGCACCCGGTGCACGTGCCGCAGCAGCAGCCGCACCGCCGCGTCGTCGGCCAGCGGTCCCAGCGGGAAGACGTGTTCCCCGGGCACGCCGGTGGGGGCCAGCGCCGTGACGACGACCCGCAGGCGCGGGTGGGCGTCGAGCAGGCCCCGGTCCGGGCGGCGGTCGGTGACGAGGACGGTGTCCTGGTCGTCGTCGATCGGCGGAGTCGCCGACGACGGCTGCCACACCACGGACCAGCCCTGGCGGAAGTGCAGGTCTCCCGCGACCTCCAGGGCGAGTCTCGTCTTGCCGGCGCCGCTGACGCCGGTGATGGTGACCAGGCGCGACTCGCCCGGCAGGCAGGACGCGTCGGTCAGCAGCGCCGTCAGGGCCGCTGCCTCCGCCTCACGTCCGACGAGGACGCCGGCGGGCCCCGCGGGTGCCGGCGGTGCCACCGCCGCCCGGCCGGCACCGCGTCCTCCCGCCTGCTGCAGCTCCGCCCGGCTGCGGTCGTCGAGGCGCAGGCCGTCCGCGAGCAGCCGCACGGTCTCGGCGCGGGGCGAGCGCGTCCGGCCGCACTCCAGGTCGCGGATCGCCCGCACGCTCACCATCGCGAAGTCGGCCAGCTGCTGCTGGGTGAGGCCGGCACGGATGCGGTGCGTGCGCAGTAGTTCCCCGAACTCCTTCATGCCCTTCCCTCCCTTGGACACCGAGTCTCGGACGAACCGGGCGGGGGGACATGGGTGGCGCTCCCCCATATTCGCGTCCGGGTGCAAATGTGGGGGGTTGGTCCCCATGTGCCGCCGCGCCCGCGCGTGCCAGGTTGCCCTCGTGACCTCAGCGGCCGACACCAGCACCAGCGAGAGCTGGACAGCGGCCTTCGCCCACGCGTTGCGCCCGCTGATAGACGCCTCCCGCACGGAGGTGGCGCCGCCGTTCGACGCGGCGTTCGCCGAGCAGCTCGGACGGCGGCTCGTGGCCATCGCGGCGCGCACGCTCGTGCTGGAGCTGCACACCGTCCGCGACACCCTGACCGCCGCGACGAGCGCCGAGCGGTTCACCGAGTTCACCCGCACGCTCGACCTCTCCCGCCTCTTCAGCCGCTACCCGGTGCTGGCGCGGCTGCTCGCCCAGGCCTGTGAGCAGGCCGTTTCCGCCCACCACGAGCTGTCGGCGCGGTACACGCGCGATCGCGGGGAGATCGTCCGCACCCTCTTCGACGGCCACGACCCCGGTGCGCTCGTGTCGATCGAGACCGGCCGGGGCGACGCCCACCAGCAGGGGCGGACCGTGGCGGTCCTGACCTTCGACCGCGGGCGCAAGCTCGTCTACCGGCCGCGCCCGATCGGCCTGCACGTGCGGTTCACCCAGCAGCTGGACTGGCTTTCCCAGCGAACTGGAATCACGTTCCGGGCACCGCGTCTGCTCGCCCGCGACGGCTACGGCTGGATCGAGCACGTCGAGCACGAACCGTGCGCGGACGTCGCCGGCGTCGCCGAGTTCTACCGCAGGCTCGGCGCCCTGCTGGCGCTGCTCTACGCGGTCGACGGCACGGACATGCACTACGAGAACCTGATCGCGTGCGGCGACCAGCCGGTGCTCGTGGACGTGGAGACGCTGTTCCACCCGACGCTGAGCCCGGCCACCGACCCCGCGGTCCTCGCGCTCGTGCGGTCGGTGCACCGCACCGCCCTGCTCCCCCACGTGCTGCTGGGCGACAACGGGGTCGCGGACGTGTCCGGCGTCGGCGGTGACCACGGCGTGCTGTCGCCGCTCGACGTCGTCGACTGGGCCGACGCCGGCACGGACAGGATGCGGCTCGTCCGGCGGCCCCGCGCCTCCACCGGCGCGAGGAACAGGCCGCTGCTCGGTGGTGTGCCGGCCGAGCCCGCCGACTACCAGGACTCGCTGCTCGCCGGGTTCCGCTCGGGCTACGACGCGGTAGTCGACCACCGCGACGAACTGCTGCGCCTCCTCAGGGCGTGCGCCGACGAAGAGGTGCGGTTCGTGGCGCGCGCGACGCGCCAGTACGCGCGGTTGCTGGACGAGTCGACGCACCCGTCCGTGCTGGCCGACGCCCTGGACCGCGACCTGGCGTTCGCCGTGCTGGTGGCCGACGACCCGCTGCTCGACCGGCTCGTGCCGTTCGAGGTCTCGGACCTGTGGCGCGGTGACGTGCCGCTCTTCACCTGCAGGCCCGGCTCGACCGACCTGTGGACCGCGTCCGGGCTCCGGCTGCCGGGGATGCTGCCGGAGCCCGGGCTGCACGCGGTGACGCGCAAGGTCCTCGCGATGAACGAGGTGGACCGGCACGACCAGCAGTGGGTGATCAGGGCGCTGCTCGCGTCGCGGTCGCGTCCGGTGTCGCACCGCAGCGGCGCCCCGGTGCCCGGCCACGTCGCGCTGGTCGACCCGGACCCGGCGCGGTTGCTGGTGGCGGCGTGCGGGATCGCGGACCAGATCCTCGCCCACGCGGTCACGGGCGAGGACCGCGTCAACTGGCTCGGACTCGAACTGGTCGACGACCGGCACTGGACGGTGCAGCCGCTCGGGGCCGGGTTGTCGAACGGGTACACGGGTGTGGCGCTGTTCCTGGCGGAGCTGGGCGCGCTGACGGGTGCCGCGCGGTACGTCGACTTCGCCCGGGACGCGGTGCGGCCGTTGCCCGCTCTGCTGGAGGTCTTCGCCGCCGAGCCGGAAATGGTGTCGGCCGCGGGCGGCGGGGTGCACGGGCTCGGTGGCATCTGCTACGGCCTCGCCCGCCTCACCCCCCTGCTCGGCCTGGACCCCGCACTGCTGGCGCGTGCGGTGTCGCTGATGCCCCGCGACGACACGTCTCCGACCGTCGTGGACGGTGTGGCGGGCTCGCTGGCCGCGATGCTCGCCGTGGGCACGCCCGAGGCGCTGGAGCTGGCGGACCACTACGCGTCGCTCCTGCGTGGCGCTATTTGCCGGACGAATGGCTTCGCCCGGGGTCATGCGGGAATCGGATGGGCGCTTCGGCGTTACGCTGCGGCGGTCGGCGACGAGAATGCGTATGTGGCCGCACAGACGTTCCTGGAGAGCGACGCCCTCGACCCGACCGACACCGGCTGGTGCACGGGTCTGGCCGGGATCTCGCTCGCCCGCGACGACGAGCGCCTGGCCGGTCTGCTGGCGTCGAGGGAACCGTTGCGGGACATGAGTCTCTGCCACGGCGAGCTCGGCGTGGTCGAGGCACTGGCCGCACACCACCCCAGCGCCGCGACCCGTCGCACGGCGCTGCTGCTGGGAGCACTGGACGAGCACGGCGCCCGGTGCGCCACCCCGGGCGGTGTCCCGTCGCCCGGGCTGCTCACGGGCCTGGCCGGCATCGGTCACGGCCTGCTGCGCCGAGGTTTTCCGGTGCCGTCCGCCCTGCTGTTGCAAGCACCACCCGATGAAGAGGAGTCCACCCGATGAACGAGTCCCTGCACCGCACGGCCGACCAGCCCGAGGCGGCCGAACACGCGATCGGGGAGATGGAGCTCGCGCCGAAGACCTCCGCGGGGGCACGGGCGCGCGCGCTGATGGGACTGACCCTCGCGATGGGTGCGTTCACGGCGCTCACCCCGGCGCTCTCGGACACGACCGTGAGCGTCGTGTAGAGCACTATTCCCCCCGAATACGCCTGGGCAGCCGATAGGGAGACCGTCACGGGACCGTTAGGGTCCAGACATGCAAACCCGCGCGTCCCACGTGGTCGGCCGCGATCGCGAGATCGCGGCCGTCACCGGGGCGCTCTCCCGGACGCGCGAGTCCCGCGGCGGTGCTCTCTTCCTCACCGGTGAGGCGGGCATCGGCAAGTCCAGGCTCGCGAGGTACGCGGCGGGCCTCGCCTACGACGACGGCATGCGCGTGATCAAGGGCCGTGGCACGACGATCGGGCCGATGGTGCCGTTCCGCCCGATCGCGGAGGCACTTCTCGGCCTCTTCCGCGGAGATCCGCCGGACGACTCCGCCCTGGGCCCGTACAAACCCGTGCTGGGCGCGCTGATCCCCGAGTGGCACGACCCGTCGTCCACGACGGAGTCGGTCGTCGTGCTGGCCGAGGCGGTGCTCAGGCTGCTGGCGTCGGTCGCGCGCAAGACGCCGTGCCTGCTCGTCCTCGAGGACCTGCACGAGGCGGACGCCGAGACGCTCGCGGTCATCGAGTACCTGGCGGACAACCTGGAGGACCAGCCGGTGCTCCTGCTCGCCACGATCCGCACCGAACCCGGCAACGCGCTGGAGCTCGTGCGCCGGATGGTGCAGCGCGGGTCCGGTGGTCTCGTGGAGCTGCACCGGTTGTCGCAGGACGAGGTCGAGCAGATGACGGCCGCCTGCCTGGAGGGCGCCGCCGTCCCGGCGGAGCTCGTCGATCGCCTGTGGACGGACAGCGCCGGGAACCCGTTCGTCGTCGAGGAACTGCTGCACGGCATGGTGAGCGGCGGCCTGCTCGTCGCCGGGGCCCAGGGCTGGCAGGTGCTGGGAGAGCTGAAGCTGCCGGTGCCGGCGGCGTTCGTGCGCAGCGTCGCGCACCGCACGGACAGGCTGGGGCCACAGGGCCGCGAGGTGCTGTCCAGCGCGGCGGTGCTCGGGCACAGGTTCCCGCTCTCGGTGGTGCAGAAGGTCACCCGCACGGACGACCGCGAGCTGCTCAGCCACCTGCACGCGGGCGTGGCCGCGCAGCTCGTCACGCCGGACGAGCCCGCGCCGGACTGGTACGCGTTCCGCCACCCGCTCACCGCGGACGCGTTGCTCGCCCAGCTCACCCCCGCCGAACGCGCCGACCTGTCGGAACGCGCGGCCGACGCGGTGGAGGAGCTGCACCCCGGCCTGCCCGGCGACTGGTGCCCGCTCGTCGCGAAGCTGCGGTTCGACGCGGGAGCCCAGACGCAGGCGGGGCTGCTGTTCGCCGAGGCGGGCAGACGCGCGCTGGCCGGTGGCGCGGCGGGTTCCGCCGTCACCTTGCTGGACCGCGCGCAGCAGTTGCTGGAGCACGACGTCGCCGCGCGCGCCGAAGTGCTCGACACGCTCCTCCCCGCCCTGGCCGAGACCGGTGACTTCGAACGGGCCTTCGCGCTGGACGTCGCGGGCCTGCAGTCCCTGGACGCCTCCCGGCGCGCGAAGCTCCACACGCGACTGTCCAGGGTGGCCTACACCGCGGGCTGGTTCACCGAGGGCGTGGAGCAGGTGCGCATCGCGCGGACGTTGCTCGGCCCGGACGCCCCGGACGAGCTGACCGCGCAGCTGGACGTGAACTCGGCCTACCTGACGCTGAACATCCCGAGCCCGGACCGGATCTCGTCCGCGGCGGGGCTCGCCAGGGAGGCGGCGCTGGCGGCGGACCGCGCGCGACTGCCGGCGGTGGCGTGCGAGGCGTGGCAACTGCTCGGCATCATCGCGCGCGAACAGGACCTGGACGAGGCGAACGCGTGCTTCGGCAAGGCGCTGTCACTCGCGGACGCGCACCGGATGCCGATCCAGCACGTCTACGCGCTGGTGCGCATGGCGGGCAACGACTGGTTGCAGCACGGCACCACGGCCTCCCTGGACCGCACGCACGCCGAGGCCTGCCGGGCGGGCGCGATCACGGTGGCGCACAACGTGGACGCGATCCTCGCGTTGCAGCACGTGCTGACCGGCGACTACGCGGTCGCGGCCGAGCAGATCGACCGGTGCCTGCGGACCACGACCCGCCTGCGCTTCCACGCGCTGACCCGCTACCTGCTGATGGCGAAGGCGACGCTGGCCGCGCACCGCGGTGACCGCGCGGCGACCGACGACGCCGTCGGGAGGTTCGAGTCCGTCGCGAAGAACGGCGCGCAGGAGCACTCGCTCTGCTTCGGGCTCGCCCGAGCGTTCTGCGCGCTGCTCGAGGAGAACCACCGGCTGGCGGCGGCGGAGCTCGACCGCGCGCTCGACGTGGAGTCGCAGAACCCCACGACGTTCCACCTCTCCGGCACGCACGGCATGCGCGTGCTCCTCGGCGTGCTGGACGGCCGGTTCTCCTGGCCCGACTTCGAGGCGCAGACCGCGCCCTCGGCTGCCGGGATGCGGTGGAACCGGCAGTTCACCGCGCTGGCGCGCGCCGTCCTCCTCGGCCGCGACGGCAGGCACGCCGAGGCCGCGGAGGCGTTCCGGTGTGCCCAGGAGGCCGCGGCGATCTACCCGATGGCCCGGCACCTGGGCCTGCGGCTGGTGGCGCCGGAGGCGGCCGGGTGGGGCGATCCGGTGACGTGGCTGCGGTCGGCGGAGGAGTACTTCCACCAGGCCGGCAACACCGCCGTGGCGTCGGCGTGCCGCGGCCTGCTCAGGCAGGCCGGAGCGCCCGTGCAGCAACGCCGCACGGGCACGGACCAGGTCCCGCGGCAGCTGCGCGGGCACGGTGTGACGGTGCGCGAGTTCGAGGTGTTCGTGCTGCTGGCCGACCGGATGGGCAACAAGGCCATCGGTACGCGCCTGCACATCTCGCCGCGCACGGTGGAGAAGCACGTCGCCTCGCTCATCGCGAAGACGGGTCAGCCCGACCGGGAGTCCCTGTCCGCGTACGCCGCCGCGCTGAGCCGCTGACGCTCGCGCTTCATCCGCGCCTCGAACTCGTGGCGCTTCCCGCCCGCGAGGTCGGTGCGCGCGGCGCGCTCGACCTCGCGGAACACCTCGTAGTAGGTGTCCTCGTACTGCTCGACGACCTCGAAGGTCCACTTGCCCGGCAGCACGTCGCGACCGAGCACGTCCCGCTGGACCCGGTCGGCGTGCTCGTGGTGGCCCGCCTCGCGCAACAGCGAGACCACCTCGTCGAGCATCAGGTCGGCGTGGCCGGTGAGCTGGTGGAACGAGTAGAGGTGGCCGCGGGCCCGTTCGGTGGTCTCCAGCGCCTCGCTGAGCTTGCCGAGCGCCTGGATCGTCTTGTCGTCCATGCCGGAACGAATACCCAGCGGAAGTTTGCGCCTACCTTCGCCGGGTAGCCGCAGATCGACCACGTTCACGACCAAACCTCGAGGTGAGTCCGATGGTCGATGTAGCTACCCGCACGAAGGTCCAGCAGGCCGCGTTAGCCGTGGCCGCGGTGTTCGCCCTGGTCGGTGTGCTGGGCTTCATCCCCGGCGTCACGACCGGTTACGACCAGATGACCTTCGCGGGTCACGAGTCCGGCGCGATGCTGCTCGGCGTCTTCATGGTGTCGATCCTGCACAACATCGTGCACCTGCTGTTCGGCGTCGCGGGTTTCCTGATGGCGCGCACCGCCGCGGGCGCGCGGGCGTACCTGATCGGCGGCGGTGCGATCTACCTCGTGCTGTGGCTGTACGGGCTGGTGATCGACAAGACGAGCGGCGCCAACTTCGTCCCCCTCAACACCGCTGACGACTGGCTGCACTTCGTGCTCGGCGTCGCCATGATCGGACTGGGAGTGGCGCTTGGCAAGCGTGCCGCAGTGCGCTGACACCGTTGGCGTCGAAGAAGAGTTCCTGCTCGTCGACACGGCGTCCGGACGCACCTCGGTGCGTGCCGGCGCCGTGTTGGCGCGTGTGCAGGACACGGATCTGACGAAGTTCCACGCCGAGCTGGCCGGCACGCAGGTCGAGGCGGCGACGGGTCCGTGCACCTCTGTCACCGATCTGGGTGACGCGTTGCGGCAGGCCCGGGACGCGCTCGCGAAGGCGGCGGACGAGGAAGGCCTCGCGCTGCTCTCCCGCGGCACCCCGCCGGAACCGTCGGAGCAGCAGGTCGTGAGCCGCGAGAACCCCCGCTTCCGCCGGGTCCTCGACACCTACGCGGGCGTCGTCGAGGACTACGAGGCCTGCGGGTGCCACGTCCACGTGGGCGTCCCGGACCGGGAGACGGCCGTGCGGGTGCTGAACCACGTCCGCCCCTGGCTGCCCACGCTGCTCGCGCTGTCGGCGAACTCCCCGGACAACGGCTACGCGAGCTGGCGGATGGTGCAGCAGTCGCGCTTCCCCGGTTCGGGCGTGCCGCCGGTCTTCACCGGTGCGGCGGACTACGACGAGCAGGTCGCCCGGATGGTCGCGTGCGGGACCCTGGTGGACGAGGCCCAGTCGTTCTGGCTGATCAGGCTGTCGCCGAAGCTGCCGACCGTGGAGTTCCGGGTCGCGGACGCGGCGCCGGCCGTCGAGGACGCGGTGCTGCTCGCGGCCCTGTCGCGTGCTCTCGTCCAGGTGGCGTCCCGGGGAGGGGAACCGGCGCCGGTGCGTGACGACGTGTGCGCGGCGGCCGTCTGGACGGCTTCCCGGTACGGCTTGGACGGTGTGGCGGTCGATCCGTGGCGCGAGTGCAGGGTGCCCGCGACCGCGTTGCTCGAGGCGCTGGTCGAGCACGTGACGCCGGCGTTGGAGGCCCGGGGTGAGCTCCGGCTCGTGCATGACCTCCTCGGACGGCGGGTATGACAACCGGGTGAAACTTCCCTCGCCCCGCGGGCAACTGTCCGAGGCCGTGATCGACGCCCTGAACGGCGAACGCGGCAGGCCGATCCCCTTCGCCGCCGCCGACCCGTTCGGCGAGGACCTGACCATCGCGCTGCACGTCCTCTACGAGCTGCACTACGGCGGCTTCGACGGCGTGGACCCGGACTGGGAGTGGGACCCGGACCTGCTCAGGCTGCGAGCGCAGGTCGAGCAGGCGTTCCTCGGCGCGCTGCGGTCGGAGGTGGAGGGCGGCAGCGACCTCGACGCGGCGCTGGAGGCGTTGCTGGTGGAACACGTCCCCGGCACCGGCGTGTCGCACCACCTGCGCGACAACGGCACCTGGGAGGAGATGCGCGAGTACTTCGCGCACAGGTCGGTCTACCACCACAAGGAGGCCGACCCGCACGCGTGGGTGATCCCCCGGTTGCGCGGCAGGGCGAAGGCGGCGCTGGTCGCGGTCGAGTTCGACGAGTTCGGCGGCGGCAAGGCCGACCGGATGCACTCCCGCCTCTACGCGGACCTGCTCGAGGGCGCCGGGATGTCGTCGGAGTACCTGTCCTACCTCGACGACGTGCCGGCTCCGGCCATCGCGATCGTGAACATGATGTCGCTGTTCGGGCTGCACCGCTCGCTGCGGGGCGCCCTGGTCGGGCACTTCGCCGCCGCCGAGATCACCACGGCGCCCAGTGCGCACCGGATGGCGCAGGCCCTGACCCGCCTGGAGGCCGACCCGCGCTGCGTCGAGTTCTTCACCGAGCACATCGAGGCCGACGCCGTGCACGAGCAGATCATGCGCCGCGACGTCATCGGCTCGTTGCTGGAGCAGGAGCCCGAGCTCAAGCCGGACGTGGTGTTCGGCATCCAGGCCACGGAACTGCTGGAGGAACGCCTCGCGAACCACCTGTTGTCGTCGTGGCGCGCGGGCGAGACGTCGCTGCACCGACGCCTGCAGTGACCTGACAAGAGGTCTGGCCCCGAGAACACGTGTTCCCGGGGCCAGACCTTTGTCCGCACTTGCGAGGGATCAGCTGCTGTCGTCCTGGTGCTCCGCGGCATCGGTGCGCACACGCTTGCGGTGGCTGGTGTCGCAGAACGGAAAGCGCTTGCTGCGACGACAGGCGCACACCGCGACCACGAAGCGGTCGCTGGAGTGCGTCACGCCGTCGTCGGTCACCAGTTCGACGGGGCCCTCAACGAGCACCGGCCCGTTCGGCACCACCGTCACCCTGCGGGCGTTCTGGCCGGTCACCTCGGATCACCACCAGTTCCTCGTGCCGCTGACCGGGTTCGATCAGACCGTGTTGTTCCAGGAAGCTCGTCCTGCTGTTCATGACGGGACCGAACGGCACCCAGCGCCGCTGCACGACAGCGGCCTTGAGACCGCAGTCGCGCAACCGCGCGAGCGTCGCCTCCACCCCGCACAGTGCCGAGTGGACCATCAGCAGGACGCCGCCGGGGTTCAGCAGCTCGTACATCCTGGCGCACAACGGGTCGAGCAGCTGGCGCCCGTCGAGCCCCGCGTCCCAGGCCCTGGCCGGCCCCTGCGCCGCGCACGGGTTCGACGCGGGCACGTACGGGGGGTTCGAGAGCACCAGGTCGAAGCTCTCGTCGGCGACCACCTCCAGCGCGTTGCCGAGCCGGACGCGCAGCGGAACCCGGTTCAGCGCGGCGTTGACGCGCGCGGTCCACACCGCACGCCGGGAGACGTCCACTCCGGTCACCTCGGCGGCTCCCGCGCGGATCGCCGCGATGGCGAGCGCGCCGGTGCCCGTTCCGATGTCGAGCACACGGCCACCGGGCGGAACCGCCGCCGCGTGCAGCGCTTCGACGAGAAGCGCGGTGTCGTCCTGGGGCGTGTACACGCCTGGTGCTCTGAGCAGCCTCACCACGCTGGAATCCCCCGTCGGAATGCCTTGAAACACCACGTTTTCCTGCGCGTTTCGGGGGTACACGAGGATGTGCTGACGACTGTCTTCCGGCTGCTCGCGAAGGCGCGGCACGCCCGGGCCTTCCACCCGCGCGGCCTCCTGCTGACCGGGGAGCTGACCGGATCCGACCCCTTCCCCCGCGGTGCCGAGGTCGTCGTGCGACTGTCCAAAGGCGCGGGCACCGGTCCCGGCAAGCCCGACGTGCTCGGCCTCGCCCTGCGCGTGCCCACCCCGTCCGGCGACTGGGACCTGCTGCTGTCGAGCACCGGCACGGGTCGGCGGACGCGGATGCTGCCGAAGTTCGTGCGCCGCTGGCGCGACGCCCGGCTCGGCACGCTGGCGCCCTACCGGTACCGCGGCGAGCTGCTGTGGTTCATGGCCGTTCCCGGCGAGGGCGAGCCGCCGGGGAGGTTCACCCTGCACGCGTCGGGCAGGGACGCGCGGTGGCGCCAGGTCGCCGAGCTGACGCTGCGGCCGCGCGAGGACGCGCGACCGGTGGCGTTCGACCCGGTGCTCAACCTGCCGCCGGAGCTGGAACTGGCGCCGCGCTGGCTCGCCACGGTGCGCCGGGAGGCCTACGAGGGGAGCCGGCGCGGTCGCCGCGGGTCATGACTTCAACTTGTCGTAGACGAGGTTCAGGGTGTCCGAGGCCGCCACGGCGGTGAGGGCCGTCGACACCAGGCGGGTGAACCGCGGTGCGAACACCATGCCGGCGGTGAGCCCGCTCGCGATCCACACGCCCGCGCAGAACGGGCACGTCAGCAGCTCGCCGATCGCGTGCCGCGCCGGGTGGTCCGACCGCACCGACTCCTTGAGCTCCGCGTGGCCCGCCGGCTCCTCGTAGCGGGTGAACGGTGCCCTGAGCGGGCTCGTCACCGCTTCCTTGGTGAGAAGCCGGCTCGCCTTGTGCGTCGCCACGGCCACGAGCGCGGTGTCGCCGAGGGAGAACTTCTCGGGAAGCCGGGCGCCGGTGAAGCGTCCGACCGCCGCGACGGCGCCGACGAGTGCCGCGTACGTGCCCATGGCGAGCAGGTAGCCGGGAAGCGGCCTGCCCTCGCCGTACGCCTGCTGGATCCGGTTCACGCGTTCGAGACCTCCGCACTGACGGCGTTCGGGCCGTTGTAGTCGTGTTCGGGCAGCTTTTCCGGCGCTGCCGGGACGTCCTCGCCGGCCCCGTTCCCCCGTCCGGCGTCGAGCGGGTGCCCCTCGTGCACGGGGTGGCCGACGCCGGACGGGTACTTCCGGACTTCGCTGGGGTTCGGTTGGTCCATGGGCCGCGAATACCCGTCAGGAGTCGGCTGAACCGGGCTCCGTCATCGAACGCATCATCTTGGCCTTCACCGGGTCCGGGGCGACCCTGCCCGCGATCGCCTGGACCTTGTTCTTGAGCGACCCGGCCACCACGTGGTCGTCGCCCTTCATCAGCGCCTCGAACCCCTGCTGCGCGACCTGCGCCGGGTCGTCCTTGTCCCCCGTCGCGACCTTGGTGTCCTGCATGCCGGCGCGGTCGAAGAACTCGGTGTCGGTCGGGCCGGGCATCAGGCTCGTGACGCTGACGCCGGTGTCGCGCAGCTCCTCGCGCAGGCTTTGGGCGAACGACGCCAGGAACGCCTTCGAGGCCGCGTAGACGGAGTGGAACGGGCCGGGCGCGGTGGCGGCGATGGACGACGTGAAGAGCACCTTGCCCTCCTTGCGGTCCACCATGTCGCCGATCAGGCGGTGCGCGAGGTGCACCGCGGAGCGGACGTTGAGGTCGACGATCTCCAGGTTGTCGCCGAGCGCGGTGTCGCGCACGAAGTCGCCGCCGACACCGACGCCCGCGTTGATCACGAGCGCGTCGACCGGGCGGCCCATCGCGCGCAGCCGTGCCACGAGGGACTCGACCCCCTCGAACAGGCGCAGGTCGGCGAGCACCGGTTCGACCCGCACACCGCCGCTGCGCAGCCCCAGCTGCGCGGCGGCCTCCTCGATCCTCTCGTCCTCCGCCACGACCACCACGTCGAAGCCGTTGTCCGCGAAGACCTTGGCGAGTTCGTAACCGATTCCACTGGACGCGCCGGTTACCACGGCAAGCGCATTCACAAGCTTTCTCCTTCCGGTCAACGCCCGGATACCCGTGGCCACCAGGTCGATGCGACATCGGCCGAAAGTCCGATGCAACCTCCACGGCGGGTGGGGTGTCCTTATCCATAGGTTGGTCGAAACGACATGGGGGACGTTCGTGCGGAAAATTGTTCTCGCGCCGCTGTGCGCGCTGGTCACGGTGGGCGTGGCTGCGTGCAGTCCGTCGGGTCCCGACCAGACCGACCCGGAGCTGGCGCCGCGGGGCACGACGATGACGAAGGTCAAGCCGACGAGGCAGGACCTGACCACCAAGCTCAGCATCTCGGGCAAGGTCGAGATGAACCCCACGTTCGGGCTGGTCGCCCCCACCGCGGGCCAGGTGCGGTACTTCGACGTCCCGGCTCCGAACGGCACCCCCACGAGGCCGATCCGGGTCGCGACCGTGTGGAGCGGCCAGACGCCGAACTACGTCGAGGCCCCGGCGGGGTCCACGTTCAGCGGCAGGCTCGTCGACGACAAGGCGACGGTGACGGCGGGCATGCCGATCGCGTCCGCGAAGCACGTCGGCTACGCGCTCGTCGGCGACATCGACGGCCAGCAGGCGTACAAGATCAGCGGCGCGCTCACCGACGTGACGGCGCAGATCAAGAGCGGGCCCGGCCCCTTCCCGTGCACGGTGCTCGGCACGATCGCCGCGCTGCCGCAGGGCACCGTCCCGGAGAAGCCTCCGGCCACGCCCGACGGCAAGGACTCCAAGGAGCAGCAGCCGCAGCAGCAGCCCAAGACCCCGGAGCAGCCGCAGCAGCCGAGCGGTTCGACGGGCCTGCGCATCGTGTGCACCGCGCCCGCCGACGTGCAGATGATCAACGGCGCCACGGCGTCGATCGAGGTCACCACCGGCAAGTCGACGCAGGCGCTGGTCGTCCCGGTCGAGGCCGTCGCGGGCCAGCAGGGCAAGGGCAAGGTCGACGTCCTCGGCGCCGACGGCCGGCGCCGCACCACCGACGTGGTGCTCGGCCTCACCGACGGCAAGGTGATCGAGGTGAAGTCGGGTCTCACCGGCGACGAGGAGCTCGCCGTGCCCGGCCCGAACCTGCCGGAGGGCCAGCAGCAGGGCGGCGACCAGAGCAAGCCGACGGGACCGTGATGACGCAGTCCTTCGCCCAGCCCGCGGTGCAGGCACCGCTGTTGCAGCTCAACGGGATCACGAAAGTGCTGAAGGGGCAGGAGGAACCGCGCACCATCCTGTCGGGGGTGGACCTGACCGTCCACCCTGGACAGAGCGTGGCGATCCTCGGCCGTTCCGGCTCCGGCAAGTCGACCCTGCTGTCGCTGATCGGACTGTTCGACCGTGCCGACGGAGGTCAGTACCTCCTGCACGGCGACGACATCACCAAGCTCCCCGAACGCAGGGCCGCGGCGTTGCGCAGCGCGGAGTTCGGGTTCGTCTTCCAGCGCTTCTTCCTGCTCAAGCACCTCACCGCGGCGCAGAACGTCGCGATGGCGCTCGTGAACGGCCAGGGCTGGTCGGCGCGGCGCAAGCGCAGGCAGCAGGTGATGGACGCGCTGGAGCAGGTCGGCATCGCTCACCTCGCGAAGTCCAAGCCCACCAGGCTCTCCGGCGGCGAGCAGCAGCGCGTCGCGATCGCCCGCGCCCTCGTGCGGCAGCCGCGCATCATCCTCGCCGACGAGCCCACGGGCGCGCTCGACACCGAGACCGGCAACCTCGTCGTCGAGGTGCTGCTCAACACGACCAGGCAGGGCTGCGGCCTCGTGCTGGTCACGCACGACCACGACCACGCGCGCAAGATGGGCCGCGTGCTGGAGCTGCGCGACGGGCGGTTCAACTGATGCTTTCCGGCAAGTTCCGGTCCGCCCTCGTCATCGGCGGACAGGGCATCCGCGCCCGAAAACTGCGCACGTTCCTGTCGATGGTCTCGTTGTTCCTCGGCGTCCTCGCCGTCGTCGCCGTGCAGGCGGGCGCGGAGATCGCCGAACGCGCGATGCTCACCGACGTCGAGCTGCAGTCCGGCAAGGACGGCACGGTCATGGGCTACGTCCCCGGCGAGAAGGGCGCGCCGGGCATCGTCGAGGCCATGATGAAGGGCCGCACCGACGCGGTCGCGATGATCGGCTCCAAAGCGATCATCGGCGAGCCCGGCGTGCGGCCGATCAACGAGGGCGGCATGCCGTTCGAGTACGCGGGCCGCGGCGGTGACTACTCCGGCCCGCAGGTGTACTGCGACAAGAACGGCACCTGCACCGAGCAGAAGGCGCAGGAGAAGAAGCCGGACGGCCAGGCGATCGAGGTCAGCATGGTCGCGCTGACCGGTGACATCCGCCCGTTCAAGCCGTTCCGCCCGGTCTCCGGCAACTGGCTCGAGTTCGGCACCGCGCCCTCCCTGGCACCGCGGATCGTGCTGAACGAGGAGGCCGCCAAGGGCCTGCGGCAGTACCGCGTCCCCGGCGAGATGATGATCGACGGCGCCACCCACCACGTGTCGCCCCAGATCACGGGCGTGGTGCAGGACGGCTACTTCCAGCCGCGCATCTACATGCGCCTCGACGAACTGCGCACGTGGATGCCCGCGGCCGCCGAGACCACCGAGGTCGACAGGATGCGCGGCGGCGGCACCAACCTCGAGCTCTACCTGCAGCCGGGTTCCGACGACCTCCAGCGGCTGCTCAAGGCGAAGCTCGCCGGCGTCGGCATCCCGCAGGACCAGATGCACTTCCAGGTCGTGAACTCCAAGGAGCGCATGGAGTCCGAGCTGAAGATCATGCGCCTGATCTTCCTCGGCATGGCGTTCCTGGTGCTGCTGATCGGCGTCGCCGGCATCCTGAACGTCGGCCTCGCCACCGTCGGCGAGCGGGTCGAGGAGTTCGCCCTGCGCCGCGCGGTGGGCATGTCCCGGATGCTGCTCGCCGGCATCGTGCTGGCCGAGACGCTGCTGACGGGCCTGCTGACCGCGACGCTCGCGATCGGCGCCGGCGCGGCGGGCCTGCAGGTGGCCCTGATGATGTTCGGCAGCCGCTTCCCGTCGCTGCAGGGCACCGCCTTCCCCTGGGAGGCGGGGGTCGCGGGCGTGATCGCGGGTCTGGTCGCGGGCGTGCTGGGCGGGTTGATCCCGGCCGTCCGGGCGGCGCGGATCCCGATCGCCACAGTCATGCGAGCCTGAGGCGGCTCGTTGCCGGCGAAGCCCGGACCGCGATCGAGCGGTCCGGGCTTCGTGTTCTCCGGGCTAGTTGAGCTCGTCCGGGTCCGGCCCGATCCGGCCACCCCGGTCCAGCGTGGACAGGGCCTCCAGCTCGGCCTCCGGCAGCTCGAAGTCGAACACGTCGATGTTCTCCCGGATCCGGGACGGCGTCACGGACTTCGGGATCACGACGTTGCCGATCTGCAGGTGCCAGCGCAGCACGACCTGGGCGGCGGACTTGCCGTGCGCCAGCGCGATCTTCTGCACGACCGGGTCGGACAGCAGCTCGCCGCCCTGGCCGAGCGGCGACCACGCCTCGGTCTGGATGCCGTGCTCGGCGTTGAACGCGCGCAGCTCGGCCTGCTGGAGGTACGGGTGCAGCTCGATCTGGTTCACGGCCGGGGTGACGCCGGTCTCGTCGATCAGGCGGCGCAGGTGCTCGGGCTGGAAGTTGGAGACTCCGATGGCGCGGATGCGGCCCTGCTCCCGCAGCTCGACGAACGCCTTCCACGTGTCGACGTAGAGGTCGCGGGCCGGGGCCGGCCAGTGGATCAGGTACAGGTCGAGCACGTCGAGGCCGAGCTTGCGCATCGAGTCGTCGAACGCGCGCAGCGTCGAGTCGTAGCCCTGCGCGGAGTTCCAGAGCTTGGTGGTGACGAAGACGTCGTCGCGGGCCAGGCCGGACTCGGCGATGGCCTGGCCGGTGCCGGCCTCGTTGCCGTAGGCGGCCGCGGTGTCGATGCTGCGGTAGCCGGCCTCCAGCGCCTCCGCGACGGCCGGGGTGGCCTCCGCGTCGGGCACCTGCCAGACGCCGAAGCCGAGCTGGGGCATGACGACGCCGTTGTTGAGCTTCACGGTGTTCAAGAGAAAATCCTTACGTCGTTACGGGATGAGCGTCGGAGCGGTGCCGCCGTCGACGCGCAACGCGGCTCCGGTCGTCGCGGACGACAGGTCCGACGCGACGTAGGTGATGAGGTTCGCGACCTCGTGGGGGCGGATCAGGCGGCCGAGCAGGAGCGTGGGGCGTTCGGTGCGGACGAACTCCGCCTCGCCGCCCTCGCCGACGCGGTCGCGGATGAACTCCTCGACGCCGGGGGTCAGCGTCGGGCCGGGCAGCACCGAGTTGACGGTGACGCCGGTGCCCTTGACCTCCTGGGCCATGCCGCGCGAGAGGGCGAGCTGCGCGGTCTTCGTCATGCCGTAGTGGACCATCTCGGTCGGGGTGAAGACGGAGGACTCGCTGCTCACGAAGATCACCCGGCCCCAGCCGCGCTCGACCATGCGGGGCGTGTAGTGCCGGGCGAGGCGCACGCCGGACATGATGTTGGTGTCGAAGTAGCGCTGCCACTCGGCGTCGTCGATCTCGAAGACCGGCTTCGCGCCGTAGATCCCCAGGTTGTTGACCAGGACGTCGACGTCGGGCACCCGGCTGACGAGGTCGGCCGCGCCCTCGGCGGTCGCGAGGTCCGCCGCGACGCCGCGCACGTCACCGTTCGCGCTCAGCTTGCCGACCGCCTCGGCGACGCGGTCGGGGCCGCGGCCGGTGATGACGACGGCGGCACCCGCCTTGAGCAGCGCCTCCGCCGTGGCGTACCCGATGCCGGCGGTGGAGCCCGTCACGAGCGCCGTGCGTCCCGACAGATCCATGTCTCTCCCCGGTAGACTTGCTGAAGACGATTACAAGCGTACGCAATAGTTGCACACGCTGTCTATTCGAGAGGGATCGACCCATGTCACTGGACGACGACGCCGTCCAGGCGCGCGCACAGGGGTGGCGCACGCTCGCGGCGTTGCACGCGCGGATCGAGGACCGTCTCGAAAGAGCGCTGCAGAAGGCCCACGAACTTTCCGTCAGCGAGTACACCGTTCTGGACGTCCTCAACCGCCAGGACGGCTTCCACCTCCGGATGAACCAGCTCTCCAACGCCGTGGTGCTCAGCCAGTCGGCCACGACGCGCCTGGTCACGCGCCTGGAGGACCGCGGCCTGCTGGCCCGCTACCTCTGCCCCACCGACCGGCGCGGCATCTACACCGAGGTCACCGGCAAGGGCCACGCGCTGCTCGCACAGGCCCGTCCCACGCACGACGCCGTCCTCTCCGCCTCGCTGGAGGAGGCTTCGGCCGCTCCGGAGCTGAAGCCACTCGTTGAGGCGCTCGCCAAGCTCTGACCCACTCGGCAAGATCACCCGCATGGATCTCCACGCCCTGATCCGCGCCGAGGCGCCGATGGCCGAGCAGCAGCGCGCCCTCACCGAACCGGTGCTCACCGCGCTCGTCGACCACGGCGTGCACCGCCGGATCGCCCCGCGGCGCTACGGCGGCGCCGAACTCGGCCTGCCGGAGTGGAGCCGGGAGGTCCAGGAGCTGGCGCGGGCCGACGCCTCGACCGGGTGGACCGCGATGACGACCGCGGTCTCGGCGTCACTGGCCTGGTACCTGCCCCGGGATGCCTCCGACGAGGTCTTCGGCGACCCGCGTGCGCTGATCGCGGGCACGGCCGCACCGCTCGGCAGGGCGGTCGAGGCCGACGGCGGCTACCGCGTCACCGGCCGCTGGGGCTGGGGCAGCGCCGTCACCCACTCCGACTGGGTCATCGCAGGCACGCTCACGCCCGTCGGCCCGCGTCTGGCCGTGTACCCCCGTGCGGACGTGACGATCCACGACACCTGGAACGCCGCCGGCCTGCGCGCCACCGGTTCGCACGAGTTCTCCCTCGACGACGCCTTCCTGCCGGCACGCCGTGCAGTGTGGCCGATCGGCTGCACGCCCGGCATCGAGGGCCCGATCACCGTCTTCCCGTACTTCAGCTTCCTGGCCGTGGGCGTCGCGTCCGTGTGCCTGGGCATCGCCCGCCGCGCGGTCGACGAGATAGAGGCGCTGGCCGTCGCGAAGACCCCTCAGCACGCGACCACCCGGCTCGCCGAGCAGACCGGCGTGCAGATCGAGCTCGCGCTGGCCGAGGCACGGCTGTCGTCGGCGACGGCGTTCCTGCACGAGGCCCTGAGCGCCGCCTGGGAGCACGCCGTGAACGGCACCCCGACCCCGGACGCGGTGAAGGCGCGGCTGCGGCTGGCCTGCTCGTTCGCCTCGGGTGAGGCGGCCGACGTCACGCAGAAGGCGTTCGCGGCGGGCGGCGGCAGCTCGGTGTTCGAGTCGTCCGCCCTGCAACGGTGCCTGCGCGACGCCCACGTCGCCGCCCAGCACACCGTGGTGTCGCGCCGGGTGCTGGAGACGTACTCGATGCTCAAGCTGGGCCTCGGACCCGACATGTCGAGGTTCTGAAGCCGGACCGGGATGGTGGAGCTAGGGTGCGTGCATGCCCGACACGCAGTACGAAGACCTGCTCCGCCACGTCCTGAAGGAGGGCGTGCGCAAGGAAGACCGCACCGGCACCGGCACGCGGTCGATCTTCGGCCACCAGCTGCGCTACCCGCTCGCCGCGGGCTTCCCGCTGATCACGACGAAGAAGGTCCACTTCAAGTCGATCGCGTACGAGCTGCTGTGGTTCCTGCGCGGCGACAGCAACGTCCGCTGGCTGCGGGAGCACGGCGTGTCCATCTGGGACGAGTGGGCGTCCCCGGAGGGCGAGCTCGGCCCCGTCTACGGCGTGCAGTGGCGCTCGTGGCCCACCCCGGACGGCGGGCACGTCGACCAGATCGCCGAGGTGCTGAGGACCCTGCGGGAGAACCCGGACTCGCGCCGGATCATCGTC
Organism: Lentzea sp. CC55; assembly: GCF_021056325.1. Classification (NCBI taxonomy): domain Bacteria; kingdom Bacillati; phylum Actinomycetota; class Actinomycetes; order Pseudonocardiales; family Pseudonocardiaceae; genus Lentzea; species Lentzea sp. CC55. Next base: position 345,178 of record NZ_JAJCXE010000019.1, on the reverse strand, counting down.
TCCGCCTGGAACGTCGGCGAGATCCCGCAGATGGCGCTGCCGCCCTGCCACGCGTTCTTCCAGTTCTACGTCGCCGACGGCAAGCTGTCCTGCCAGCTCTACCAGCGCAGCGCGGACCTGTTCCTCGGCGTGCCGTTCAACATCGCCTCCTACGCGCTGCTCACGCACATGATCGCGGCGCAGACCGGCCTCGGCGTCGGCGACTTCATCTGGACCGGCGGCGACTGCCACATCTACGACAACCACGTCGAGCAGGTCGAACTGCAGCTCAGCCGCGAGGCCCGCGAGTTCCCCACCCTCCGGCTGGCCTCCGCGCCGTCGCTGTTCGACCACACCTACGAGGACTTCACGATCGAGGGCTACGACCCGCACCCCGGCATCAAGGCCCCGGTGGCGGTGTGATCGGCCTGATCTGGGCGCAGGCCGCGAACGGCGTGATCGGCCGCGACAACGCCATCCCGTGGCACGTCCCCGAGGACATGAAGCACTTCCGGGAGACCACCGCGGGGGCGGCGGTCCTCATGGGACGCCGCACCTGGGAGTCCCTGCCGCCGCGCTTCCGCCCGCTGCCCGGCCGCCGCAACCTGGTGCTGTCGCGCACGCCCCAGGAGGGTGCGGAGACGTTCTCCTCGCTGCGGGAGGCGCTCGCGGACGTCACCGGCGACCTGTGGGTGATCGGCGGGTCCGCGGTGTACGCGGCCACGCTGCCGTTCGCGGACCGCGTCGAGGTGACCGAGATCCGGGAGGCGTTCGAGGGCGACACCCGCGCGCCCGCCGTGGACCGCGAGCCGGTGCGCGTCGGGGAGTGGCTGGAGTCGAGCAGCGGCCTGCACTACCGGTTCGTCAGCTACTGACGCCGGCCGCCGAACTCCCATTCGTGCACCTCGACGGCGTCGTACCGGTCGACGGTCAGCACCGACCGCGGGTCGGCCGACCTGACCAGTGCCGCCGTCCCCAGCCACGCAGTGCCGTCGTCGGACAGCAACGGCCCGTACGCGATCAGCTCGTCGGGGCGCGCGGGGACGAGGTCGGCCGGTTCGCCCGACCCGAACCCGAGCACGAGGTGGCCACCGCCCTCGCGGCCGCCGGGGAAGTCCCACATCGTGCGGCCGAGCACGTTGCGCCACCTGCGCAGCAGCACGTCGCGGTACGCGCCGGCCCGGTGGTTCGGCTCGTCGAACGCGAACGCCCGTGCGGCGGCCGGGCCGGGGAGGTCGACGACGTGGACGCTGCCGGTGAGCACACCGCCGGTGAACGTCGGGCCGCGGGCGATCAGGTCGAACCGGTCCATGTAGGACCAGTGCTGCTCGACGAGCCTCTCGCGCAACGGCATCGAGCCCGGCCGGTCCCGGTGGTGGCAGAAGAACTCCATCAGCGCCTGCGCGCCCGCGCGTGCCACGCCTCCACGATCAGCTCCTCCAGCTCCCCCACCCCGATGTGCTCCAGCCGCACGAAGATCGCCGGGTACCCCTGGAAGTGCGGCGTCGTGAAGTAGACCGACCGGTCCGACGCGAGCAGCGCCTCCTTGACGCCGAGGTCGGGCACCCGCGCCGCCAGGATAGGCCCGGAGGGGGCCGCCGCGCCCAGGGCCGACAGGTCGGTCCCCCGCAGCGGCCGTTCCCAGACGAACAGCTTCTCCCTGACCCTCCAGTCGGCGACGCCCTCCCGCACCCCCTCCGTCACGTCCGGCATGGAGGTGGCGATCCTGCGCACGTCGTCCCAGGTGGCCATGGCGGAGCTCCTACAGGTGGTCCGGCGGACGCTGCTGCTCGGCGAGGAACCGCTCGAACTCGGCACCCAGCTCGTCCGCGCTGGGGATGTCGGTGTCGCCGACAGTCTGGATGAACGCGTCGTACTGCCGCTCGAGCGCTTCCACCACCTGCGCGACCTCCTCGGACTCCGCGACCTGGCGGTGGATCTCGGCGTCGGCGGTCTGGGCAGCCTCGATCAGCGAGCCGATCGGCAGGGCTAGGCCCGAGGCGCGGGCGACGGCGTCCAGCAGCGTCACGGCGGCGGTCGGGTACTGCGACTGGGCGAGGTAGTGCGGCACCTGGGCGGCGAAACCCATGGCGTCGTGGCCCGCCTGGCCCAGGCGGAACTCCAGCAGGCCGGAGACGTTGCCCGGCACCTGCACGCGGTTGAAGAACGGCTGGTACTCCGACACGAGCTCGGGGCGCGTGGCGTGGCCGATGACGTTCAGCGGGCGGGTGTGCGGCACGCCCATCGGGATGCCGTGGAAGCCGATGGTGAGGCGGACGCCCCAACGGTCGACCAACGACTTCACGGCCTGGATGAACGCCTCCCAGCCGCGGTCCGGCTCCGGGCCCGTGAGCAGCAGGAACGGGTGCCCCGCGCTGTCGAACAGCAGGTGCACGACCAGTTGCGGGGCGGCGTAGTCCTCCCAGTGGTCGGTCGCGTAGGTCATCAGCGGGCGGCGCGAGCGGTAGTCGATCAGGCCGTCGACGTCGAACCGCGCCACGACGCGGCTCTCGAGGGTCTCCAGCAGGTGCTCGGCGAGCAGGCGGCCCGCGGCGCCGGCGTCCATGAAGCCCTCGAAGTGGTGCAGCAGCACCGCACCCGTGAGGTCCGGCACCTCCGAGTCCACCTCGTACAGGTTCTCCGGGTCCACCGCAACGCCTCCTGAACAATCGCTTTCGTCTCGCCCAAAGCCAACCACGCGGACGCGCAACTGATTCCGCTCGGGTCGATTAGCCCATACGGCCCGTGTGCGCGCATCACTTCACGGGTACCCGAGCGCGGTGTACAAGCGCTGGGTGATGCGTGGAGCTCTGGTCGCGGCCGTTCTCATTCTCCTCGGCGCGGCGGCGTACGTCTTCGGCCTGGTCCGGCCGTTCGGCGGCGAGTCGATCGACCGCAGCCAGCCCGCGATGCTCAAGTCGGTGCGGGACCTGAGCCAGTACCACGCCGCGGCGGGCGAGTTCCAGGTCGTGCTGGACATCGAGGACGACGTGAAGTGGGTGCCCGCCGCGCTGGCGGGTCAGCGCACGCTGTTCGTCGCGGCCGGGTCCGTCAACGCGTACGTGGACCTGGGGTCGTTGAAGGACGACGGGCTGGTGGTGTCGCCGGACGGCAAGACGGTCGAACTGCGGCTGCCGGAGCCCCGGCTGGACAAGCCGAACCTGCACCACGACAGGTCCTACGTCTTCAGCCAGGAACGCGGACTCGTCAACGACCTGCAGGCGCTGGCCGGGCCTCCCGACCAGCAGCGGTTCTACGTCGCGGCCGAGGGGAAGCTGACGGAGGCCGCGAAGCAGTCGGAGCTGCTCAAGCGGGCAGAGGACAACACCCGCGTGATGCTCACCGGAATGCTGCAGTCGTTGGGATTCCAGGTGAAGGTGGTCGGGGACTAGCTCCGCGGACGATCCGGACCGCCGGGTCCTCCCCGCGCGAACTTCCACCGGTGACCCCTTCTCCCCGGGATAGGATCCGCCGGTGGACGACGATCTGATGGCCTGGGCGCCCGCGCAGGGCGCCGCACGGGCGCCCGAGATCGCGTTGCCCGGCTACAGCGGTTTCCGCGTGATCGCGCAGGGCGGGGAAGGCACGATCTACCGCGCCCGCCAGGACGGTCTCGGCCGCGACGTCGCGGTCAAGGTGCTGCAGGTGACCGACCCGGCGACGGTGACCCGCTTCCGCCGCGAGCTCGCCATCACCGTCGAGCTCGGCCGCCAGCACCCCCACATCGTCACGGTGCTCGACACGGGCACGCTGCCCGACGGCCGCCCGTGCATCGTCATGGAGTTCTACGAGCGCGGCTCGCTGCACGACCGTTTGCGCGCCATGGGCCCGTTGCCCGTGGCCGACGTGGTGGCGGCGGGCATCGCGGTCGCGGACGCGCTGGCGTTCGCGCACGGCCAGGGCGTCCTGCACCGCGACGTCAAGCCGCAGAACGTGCTGGCGCTCCCGACCTCCTACGTGCTGGCCGACTTCGGCGTCGCGCGCGGAGCCGACGCGGGTCACTCCGCGTCGCTGCAGATGGTCAGCTACCGGCACGCCGCCCCGCAGATGCTGGAAGGCGTCGCGCCGTCGTTCGCCGACGACATCTGGTCGCTCGGCTCGACGCTGTTCACGTTGCTGGAGGGCAAACCGCCGTTCGCGTCGGACAACCCGGACGAGGACACGCTGCTGTCCTACGTCGGCCGGGTCGGCAGCGGGGAACCCCGTTCGCTCACCCGGTTCGACGTGCCGGCGCCGCTCGTCGCCGTCATCGACCGCTGCCTGCGCAAGGACCGCGCCGAGCGGTTCGGGTCGGCGCTGGAGCTGCGGGACGCGCTGATGGCGGCGAACTCCGGCACGACCCTGTCCACTGTGGACGTCGATGCGACGGCGGTGCTGGGCGAGCGCCCCCTGTTCTTCCCGGAGGGCCCGACCGAGGCTCCCGGCTTCGGTCCGCGCGGCTTCGTCCCGGAACCGGAACCCGAACCGGAAGCCGAACCGGAAGCCGAGCGCGACGACTCGTGGCGCGGGCAGCTCGAGGACCTGACCTACCGGCGGCACGACCTCGTCCCGCCCCCTCCTCCGCGGCCGGAACCGGTCGCCGTGCTGCCCGCGGTCGACCTGCCGCCCCCGGTAGAGCCGATGACCGGGCCTGTCCGCAGGAGCAGGCGCGGCGGCGTGCTCGCACTCCTGGCCGTAATCGCGGTGACGGGCGGTGTGGTCGCGGGCATGCTGCTCAACCGCGGTGGCGATGACCGGCAGCAGGCGCAACCTCCTGTGACGACAACGACACCGCCCGTGCCGACGTCGGAGTCCGTCGACGCGGGCCCGCCCCCGAACGCCGATCCGAGGTTCGTCCCGGTCCTCAAGCGCGCCGAGTACCGGGGCGGGGCGATCGAGCTGGAGTGGAGCGATCCGAGCGACGGCCAGGCCGAGTTCGTGGTGATCGACGTGACGGGCGCGAAGCCGACGGCCGTGACGAGGGTGACCGGCGGTGGCACCAAGTACGTGATCGAGGACGGCGGCGGTTCGCGGCGTTGCTTCCAGATCGCGGCTTTCGGCTACAGCGGCGAACGGGGCAGCTCCGGGAAGGTCTGCGCCACCAAGAACTGACGGTTGCGAGGTCACGTTGTTGCGGGTGCGCGCGCTGGCGTACGGTCCCCCGGTGCAAAGCGCTCGTTATGCCGGCCCACCGATGTTCGCCCGTGGAAGTAAGCGCCGCGCACTCGTGGCGTGGGCGGCCGTTCCCCTCGTCGTCGGCATCGGGATCGGCGTGCTGATCGGGGGCGACCTCACCCCTCCCGCTCCGGTGAACCCCACCCCCACCGCACCGGTGAACGAGGCCCCGCAACTGGAGTACACCGACATGCCCTGCGACCCCGGCTCGTCGGTGCTCGTCCTGCACTCGCTGGAGGGCGCCATGCCGGCGGCGGACGTCAAGGTGCTGCTGGACTACGAGACGTTGTGGGTGCGGTACCGGGAGAACGCGAACCCCGTCCTGCGCGGCCAGACGGCGTTGCTGAGCAGGCGGGACGACGTCTGCGACGCGATCGTCCCGAACGACCCGAAGTTCACGCGGTTCGTGTGGATCGGGCCGTTCCAGTCGGACGTCGCGCCGTCGCTGTGCGAGGCGTTGCTCAAGGTGACCGGGAAGAACTGCATCCCCGCGCAGGTCGTCCGCTGACCGTTCCGGCCGGGCAGCGGACGACCTGCCCGGATCAGCGGCGGAACAGCGGACGCGGGTCGACCGCCCACAGCACCCTGCGCCACCGGGAAGCCTTGCGCCGCACCGCCTTCTCGACCTGCCGCGCCAGCCGCCAGCCGTCCTCGGCCGGTGCCGGCCGTGGCGCGAACGCGGCCTGGTCGACCATCACCGCCAGCCGGGCACCCGCCTCGCCCCACTCGCGGCCGATGTCCGGCACCGTGCGACTCGGCTCCGGCCTCAGGCCCGCGAGCTGCAGCGCGTCGAGCACCTCGTTCCACGCGCCCACCGGCCCTGCCGCGCGGAGCCTCAGGCGCCGCGAAGTCCGTGCCGCGTACAGCGCCACGAGCACCAGCAGCGGTGTGAACACCCAGAACGGGAAACCGCTGTCCGCCGGGGGCGCGGCCACCGCGTCGCCCTGCACGGCCGTCGGCTGCACCAGCGGCGGCACCGACGGCAGCGACGTCGGCGTCGGCTTCGCGGTCGTCGACGCGAGGCGGTTCAGCACCTCGCGCTTCGAGGCCGCGCTGGGCCCGCTCCCGTTGCCGGACACGGGATCGAACGCCACCCAGCCCCACCCGCTGAAGTACACCTCCGGCCACGCCGTGGCGTCCGCGGCCCGCACGATGCGCTCACCGTTCACCTCGGGCACCGGCTGGAACCCGACCACCACCCGCGTCGGCAACCCGACGGCCCGCGCCAGCACCGCGTAGGCCGACGCGAACTGCTCCGCCGTCCCCGCTCCGGCGCCGGACTCCCCGGGAGCCCCGAACAGGAACGTCTCCAGCCGCGCGTACGACGACCCGACCGGCGCCTCCGCGTCCGGCCGCCGGTTGAGCCGCACGACCTGTTCCAGCGCAACGGCCTTCTCGTACGGCGTGCGCGCGTTCTGCGTGGCCTGCCGCGCGTAGTCCGCCAGCGTGAACGGCAACCGCGGCAACGCCGTGTACTTCGTCGCGTCCGCGGGCACCCGGGCCTCGGCGAGATCGGCGTCGGCCGGAGTCTCGAGCACGCCCCGGACCGTGTAGCTCATCCCGGTCCTGAGCCCCTCGGCCACCACCAGCGACCCCGTGTCCGGGTCCACCATGGCGTTGCTCAGCGACACGGCCTGCGGCTTCCCGACACCGGGCAGCCACTCCCCCTGCAACCCGGTGATCCGCAGGTCGACGCTCGCGTCCTGGACCCTGCCTCCAACCGGCAGGTCCGGCGGGTCCACGACGCCCAGCGGCCCGTACGTCGACGCCGCCTCCCACGAGGCCCCCGTGTACCGGCTGAGCGTCACCAGCCGCACCGGCACCTCGGGCCCGCGCATCCGGAACAGCTCCGCCTCCCCCTGCGCCGCCCAGGCCGCGAGCTGCGGCAGCGGGTTGGAGATCGCGATGTCCGTGACCGGCGGCGTGACCAGCTTGCGCGGCTCGAACCCGTTGGTGGGCAACACGAACGCCACCAACGTCAAGGACGAGAGCGCCGTCGCCGGCACGGCCGGCGGCACCACGGGCCCGCGCCGGTCGATGATCAGCCACCCCAACGCCAGCAACACGACCAACGTGAGCGCCACAAGCCCGTACTTGTCCGCACGCCCCGTGGTGAGCAACGCCGCCGACACGTACAACGCGGCCGCTCCGAGCGCCGGCACGAACAACGCCGTGCCGCGCTTGCTCACCGACAGCACCGCGCCGGTCGAGACGCCGATGATCAGCAGAAGGCCCGGCACCAGCAGTTCCGGGGTCGCCGGGGCGGGACGCGCGGCCGTGAGGAGCCTCGGCACGGTGTCCAGCAGGACCCACGTGGGGTCGCGGTCCGGGGAGGCGCCTCTGGCGGCGAAGAAGCCGCCGGTCATGGCCACGACCATGATGGCGAGGGCGGCCAGGCCGGCGGGGACGAGCCTCTTGAGCGGCAGGGCGACGAAGCCGACGAGCGCGGCCAGTCCGAAGTAGAGGGTCGCGCCGTCCCAGGCCTGGGCCAGCTGGAGGGAGGCGACCAGGACGAGGGCGGCCACCCAGCCGTACTTGAGGAGGGAGCCGTTCACGCGGCCACCGCCGTTGCCGGCGCGCCGCGTCGCCCTGTCCGGCGCCTCATCGCGCCACCACCGCGTTCCACGAGTCGACCAGGTCCTCCGCACGGTCGCCGCTGATCACCAGCACCGACCCGGCCGCGCTCACCGGGCGTTGCCCGTCCACCACGAGCACGACGCCGTGGGCCGCTCGTCCCGCCTCCAGGACCAGGGCCGGGACGGAGGTTCCGCTGACCACGGCCACCACGTCCAGGTCGCGCACGGGCACGGCCGGGCGGCCGTCGACGTCCCGCAGTTCCAGGTCCGCCAGGGCGGAGAGGATCGGGGCCGGGTCCTGCTGCTCCTCGAGGTCGGTGCCGCCGGAGGACGTCAGCAGGCGGACCGGGTGGCCCTGTTCCAGGGCCGAGGTGATCAGGGAGGCGGCCACCTCGACGGCCTCCTCGAAGCGCTGGGGGTCGGCGTACGAGGTGGTGCTGTCGTCGAGCAGCACGGCCAGGTGCGGGCGGGCCGGGTCGGCGTCCTCGCGGATCATCAGGGTGCCGGTGCGGGCCGAGGTGGCCCAGTGCAGGCGGCGGAGGTCGTCGCCCGGCACGTACTCGCGCAGGCCCACCAGGTCGGTGCCACCGCGTTCCACCCGTTCGTCGGCGCCCACCTGGCCACGGCGTGCGCCGGACGGCAGGCCGCGGACCGGGAGCACGCGCGGGACGACGCGCACCTGCACGACCTCGCCCAGCACCGTCCTCGCCTGCGCCAGGCCGGCCAGGCCCTTGCGGCGCAACGTCAGCGGGCCCACGTCGAACACACCTCGGCGCTCGGTCGGGATGGCGTAGTCGACGGCCTCGACCGCTCCCGGCTCCAGCAGCGGCACGTCCACGGACATCGGGACCCCCGCCACCACGTCGACGGCGTCCAGGGCGACCGGCCAGCGGCCCACCGCGGACAGCTCCAGGCGGCCGTTGCAGCGGGCCAGGCGCGCGACGGTGCGGGGACGGACCGTGCGCGACACCGACAGCGGCGACGCGACCAGCACCGAGACCACCGACGCGACGACCAGGGCCGTCAGGGCCAGGCCGAACGCCGCCATGCCCGCGTAGCGCCACCACAGGCCGACGCCCAGCATCAGCACGCCCAGCACCGCTGTCCCGGTGCCGCGCACGGTGAGTCTCATTGGGCCGAGGGCTTGGGCACCGGCACGCGCGACAGCACGTCGGCCAGCACCTCGGACGTCGTCACGCCCGCCAGCACGCTCTCCCGCGTCAGCACCAGGCGGTGGGCCAGCACCGGGTCGGCGATGTCCTGGACGTCCTGCGGCACCACGAAGTGCCGGCCCTTCGACGCCGCGTACACCTGGGCGCAGCGGACCAGGGTCCGCAGGCCGCGGGTCGAGGCGCCGAGGCGCAGGCGCTCGTCGGACCTCGTGCCCGTGCCCAGGCCCGAGATGTACCGCAGGATCGGGTCGGCCACGTGCAGCAGCGACAGGCGGCCGCTGAACGCGCTGATCTCCCGTGGCGACGACACGGTGTGCACGTCGGCGATCCGGCCGGCGCCGCTGCCGGGGCGCAGCACGTCGAGCTCGTCCTCGACCGACGGGTAGCCGATCGATGTGCGCAGCATGAACCTGTCCAGCTGGGCCTCGGGCAGGCGGTAGGTGCCGTCGAGGTCGATCGGGTTCTGCGTGGCCACGACGAGGAACGGGTCGGGCACCGCGTGCCCGACGCCGTCGATCGTGACCGTGCGCTCCTCCATCACCTCGAGCAGCGCGGACTGCGTCTTGGCCGCCGCGCGGTTGATCTCGTCCGCCAGCACGACGTTCGCGAACACCGGGCCCGGCCGGAACCGGATCTGGCCCGTCTGCGGGTCGTAGACCGAGGTGCCCGTGACGTCGGACGGCAGCAGGTCCGGCGTGAACTGCACGCGCCGCGACACCCCGCCGAGCGCGCCCGCGACGGCACGCGCGAGCGTCGTCTTGCCCGTGCCCGGAACGTCCTCGAGCAGCACGTGACCGCCCGCGAACATGGCCACGAGGACCAGGTCGACCACGTCGCGCTTGCCGCGCACGGCGCCCTCGACCGCGTCACCGAGCCGGGTGTGCAGGTCGCGGAAGGCGGAAACCTCACCGGCGTCGATCACTTTTCCTCTTCTCTGCGAACACCGATGCGCAGCAGGAACGCACACGCCAGCAGGCCGAGACCGCCCGCCCCCATCGGCGCGGTCCCCGCTCCGGCCGGCGCCATCCTGGGGATGCACCCGGGCTTTCCCTGGCACTCGTCGTAGGTGAAGAACGCGTTCTTCACCGCCGAGTCGACCTGGCCGGCACCGGTGGCCGCGTAGGCGCGCACCACGATCGCGTTGGCGCCCTCCTCCAGGTCGATCGTGGCCGTCGTCGCGTTGCACGGGATGCCGACGGAGTAGCCGTACGTCCTGTTCACGACCTCACAACGGCCGTTGTGGCTCGCCCAGTCCGCCGGCGGCGCCATGCTCACCGTGCGCCTGGGCAACGTCCGGACACCGCTGACGCCGGTGATCACCGCGGCGCCCGCGGTCGGCAGCGACGGCGGGGGTGGCGGCGGAGGAGGCGGGGGCGTGGTCGTGGTCGTCACCGGCGGCGGAGGTGGCGGCGGGGGCGGAGGTGTCGTCGTGGTCGTCACCGGCGGCGGGGGCGGAGGAGGCGGGTTGTTCGGCGGCGTCACCGTGAACGCCGCCATGCCCGCCGCACCCGCGGCCGACGCCGTGGAGGCCCGCACCGTCACGTCGAGCCTGCCGCTCGTGCAGAACGTCGAACCCGCGCACGGCACCGACAGGTCCGTGGACGTCCCGGCCGTCTGCGCCGACACCGAGCCGCCGGAGAACGAGCCGGAACCGGACACCGTGTAGCCCACGACCGGATCGGCCGACGTGGCCGCGTTCCAGCTCACCGTGACGACGAGAGCGGACGCGCTGCGCGACTTCTCCCGCACCGACACACCGGCGGGCGCGGCCGGAGCCGTGCCCCCCGTGGAGGGCGGCACCGACGACGTCGTCGGAGGGGTGGAGACCTCCGTGGTGGGCCCGTTGCCGTTGTTGTCGCCGTTGTTGCCGTTGCCGGGGTTGCGCGGCGGCTTCGCCGGCTCGTCCGGGTTCGGTGGCGGGGGCGGCGGCACGGACGGCGGCGGCGAGCGGTCCGGGTCCTTCACCGGGAGCTCGGGGCTGCGGATCGTCAGCGAGCGCGTCGCGCCGTCCGGGTCGACCAGCACGCCCGTGGACGAGCCCGGCACGTTCACGAACAGCCGGCCGTCGTCGAAGACGAGCTCGGGGTCGGACCCGCCGGACGTCCGCACGTCGTCGCCACCGCGCCTGCCCCCGCGGTCGAGGACGACGACCTTGCCGGACCCCTTGCAGGGCACGTAGACCTTGTCGCGGAACACCGCGGGCCTGCCCGGCTTCGGGCACCCCATCGCGCCGACGTCGACGCGCAGGACGTCGCGGCCGACGACCAGCACCACGGCCGAGGACGCCGGGACCGACGCGGGCACCAGGTCGAGCGGCGAGGACTGGGCGGCGACCACCTCGGCGTCGGAGCGGTCGGTCGACGAGTCGACGTCCTCCCCCGTGCCGTCGCGCACGACGACACCGCCGTCGAGGCCGATCAGCGTGACGCCCTGGTCGTGCGGCACGAGAACCGTGCGCGGACCGGCACCGGTCACCTGGCGCTGGGTGCGCTCCTCGAACCGCTCCTCGTCGTAGGACCAGTCGAGCGAGCGCAGCGTGCCGCCGTGGTCGACCAGCCACAGCACGCCGCGCTCGTCCACCACGGCGTCGGCGAGGGGCTGGCCCGCCTCCCACGGCCGGCCGACGTCGGCCAGCGTCAGCGGGTCGGCGGTGTGCACGGTGCCGCCGGCGCGGTCGACGACGAACACCATCCCGTTCGACACCAGCACCTTGCTCGTCGCACCGGGCGGCGCCTGCCGGCGGCCGGAGGCGAGCAGCGTGGCCAGGTCGATGACGGTGATCTCGCCGGTGCGGCGGTCGAGGACGATGAGCCGCCCGTCCTCCTGCGCGATCTCGAGCCGCGAGTCGGGGCCGCTGATCTGCAGGCGCGTCTGCGGCTTGCCCGACACGGGGTTGACCTGCACGACCTCACCCCGCTGGTCGTCGCCCAGCCAGGTGAGCCCGTCCGACACCGCGACCGACGTCCGGGAGATGCCCTGACCGAGCGCGGCGCCCGCGAGCACCAGGACACCCAGCAGTGCCGCGACGAAACTCGCCGATTCCCGCCCTCCACCGGAGATGATGCGTCTGATCCGGTGCCACCAAGACATAGCGCGCCCTCCCTCGCCCGCCGGGGATGCTAACCCCCGGCTCTGACCTGTTCGGGCGGCGCATGGTTCCCGGTTCGCCCGGTCAGCCGACTGGCAGACATCGAAAACGGTAATCCGGAGGTCTGACAGTGTGGAAAACCGAATGGCGTTACCCCGAACCGACCAACGCTTAAGGCAGAGTGGGACGCATGGAAATCCCCGGCATGGGACTCGCCAAGCAGGCGCTCGACACCGCCCTCGACACGACGGCGGCCGTCGCGGCCGTCCCCACCCGCTTGCTGGGTCTCATCACCGAGGTCGAGCAGCTCGTCCGCAAGGTCAACGGCACGATCGACGCCGTCGACGGCGTCGTGCGCAGGGCCGACGAGCTCGTCGGCCGCACGGCGAACGTCGTCTCGGACGCGGAGAAGGCGGTCGACGAGGTCCGCGCGATCACGGCGAGCGCCGGCGACGTCGCCCAGCGCGCCGGTCTGGTCGTCACGGCGGCCGGTCAGACCGCGGACACGGCCAACGAGCTCATCGGCATCTACGAACCGATCGCCAAGCAGGCCCAGCCGCTCGCGAAGCGGTTCGTGGAGGAGCTCTCGCCGCACGAGATCGAGGCCGCGATCAAGCTCGTGGACGAGCTGCCGGTGCTGACCGAGCACCTGACCAGCGACATCCTGCCGATCCTCGCCACCCTCGACCGCGTCGGCCCCGAGGTGCACCAGCTGCTCGAGGTCACGAGCGACATGCGCCAGGCGATCCTCGGCATCCCCGGTTTCGGGTTCATGCGCCGCCGCGGGGAGAAAAAGGAGGAAGAAGAGGGTGTGAAGGAGGACGAGAACGGGTAACCCGGCCGCCATGACGGCCCACGCGCGCGAAGATCAACTCATCTGGTGGCTGCTGACCGGCGTCTTCGGACTCCTGGCCGCGGTGAACGTCCTGCTCGCGGTCACCGAGAGCACGACCTGGCCCTACCCGCTCGCGGCGATGCTCCTCGCCGCGAGCGCGTGGTGCGGCAGACAGGCCCTCAGACCTTCCCCGTCCTCTGGTGGGTCAGGTTCGAGGGCGCCCCGAACCGGAACGCCCGCACCCGATAGGCCGCGGCTTTCTCGTCTGGGAGTGTGATCACCCCGTAGGACGTGGTGTCCGGGTCGAGCTGCACGGCGACGCGGTAGTCCACCGCGCCCGCGGGCCTGACCTCGATCAGGTACCCGTCCTCGTCCGACGCCCTGTCCCGCCAGGTGAACAGGATCCCGTTGGCGTGCTTCACCTCCGCCCCGAGCTCGCGCGCCGCCGCCTCGGGTGACGCCACGGGGTGCGTGCCCCCGCCGTCCCTGCGCGGCGCCGTCCAGTCCGGCCCCTCGATCTCCGGCACGTCGTCCCCCGGTGGCAGAGCGACGTCCACGGTGGCCGAAGCGGTTCCCGTGTACGGCCGGACCCGGTAGTAGAAAGAGGTTTCCGGGATCAGGTCCCGGTGCCGGTAGGAGTTCTTCGCCGGTGGGCTGAACTCCAGGACCGCGTACTCGCCGTCCGCCGCGTTCGCGTACTCGACGACCTGCCCGGCCGCCCCCGCCTCCGGACGCCAGTGCAGCGTCACGTCCACGGGCGAGGTCAGCTCGGACGTCAGCACGGGGTCCTGCCGCTCCTGGCCGCAGGCAGCCAGGAACAGCAGTCCCACCAGGGTCGCCCGCCCGATCACTTGCGCCAGAACCGCACGTTGCTCCAGACGACCGTGGCAGGTCCCTGGCCGCTGGACGTCCTGTAGGCGCCGAACTTGTCGTAGAAGCTCGTACCCGAGCTCGCGTAGGTGTGCGCGCGCGAGCCGTTGATGTACGTGCGGTGTTCTGTAGCCGTGTTGTGCACGGTGTTCACGCGAACGGTCGTGCCCACGGTCGCGCCGGTGGAGATGGTGGCGCCCCCGTGCACGGCGTACAGGCGGCCGCCGCGTTCGACGGCGAGCATCCAGAACGGTCCCGCGGTGGGGGCCTCCCGGAACGTCTGCTTGAGACTGACGCGGGTGCCGCCGAGACTCGTGATCCGGAAGCTGCCCTCGAACTGGCGCGTGCCGCCGGTGTAGGTGGCGTAACGCCGCTCGGCGCGCTGGTCACCGCTCGCGGTGGAGCAGGTGAGCCGGAACGTCAGGTCGCTGACCGTGCCGCAGCCGCGTTCCTGGACGGTGAACGACGGCGAGTAGCTCGTCCACGGTCCGGTTTCGACCTGGGCCTGCGCCGGGGAGACCGGCACGAGCAGACCGGCTGCCAGTGCGATCGCCGCGATGGCGCGGAGTCGTTCGGACATACCGCTACCTCCTCAAGACGTGCTGAGGACAGCACGTCTTCTCAGGGGGCGGTAGCCGGACTGTAGCGGATAATGATCCGGTGTTCGACCTCCACCGCCTGCGACTTCTGCGCGAACTCTCCCGAAGGGGGACGCTCGCGGCCGTCGCGCAGGCGTTGAACTACAGCCCCTCGTCGGTGTCGCAGCAGCTGTCGTTGCTGGAGAACGAGGTCGGCGTGCCGCTCCTGGAACCCGTCGGCCGTCGTGTCAAGCTCACTCCCCAGGCCGAGATCCTGGTGCGGCACACCGAAGAGGTCCTCACCCGGCTCGACCAGGCCGAGTCGGAGGTCGCCGCCTCGCTGCACGAGATCACCGGCACGCTGCGCGTCGCGACGTTCCAGACGGCGGCCCTGGCGCTGATCCCGGCGACGCTGGCGCGCATGCGGGACGAGCACCCGTCGCTGCGGATCGAGTTCCAGGTGCTCGACCCCGCGGAAGCGCTGTCCGCCTTGAACGCCAGGGACTTCGACCTCGTCTTCGTGGAGGAGTGGCCGGACCAGCCGGAGGCACGGTTCAGCGGTCTCGAGTACCGGGAACTGACCCGGGACCCGATCCGGCTGGCCGTCCCCCGCGGACTCCCGGTCTCCGAGATCGGCTCCCACCCGTGGATCATGGAGACCGAGGGCTACCCGCAGCGGATCTTCAACGTGAACTGGTGCCGCCACAACGGTTTCGAGCCGGACGTGCGCTTCTCCTCCACCGACGTGCTGGTGAAGCTGCGGTTCGTGGAGCGGGGTCTCGCGGTCGCGCTGCTGCCGGACCTGGTCTGGTACGACCGCGAGATCACCGTCGACCTGCACGAGCTGCCGGAACCGAGGTCCCGGCTGCTGTTCACCGCCGCACGGGCAGGGCGAGGTCAGCATCCGGCTGTGCGGGCTTTCCGCGAGACGCTGGCGCTTTCCGTAGCGCCGCTCCGACCCCGGCCGTGATCACGAGCGCGATGCCGAGCAGCGAGACCACACCGAGGTGCTGGCCGAGCAGCAACGCCCCGGCGAGCGCGGCGGCGGCGGGTTCGAGGGCGAGCACGACGCCGAACGTGCTGGGCTGCAACGTCTTGAGCGCCCTGATCTCCAGGGTGTAGGGGACCGCGGACGCCAGCAGCGCCACCAGCGTGCCGAGCAGCAGCATCTTCGGCTCGAACAACGCGGTGCCTGCCGTCGACAGCCCGTACGGCAACGTCAGCGCGGCCGCGATCACACTCGCGCCCGCCAGTCCGCCGGTGCCGAGCCCCGCCGTCGCGACCTCGCGCCCCGCGAGCACGTAGCAGGCCCAGAACGCGGCCGCGATCAACGCGAGCGCCACCCCGACCAGGTCGAGCTCCGAGCCCGTGTACTCGCGCCACCCGAGGACCAGCACGCCCACGAGGGCCAGCCCGACCCACACGAAGTCCCGCGGCCGCCTGCTCAGCACCGCGGCGAGCCCGAGCGGCCCGAGGAACTCGATCGTCACGGCCACGCCGAGCGGGATCCGGTCGAGGGCGAGGTAGAACGTGCCGTTCATGCCGGCCATCGTCATGCCGAGCACGAGCGTCTCCTGCCGGAACTTCGGCCGCACCACCACCGCCAGCACCAGCGCCGCGATGCCGAGCCGCAGGGCCGTGGCGCCCGGAGCGCCGACCTGGCCGAAGAGCTGGTTCGCGAACGCCGCGCCGAACTGCAGTGAGATGACCGAGCCGAGGACGAGGAAGACCGACATGCGGCCAGTCTTCGTGCTGCCGTCTGTTCAGTACAGCGAATGTTAATGAGCGGTATCGTTCGGTTTTTCCGACCGATTAGACTGGTCGGGCGATGAGACGCAAACTCACCTCCCCCCTCCCCCAGCGCCACGGCCTGGACGCCGCGCGGCTGAAGCTGCCCCCGGAAGGCCCGTGGCTGTCGCTGCGCGACCACCTGGTGGAGCGCCTGCCGCGCGTGGCCTCCTCACGCATCGACGAGATGCTGGCGGAGGACCGGATCTGGGGCGTCTCCGGACCGCTCGGCCTCGACGCGCCGTTCGTGCCCGACTCCTACATCTGGTTCCACCGCGACCTGCCCACCGAGGTGCCGGTGCCGTTCGAGATCGGGGTCGTGCACCAGGACGACGACATCGTGGTCGCGGACAAACCGCACTTCCTCGCGACGATCCCGCGCGGGCAGCACATCATGCAGACGGCGCTGGTGAAGCTGCGCGACTCGCTCGGCCTGCCGGAGCTCTCCCCCGCGCACCGCCTGGACCGCGTCACGGCCGGGCTCGTGCTGTTCGTCGTGCGGCGCGAGCTGCGGGGCAAGTACCAGACGATGTTCCGCGACCGCCTGGTGCACAAGGAATACGAGGCCATCGCACCGCACGACCCGGCGTTGTCGTTGCCTCGCGTGGTGCGCTCGCGGATCGTCAAGGAGCGCGGGATCATCACCGCGTTCGAGGTCGACGGCGAGCCGAACGCCGAGACGCACGTGTCCCTCGTGGAGCACCGCGACGGGTTGGGGCGCTACCGGTTGAAGCCGTTGACCGGACGCACCCACCAGCTGCGGCTGCACATGTCCGGGCTCGGGGTGCCGATCGTGAACGACGACTTCTACCCGGTGCTGCGGGACCGGCCGCTCGACGACTTCTCGTCGCCGCTGCAGCTGCTGGCCCGCGATCTGTCCTTCGTGGACCCGGTGTCCGGGGTGCGGCGGTCCTTCCGCTCCCGGCTGGAGCTGTCCGCCTGGTCATGAGACGTGCGAGCGACCGGTGCGGACCGGTTCGCAGGCGTGGCAACCGCTGACCGGAGTCCGAGTCACCCACGCCGCGAGAGCGCACGCGTGGTCATGAGACGTGCGTGCGCACAGTCCCGATCGGCTGCGGTTCCCACACCTGCCCCATCCGTTCGAGCAGCCGCGCCGCGAGCGCGCTCATCCGCGGGTGCGTCTCGGTGAACGTCGCGACCACCCGCGCGCGGTACATCAGCCGGCCGCGCGCCGTCGTGCTGTACCAGAACCAGTCCTCGTCCACGACCCTGGCGAGGTGGTCGGTGCCGTCGCGTTCGGCGCGCTGCACCAAGGCGTCGCCCTGCACGAACCACCGCAGGCACGCGTCTTCGAGCGGGGCCGTGAACCCGCGCTCCTCGAAGTACGCCTGCTCGGCGGCTTCGCGCAGCTCACGGGGCGTTTCGGTGACCGTGGCGCAGGTCGGGAAGCCGATGCGGAGGTAGACGACCTCGGTCAGGCCGTCGCCCAGCGCGGCGCCTTCGAGGTCGACGAACCTCGCGCCCTGCGGTGAGTACATGTCGTTGCCGGCACACGGGTCGCCGTGCAGGAGGTCGAACTTCCCGGTGTCCTCGAAGACCAGTTCCTCCTCGGCGCCGCCGAGCTCGACCTCCATCGCCCGCACGAACCGCAGGAACGGCGTCGGGTCCGGGACCACCTGGCGCGGCAGCAGGCCGGCGTGCTCGGGGCCGGTGGCGCCGTGCAGCCGGGCGAGACCGCGGGCGTAGTCGACGACCCAGTCCTCGCGCGGCGGATCGGAGCGCAGCTTCTCCAGCACCACGGTCCGTTCGGCGTGGTCCACGGACAGGACGCGCGGCACCGCACCCGTGTGCGCGGCCAGTCGCAGCGCCGTCACCTCGCGCTCGAAAGCGGCCTGGTCCGCCACCACCTGCTTGACGACCCGGTCGCCGTCCGCCCACACCCGCGACCGCACTCCGCTCGGAAGCCGTTCCACGGAACAACACCATTCCACACGTTCGAAGAGTTGTGTAACAACGTCCGCGAACCACGCGGATCCACAGTCGTGCGGAACCGTGGCGAGCAAGCGGGACGATTACCGTCGCTGACCGGCATGAGATTCATCGCCGCGTTCGGTTTCCACATCAACGCGGCCGGCTTGTGGCCCTATCGTGCTCACCTGGTCGGCGAGGCCGGGCACCCCGGCACCGGCGGTGTGGCGGCGGCGAGCCGCGAAGATCTTCCCCAACCACGTCGCGACCTGGCTCGTCGTCCTGCTCGCGGTGTCGGCGACACCCGCGGCGGCGCTCGCGAACCTGTCGTTGCCGCAGGCGTGGATCCCCAGCGAGAGCGTCTACTTCGACCTGAACACGTCGAACACCGGCTCGTTTTCGTCTTCCGCCTGTTCGTCGTCGCGTACGTCGGGTCCTGGTACCTGCCGGCGTCGTTCCCGTACGTCGCCGGCACGGTGGTCCCGCTGGCACTGCTGATCCCGGCCGTGGCGGTCGCGGTGGATGGTGTGGCTCGGGACCGTGTCGTTCGCGTTCCACATGGGCCCCAGATCGTCATGCGGGTGGCGGAGAAGGCCTTCGACGTGCACGCGTTCCCGCTCGCCGCGGCGCTCGGGACGTTCGCGGCGTCGACGGTCGCGGCCTGGCTGCCGCACCGGCTGGTCGAGGTGCCCGCGGAACGGTGGATCCGCGGGCACCCCGACCGGCTCGGGTCAGGCGAGCGTCAGCGCGTACAGCTCCACCCGCGGGTCGTCGGGCAGCGTCACCGAGCGGACCGTCTTCGACGCGTCCAGCCTCAGCGACTGACCGAACAGCCGGACCGGTGGCCCGTCAACACCCTGTCCTGCCTTGATGCGGTGCGGCATCTCCAGGACCGCCGGGCCGCCGCCCGCCCAGTCCGGCACCGGCGCGGCGACCTCGGCCGAGGTGCCGTCGGTGTACCAGACGGTGAACGCGGCGGACACCGGTCCGTTGTGCGACGACCCCACGACGTGCAGCCACGAGTACTGGCCGGCGGGCAGCAGCAGGCCCTGGCCCCGCGCCTCCACGAAGTTCGGCGCCGTACCGGTCGGATCCGGTGCCTGGTAGGTGATGCCGCCCCACGTCACGGGACCGGCCGGGGGCAGCAGGGCGGCGTCGTAGCTCCAGCCGCCGCCGTCGAAGTTGCCCGCGGCGGAGTCCGCGACCGTGGCCGTGCCGTCGTGGTTGAGCTCCGACGTGACGTCCACCGAGCACGTCGAGAACGCGCACAGGGCGGCCGGTTTGACCTCGACCACCGCCTTCAGCGAGATCGACTCGACCTGCACGGAGATCTCGTACGACCCCGGCGCCACGCCCGCGGGCACGGTGAACGTCAGCGGCACCGTCTTCTGCGACGGCAGGTGCCGCGACACGATGACGAACGGCTTGGCGCCGTTCACCTCCCACCCGGCGGGTGCCGTCACGGCGGGCCGCACCGAGGTGGCGCCCGGCGACTGGGCCAGCACGTCGAGCTGCACCGTCAGCGACTGCGGGGAGTCCGAGGCCGGCAGCACGACCTCGGTGTTGCGCAGCGACGCGGACAGGGCTCGGCGCGAGTCCTGCTTGCCGTCGTTGAGCGACGGCGGCTCGTCCGAGCGCCCCGTGCCCCACGACGAGGGCTTCGACGACACCTCGTGGGTCAGCTTGCCGCCGCGCTGCAGCGACGACCACGTCAGGTAGGTCTTGCGGACGTCGCGGCCGCCGAACGACACGCTCTTGATGTACCGGTTGGTGTCCGACACGCCCTTCGCCGTCACGCTCAGCGTGCCGCCCTGCGAGCCGTGCTGTCCGATTCGGACGGTCGCGGACTCGAACTGCGGTGACGACAGGGCGAGGAAGTCCGCGCCGTTGAACGTCGGGTAGAGCCCCAGCGACGAGAAGACGTACCAGGCCGACATCGTGCCCAGGTCGTCGTTGCCGGTCATGCCGTCCGGGCCGGTCGTGAACAACGTCATGGCCGCCCGCACGACCGTCGCGGTCTTCGACGGCGCGCCCGCCCACAGGTACATGTACGGCGCGAGCAGGTCGGGTTCGTTGTTCGGGTTGTAGGTCGGCTTGCCGTAGTAGTCGTACGGCTCGGTGATCCAGTCACGCCGCGCGGTGCCGGCGGGGTCGACGAGCAGCTTGTCGTAGGCGAAGAACGAGTCGAGGCGCTTCTCGGTCTCCTTGCGGCCGCCCATCAGCGACACCAGCCCGGCCGGGTCCTGCGGCACCAGCCACTGGTACTGGTACGCGCCGCCCTCGTGGAACTGGTGCGAGGCGTCGACCGGGTTGTACGGCGCCAGCCAGGTGCCTGCGGCGGTGCGCGGGCGGAACTGGCCGATCGAGGAGTCCCAGAGGTTGCGGTACCACTGGCCGCGGTCCGCGAACATCCGCGCGTCCGCCTTCTTGCCGAGCCCCTCGGCCATCAGCGCGAGCGACGCGTCGGCGGCCGAGTACTCGAGGGTCGCGGAGGCCGGGTGCACGCAGTCGTTGTCGCCGCCCTTGTGCGCGCAGTCCTCACCCAGTTCGAGACCGGACGGGATGTACCCGCGGTCGGCGTAGTAGGTGACGCCGGAACGGCCGTTGTACGGGGATTCGGCGGGGGGCAACGACGTCGCGTTCGCGCGCAGGAGCCGGTAGGTCTCCTCCTCGTACCCCTTGAGCAGCCCCTTCGACCAGGCCTCGACGAGGAACGGCGTGACCGGGTCGCCGGTCATGATGTTCGTCTCGGACGACGCGAGGGCCCAGCGCGGCAGCCACCCGCCGTCCCGGCCACTGGCCACGACCGACAGTGCGACGTCACGCGCGACACGGGGTTCGAGGATCTGCAGCAACTGGTTCTGCGGCCGGTAGGTGTCCCACAGCGAGAAGTTCTGGTACGGCGTGTAGCCCGACGCCGTGCGCACCTTGCCGTCGAAGCCCATGTACCTGCCGTCGACGTCACCGGCGAGGTTCGGGTGCAGCACCGAGTGGTAGAGCGCGGTGTAGAACGCGACCTGCCGGTCCCGCGGCCCGCCGGACACCCGCACGGCGTCGAGCTGCTTCTTCCAGACGTCCTTCGCCGCGGCGACCGTGCCGTCGAAGTCGTAGGACGGCGCCTCGGCCGCGAGGTTCTTCCGCGCGCCCTCGATGCCCGTGTAGGACAGGCCGAGCTTCAGCACGACATCGCGGTCGGCGGTGGCGTCGAACGTCACCCACGCGCCGTTCCCGCCCGTGCCGGCGGCGTCCCGCGACCCCGGCGTGGGAACGTTGCCCCGCCACGAGCCGAAGGACGCGAACGGGCGGTCGAACGAGGCCGTGAAGTACACGGTGTGCTCGTCCTTGCCCGCGCAGAACCGGCCGTTGCGCACCCGGCCCTCGATCGTCCTGTCGCCGACGACGTGGATCTCCGAGTCCAGCACCGTCTGGTTGGAACGCCCGGTGTTGAACAGGACGTTGGCCGCCCCCGACGACGGGAACGTGTAGCGCTGCCAGCCGGTCCGCTGCGTCGCCGTGAGCTCGGCGTTCACGCCGTAGCGGGACAGGCCGACGCGGTAGTAGCCGGGCTGCGCGGCTTCGTCCGAATGGCTGAAGCCGGACTTGTAACCGTTGATGTCAACGTTGTCAACAGACCCGACAGTGGGCATCACCGGCAGCTCGCCCATGACGCCGCACCCCACACCCGACAGGTGGGTCTGCGAGAAGCCGTGGAGGGAGGTGGCCT
The DNA here is from genome assembly GCF_021056325.1 of Lentzea sp. CC55. NCBI lineage: Bacteria > Bacillati > Actinomycetota > Actinomycetes > Pseudonocardiales > Pseudonocardiaceae > Lentzea > Lentzea sp. CC55. Next base: position 323,485 of record NZ_JAJCXE010000019.1, on the reverse strand, counting down.
TGTAGTCGTACCCGCCCTGACCACCCGTGTCAGGGCTGACCTGGACCATTCCGAACGGCAGCGAGGCGCCCGGGAAGGTGTTGCCGAAGTTCTGCGTCCCCACGAAGGGGTTCACCAGGGACGAGGGGTCCTCGTCCGCCTGAGCCGCTTGCACGGGGACCGTCAACCCTAGTAACAGCCCGACCACAACCAGTGTCCGCATGAAAGGCAGTATTGTCCGTTCACCGCCGCGCCGACACCGTCCGAGGTCGGCGATGCGCGTTTTTGTCGCGGTGCCGGCTGTTCCTGTCGTGTTTTGTCAATCGTGGTCACCTCGAGGCGCCTGCGGTAAGCAGGTGTCATGCCCGCACAGCTCAACCACACCATCGTCCACGCCAGCGACCAGAACCGCTCCGCCCGCTTCCTGACCGAACTGCTCGGTCTGCCGGACCCGGTGCGCTACGGCCCGTTCCTCGTCGTCGAGGTCGCGAACGGCGTCTCCCTCGACTACATGACCAGCCAGGGCCCCATCACCGGGCAGCACTACGCGTTCCTCGTGTCCGAGGAGGAGTTCGACGAGATCTTCGGACGCATCCGGGAACGCGGCCTCGACCACTGGGCCGACCCCTTCCACAGCCGGCCGGGAGAGATCAACCACAACGACGGTGGCCGCGGCGTCTACTGGAACGACCCGGACGGCCACGCACTGGAGATCATCACGCGTCCGTACGGGTCCGGTGCCTGACGAACCGGTTCACGCAGCCAAAAGGCACAGACCGACTCTTGTACTCGGCGTCCCCGCCTGCCACCGTGAGAGCGGTAACACGCAGTGGGCGCAGACCCTCCGAGGAGTTGGTCGCCGCGGCGGGAACACGCGCCGCACATCGCCAAGCGCGTGTTCCGTCCCGCAACAGGCCCACCTCCACAGCGGCTGCACCATCGGCGCGACAAAACAGGTCTAGACCCTTGACTGGTCTGGACCAATAGTGCCAACCTCAGCACTGTTCACATCCTCGATTCCTCGGATGCACCAAGACTCCAGGAGTGGGTGACCTTGCTGAAAAAACGCATCTTGGCGTCTCTCGCGGCAGGGGTGATGGCGGCTTCTCTGGCCGTCATCGCGCCGGCCGCGTCCTCCCAGGCAGAAGTGTCCGCGCAGGCCTGCACCTCCACGGACTGGGTCCAGGGTCAGTGGTACACCACCGGCTCGATCGTGAGATTCGAAGGCAGGTACTACGTCGCCGAGCACGACAACCCGGGCTACAGCCCGACGGTTTCCACGTGGTACTGGGAGCCGACGAGCTGTGACGGCGGTGGCGGAGGTGGCGGCGGCACCTGCACCAGCGCCACCGACTGGGTCGCCGGACGGCAGTACTACACCGGCAACATCGTGCGCTACAACGGTTCCTACTACATCGCCGAGCACGACAACCCCGGTTACGACCCGACGGTCTCCACGTGGTTCTGGGAGCCGCACAACTGCGGCGGCGGCGGAGGCGGCGGTGGCGGCGGCAGCTTCGTCGTCAGCGAAGCCCAGTTCAACCAGATGTTCCCCGGCCGCAACGCCTTCTACACCTACCAGGGCTTCGTCGACGCGGCGCGCACCATCCCCGCGTTCGGCACGACCGGTAGCGACACGGTGAAGAAGCAGGAAGTCGCGGCGTTCCTCGCGAACGCGTCGCACGAGACCGATGGCCTCGTGCACATCGAAGAGATCAACAAGAACAACGACCTCTGCGACGAGAGCCAGCCCTACGGCTGCCCGGCCGGCACCTACGCCTACTACGGCCGCGGTCCGATCCAGCTGTCGTGGAACTTCAACTACAAGGCCGCCGGCGACTACCTCGGCCTGAACCTGCTGCAGAACCCGTACCAGGTGGCGCAGAACTCCACGACCGCGTGGCGGACGGCGATCTGGTACTGGATGACGCAGCGCGGTCCCGGTTCGATGACGCCGCACGACGCGATGGTCACCAGCGCCGGCTTCGGCCAGACCATCCGCAGCATCAACGGCTCCCTGGAGTGCGACGGCCGCAACCCGGCGCAGGTCCAGAGCCGCGTCTCGAAGTACCAGCAGATCACCGGCATCATCGGGGTGACCCCCGGCGGCAACCTCTACTGCTAGTGGTCGGCCGGACCAGGACTCGAGCGGTCCTGGTTCGGTCATAGCTTCACTGCATGACCATGGAGCTCAACGACCTGCTGCACGAACTGAACGACCAGCGCCGGACCTTCCGCATCACGATGCGGGGTCTCACCGCGGCCGACGCGGTGAAGCGCGCGACGGCCAGCGAGCTCACGCTGGGTGGGTTGCTCAAGCACCTCATCCGGTGTGAGCGCAGCTGGACCCACATCCTGACCGAGCAGCCCCTCCCCCCGCCCGGGATGCTGGACTCCGACCAGTACACCTGGACGGGCACGGACTTCGAGGGGCTGCTCGCGTCGTACGACGAGGCGGTGCGCGCGACCGATGAGGCCGTGCGCGCCGCCTCGCTCGACAAGCTCGTCCCGCTGCCGTCCGCGCCGTGGGACACGGACCCGCAGCCCATGTCGATCCGCATGATCGTGCTGCACCTGATCCGGGAGACCGCGCAGCACGCGGGTCACGCGGACATCATCCGGGAGACGCTCGACGGTCAGTCGACGACCGCGTCCCTTCGCGAGTCCTAGGCCGCGAGCTGTTCCTTGACCTGCGCCAGCGACGGGTTGGTGAGCGCCGCGCCGTTCGGGAAGTGGACGGTCGGCACCGTGCGGTTGCCGCCGTTCACGCTCATCACGAAGTCGGCCGCTCCCGGCGTCTCCTCGATGTTGATCTCGACGTACTCGATGCCTTCCCGGTCGAGCGAGCTCTTCAGGATGCGGCAGTAGCCGCACCACGAGGTCGAGTAGACGGTCAGCTGGTCGGGAGCCATCAGGCGCACTCCTCGTCGGGGTCGGACGGTGTCACCGGTGTCAACGCACCGCCGCGCGCGGTTCTTCCCGGGCCCGCCCGGCCCCGATCGTCAGGCAATCGTCAGGTCTATTCCGCACGCCTTCGGCCAGCATGGTTCCCGCGCGTCCGAGAATTTCGGACGTGCATTCAGTCGTGCATTCGAGCCGTGACCACCGCACAATTCAGTCACCCATTCGGTGGCCCGTCACCACGGAGGGTTTCCGCTATCGTCTGCATTCCGCCGCCGCTACCGCACCGCACAAAAGAAAGGCTGGCCATGTTGAAAACGGTGGCGGCTGCCGCCCTCGCGCTGTCCGCGGTCCTGACCGCGCCTGCCGCCCACGCAGCACCCGACGTCCCCGACTTCGTGACGATCGACGTCGTCACCGTGAACGGTTCCGGTTGTCCCGCCGGCACCGCGGCGGTCGCGGCCGCGGACGACCGCACGGCCTTCACGGTCACGTACAGCCAGTACCTCGCGCAGGCCGGACAGGGCTCCGGCCCCACCGACTTCCGCAAGAACTGCCAGCTCAACATCAGGGTGAGCTACCCGCAGGGCTTCACGTTCGGCATCGCCCAGGCCGACTACCGCGGTTTCGCCCACCTGCAGCCGGGCGCCACAGGAACGGAAAGAGGCAACTACTACTTCCAGGGCATGTCGCAGGGCGCGAGCCGCACCCACACCTTCAACGGCCCGAAGAGCGACAACTGGCAGGCCACCGACCGCGCGCAGGTGTCGGAAATCGTCTACGCGCCGTGCGGTGAGGTCCGCCACCTGAACATCAACACGGAACTGCGCGTGAATGCGGGAACCGCGTCGAAGGCGAACAGCTTCATGACGATGGATTCCACCGACAACAGCGTGAGCACGAAGTACCAGTTCTCCTGGAAGCGCTGCTGACCCCGGCACCGATCGCCGCCGCCCGTTCAGCGTTGACCCCCAGACGGAAAGGTGCCCCATGCTCACGACACTGGCCGCGGCCGCACTCGCGATGTCGACGATCATCATCCCGCCCGGCGGCGCCCCCGGCGACACCCCGCCGCCGGACCACATCACCATCGACGTCGTGACGATCAACGGATCGGGCTGCCGGGCCGGAACCGCCGCCGTCGCCGTCAGCCCGGACAACAAGGCGTTCACGGTCACCTACAGCGAGTTCATGGCGCAGGTCGGACCCCAGGCCCTGCCGACCGACTTCCGCAAGAACTGCCAGCTGAACCTGCGCGTCAACGTGCCGTCCGGCTTCACCTACGGCATCTCGTCGACCGACTACCGCGGCTTCGCGCACCTCGAACGCGGCGCCACGGCCCTGGAACGCGCGAACTACTACTTCCAGGGCATGTCGCAGACCGAGTACAAGCAGCACAACTACCGCGGCCCGTTCAGCGACGACTGGCAGGCGACGGACACGACCGACGTGGCCGCCATCGTCTACCACCCGTGCGGCGAGAAGCGGAACTTCAACATCAACACGGAGCTGCGGGTCATGGCCGGCACCTCCGACAAGAAGCTGACCAGCTTCATCTCGATGGACTCGACGGACGGGTCGATCGAGACGACCTACCACTTCTCCTGGAAGGTCTGTCCCCCCACGAGGCCGTAGTCGTCCCGCCAGGTGCCGGGCATTCCGCGAACGGGGTGCCCGGCACGCCCTCGTCCTGGGATGATCGGCTCCGAGCCGACGTCCGGGGGGACGACCATGACTCACCTGCCCGTGCTGGCCGGGACGGATCCCGGCGAGGCCTTCCGGTCCGTCGTGGACGCGATCGCGAAGGACCTGCCGCTTCCGGTGGACCCGCGGATCTCGGTGCTGCTCGACGACTTGCCGGACTCGTCCGCGCGGCTGGACCTCGTGCGGCTGGCCGTGATCGTGGTGCTCGAGAGGGAAGCTCCGAGGTTCCGGGTCCTGCCCGTCACGGCCTGCCACTGGAACCGGATCGGCTCGGAGTGGCTGATCTCGCGGGAACACCCCTCCCGCGGGTTCACCTTCGCCGACGGCAAGGAGCAGTCGCCCTGGCGCACGGTGACGCTGACCGAGGAGGACGGCACCGTGCACGTGACGTCGGGTGACGTGCGGATCGCGGTCGCGGTGCCGTCCGAGGAGGACTGCCGGCGTCTGCTGAAGACCGGCGTGAGGGGAACGCCACTGCGGTTCCCCGTCTTCCCGAGCGCGGGTGCCTCGATCCTCGCCCGCGGCGACGGGCCGGACGAGCTGCTGCTCTGGCGGTGCGGCCTGCCGGTGACGAGGTACCGCATGGCGGGACCGGTGCTCGCGGCGACCCACGTGGCCGACACGTCCCAGGAGCAGCTGATCGCACTGGTCGAGGTCGACGGCGAGCTGGTGCGCGTCGAACACGGCCAGGACCCGGAGACGAGCGAGTTGCGCACACCGATCGGCTTCAGCGTCACCGACGAGGCGGAGCGGGACCTCTCACCGCTCTACCTCGACATGGACGAACCGTGGCGGTACGGCGTCTACTTCCGCCGCGCCGGGAGGTGGTGGAACCTGCGCTACCACGGCGGCACGGTCACGCTCGCGGAGTCGCGGGCCACGACACATCAGCCCGGCCGCTGGCCCTGGCACGCCGAGGTCTTCGGAGGCGATCGATCGCTCTTCGGGCCGAACGGCTCGCACGGCGAACTGCAGGGGTCGGGGTGGAAGATCTGGAGCACGGACGGCGCTGTCATCCCGGATCCTCCGGACGAGCACGTCCTCGGCCTCACCGAGGTCGAGGGACAACCGGCGCTGCTGACCCGGGAGGGCGAGGTCGTCCGAGCACGGCGGCAGCACGACGTGCGCACGGTCGTCGAGTTCGAGGGACCCGTGATCCAGCACCACGGGCTGCCGTGGGTGGCGGTGCAGCGCTCGGCTCACCTCGTCGAGGTCGTCGACGTCGCGACCGGCGCGGTGCTGCACCGCGTCGACACCGCCTAGATCAGGAAGCGGTACGCCGTCGACCCCGGCTCGACGTGCTGGATCCTGAGCGGGGACTCCTTCATCCGCCCCCACAGCTGGTCGTAGTCCTCGCGACGGCCGAGTTCGATGCACACCAGCGCGGCGCCGGTCTCCCGGTTGTCGCGCTTGACGTACTCGAACCGCACGATGTCGTCGTCCTTGCCGAGCACGTCGTCGAGGAACCGCCGCAGCGCGCCGGGCTCCTGCGGGAACTCGACGAGGAACCAGTGCTTGAGGCCCCGGTGGATCATCGAGCGCTCGACGATCTCGGCGTAGCGGGAGACGTCGTTGTTGCCGCCGGAGAGCAGGCACACCACGGTCGAGTCGGGCGCGACGGAGATCTCCTCCAGCAGCGCGGCCGAGGCCAGGGCGCCCGCGGGCTCGGCGATGATGCCGTCGATCTGGTACAGCTCGAGCATCTCGGTGCAGACGGCGCCCTCGGCGACGGTGAGCAGCTCGGCGCCGCTGTCGCGCACCATCGGGAACGTCACGTCGCCCGCGCGGCGGACCGCGGCGCCGTCGACGAACGAGTCCACCTCGGGCAGCGTCACGGGGCCGCCCGCGTGGACAGCGGCGATCATGCTCGCGGCGCCGGCCGGTTCGACGCCGATGATGCGGGTGCGCGGGAAGCGCTCCTTGAACCAGGTGCCGACGCCGGAGAGCAGGCCTCCACCGCCGACGGGCACCACGACGACGTCGGGGGCGCCGCCGAGCTGCTGGACGATCTCCAGGCCGACGGTGCCCTGGCCCGCGACCGTGCGCGGGTCGTCGAAGGCCGGGACCAGGGTTGCGCCCGTGGTCTGCGCGTACTCCTGGGCGAGGGCCGCCGCGTCGTCGTAGGTGTCGCCGTCGACGATCAGCTGGACCATGCCCTGACCGAGCGCGGCGATGCGGTCCCGCTTCTGGCGCGGGGTGGTGCGCGGCACGTGCACGCGGCCCTCGATGCCGAGGCGGCGGCACGCGTAGGCCATGCCCTGGCCGTGGTTGCCCGCGGAGGCGCAGACGGCGCCGCCGAACGCGAGCTCGGTCTGGCAGAGCAGGTTGAACGCGCCGCGCAGCTTGTAGGAGCGGCCGACCTGGAGGTCCTCGCGCTTGAACCACACCCGCGCGCCGGTGCGCTCGGACAAGCGCTGGTTCACCTCGAGCGGCGTGGTGCGGGCGACTCCACCGAGCCGGGCTGCGGCCGCGGACACCTCATCAGCGAAGGACATGTCAGTACATCTTCCGTGAACGACTCGGGTCTGGCACGCGTACTCCTGGAAGGAAGGGGGCGGTGCCCGTGTTTCGCCTTGTGGGCGTGCTGACGCTGCTCATGCTGGTCTCCGGGGTGCCCGCGCACGCCCATGGCGCGCCGACCGACCCCGCGAGCAGGGCGTTCCTGTGTTCGCCAGGTCAGCCCACAGCATCATCCTCGCCCTGCCGCGGCGCCATCGCGGCGGGGTTGCCGTCCGAGGAGTGGGACAACGTCCGCCTGGCGGACGTCCGGGGGCGTGACGCGGCGATGGTCCCCGACGGCAAGCTGTGCAGCGCGGGCCTGCCGAGGTACGCCGGGCTCGACGTGCCGTCGGCCGCCTGGCCCGCGACGAAGCTCAAGGGCACCGCCTTCACCTACCGGGCGACGATCCCGCACCGGGGGTCGTTCCGCTTCTACGTCACGCGCGACGGGTACTCGCCCGCCCGGCCGCTGCGGTGGGCGGACCTGGAGCAGTTCCTCACCGTGCCCGGTCCCCCGCTCGTGAACGGCTCC
>NZ_JAJCXE010000019.1:0-315638 GCF_021056325.1 Lentzea sp. CC55 | reverse complement strand
GATCTACACGGTCTGGCAGAACACGGACACGCCCGACACCTACTACTCGTGCACGGACGTCGAGGTCGCCGCACCGGCGGCACGGGTGGCGCCCGCTCCCGCGGCCCAGTCCGCACCGGCGACCGGAGCCCCGGTGAGCGCGTCCCCCACGCCGTCCGCACCGGGGTCGAGCGTCCCGGAACCCGTTCCGGTCGCGTCGAGCGCAGGACAGCCTCCCTCGAACGCGACGCGCCTCGGTCTCCCGGCCGTGGTCGCCGCGCTGGGCGGTCTCGTCGTGCTCGGCGGAATCATGTCGTGGCGTAGAAGGGTTCTGTGAACGTCCCGGTCCCCAACAGTTCCAGACCTTCCCTACGCTGATCTCCGGGCGCGCAACCCGCGAGACGAAGGTGTGCGTGAATGGCTCGAAAACTGTTGGTGTCACTGGCGATGATCGCCGCGGCACTCGTCCCGGCACCGGCCCAGGCGGCCCCGTTCAAGGTGCTGGCGTTCTACAACGGCACGTTCGACGCGGCGCACGTCGCGTTCGTGAACGAGGCGAACCCGTGGCTCACCCGTGCCGGTCAGGAGAACGGCTTCACCTACGAGGCGACGCGGGACTGGAACCGCCTGAGCACCCTCACCCCGGCCCAGGCGCAGGTCGTCGTCTTCCTCGACGACGCGCCCACCGGAGCCTCCGCGCGCGCCGGGTTCCAGCGGTACATGGAGCAGGGCGGCGCGTTCTTCGGCTTCCACGTAAGCGCGTTCACGCAGAACGCGAACGAGTGGTCCTGGTACCACAACACCCTGCTGGGCAAGGGGAACTTCGTCGGCAACACCTGGGAACCGACCACCGCGGTGCTGAAGGTGGAGAACCGGACGCACCCCTCGACCCTGCGCCTGCCGGAGCGCTTCACCTCGTCGGTCAGCGAGTGGTACAGCTGGTCGCGTGACCTGCGCACGAACCCGGACATCCAGGTCCTGGCGAGCGTCGACCCGTCGAGCTTCCCCCTGGGGACCGACCCGGACCAGCAGTGGCGCGGCGGCTACTACCCGATCATGTGGGCCAACCGGAACTTCAAGATGATCTACGCGAACTTCGGCCACAACGCGATGGACTACGTCGGCAACGTGCCGAAGTCGTCGACGTTCGCGAGTCCCGCGCAGAACGACTTCCTGGTCGACAGCCTGCTCTGGCTGGGCGGCGGCACCCCGCCGCCGCAGGACGGGTGGAAGACCGCCACCAACCGCGGCAACGGCAAGTGCGTCGACGCGCGGGCGGCGGGCACCGGCAACGGCACGGTCGTCCAGCAGTACACCTGCAACGGCACCACGGCGCAGAACTTCCGCGCGGTGGCGACGAGCGACGGCTACTCCCGGCTCGAGTACCGCAACAACCCGGCCAAGGTGCTCGACGTGAGCGACGTGTCCACCGCGGACGGTGCCGGCGTCCACCTGTGGGACCACGTCGGCGGCGCCAACCAGCAGTGGCGGATCACCACGGGTGCCGACGGCCACTCGACGCTGACGGCACGCCACTCCGGCAAGTGCCTCTCCGCCCCGCCGAGCGGCGCCGACGGCGTGCAGCTGGTCCAGGCGACCTGCGACGGGTCGGCGGCTCAGTCGTTCCGGCTGGCCTGAGGCCCGGTCACGACCACGCGTTCGCCCGGTCTCCCGGTGAAGGAGGCCGGGTCGGACGCGCCCAGGAAGCCGTACATGTCGTTGAGCTGGTGCAGCGCCTGCACCGCGTCCCGCCACACCGGGCACGGCCACGCCCGGTGGCGCCCGTACCAGGCACGGCACGACTTGCACCGGTGCCGCTCGTTCGGCTCGTGCACCCGCAGCAGGCCCCGCCACCACGGCAGCGCGTCACGGAGGCGCTCGCGCAGTTCGAAGACCTCGTGGGGCGACTCCGTCCGGGCGAGCTGGTCCATGGTCTCGTAGACGACGTCGACCACGGCCCGGTGGAAGGCTTCCTGTCGTTCAGCCAGTGCCATGTCCCGAACCCTCCGCGGCCTGGTGAGCGGGTGGACTGCCATGACCGTGCCCGCTCGCGCGGACACCCTCCGCAGTTGAGACAGGCACGGGTGGGAGTCTATGTTGGGCAAGAGCGGAGTTTCAACTGGCGAAAATCCACATCCCAGGTCTTCATTTTTCTTGGGTGGAGACCACGGCAAGCGCGACGGAGGGCCAGGCGATGGCGGGGGAACGGTCCCTGGCGGACAGGCTCAACCACCTCTTCGCACGCCACACCGCCCGCTCCGGCCAGGAGTACAGCAACGAGCAGGTCGCGGCCGCGATCGCCGGCACCGGCGTCACCATCTCCCAGAGCTACATCTGGCAGCTGCGCAAGGGCAAGAAGGACAACCCGACGTTCAAGCACCTGCAGGCACTGGCAGGCTTCTTCGGTGTGCCCGTGAGCTACTTCTTCGACGACGAGGTCACCGACCGCGTCGACGAGCAGCTGAAGTCGTTGCAGGACGAGCAGTCGCGTCTGAACGAACTCACCTCGGGCAGCGACGCACAGCTCATGGCGATGCGGGCGGGCGAGCTGTCGCCGGACCGCCGCCGCCTCGTCATGGAGCTGCTCGACGTCGTCTACCGACAGGAACAGGCCGAACGCGGCGAGGGATGACCCGTGCCAGAACGCGATCTGCGCAGGCGGTGCCGCCGCCTGCTGAACGAACTCGACATCCAGCCGCCGCTCGACGTCTCGGAGCTCTGCCGCCGGGTCGGTGACCAGCGCGGCAAGCCGATCCGGCTGATCGCGCACCCGATCCCGGTGCCCGGCCCCTACGGCGTGTGGATCGCCACCGCCAAGGCCGACTACATCCTGTACCAGCAGGAGACGTCGAAGGCGCACCAGAACCACATCATCCTGCACGAGCTGGGGCACCTGCTGGCCGGTCACACGAGCGACGAGCAGGACGACGACCTGCTCACGGGCCTCTACCCGGACCTCGCGCCGGACGCGGTGCGCAGGGCGTTGCGGCGCACCTCCTACGACTCCGAGCACGAACGCGAAGCCGAGACGGTGGCGACGATCATCCTGGAGTGGGCGTCGGTGCTCGACAAGGTGGCGCCGCGGGCCTCGGAGGGCCCCGCCCGGCGCATGTCGTCCTCGCTCGCCGACCGGCTGGGGTGGCTCTGACGTGGAGTACCTGAAGGAGACCCAGGGCATCGTCGCGTTCTCCGCGCTGGCGGTGACGCTGTACCTGCTGGTCCGCCGGCCGCGCGACCCCCGGCTGCGGTCGGTGACGGGTCTGGTCGCCGGCTGGGCCGTCGGCTACCCGTTCGGGCGGGCCGCGGCGAACGGGCGGTGGTTCCTCGGCCTCGACCCGATGGTCTGCCAGCTCGTCCAGCACTCGATGCTGCAGATCGGCGTGTACGGCCTGATCTGCTTCTTCATCTTCTCCGCGCTCGACGACGCGAGGGCGAAGCGCCAGGCGTTGCTGCAGCTCGTGCCGTTGGCGCTGTGCGTCAGCGTGATGACGTGGGCGGTGCTCGCGATCCCGGACGAGCTGCGCGTGGCGGCGGCCCGCGTGCCGAACTCGCTCGGCGGCGGGCCGACCGGCGTCCTCGCGATCACGGTGTTTTACGCGCTGGGCAACGGGTTCCTGCTCTACGGCTTCGCCACGATGTTCGTGTGGTCGCGGCGCTACGCCCGCGGCGCCGAGCCGAGGCTGCGCCGGGGCCTGCTGATCACCTCGACCGGCCTCGCGCTGCTGGTGCCCGCCGACGCGATCTTCGTGGCGTCGAACGTCTCCCGCTACTTCGGCGAGCCGCTCCCCCGCTGGCTGCTGACCACCGCGGTGTGGTTCCTGCTGCCGGGCGTGCTGTTCTGCGTCGTCGGCGTCATCTACCCGATCGTCGCGATGCGGATCGCCGCCACGAGGCTGTGGCTGCGCCACCTGCGCGCCTACCACCGCCTGGCTCCACTGTGGAGGCTGCTGCACGAGTCGTTCCCCGAGGACGCCCTGCACCGCGTGCCGTCGCGGCGGGACGCGTTCTCGCTGCGGGGCGTGCACCGGCGCTACTACCGGCGCGTGGTCGAGTGCCGCGACGGCCTGGTGCGGATCAGCCCGTACGTCGCCGAGACGCCGGAGGAGCTGCCGTTGTCCGAACGGCTGCGGGCCGGGCTGGAGGCGCGCCGCACGGGTGCGGTGACCCTGCGGCGGCCCATCGCGCTCGCGATCCCCGAGGACGACGGCATGGACGCGGACGTGCGGGAGCTCGAAAAGCTCGCGGTGTCCCTGCGCTGAGCTTATGGTCCCTCCGTGGACCTGCCCGTGATGCCGCCGGTGAAGCCGATGCTCGCGAAGTCCGTGCCCGAGCTGCCGCGCGGGGACGGCCTCGCCTACGAGCCCAAGTGGGACGGCTTCCGCTGCATCGTGTTCCGCGACGGTGACGAGGTCGAGCTGGGCTCGCGCAACGACAAACCGCTCACCCGCTACTTCCCCGAGCTCGTCGAGCTGCTCGAGCGGGCGCTGCCGCCGCGGTGCGTGGTCGACGGCGAGATCGTGCTGGTCACGCCGTCCGGGCTGTCGTTCGACACGCTGCAGCTGCGGCTGCACCCCGCGGCCTCGCGCGTCCGGAAGCTGTCGGTGGAGACGCCGGCGAGCTTCGTGGCGTTCGACCTGCTGGCCCTGGGCGACGCCGACGTGAGCGGGCTCCCGCTCGCCGAACGCCGCAGGATGCTCGAGGACGCCGTCACGGAGGTCCCGGGCTTCTACCTGACACCGTCCACGGCGGACCCGGAGGTGGCGCGGGACTGGTTCACGCGGTTCGAGGGCGCCGGGTTCGACGGGGTGGTGGTCAAGGCCCTGGACGGCGTCTACGAGCCCGACAAGCGCGTGATGTTCAAGGTGAAGCACGAGCGGACGGCCGACTGCGTGGTCGCGGGCTACCGGCTGCACAAGGACGGCGAGTCGGTCGGGTCGCTGGTGCTCGGGCTCTACCGCGACGGCGAGCTGCACAACGTGGGGGTGGCCAGCAGCTTCACCGCGGCCCGGCGGCGGGAGCTGGTCGAGGAGCTCGCACCGCTGCTCAACCCCTCCGAGCACCCGTGGAGCACGTGGGCGACGTACGAGGGGCCCGGCATGAACAGCCGCTGGAACCCCGACAAGCAGCTTCAGGTCGTGCTGGTGGAGCCGAGCCGGGTCGCCGAGGTGCGGTACGAGCACGTGCAGGGCGGACGGTTCCGGCACACGGCGCGCCTGGTGCGGTTCCGCCCCGACAAGGAACCCGCCGACTGCACGTACGAGCAGCTCGAGGAGGTGCCGCCCGCCGAGCTGGACGCCCTGTTCGGCGAGGCGGAGAGGCGGCGGACAATCGAGTCGTGAAGGTGATCAGGCGGGACGGCACGCACGAGATCGAGATCCAGCGGTCGCGGTTCCTGTGCCACGTCGCCCGCGTCACCTCCGACGCGGAGGCCTCGGAGTTCTTCGCCCGCGTGCGCAAGGAGCACTGGCAGGCCACGCACAACTGCACGGCGTTCCGGACGGCGGACACGCAGCGCTCGTCCGACGACGGCGAACCCGCCGGGACCGCCGGTGTGCCGATGCTGGAGGTGCTGACGCGGCGCGACCTGGTCGACACCGCGGTCGTCGTCACCCGCTACTACGGCGGGATCAAGCTGGGCGCCGGTGGCCTGGTCAGGGCCTACGGACGGGCCGTGTCGGAGGCCATCGACTCGTTGGGCACACTCACCCGCGAACGGCACGAGACCGTCCTTCTCGCCGCGGAGCACGATCAGGCGGGGAAGCTGGAGAACGCGTTGCGCGCGGCCGGGTACCACGTCGCCGGCACGGACTACGGCCATGACGTCACCTTCACCGTCCTCACGAAGGACCCGGACGGTTTCGAGGCCTGGCTCGCCGCTGCGACGGGCGGTGCGGTGACCGCCATCAGGGGCGAGCCCGTGGACCTCGACGTCGCCGGCTAGGACCGGTTCCCGGCCGTCCCCGGCCGGGTGGCGGACGCACCCGGTCGCGCACCACCGGAAGTCCGGCGTGCGCCTGCCGGGACCCCCGGATGAGAACGAGCCCCGCCGGCGGGTGCCGGCGGGGCTCGTCACGGTGGTGCTTTACGTGCAGGGAACGACGTCCGGGTCGGCGCCCGCCTTGGGCACCCACCTCACGTTCGCGAACGAGGCCTGGAACGCGCCGTCCGTGTAGACGAGGAACGGCGTGTTGACCAGCTCCAGGTCGAGCCCCTTGTCGGTGAAGCAGGAGACCGGCACCTTGACGGTCGCCTTCTGCCCGATCGGCAGGTTGCGGAACGCCTGCGTGGCGTCGATCTCCGCCAGGCACGGGTACACGCAGTGCGCGCTGATGACCGTGCGGTTGGCCGGGGCCTGGTGCACGATCACGTCGAACTGGATGGCCGCGTTGGCGTTGCCGTAGCCGCGCAGGTCGCTGGGCGCGGGGCTCTGCAGGTACATCTGGGCGGGGCCGGTGCCGGTCCACGTCGTCTTGAGCGCGTCCTGCTGGACGTTGACGTCGGACTGCACGACGTTGATCTCGGCGTGCGAGGCCTGGCCGTCGGGGCCGACCGCGGTGCCGCCCCAGTTCTCCGCCGAACCGATCATGCTCTGGTACGGCGCGACGTCCGTGCGGTTGAAGATCTCCAGGTCGTCGGTCGCCGTGCCGCCGCCGCCACCGGAACACAGGGCGCCGGGGCTGGTCTCGTCGAGCGTGCCGACGTTGCCGGTCTGCCAGTCGCGCAGGCCGTAGCCGAGCTGGAACAGCGGCTTCTTGGCGGGCTCACCGGGCAGCGCCGGGCAGGCCTCGCCCGGCCACGAGTAGGACAGCTTGCCGCTGAAGCCGTTGTGGCGGCCCTTGATCAGCAGGTCCGCGATGCCCTGGCCCTCGGTGCCCGGCAGCCAGGCGGCCACGAACGCGTCGGAGCGGTTGAGCTCCTTGTTCATGTAGAGCGCGCGGCCACCGACGTAGACGGTGATGACCGGCTTGCCCTTGCCCGAGACCTTGTCGAGCACGGCGAGGTCCTGCGGGTGCAGGCGGGCGGCCTCGAACGACCGCTTGCCGAGGTCGCCCACGCCCTCCGCGTACGGCGTCTCACCGATGACGGCGATGACGGCGTCGAACTGCGCCGGGTCGACCCCGTCCGCGGTCTCGGCGAACGTCACGTTGGCGGCGCCCAGGGTGTCCTGGATGCCCTTGAGGATGCTGGTGGCGTTCGGGAAGTCGGCGTTGGTGTTGCCGGTGCCCTGCCAGGACAGCGTCCAGCCACCCGTCTGGTTCGAGATGTTGTCGGCGCTCTTGCCGACCACGAGGACCTTGCTGCGCTTGGACAGCGGCAGCACGCGCTTGTCGTTCTTCAGCAGCACGGCGGACTCGCGCACGGCCTCGCGGGCCAGTTCCTTGTGCAGCAGCGCCTTCTGCTCACCCGCGTGCTCGCGCAGCGAGGGCTTCGGGGCCTCGAACACACCGGCGCGCAGCTTGACGCGCAGGATGCGGGTGACGGCGTCGTCGATGCGGGCCATCGAGATCTCGCCGGCCTCGACCTGGGCGATCGTGTTGCTGATGAACGCCTTCCAGTCGTTCGGCACCATGATGATGTCCATGCCGGCGTTGATGGCCTGCGCACAGCTGGAGTTGGTGCAGCCGGTGACCTGGCCGATGCCGTTCCAGTCGGAGACGAGCAGGCCGTCGAAGCCCATCTTCTCCTTGAGGATGCCGGTCTGCACGTACTTGCTGCCGTGCACCTTGCCCTCGTTGATGACGTCGTTCGTCCAGCTGTTGAACGAGATCATCACCGTCTGCGCACCGGCGGCGAGGGCACCGTAGTAGCCCTGGCCGTGCACGTTGATCATCTTCTGCTCGCTGGACGGGTTGACGCCCTGGTCCTTGCCGCCGAGCGTGCCGCCGTCACCGAGGAAGTGCTTGGCGGTGGCGATCACGCCGTCCTCGCCGATGCGCTTCTTCGCGTTGTCCTGCAGGCCCTTGACGGCCTCGTAGCCGTAGGCGCGGGTGATCCGCGGGTCCTCGGAGAAGCCCTCGTAGGTGCGGCCCCACCGGTCGTCCTCGACGACCGCGAGCGTCGGCGCGAACGCCCAGTCCTGGCCCGTGGCCCGGATCTGCTCGGCGGTCGCGGCGCTGATGTCGCGGACCAGGCAGGGGTCGTGCGCCGCACCGAGACCGATGTTGTGCGGGAACACCGTCGAGCCGAAGACGTTGTTGTTGCCGTGCACCGCGTCGATGCCCCAGATGACGGGGATCTTGGTGCGCGACTGCTTCGAGGCCTCGAAGTAGGCGTCGGCCAGCGCGAGCCAGTCCTGCGGCGTGGCGCGCTTGTTGCCGCCGGGGAAGCTGCCGCCACCGTTGAGCACGGAGCCGAACCCGTAGGTCTTGACGTCCTCCGCCGTGATCGCGGCGATCTCGGGCTGCGTCATCTGGCCGATCTTCTCGGCCAGCGTCATGTCCTCGAGGATCGCCTTGATGCGGGCCTCGTCCTTGCGGTCGCCCTTGAGCTGGCTCTCGACCTTCGGCCAGTCCTTCAGCGTGGGCAGGGACTTCTCGATGCGGGCGCACCCGTGCTCGGTCTTGGGCTGCCCGATGACCGTCTGCTTCGGTCCGTGCCGCTGCGCTTCCTGCGCGACGGCGGCCGAGGTCGCGCTGGCGGCGAGCGTCAGCCCCAGCACTGCGGCGAGAGTGCTTCTCCATTGCATGCCGCCGATCCTCAACGGCGTGTTGCGTCCACGTCAATGGGAACGCTCTCACGACTTTGTTCCGGAACCGTTCAGGAGGAAGTTCCCTCATCGGGATTGTTCGGTCGTGTGCGGTTTTGGTGGCTGGCTGAGGAATGGGGTGGGCGGGCACGTGTGCGGCTGGCGGGTCGGCCAGCGGAGGAGTCGGCCGCAGGTCAGAGCCGCGTGATCGGACGGGCTCGGGCAGGACCGGCTCGTCGGTTCGGCGGACGGCCATATGTCCGTCCCGGGTTTCGCCGATGCGGACGTCGTCCGGGGTTTCCTTCGCCACGGCGGGAAACATGCGTGCCCGATGAGAAGACGTCGCGGATGAACGACGGCCCCCGGCTCCGTGGGGAGCCGGGGGCCGTCGAGGAGGTGGTCAGCCCGCGAGGGCGCGGACTCGGCGCAGGACCTCGTCGGTGCCGAGGGTGCGGGCCACGGCGTGCAGGTCCGGGCTGGCCTTCGAGCCCGTCAGGGCGACGCGGATCAGCTGTGCGGCCTCGCGGATGGAGCCCGGGTAGGCGTCCGGGTTCTTCTTGTACTCCTTGGGGTTCGGCGCGAAGCCGTGCTTGGTGGCGAGTTCGCGGATCTGGCCGAACCACTCCTGGCCGTCCTCGAGGTCGGCGTAGCCGTCGGCGAAGTCGGAGGCGAAAGCGGCGATCAGCTCCGGGGACAGGCCACCGAGGCGCTCGTCCGCGCGGTCGGAGACCAGCGGGAAGAGCGACGGGAAGAAGAAGCCGTAGGCCGTGCGGAAGTCGGACCACTTGCGGAGGTCCTTGCGCGGGTTCGCGACCTCCGGGCCCCGCTCCACCCGCAGGGCGGCGAGGGCGGCGTCGCGCTCGGTCTCGAGGACCGTCACGAGCTCCGGGTCGTAGGTCCGCGCCCACTCCGAGACGCGGGAGATGATCTCCTCGCCGGAGAGCGTGGCCACGTAGTCGGCGCAGATGTCGTCGAGCTTCACGAGGTCGACCAGGGGGCCGGCCACGCCGCACTCGGCGAGCGAGATCGGGGCCTGCAGGGCCTCGGCCAGCGGGAGCTCGGCCAGGCGGGCGTTCACCAGGCCGCGCATGTAGTACCGCACGGCCTCGGCCGGGAAGCCCGCCTCGATGAAGAACTCGACGGAGGCCTCGGGGTCCTTGCGCTTCGAGAGCTTGCGGCGGGAGCCGCCCTGCTGCTTCATCAGCGGCGCGATGTGGGCGTACTCGACGCGCTCGAAGCCCAGGGCGTCGAAGAGCTGCAGGTGGGTCGGGACCGAGGAGATCCACTCCTCGCCGCGGATCACCAGGTTCACGCGCATCAGGTGGTCGTCGACGGCGTGCGCGAAGTGGTACGTGGGCAGGCGCGGCGACTGGTCGGACGCCTTGAGGATGACGACGTCGTTGCGGTTGGCCTCGTGCTCCAGCTCGCCGCGGATCGCGTCGGTGAACCTCGTGCGCTCCCCCGCCTTGCCCGGCGAGCGGAAGCGGACGACGTACGGACGGCCCGCCTCGAGCGCCTCGGCGACGTCCTCGGCCGTCTTGTCGCGCCAGATCGCCCAGCGGCCGTAGTAGCCGGTGGGGAGCTTCGTGGCCTGCTGGCGGGCGGTGATGTCCGCGAGCTCGTCCTTCGTCGCGAAGCAGAGGTACGCCTTGTCCTCGCGGAGCAGTTCGCGCACGTACGTCAGGTAGATCTGCTCGCGCTGCGACTGGTGGTACGGGCCGTACGCGCCCACGGCGTCGGCCTCGTCGGGCTCGATGCCGAAGTAGGCGAACGCCCTGGTGAACTGCTCGACGGCGCCCTCGACCTCACGCGCCTGGTCGGTGTCCTCGACGCGCACGATGTACGAGCCACCGGAGTGGGACGCGACGTCGCGGTCGATCATGCCGACGTACAGGCCGCCGATGTGCAGGAACCCGGTCGGCGACGGGCCCAGGCGGGTGACCTTCGCGCCGTCGCCCAGGCCGCGGGGTGGGTACTGCTCCTCCCAGTGGGACGGCTCGGGCAGGTCCGAGGGGAACAGGGCGTCGACGACGGCACGGTCGAGCATCGCTGAAGGTCTCCAAAACCGGGGAAAGAAAGTCCTCCCAGGTTATCAATGCCGACCGCCGGGGAAAGCCACTGGGCATGAAGGCAGTCACTTGGCACGGCAAACGAGACGTCCGGGTCGACAGCGTGCCCGACCCGATCCTCAAGGAGCCCGAGGACGTCATCGTGAAGATCACGTCCAGCGGCATCTGCGGGTCGGACCTGCACCTCTACGAGGTCCTCGGCCCGTTCCTGACCGAGGGCGACATCCTCGGGCACGAGCCGATGGGCATCGTCGAGGAGGTCGGGCCGCAGGTCACCGACGTCAAGCCCGGCGACCGGGTGGTCATCCCGTTCAACGTCTCCTGCAACACGTGCGCGATGTGCACGGACGGCCTGCAGAGCCAGTGCGAGACGACGCAGGTGCGCGAGCACGGCTCGGGGGCCGCGCTGTTCGGCTACACGAAGCTCTACGGCCAGGTCCCCGGCGGGCAGGCGGAGTACCTGCGCGTCCCGTTCGGCAACACGCTGCCGATCAAGGTGCCGGAGGGCCCGCCGGACGACAGGTTCGTCTACCTCAGCGACGTGCTGCCCACGGCGTGGCAGGCGGTCGAGTACGCGGACGTCCGCCCCGGGTCGACGGTCGCCGTCCTCGGTCTCGGTCCGATCGGCGACATGGCCTGCCGGGTCGCGCGGCACCGCGACGCGCGCGTCATCGGCATCGACCTCGTCCCGGAGCGCCTGGCCCGCGCGAAGGCCCGCGGCATCGAGACCGTCGACCTGCGCGGCGCCGGCAAGCGCCTCACCGAGGTCGTCCGCGACCTCACGAAGGGCCGCGGACCCGACGCCGTGATCGACGCGGTCGGCATGGAGGCCCACGGCGCGCCCGCGGCCAAGATGGCGCAGCAGCTCACGGGCCTGCTGCCGGACGCGGTGGCGCAGCGGTTCATGAAGGAGGCCGGCATCGACCGCCTCAGGGCCCTCTACAGCGCGATCGACATGGTGCGCCGCGGCGGCACGATCTCGATCGTGGGCGTCTACGGCGGCATGGCGGACCCGATGCCGATGCTGACCATGTTCGACAAGCAGATCCAGCTGCGCATGGGCCAGGCGAACGTGTGGCGCTGGGTGCCGGAGATCCTGCCCCTGCTCACCGACGACGACCCGCTGGGCGTGGACGACTTCGCGACGCACCGCCTGCCGCTCGAGGACGCCCCGAAGGCGTACGAGACGTTCCAGAAGAAGAACGACGGCATGGTCAAAGTGCTGCTCAAACCTTGATCGGCATATCCTGCCCCGCATGGCCAAGTACCTGGACGTCCACCCGGTCAACCCGCAGAAGCGCGCCATCGACCAGGCCGTGCGGATCCTGCAGGAGGACGGCCTGATCGCGTACCCGACGGACTCCTGCTACGCGCTCGGCTGCCGCCTGGGCAACAAGGACGGCATCGACCGCATCCGGGAGATCCGCAAGCTCGACGACAAGCACCACTTCACGCTGATGTGCGAGAACTTCGCGCAGCTCGGCCAGTTCGTGGTGGTGGACAACGCCGTGTTCCGCGCGGTCAAGGCCTCCACGCCCGGCAACTACACGTTCATCCTGCCCGCGACGAAGGAGGTGCCGCGCCGCATGATGCACCCGAAGAAGAAGACGGTGGGCGCGCGCATCCCCGACCACCCCGTGACGCGGGCGCTGCTCGAGGCGATGGGCGAGCCGCTGCTCACGTCGACGCTGCTGCTGCCGGACGAGGCGGAGCCGCTCGTGCAGGGCTGGGAGATCAAGGAACGCCTCGACCACGTGGTGGACGCGGTGATCGACTCCGGGGAGTGCGGCACCACGCCCACCACGGTGGTGGACTTCTCGAGCGGTGAGGCCGAGATCATCCGCTACGGCGCGGGCGACCCGGACCGCTTCGAGTAGCGGGGGGACGGTCGTGCGACGGGAGACGGTGGCGGCCGAGGCCGCCACCGTTCCCTGTGGACGGAGCTGCGACTACGACACGACGAGCGCGTAGTCCGCGTCCGTCGCCGCCGTCTCCACGTGACCGTCCACGTTGACCGCGGTCGCGATGACCTCGACGGTCCACGTGCCCGCCGCGGCCGTCTGGACCAGCACGTTCTCCACGGTGTCGACGGTGTTCGCGGAGCCGCCGGACGTGGACCAGTTGCCGGCCAGCAGGCCGTTGTTGCCCCAGTAGACGGTGCCGTTCGGGGCGGTGACCTTGAGCGTCAGGTCGTTGACGGTCGCCTTGGCCGCGGTCGGCGAGCCGGCCGGGTCGGTGTAGGCGAGCGTGGCGCGCAGCGGCGTCTGGCCGTTGGACGTCACCGTGTACTTGCGCGTCTGGCCGGTGGTGACGAGGTCGGTCTCGTTCACGAGCACCGGCAGCTTCCAGCCGCCCGCCTTGGCGCGGTCGTAGAGGTTGCGGACGGACGCGGTGCCCCAGCCCTGGTGCGTGCGGGTCTGGTCGTGCGTGGTGCCGGAGAACGCGTGCTGGTCCGCGGTGTTGATCAGCAGCGCCTTGGCGGTCGCGGCGTGCGGGCGCGCGGCGAAGACGTCGCGGCCCTTGCCGGGGCCGCCGTCGAACACGCCGTCGGCCCACATCTGGAACAGCAGACCGGCGTTGCCGCAGGTGATCGGCGTGGCGCCGGAGGTGCCGCCGAACGACGTGGTGTAGGCGGTGTCGCTGGTGGAGGTCGTGGTGTCGATGCGGTCGTAGAAGTTCGACAGCTCCGGCTTGATGCGGCCGTCCGCGGCGGGGCCGATCGACGCTCCGCCGTTCCACTTGTCGTCGGTCCGCGAGGCGGTGTTGTAGTGGTAGTGGCCGCCGACCGACAGCACGTTCTTCGCCCACGCCTGCGGGCGCGAGCTGCGGGTGCCCGCGTTGCTCTGCGACTGGCAGATCAGGATGTCGTGGTCGAACACGATCCGGTCCATCTGCTGCGAGATCGAGTTGTACGACGTGGTCAGCGCGTCGCCCCAGCTGTTGCTCTGGAACACCGCGCGGTACTGGCCGGCCGGGTCGACGAGCTGCTGGGTGTGGGCGTAGCGGTCACCGGAGCCGTAGATCGCGAAGATGCCCTGCGCCTCGGGCAGCAGGCCGCGGTGCGCGGACGAGACGCCGGACGCGAAGATCTGCCCGTACGTCGACGTGCCGTGCGAGGTGCTCGTGGAGTTGCCGGTGTGCATCAGCGGCGGACGCGCGCGGAACTCCTGGTGCGTGGTGCGCAGGCCGCCGTCCATCACCTCGCCCCGCACGCCCCTGCCCCGGTAGCCACCCACGCTCTCGACGTAGTTGGCGCCGGAGGACTCCCGTGAGATCGCCATGTCCGTCTGCGGTGCCGACACGGGGTCGATCGCGATCACGGCGGGGTGCTTCGCGAGTTCCGCGGCCTGGCCCGCGTCGAGCGTCGCCATGAGGTGCTCGCGGCTGGCGGAGATGGAGTTCACCTTGCCGCCCAGCGACTTCACCCTGTCGGCGACGGCCCTCTGGTCGCGCTCGTCCTGCTCGACCAGGGTGATCAGGTAGTCCGACGACCCGTTCAGGGCCATGATCCGCGGCTGGGCCTGGAACGGCGTCACCTCCCGCACGTAGCTCAACCGGGCGACACGGGCGGTGGTCGTCATGCGGGCGAGGTAGGTGCCGTCCTGGACGAACGCGCCGAGCCGCACCCCGAGGCCTTCGAGCTGGTGGCGCTGGGCATCGGACAGGGTGTCGCGGAACTGCAGCAGGTAAGCGCTCTCAGCCGGCGCCGCCACGGCGGGAACGCCGCTGATCAGCGCGAACGCCGACACGACTGACAAGATTGTGCGCAGCACGAATACAACCTCCATCGGCAGGGATGGCGGTGACCGGAGGAAGTCACCGCCCGTGACCAGCACATTACCGCGAAACACCTGGTCAGGACATCAGTCGTTCGGCGGTGATCATCCAGCGGGACGGCTGGGAGAATCCTTTCGGCGCCGGAATTCACGTTCACCCGGATGGTGCACCGGGGGTAACGTCCGATCAGGTAAGCCCGACATGCCCGGCAAAGCATTTCCGCGCGGAGGACGGATGCCTGTCTCACCTGAGCAGCTCATGGAAGAACTGCGCACCCTGTGCCGGGGGCGCGGTGTGCAGACCCCCGGTGTCGACTTCCACGTCGGACCGGCGCTGCGCCAGGTGTGCGGCATCACCGAGACAGACGGCGCGGAAGCCGTGCGGACGAGGCTGCGCGACTGGGTGGTGAACGCGGTGCGCGGTTTTCCGGCCGAGGTCCGCAACGCCGTTCTGGCACCTCTCGGACTGCACGACGAAGCGCAGTTCCGGTTCCTCAACGAACGCATCGAATGGCTTGCACGGCAACAGGACCGCGGTGCGCGCACAGTGCGCAGGAGGATGGATGCCGGGCTGCAGCGCCTGGTGGAGGTTGCGCTGCAGCCGGCCCCTACGACGACGCACATGACGCCGTCGGAACTGTGGCACGTCAAGGAGTTCGACGCGCTGTTGAAGCTGGACGGCCCGACGCCCGCGTGCACCGAGCGCCGGACCGTCGTGGCGGACACCGATGGTGTCAACGAGATCGCGTGGTCGATCACGATCCCCGCCCCCACGCCCGACGGCGCTCCAGGTGACCTGGACGTGGAGGTCTTGCACGGGGTGGAGCTGATCGGCCACGAACGTCCGTCCCCACGGCGTTTCCTGATGAAGCTGCGGTTGCCCCGACCCCTCAACGCGGGACAAACGCACCAGTTCGCACTCGAGGTGCGGGTGCCACGAGGACAGTCCATGCGTCCGACCTACGTGTTCTGGCCGGAGCGGATGTGCGAGTCGTTCCGGTTGCGCGTGCGCTTCGACCGGGACGACCTCCCGGCGTCGGTGTGGCGCGTCGAGGAAGCCCTCGCACGCGACACCGATGACCTGACGCCTTGGCCGCAAACGCTGCCGCTGGACGAGATCGGTGAGATCGACGTGCAGTTCCCACATCCTCGTCAGGGCCGCGGCTACGGCGTGCAGTGGACGCCACGCGGATAGCCGGAGACGGTCAGATCATCTCGGTGCAGAAGTGCGGTTCCACGGCTGACACCTCCCTCCGATGGTCAGGGAGAACCGCAGCCCGATGTCGAGTCAGAGCACCGTCGCGATGAAGACACTGCCGGCCATGAATCCCACGAAAAGGCAGATCGTGGCAACTTTCACGACGGTGGCGAGTGAGCAGATCATTCTCATCGAGAAATTCACCTCCTCATTCTGACTGGCTTATCGGGCTGATGTTCTCGCCGATGCACCAAGAGTGGCTTTCCGCCAGTCGAATGAGAACGGGTTTCCTGTTTCCTCCGCAATGAGGAAACCCTGGAAACGCTATTTCTGAGCAGTGCGGCGCAGTGCCATCACGAGCAGCGCGTGCGCACTGCCGGCGTGCGGGAGCATGCCCTGCCGGACCAGGTCGAGGGCGTGGCAGAACGGCATCGTCCGCACCCGCAGGTCGGCCTCGCCGGGCTCCAGCGACGGCTCCCCCTGCGTGAGGTCCGTGGCCAGGAAGATGTGGTCGACGTGGTTGCTGAGGCTGTCGGCCCCGTGGATCTGCCCGAGCCGCTCCCAGGTGGCCGCGCGCAGGCCGGTCTCCTCGGCGAGCTCGCGGCGTGCCGCGGCCAGCGGGTCGTCGTCCGCCTCGTCGACGGCACCCCCGGGCAGGCGCCACTCGGTGCCGCCGTGCGTGTAGATCCACTGGCGGGTCAGCACGACGTGGTCGTCGTCCTGGATCGCGAGGACCGTGACCGATCCCGGCGCCACCACGTGCGTGTACGTGCCGTGCCCGCCGTCGGGTCTGACGACGCTGTCGGAGCGAACCTCGAACCACTGCGACCGGTGGACCACGTTGGTCGCCAAGCGCTGCCAGACCATCACCACACCAGCCGCCTCGTCGGACCGCGTCATCACCATGACTCACATGGAACCACCGGCAACCGCTCCGATTGCTCCCAGTTGATCGTCAATCAACGGCCAAAAAATGGACATTGCGCATTCGGGTGTTTGACGGCCCCCACACTTCCGGGCGGAGGGGGTGAAGCCGTTGTCGCCCACGTTCGCCCAGGAGGTTCGCCGCCTGCGCAACGAGCGCGGGTACTCGCTGAGCCAGATGACCGGCCTCGTACCGTACAGCAAGGGACACCTCAGCAAGATCGAACGCGGCCAGGTCAACCCGAATCCCGAAATGGCGAAGCTGTTCGACGCGGCCCTCGACGCCGGCGGCCGTCTGATCGAGCTGGCCGACGCCCCGGCCCGGCCGGTCCAGAGCGACCACAGCACCCTGCTGACCTTCGACTCGATGTTCGACCACCACCGCGCCCTCGGCCACCGCCTGAGCCCCGAGCTGGTCCTGGCGAGCCTGCGCCCCCAGGTGGAGGCCCTGAGCGCCCTCGCCCGCTCCGCCGACGACCCGGCCCTCGGCCGGGGCCTGTGGCTGCTCGCGGCGAAGTACGCGGAATACGCGGGCTGGATGGAACAGGAACGCGGCGACGACGCCTCGGCGGCGGAACTGACGAAACTCGCCGTGCACTACGCGCACAAAGGCGGCGACCTCGACCTGGAGGCCTACGCCTACGTGCGGGCCTCGGAATTCGCCCTCTACCGGGGCGACGCCCACGCCACCGTCCGCTACGCGCGCAAAGCGGCCAAATCCCGTTCCAGCGCCGTGAAAGCGGTCGCCGCCCAGCGCGAAGCCCAGGGGTTCGCCCTCGCCGGGGTCGCCGACCGCTGCCAGGAAGCCCTGGACCGGGCAGCGGAACTGCAGCGGACCGTCAGCGACTCGCCCTACGGCACAACCAGCCTCGTGGACCAGGTGGCCATCGCCCGCGCCTGGTCGTTCCACGACCTGGGCCGGCACGCCGAAGCGGCGGCCATCCTCGACGCGCAGATGCCGCTGATCGCACCCGCCGCCCTGCGCGCCCGGACCCGCTTCGGCCTGCGCCGCGCCCTGGCCCACGCCGAGGCGGGCGACGTGGACCACGCCTGCTCGCTGGTCGTCGAGCTGCTGGACGACATCCGGCAGGTGCGGTCCGCCACCGTCCACATCGACCTGACGGCGTTCAGCAGGTTGTTGTCCCGCCTGCGTCCTGCGGCGGGGCGCGAGGTCGCCGGTGAGATCAGCGAGATCCTCTTCGCCCAGGTGTAGTGACCAATCAGGTTGTTGACGGCGTGTCGGGCAGCGTCTGGTGCCGTTCCGGGAAGGCGGGAACGGCGATCTTCGCCCACGCGAGGAGGAACAGGATCGCGAAGACGAACGTGCACAACCAGCCGACGAAGACCTGCGGTCGTTCGTCCGGCTGCACCTGCGACCGCCGCTGGGTGTGGGCGGCGTACTCCTCGCCGATGTCCGACGGGCCGAGCCAGCCCGTCACGGTCGACGTGCTCGTCGTGCCGCTCTTGGCCCGCAGCTCGACCAGGCACTCGTGGTAGAAGCCGAAGCCCCGCAGGGCCACGGGCCCCTGGCGCTCGCAGGACTTGGCCACCGCGACCAGCGTGGCGTTCGACAGGTCGCCGGGCGCGGCCTTGTCCCAGAAGAAGTTGAAGATCGTGGCGCCGAGCAGGTAGCCGAGGAACGGGACGAGCAGAAAGGCGAACACGCGGTGCACAACCTTCATGAGTCCTGTGGCTTCCTTCTCCACGGGGTTGGGCTGTACAGGCCAATCGTCGTTGATCGGCCTGCACGGCGCCGCCACCGGGCGACCTAGACCGCGGTCCGCCGTCCTTCCTGCTCCAGCGCCTCCGCCATCTCCACCCACGCCTCGGCGCACCCGCGAGCCATGTCCGCCACCAGCTCACGGCAGTGCGAGGGCACCCCGGACACCACGGCGGCCCACTCCCCCGAAGACACCGCGTGCGCCTCCAGCCACCGCAGCACCAGGCGCCCGTGCTCGTTGAAGCGCAGCGAGGGGTCCCGGCGCAGGATCGGCAGGGTGGCCCCGGGATCGCGGACCTCGGTCCGTCCCGCGGGCAGCACCGCCTCGGCCCGTTCGGCGGCCCGCATCCGCTCCGGCACGGGGTCCAGTCCGGCGCTCAGCCGCCGCCGGACGTCACGCACGGTTCCCGGCGACACCCCGGCCGCACGGGCGATGTCGCGCAACGACGCGTCGGGCCGTTCGGCGACGAGCCGCCCGGCCAGGCGGCGGCCCGCGGCGGAGTTCACGGGCCGCGACTTGCCGTCCCGGCCCACCCGGACGGCGGCCTGGCCACCGACGGCCCGGCGCAGGACGCCGACCGACTTGGCGGCCAGGCCGGTGACGGCGGCGATCGCGCGGTCCGACCACTGCGGGTGCGAGCGCAGCAGACGCCGGGCGGCGGCCTCGCGGTCGGCGGTGGAGAGCGTCGCCAGGTTCAGCGACACGGAGAGCCCGAACAGGTCCTCCACGGGGCCGTCGACGTACTCGACCTCGACGGAGCGGCAGCCGCGCAGGACGGCGGCCTTCAGGCGGTGGGTCCCGTCGACGACCTTCATCGTCGAGCGGTGCACCACTATCGGTGGCAGGTGGGCGCCGGACGACGCCAGCGAACGGATGAAATCATCGTTGTGGCCACGAGTCCGCGGCGAGTCCGCGGGTCGCAGCGCCGTGATGTCGACGAGCATGCGAAACCAAGCCCCCCAGGCTGATTCGGCCCTCGGAACCCCCAGGTGTCCGAGAACTACCCAGGCAGGTTAGCCAGTTGTTCAACGGGAGCGCCACTCGATCGCGGGACAAACGTCCATCACCATGCGCAACCCCGCGGCGCGGGTGCGCTCGTACGCCTCGTCGTCCACCACGCCGAGCTGGAACCAGACGGCCTTCGCGCCGATGGAAACGGCCTCGTCGGCGAACTGGCCCGCGTCCTGCGAGCGGCGGAACACGTCCACCACGTCGACCTCGAACGGGATCTCGGCCAGGGACGCGTAGCCCGGCTCGCCGTGCACGGTCTCGGCCGACGGGTGCACCGGCACGATCTTCTTGCCGCGTTGCTGCAGGAAGCGGGCCACGCCGTGGGCGGCGCGGGACGGGTTGTCCGAGAGCCCCACGATGGCCCAGACCTGGCAGTTCTCGAGGATCCAGTCGACGTCTTCGCGCATGCCTTCCACACTAACCCCGTGACGCCGGTCACATATCCGCTCCGCCGGTCGAAACGGCCGGGCCGCCGATCGACGCAGGGGTGGAAACGCACCGGACGCACCAGGCAGAGGAGATCGAGATGCGGTTCATGGTCATCGTCAAGGCCACCCCGGAGACCGAGGCCGGCGTGATGCCGACGACCGAGGAGCTCGCCGCGATGGGCGACTTCAACGAGGAGCTCGTCAAGGCCGGCGTGATGCTCGCGGGCGACGGCCTCCACCCCAGCTCGAAGGGCGTGCGGGTCGCGTTCGACGGCAAAGGTGCGACGACGGTCGTCGACGGGCCGTTCACCGAGAGCAAGGAGCTGATCGCGGGCTTCTGGATCTGGGAACTGCCGAGCCTGCAGGACGCCGTCGAGTGGCTCAAGAAGGCCCCGTTCACCAACGGCGAGGTCGAGATCCGCCAGGTCCACGGCGACGAGGCGTTCGGCGAGGCGCTCACGCCGGAGCTCAAGGCCCAGGAGGACCGCCTGCGCGAGCAGATCTCCGCCCGGAACCAGTAGTCCGGCGGCTCCGGACCCGGTGGTGCCGGCTCAGCGGCCCCGGCGGGGTTTCGCGCGCTTGGCCTGCTGCTTCTGCTTGGGCTGGGACGCGGCACCCCGTCGCTGCTGCTGCTTGGCCGGCTGCCGGGGAGCCTGCTGCCGCTTCCCGGCGGGTTCCGGCGCCGGTCCGCGGGTGCTGTTGACCGTGCGGCCGCGCACGATGCCGATCAGGTGCTCGACCAGCTCGGGGTTCTCGTCGCGGATCGGGAACGACAGCGCGACGCGGGACTGCGGCGCGTCCGTCAGCGGCACGTGCTTCAGGTCCTTGCGGTGGTGCAGGCGCGCCAGCGACTGCGGCACGACCAGCAGCCCCACGCCCGCCGCGACGATCTCGACCGCGTCCGCGGTGGACTCCGGCCGTTCGACGGGCGCCTGCCCGGGCACCACGTCCCACTCGAGCGTGTCGTCGAGCGGCTGCCACAGCACGTGCCCCGCGAGATCCACAAGGGACAGTTCGTCGGCGGCCGCGAACTCGTGGTCCTTCGGGAACACGACCACGGTCGTCTCGGTGTAGAGCGGGATGGCGTGCAGGTCCTCCCGGTCGCCGGGGAGCCTGAGCAGCGCGGCGTCGGCCTCGCCCGCCCGCACCCTGCCCGCGGCCTCGGCGGCGGGCACCTGGACGAGGGTCAGCTCGGTCTCCGGCAGGCGGTCCTGCCAGACCCGTGCCCACTTGCCCGGCGTCACGCCTGGGACGTACGCGAGCGTGAACGATCCGGTCACGTGCTGAGGCTACCGGACGAGCCCGTTACCCTTTCCGCATGAAGTCGCAGCAGACCATGAAGCCCGCCACCGCCGCCAAGAAGCTCGGCGTGTACCTCGAGGCGACGCCCGAGGAGTTCCAGGCGGGCGTCGTGTCGCGCGACGAGCTGAACGAGTTGCAGGCGAACCCGCCGCAGTGGCTGGCGGACCTGCGCCGCAACGGCCCGCACCCCAAGCAGCTCATCGCGCAGAAGCTCGGCATCTCGACGTCGGCCCTCGTGCGCGCGGGCATCACCGAGGCACTGACCACCGACCAGATCAACGCGATCAAGGACGAGAACCCGGACTGGCTGGTGCGCGAGCGCGCCACCTACAAGGAGTTCAAGGCCGAGGAGGCCCGTCTCGCGGAGAAGGCGCGTCTCGAGGAGCAGGAGAGCTGACCGGGCCCCTGCCGCGCTAGCCGAGCACGTACGGGATCCGCCGTTCCCCCAGCTCGGCGCGTTCCGCGGCGGTCGCGGCGCGCCGTCCCGTTCCCACCAGCAGCACGTCCACGTCGGACCACGTCGCGGGGAACGCCCCGGCGACCCGTTCGAGCACCTCGCGGCACCTCGCGAGCGCGTCGGCGGGCGGTCCGGCAACGTGCGGCAGGTGCGCGACCAGGTCGAGGTGGTGCAGCGTCCACTCCCAGACGTAGGCGTTCAGGTAGCCGGCCGTGCACAGCACCCTGTCCTGGGTGCTCACCTTGAGCGTCGGGTCGGCGAGGCCGGCCGCGCGCAACGCCGCCTGTCCCACGTCGCCGACGTGGTGCTTCAGCATCCACGGCTCGCCGTACGCGGCGGCGAGCCGCACGGTCAGCGCGGCCAGCGGGTCGTCGGCGGCGGGTTCGTGCGAGACCTTCCAGTACGTCACCTCGTCGTGCGTCACGGGGTCCGCGGTGGGCGTCACCAGCGTGATCAGCACGTCCTGGGCGTCGATCACGAGGTGGCACACCAGGTCGCGCACCAGCCAGCCGTCGCAGCCGGACGGGCGGGCGAAGTCGTCGACGCCGAGGTCGCGCACCGCTCCGAGAAGCGCCCCCAGCGCTCGCGAAAAGAGATCCACACCAGCAAACTACCCACGCCATGCCGGTGCAAGCGTCGTTTGCGCTGAGGAAACGCCGCGCAACGGTTAGGTTGGGCGCATGGGCAAGTCCCCGGCTGTGGAGCTCGAGGTGGAGGACCGCGTCGTGCGGATCTCCAACCCCGACCGCGTCTACTTCCCCGCTCGCGGCGAGACGAAGCTGGACCTCGCGCGCTACTACCTGTCCGTCGGCGACGGCATCGTCCGCGCCCTGAGGGAACGGCCGTGCATGCTGCACCGCTTCCCCGAGGGCGTCACGGGCGAGAAGGTGCACCAGAAGAGGCTCCCGAACGGCGCCCCGCCGTGGGTGCGGACCGTGCGCGTGCACTTCCCGCGCTACAACCGCCACGCCGACGAGCTCAGCGTCACGCACCTCGCCGACGTGATCTGGGCCGTGCAGATGTCCACTGTGGAGTTCCACCCGTGGAACTCGCGCGCGGCGGACACGGAGAAGCCCGACGAGTGGCGCATCGACCTCGACCCCGGACCCACGTGCACGTTCGACCGCGTGCGCCGGGTCGCGGGCGTCGTGCGGGAGGTGCTGGCCGAGCTGGGGGCTGTCGGGTTCCCGAAGACGTCCGGGTCGAAGGGCCTGCACGTCTACGTGCGGATCAAGCCGGACTTCGGCTTCCAGGACGTGCGCAAGGCGGCGCTGGCGTTCGCGCACGAGGTCGAACGCCGCGCGCCGGACGACGTGGAAACCGCGTGGTGGCGCAAGGACCGCGACCCGGCGCTGGTCTTCGTGGACTACAACCAGAACACGCGCGACCGCACGATCGCGAGCGCGTACTCGGTGCGCGGCTTTCCCGAGGCGACGGTGTCGACGCCGATCCGCTGGGACGAGATCCCGGACGTCGACCCGCGCGACTTCACGATCGCCACCGTGCCGGAGCGCTTCGCCGAGCTCGGCGACCTGCACGCCGGCATCGACGACGCGGTCTGGTCGATCGAGCCGCTGCTGGAGTGGGCCGCCCGCGACGAACTCGAGGTTCCCGATGAGCACTAGCCCGCTGAAGTTCTCGTCGCTCGACCAGCCGCTCTTCGGCGGCCTGCTCAAGGGTGACCTGGTGGAGTACCTGGACTTCGTCGCCGACAGGTTCGTGCCGGTGCTCGCCGGCCGGCAGCTGTCGGTGTGGCGGATCCTGCGCGGGCAGGACCCGTTCATGCAGAAGAACGTCCCCAAGTACACACCTGACCACGTGCGGACCGTCGAGGTCTGGGCGGAGGCGTCGCACCGCAAGATCCGCTACGCCGTGTGCGACGACAAGCAGACCCTGATGTGGTTCGCGAACCAGCGCGCCGTCGAGTACCACGTGCCGCTCTACCTCGGCGACCACTTCGGCGACGACCACCACCAGACCCACATGGTGCTCGACGTGGACCCGCCCGAGGGCGCCGGCTTCGACGTCGTGGTGTCGTCGGCCCTGCTGATCCGGGAGGCTCTGGCGGCCGCCGGGCTGGAGGGCCTGGTGAAGACCAGCGGCGCCAAGGGCGTGCACGTCTTCGTGCCGCTGGAGGAGCACTCCCCCGACGACGTGGCCGCCGCGACCCGTGCCGTGGCTGCCCGCGCGGAGAAACTGGACCCGGACCTCGCGACCACGGCTTACATCCGCGCCGAGCGGGGCGGCAAGGTGTTCCTCGACTCGACGCGTGCCTGGGGCGCCACTGTGGTGGCCGCTTACAGCCCGCGGTTGCGCGAGGGCCTGCCCATCTCGTTTCCGGTGCCTTGGGAGTCGTTGCGGGACGTCACGCCCGCTGATTTCACCGTCCGGTCCCGGTTCGAGGGGGATCCTTGGCGTGAGCTGATGCCCGGGGCGCAGCGGTTGCCCGCGGATCTGATCGCTGAGGGGCACATGATTCCGGTGGCTCGGGTCGTGGCCATGCATGAGGGGAAGCGGCGGAAGCGGGAGCGCGAGGGGCAGGGGTAAGGGGCGGGGCGGCTCCGCGTCGCGCGGGTGGGGCTGCGCCGGGGTGCACGACCATGCGTGATGGCGGTCGTGCATGCGATGTCCGCCGTGCGCGCAGCGGAGGCCGTGCGCGCAGCGGAGGCCGTGCGCGCGATGGCAGCCGTGTGCGCAGCGGAGGCCGTGCGCGCGACGCCTGCCTTCTGCTCCAACCGAGCTGTGCGCGCGACGCAAACCGTGCGCGCCATGCCGCGCCTTCGACACGAGAACAGCCGTGCGCGTAGCGCCAGCCGTGCGCGCGACACCTGCCCACCGCCCACCCGAGCCGCGCACGCGACGCCGACCCACCACAGCTCCCCGCCCAGCCAGCACCCAGCTCAGCCACCCCACTCAGCGGCCACGCGCGAAGTAGGCGATCACCGCCGCCGCCAAAGGCAACGTCACGTGCGCCACGCTGACGAACGTCGGCTCTGAAGCGGACACGAAGTCGTTGGCCCGCACGACCAGCCCGGCCGCCACGGCAGCGCACGCGGCGAACCTGGCCATCCCACCCGTCAGGACCACGATCAGCGGGACCACCACCAGCGCCGCCAGGCTCGCGTGCGTGACGTACGGCGGCACCTCGGCCGTCAGCATCAGCACCGCGTCCAAGAGCAGGAGCCCCGGCGCGACACCTCCCGGCCACGCCCGGTCACGCCACAGGCGGAACACCGCGAGACACGTCAGAGCCACCGCCAGCACGACGAGGGTCACGTCCACGGCGTCGCCGTTGATCGACACGAGGTCCGAAGCCGACGCGGCCACCACGTAGACGCCGACCGCACCCAGCCCGCCCCCGGCGATCCCGAGCCACGACGACGAGGTGGCGGCGACGGCCGGCACCACCGCGGCCAGGCCGAAGGCGATCCACGTGAAGGCCTCGGTGCCGCTGAGCAGTCCGGTCACGCCGGCCAGCAGGCCGAGGGCTGCGCCGGGGACCCACGGGTGGTCGCAGCACGTCATCGCGAACACCGCCGCGACCAGCGCCCACGGCCACACGGCGGCGAACACGAAGGTGTGCGGGCTGGTGTCGCCCAGGTTGCCGAGGACGCCTCCGGACACCGTCGCCAGGCCGATGACCAGCAGCGCCAGGGCGAGGCCCGCACCGAGGCGCGGCAGTACGGCGAGGAACTGTCCGGCAGCGGGGGCCGCGACCGGTGTGCCGGTGTGCGAGGGCGGTGGCGACGCTACGGGCAGGGGCGCCACGGGCGGGGGTGAGACCGGCTTCGGCTTCTCGGAAGTGGGGCGAGGCTTCCGCGGCTTCTCCCCCAGTGCCTCGGCCGCGGCGGCCGCCACCATCCGGCTGTCGTCCTCCGTCAGCCGCCGCAACGCCAGGCGCGCGGCCAGCACGCGGCCCTCGTGCGCCACCGAGAGCATCCGCCGCAGTTCCGGGACGGCGCCCGCGCGCACGCCCGGCAGCGCGTGGTCGAGGGCGTCCTGCAGTTCGGCGGGGAGGGCGGCGGGGACCGAGACCGGGCGGGCGCGGCGGGCTATGCGCAGGTCGCCGCGGACGTCGAGCATCCACTTGCCCGGGGTCTGGTGCGGGGTCACGCGGCGGACGCGGTCGTAGACGTACTCGTAGAGCTCGTCGAGGCCCACGTGGCCGTCGTTGTCGCGGTCGGCGTCGCCGGACTCCAGGCCCTCGACCAGGGCCGCGGTGAACACGGACGGTTCGCCCTCGGAGGTGTCGGCGACGGTGGCGCCCTCGAAGGCGTACTCCATGGACGACGAGGCGGTGATGACGGCTCGGCCGCGGCCTCCGAAGTGTTCTTCGAGGCTCACCGCGCCGCCCGCCCTCGCGACCATGCCGCGGCCGAACGCGCCGGAGTAGCAGCAGTCCAGCAGGAGCACGATGCGGCGCGAACGGGAGCGGTTCATGCGGCGGGCCACGAAGTCCGCGGCCACGGCGGTGCCCGCCAGGCGGGCGAGCTTGGTGCTGGAGGTGGCGAAGTGCAGCTCGCCGGCCTCGTCCTTCACGCCGTGGCCGGAGAAGTGCAGGACCAACAGGTCGTCGGGCTCGCGGTCGGCGAAGAAGTCGTCCACGGCCTCGGTGATCTCCGAGGCCGAGGAGTTGATCAGGGTGCGCACGTGGAA
Organism: Lentzea sp. CC55; assembly: GCF_021056325.1. Taxonomy (NCBI): domain Bacteria; kingdom Bacillati; phylum Actinomycetota; class Actinomycetes; order Pseudonocardiales; family Pseudonocardiaceae; genus Lentzea; species Lentzea sp. CC55. The sequence continues at coordinate 289,431 of NZ_JAJCXE010000019.1, read as the reverse complement.
GCCGCCCACGTTCGGGTCGGCCAGCACCTCGCCCAGGCGGGCGGCGTCGTGGGCGGGCGCGCGCAGCGAGGACAGGCCCGGGTCGGCGAACTCGTAGCTCGCGATGATCAGCGCGTAGCGGTGCAGGTGGCGGCCGAGCCACGCGGAACGGCGCGCCAGCTCCTCCTCGGTGGGCGCGCCGGTGAGCTCCAGCGCGTCGCCGTCGGCCTCGACGGTCACCGAACGTTCGCGGCGCTGGCCGAGCCACGCCGACACGGCGTTGATCAGCGCCGCCAGGACCGTGGACTGGGAGACGGTGGTGAGCAGCGTGCCGAGCTCGTTCCAGTCGACGGCCTTGGAGCCCTCGGGAGCCTCGCCGGCGGCTCCGGGAACGGGTGCGAAGTCCTGGAGCTCCGACCGCAGGAAGGCGGTGAGCTGCTCGATGCGCTCGTCGTCGGCGCCGTCTTCGTGGATGCGCAGTGTGACGTGGGTCATAACGGCCTCCTATGAGAGGAGGTCGTTCGTCAGGGGTGAAGCATTACGACGGGTCGGAACCCCGGAACGCCGCCCACCACAGGCCCAGCGCGGCGGCGACCACCGTGGCGGTGATCCAGCCGACGAACCCGCTGCCGTCGACGTACGCCCAGAACAGGCCGACGAACGGCGCGGGCACGATGAACACGGCGTCGACGCGCAGCTGCGCGAGCAGCCCGCGCGGCGCCCGCGTCTCCGGGTCGGGCCGCGCGGGGTTGTCGAGACGGCGGCCGCGCGGGTGCTTCGTCACGGGGCGGCCGGACGGGTAGAGCGTCACCCCGCCGGCCACGGCGACCCGGCCGCCGCGCAGCTCCACCGACACCGGCGACGGCAGCGTCACGAGCACCGGGTCGTAGTAGACGGGCAGCCAGCGTTCGACCGGCCCGTCGATCTCCAGCCACGACCGCACCATCAGGCCCGACCGCAGCCGGATCCGCCGCACCGACGCGGTGACGGGCGCGGCACGAGCGGCCCGCGCCGACAGCACGACCCGCACCGCGCCGGCGACCAGCACCAGCAGCACCACCGCGACGGCGAACGTCACGCCGCCCAGCGCCCTGTCGGTCTCCACCAGCACGTCCGCGCCGGGGATCACCGCGCGGGAGGGGTTCGCCGGGTCGAACGCCACCTGCGTCTGCCTCCCGACGATCCGGTCGCCGTTCTCGTGGGCGACCCGGGCGGTCCCGGACGGCCAGCGCACCTCGACCGCACCGTCCGAAAAGGACACGACCTCGCCGACCTCGCGGGCGGTGAGGGACGACAGGAGCGCGCGATCCTCCGAATAGGACAGCCACGAGAGCACGGCGACCACGAGGCACACGAACAGCACGACAGCGGTCGCGAGAGCACCGTGGCGGAGTGCGCGAACGGGCTGTGAGGTCTGGGAGGTCATCGCCCGGCCATCGTAACCGAGACGCGCGACGGCCCGGCAGGCGTGAAGCCTGCCGGGCCGTCGGCGGAACTGCCGGAGGAGCTACATCACTCGGTGAAGCCCATGTGGATGTAGTCGTACGGACGGTTCGCGTACGCGACGGCGCCGAAGTTGGCGACGTTGCTCTTCACCGCGACCGCGCCGGGCAGCTGGTAGAGCGGCAGCTGGTGGCCCAGCTCCCAGATCTTCTTGTCGGCCTCGTTGGCGATCTCGAGGCGCTTGGTGTCGTCGAGCTCGCCGACGGCCTGCTCGAGCAGCTTGTTGACCTCTTCGGAACCGATGCGGCCGTAGTTCTGGTTGGTGCTGGCCGGGTCCAGGTAGTAGATGCCCTTGCTGTCCGAGACCGGCGTGGCCGAGGCCAGCCAGCGGAAGCCGGTCATGTCGAAGTTGCCGACGTTCACGTACTGCTTGAAGAAGTCGGTCGACGGCACGGCCTGGATCTCGACCTTGGCGCCGATCTCCTTGAGCTGCGACTGCGTCAGCTTCGCGATCTGGTCGGAGATGGGGTTCGGCGTCGGGATGACGTACCGGACCAGCAGCTCCTTGCCGTCCTTCTTGCGGGTCTCGCCCTCGAGCTTCCAGCCCAGCTCGTCGAGCTGCTTCTTCGCGACTTCCTTGTCGAACGCGGCGACGGCCGAGTTGTCCTTGTACCCCGCGGAACCCAGCAGGAAGAAGTGGTTGCCGGTGACCTGCGCGTCACCCTTCAGCATCTGGCCGAGCAGGGCCTTGCTGATGACCTTGGTGTCGATGCCCTTCATCAGGGCGACGCGGAGCTTCGGGTCCTTGAGGATCGAGGAGTCCGCACCGTTGAAGGTGATGTGCGAGTAGTCCGGCGTGATCGCCTGGCGGATCGTCACACCCTGCATGGACTTGGCGCGCGTGAAGTTGTCGACGCTCGAGCCGATGTCGAAGAAGTCGATCTGGCCGTTGGCGAGCGCGTCCGCGAGCGCGGGGCGGTCGACCTGGCGGAAGGTGATCTTCTCCAGCTTGGGCTTCTCACCCCACCAGGCGGGGTCCTGCACGACCGTCACGAGCTTCGCGGTGCGGTCGATCGTGCCGACCTTGAACGGACCCGCGGTGACCTTCGGAGCGTCCGCCCAGCCCTTGTTGAACTCCTCGGCGACCGAGGACATGGACTTCGGGTACAGGGGCGAGAACATGCCCTTGTACTCGGCGAACTTCTTCTTGAAGGTGACCTTGACCTCTTGGTCGGTCGCGCCCTTCTCGACCTTCTCGATGTCCTCGTAGCCGGTGGTGCCGGCGACCTCGAAGGCCTTGTCGGCGCCGCTCAGCGACTTCCACATGGCCTCGAAGTCCTGCCACGACAGCGCGGTGCCGTCGGACCACTTGGCCTTCGGGTTGAGCTTGAACTCGAGGACCTGCGGCTCGGAGGAGGCGAGCTTCGCGTCCTCGAGGTAGTCCTTGTTGATCTCGAAGGTCGCGTCGGCCTTCTGCTTCCACAGGTTCGGCATCATCGTGTCGATCATGCGGCGGCCGTCGGCGTTGGTGCCGTCGAGCTGGTTGTAGTTCCAGTTGTCCGGCAACTGGTCGACCGGCCAGCGGAACTCGCCGCCGTCCTTGACCTTCGACGCGTCCTGCGGGTTGATGTCCGCCTGGCCGATCGCGTTGTCCGCGCCCTTGAGGCCGGAGTTGCCGTTGTTGTTGCTGGGCCCCCCACACGCGGTAAGCGTGAGGACGACCGCGGCCAGCGCGGACACTCCCACCGTGGTACGTCGACTCACTGTCGTGAACCTCCCTCGTGCCCGGACACCAGTTGCCGGGGACACTGTTCCTTCGTAGGTCCTCTGCTGCGACGGATGCATCAGAGGACCTGACGGACTTGGGCGAAGTGGCAGGCGGCCTCGTGATCGGGGGCCTGGACCTCGCGCGGTGGTTCCACCTCGATGCACGTGCGCTGCTTCTCGGGCGGCAGCGACGCGTGCAGGAAGCACCGGGTGCGGAACCGGCAGCCGGACGGCGGGTTCGCCGGGCTCGGCAGGTCGCCGGTGAGGATGATCCGCTCCCGCTGGCGTTCCTTCACGGGATCGGGGATCGGGATCGCCGACAGCAGCGCCTGCGTGTACGGGTGGCGCGGCTGTTCGAACACCGAGTCCACCTCGCCGATCTCGATGATCTTCCCGAGGTACATGACGGCCACCCGGTCCGCGATGTGCCGCACCACCGACAGGTCGTGCGCCACGAACAGGTAGGCCAGGCCCAGCTTGGACTTGAGCTCCTCCAGCAGGTTGATGACACCCGCCTGGATGGAGACGTCCAGGGCCGACACCGGCTCGTCGAGCACGACGAGCTTCGGTTCGAGGGCGAGCGCCCGCGCGATGCCGATGCGCTGGCGCTGACCGCCGGAGAACTCGCCGGGGTAGCGCGAGAGCTGCTCGGGGCGCAGGCCGACGAGCCGCATCAGCTCCGGCACGCGCCGGTTGATCTCGCTCTTGGAGTAGCCGTGGACCTGCATCGGCTCGGCGATGCAGTCGTGGATAGTCAGGCGCGGGTCGAGCGACGCCATCGGGTCCTGGAACACCACCGACATGTCGCGGCGGATCGCGAAGCGGCGCTTGTTGTCCACTTCGGACGACTTCGTGCCGAGCACGGAGATCTCGCCGCTCATGGGCTTCTGGAGGTTGAGGATCTCCATCAGCGTCGTGGTCTTGCCGCAGCCCGACTCGCCGACGAGGCCGAGGGTCTCGCCCTCGCGGATGTCGAACGAGATGCCCGCGACGGCGTGCACCGTGCCGACGCGGCGCTTGAACACCACGCCCTTGTTGACGGCGTACTCCTTGACGAGCTGGTCGAGCTCGAGCACGGTCTCGCGCTGCTCGCGCGGGATCTTCGCGACCTCGGGGTCGTCCGCCACCTCGGCACCGAAGATCTCGACCGCGGCCTCGGCGCCCTCGGCGTCGGTCGCGGCGATCTCGTTGGTGCGGATGCACGCGGCGCGGTGCTCGGCCGAGCCGTCCACGTCGAAGAGCGGCGGCTCCGCGGTGTGGCAGGCGTCGACGACCATCGGGCAGCGCGGCGCGAACGGGCAGCCGGGGGGCAGGTCCGTGAGCGACGGCGGCTGGCCCTTGATCGGCACCAGCGCCTGCTTCTCGCTGACGTCGAGGCGCGGGATCGAGCCGAGCAGTCCGAGCGTGTAGGGCATGCGCGGCTGCTGGTAGATGTCGTCGACCAGGCCGGTCTCGACGGCGCGGCCCGCGTACATGACCATCAGCCGGTCCGCGAACCCGGCGACGACGCCGAGGTCGTGGGTGATGATCACGATGCCCGCGCCGGTGACCTCCTGCGCGGTCTCGAGCAGCTGCAGCACCTGCGCCTGCACCGTCACGTCGAGCGCGGTGGTCGGCTCGTCGGCGATGATCAGGTCCGGGTCGTTGGCGATCGCCATCGCGATCACCGCGCGCTGCCGCATGCCGCCCGAGAACTCGTGCGGGAACGCCTTGGCGCGCTCGGCGGCGTTCGGGATGCCGACGAGGTCGAGCAGCTCGACCGCCCGCTTGGCCGCGGCGGCCTTGGACACCGAGCCCTTCTTGTGGACCAGGATCGCCTCGGCGATCTGGTCGCCGACGGTGTAGACCGGCGTCAGCGCGGACAGCGGGTCCTGGAACACCATCGAGATGCGGCGGCCGCGGATCTTCGACAGCTCGGTGTCGCTCTGGCCGATGAGCTCGCGGCCCTGGAACCTGATGGACCCGGTGATGCGCGCCGAGGACGGCAGCAGGCCCATGACCGCGAGCGACGACACGGACTTGCCCGAACCGGACTCGCCCACGATGCCGAGGACCTCGCCGGGCGAGACCGAGTAGCTCAGGCCCCGCACGGCCTGGACCCGGCCGGCCTCGCTGGGGAAGGACACGTGGAGGTCTTCGACCTGCAGAACCGGTCCCTCGACGACACGGTCGGAAGGCGTGTCGAACTGGAGCTCCGAGGTGGTCATCAGGCGGCCTTCTCCTTGGTGTTCTTCTTCTCCTTGCGGCGCACGCGCGTGGAGGTGGGGTCGAGCGCGTCGCGGAGCCCGTCGCCCACCCAGTTCACCGCCAGCACGAACACGACGAGGAAGCCCGCCGGGAACAGGAACAGCCACGGGAAGGTGGTCGCCGACTCGGCGTTGCCGCCGATCAGCGTGCCGAGCGAGACGTCGGGCGACTGGACGCCGAACCCGAAGTAGCTCAGGCCCGTCTCGGCGAGCACGGCGGACCCGACGTTGATGGTCGCGTCGATGATGAGCAGCGAGGCCATGTTCGGCACGATGTGCTTGGCGATGATCTTGCGCGCGGGCTGGCCCATGAACTTGGCCGCCTTGACGAACTCGCGCTCCTTCAGCGTCAGCGTCATGCCGCGCACGATCCGGGCGGTGATCATCCATTGGAACGCCGCGAGCATGAGCACCAGCAGGAACCACGACTTGCCGCGGAACCAGGGGCTCAGGATCGCGATGATCAGGAACGACGGCAGCACCAGCAGCAGGTCGACGACCCACATGAGCGCCTTGTCGGCGACGCCGAGGAAGTAGCCCGCCGCCGCGCCGACGATCGCCGCGACGGTGGTCGAGATCAGCGCCACGAGCAAGCCGATGACCAACGACTTCTGCAGTCCGCGCATGGTGAGCGCGAACATGTCGGTACCGATCTTGTCGGTGCCGAAGATGTGGTCGGCGTAGGGGGGCTCGAGGAACGCCGAGTAGTCCTGCTGGTCGTAGGTCCACTTCGACAGCAGCGGGCCGACGAACGCCATCAGGTACATCCCGACGATGATCACCAGGCCGACCAGCGCCAGCTTGTTGCGCGCGAAGCGGATGAGCACGAGCCTGCCGCGCGTCATCGCCTTGCCCGGGTCGGGCGCGGCGTCGACGGGGCTGCCGGAGGCGGCGCCGGTGGTTCCCGCCGAGTCGCCCTCGTTGAGGATCACGGTCACGTCGTCGTCACCTTGCCTAGTTCACGCGGATTCGGGGGTCGAGCGCGGCGTACAGCACGTCGGCGAGCCAGCCGGAGAACAGCACGCACACCGCGACGAAGAGCGTCACCGTGGCGGTGATGTTCGTGTCCTGCGCCGAGATGCCGGTGACGAGCCAGTCACCCATGCCGAACCAGCCGAAGATCCGCTCGGTGAACGTGCCACCGACGACGAGCAGGCCGAACCCGAACGCGAACAGCGTCGCCATCGGGATGAGCGCGGTGCGCAGGCCGTGCTTGAACAACGCCTTGCGGCGCGTCAGGCCCTTGGCCTGGGCGGTGCGCAGGAAGTCGCTGCCGAGCACGTCGAGCATCGACGAGCGCTGGTAGCGGCTGTAGTAGGCGATCTGGCCGAGCGCGATCGCGAGCGTCGGGATGACGAGGTGCTGCAGCCGGTCGCCGAGGTGCTCGAACCAGTTGCCCTGGAAGCCCGGTGTCGTCTCGCCGACGAAGATCAGCACGTTCGAGCCGATCGAGTCGTTGATCCCCTGCGCGCCCATCTTCAGCAGCGTGCCCAGCACGAACACCGGCGTGGACAGCAGTATGAAGCTGAACAGGGTCGCGAAGTAGTCGCTGAACTTGTACTGCCGGATCGCGCTCACCACGCCGAGCAGCACGCCGAAGAGGATGCCGATCGTGATGCCGAGCAGGAACAGCCTCAGGCTCACGCCGATGCGCCGGCCGAGCTCGTCGGTGATGGGGCGGTCGGTGATCGTGCGACCGAAGTCGCCCTGGACGACCCCGCCCATCCAGGTGACGAACCGCTGCGGGATCGGCTGGTCGAGGTGGAGGTCCCTCTTCTTCGCCTCGATCGAGGCCGCCGGGGGCGGTGGGTTGCGTTGTTGCAACACCCCGATCGGGTCAAAGGTGGCGGAGGCCAACGTGAACGCGAGGAACGTCGCCACGAGGGCGAGCACCACGTAGTTGACCAACCGCCGCAACAGAAATCCGGCCACCCGTGTTCAGTCCTCTCCCCGGTGGTTGCGACATCGGCTCACTGGATTGCAGTGGACGAGTTGCAAGAGGTTAACCGCCGATGTGACGGACCGCTGCCCACCCCCACCCATTGCGGCGGAGGCCCGCTGACCGGGCCATAGTCACCCATGGGCAGGGGAAAAGCCGGTGGAACAGCCACATCAACAGTTGACTCTCGCGAATTGTGTGCTCAAGCGTGACCATTGTGCGTCCGGATCGCTGTATTCAGCGTGAAGTTCTGTCTCACCACGGATGGATGTGACGCATCCGGGTGAATGCAATGACCGGAAGTCGTGGGACAAGCAGCGCAATGTGATCGTAAACCGGGCATCACGCTGTGAAGCGCTTCGTGACGGCACCGTGACTGGACCGTCGCGGAGCAGGGCGGACGTCCGAGCGGCCCACCGCGGACTGGACCGAACGGCGTGAACTGCGTCACAGCGGGACGGGGCCGGATGGCTCACGACCTAGCCGAGGCGCCACAGACGGCCGCCCGCGATCACGAACACCTGGTCGCCGACCTTCTCCACCGCCGCCACCGCGCCCGACGGCCCCTCCGCGCGACGCTCGTCCTTTTCGGACACGAGTGTGACCCCGCCGTGGTCGACGACCAGCGTCGGAGTGCCGTTGACCGGAACCGGCGCGGTGAGGGTCTGGTCGTCACCGACGGGGACGTCCGGAGTCGCGAGCTTCTTCCACTCCGGGCCCGACCACCAGGCGAGCCTTCCCCCGGCGCGGCCCACGACGTGGCACGTGCCGTCCCAGCAGCGGGCGGCCAGCGCGGCGTCACCGCCGGGCAGGGTGGCGGTGGTCCAGGTCGTGCCGTCGAACCGCCAGACCGCCGCGCTCACCTGGCCCTTCGCGATCTGCCAGCCGACGACCAGCGCGCCGTCGCCGTCCGGGGTGACCGACAGCGGGAACCGCAGCAGCTCCTGCGAGCTCTCCAGGACGGTGCCGGCGGAGGGCTGGCGGGTCCAGGTGTCGGCGGCGTAGGTCCAGGCCGCGATGTCGAGGCCCGCCTGGGCGCTCTGCCACGTGCCGATGATCAACGGGCCCCGCGCGGTGCGGACCGGGCCGATCAGCTCACCGGCGCCGTAGCCGCCGAACGTGCTGAAGGCCTGCGGTTTCTCGGTGATGACGCGGGCGTCGCCGGTCCAGGCGCTCCAGCGGACGTTGCCGTGCGCGCCACCGCGTTCGCCGCCGACGCCGGTGATCGTGGTGCCGTCGGAGGTGACGCCGTACCAGTGCGCTTCCCTGCCGTACGGGGTCGCCGGGGTGAGCCGGGCGTTGGCCAGCGTCCCGTCGGCGGACCTCAGGACGAGCTCCGGGTGGTCCGGCGTGCGCGTGCCGATGGCCAGCATGTCCCCGTGCACCGCCAACGCTTCCGGGGTCGCCGGGAGGTCCACGGCGGTGAACCCGGTCGCGCCCGGCTCGCCGCCGGAGGAGCAGCCGGCGAGGACCAGCAGAACAGCGAGCGTCAGCCTCCGCATGCGGGCCAGTATGACCACATGAGGCCGGAACCAGGTCAGGTGCTGCACTTCTCGGAAGATCCGGCGATCACCCGCTTCGTCCCGCACCTCGCGGCGACCGCGCGGCAGCCCGGCGAGTACGTGTGGGCGGTGGACGCCGCGCGCTCCCCCGACTACTGGTTCCCGCGGCAATGCCCGCGGGTGCTGGCGTGGGACACCGCCGGCACGACCGGGGTGCACGCCGTCGAGTACGGGTGGCTCGACCGGATGCGGACCGTGGAGCTGTACGCGTACCGGTTCGACGCGGCGCCGTTCCGGCCGTTCCCCGAGAGCGGTGAGGGGGCCGGTTCCGCGGTGGTGGCGACCGAGCCGGTGGTGCCGCTCGGCCCCGCCGACCGCGTCGGCGACCTGTTCGCGCTGCACGAGGAGGCCGGGATCGAGCTGCGCGTGCTCGCGAACCTCTGGGCGTTCTGGGACGAGGTGGTGGCGGGTCCGCTGGAGCACAGCGGCATCCGGTTGCGCAACGCCCGGCCGCGGCCGGCGGGATGATCCTTGCCCGAGCACCCGGACGAGCTGCCGCGAACCCTGGTAAACGTGGGGGTATGGGACTTCTCAGCGGAATGATGGGGAACGCGTCGAAGCTCGACCCGCGGGACGCCGCGAAGGAGTTCGGCCGCCTGCTGGCGCACGGCGAGCAGATCCACGCGGCGTACCAGTTGCTGCGCGACTCGTTCCTGTTCACCGACCGGAGGCTGATCCTGGTCGACAAGCAGGGCGTGACGGGCAAGAAGGTCGAGTACCACTCGGTGCCCTACAAGGCGATCACGCAGTTCTCAGTCGAGACGGCCGGCCACTTCGACCTCGACGCGGAGCTCAAGATCTGGGTCTCCAGCCACGACGTGCCGATCGCCAAGCAGTTCGGCAAGGGCGTCGACGTCTACGAGGTGCAGGCGCTGCTGGCCGCCTTCGTGTCCCGGTAGGACCTGCGCGCCGATCGCGGCGGCGAGCTCGGCCAGGCCGACGGCGATCGCGGTGACGACGTGACCGGTGTCGAGCAGGACGTCCAGCACGGTCAGGAGACCGGGCACGACCCGGCCGTGCGTCAGCACTCGCAGGACGACGGCGGCGCAGCGGGTGGTGGACATTTCCTTTCCCTTCGCAGGACTTCGCCTTCACACCTACGTCGAACGAGCACGCGCCGGATCGACATCCGAAGGCTGAAAACCCTGTCCCGCAACGAAAATCCCCCGGCGGCCGCTGGCCTCCGGGGGACTGTGGCCGCCGCTCCTAGCGGGCCCGCAGATCGGGCGGAACTTGTCGCGGTAGGCCCACGCGAGGCCGATCTCGGCGGCGACGACGAACAGCGCCATGCCCGTGCCGGCGGGTTCCAGGAAGAGGTGGACGAGGAAGATGTTGACCACCAGCGGAGCGAGGACCGCGAGCGCCAGCGGGACGAACCGGCCGGCGAGCAGCAGGGCGCCCGCGACGACCTGGACGCCCGAGGACAGCTGCAGCATGTAGCCGGTGGCGTGGAGCGCGGTCGTGAACGCGACCCCGGCCGGCGCCATCGTGCCGGGATCGGGCGCGGGCATGAAGTTCAGAAACCCGTTCAGGCCGGTCGCGGTGAACAGCAGGCCGGTCACCACGCGGGTCACGAGCGTGAGGTGGCGGGCGAACGCGGACCTGCGGACGCGGGTGGGGGCGGTGGTGGTGACGGTCGCGGTCATGTCGGGGTTCCTCCTGGGCTGTCGTGTCCTTCCACTCATGCGTCGAACGGGCACCGGCCCGGATCGACACGACGACCCAGGAAGTTCGGAAGTTCTTCGTTCGCCCTGGTCAGAGCCCTAGGCGTGCACCTTCGCCGCCCGCACGTGCTCCGCGACGGGGCTGAGCTCGAGCCACCGCGGCAGCCCGCGCACCACCCAGCGCGAGCCCGTCAGCTCGATCGTGCCCGCCCGCACCGCGTCGAGCAGTGCGAACTCGCCCTCCCACATCCGGTAGAGCGTGGCGATGTCGGCCGTGAGCACGGCGTCGACCTCCAGGCCGGGATGGGTGTAGCAGACCGAGACGTCACCGGGTTCGAGGACGAGCCAGAACGTCCGGCGCCGGTCGTTGACGCGGATCTCGACGGTCGCGCGCTTGCTCAGCGTCCCGGTGTCGATGCGGCCGTGCATCCACCACATCAGCACCTCGGGGTCGAGCTCGTCGGCACGCGGGTCGCCGAACGCGTACCGGGCGCCCCAGTCGGCGAGGCTGAACACCAGCGGCCGCAGCGCCTCCCCCGCCTGCGTGAGCGCGTAGCCGTCGCCGGTGCGCCGCACCAGGCCGGCGGTGACGAGCTGCCGCAGCCGCCGTGACAGCAGCGCCCTCGACAGGCCCGGCAGGCCGCGGGAGATCTCGTTGAAGCGCGAGGCACCGACGAGCATGTCCCGCACGATCAGCAACGTCCACCGGTCGCCCAGCACCTCCACGGCGCGGACGATCGGGCAGTACTGCGCATAGGTCCTCACACTGGGAGTCTCCGCCGCGGAGGTGGTTTCGTTACCGCCTCCCGGTTCACTTCCAGAACTACCCGCGGGCCTCGCGCGTTCTTACGTTCGTCCTATGACAACTCTTGAGACACGACCCGTGACCAGCACGTTCCCGACCGTCACCAGGGACGGCGACGCCAAGTTCGCCGACATGGCCGCCCGCATCGGCGCGATCGCGGCCCGCCACGCCTCCGAGCACGACCGCGACGCCACGTTCGTGAGCGAGGCGTACGAGGCCATGCGCGAGGAGGGCTACCTGGCGTTGGCCGTACCCGAGGAGCTGGGCGGGCTCGGCGCCACGATGCGCCAGGTCTGCTACGCCCAGGCCGAGCTCGCCCGGCACGACGGCGCCACCGCCCTGGCCGTCACCATGCACCTGTACCTGACGCTGACGCAGTGCTACCGCAGGCGCAAGGGCGCGCCGGACGCGGAGGGCGTGCTGCGGCGCGTGGCGGCGGAAGGCCTGGTCATCGCCACCAGCGGCGGATCGGACTGGCTCTGGCCCACGACCACGGCCACCCCGGTGGACGGCGGGTTCCTGGTCTCCGGCCGCAAGTCGTTCTGCAGCCAGTCGCCGCGCGCGAACGTCGTGGCCACGTGCGCCGTGCTCGGTGAGGAGGTGCTGCACTTCAGCGCACCCCTGAGCGCCGACGGCGTGCGCATCGAGGAAACGTGGGACACGCTCGGCATGCGCGGCACGGCCAGCCACGACGTCGTGCTGGAGGACGTGTTCATCCCGGCGGACAAGATCGCGGCCCGCCGCCCGTACGGCGAGTTCGGCGCACCCCTGTTCGCCGCGGTGGTCCACTTCGCACCGGTGTGCGGCGCGACTTACTACGGCATCGCGGCGGGCGCGCGGGACGTGGCCGTGCGGTCGACCTCGAAGAACGCGGTGCGCCAGATCGGGCTGATGGACTACAAGCTGCGCACCGCGTGGTGGTCGCTGATGGGCTCGATCGAGGAGCTGGGCGACGACTACACGGCCGGCGCCGAGGCCGTCACGACCGTGATGCTGGCCAAGCGGCACGCCGTCGTGGAGGCCGTCGAGGTCGTGAACACGGCGATGGAGGTCCTCGGTGGACGGTCGTTCTTCAAGCGCTCACCGCTGGAACGCGCCTACCGCGACGTGCGCGCCGGAACGTTCCACCCGCTCACCCCGGAGGCCACGCTCGTCTACGCGGGCAAGGTCGCACAGGGTGACCCGGGAGTCACGGAATAGGTTCCGGTTGTAGGCGTGCCAAGGCTTTGCGAGTATGCGGTCCCATCTCCCGCGAAGGAGTGATTCCGGTGGCCACTCGCCTCAACCCGTACATCAGCTTCGACGGCCAGGCCCGCCAGGCGATGGAGTTCTACCAGTCGGTCTTCGGCGGCGAGCTGAAGATGAGCACGTTCGGTGAGTTCGGCATGCAGGACACGCCGCAGGCCGACCAGATCATGCACGCCCAGCTGGAGACCGAGGCCGGCTACACGATCATGGCCTCCGACACCCCGCCCGGCGTGCAGTACCGGGCGGGCTCGCGGATCACGGTGTCGCTGTCCGGCGACGAGGAGAAGCTGCGGGAGTACTTCGCCGCCCTCGCGGAGGGCGGCGAGGTCGGGACGCCCCTGGAGAAGCAGATGTGGGGCGACGAGTACGGCGACCTCGTGGACAGGTTCGGCGTGAACTGGATGGTGAACCTCGGCGGGCTGGGGTGACGCGGACCGGGCGGTGAGGCCTTTCCGGCGGGAGGGTGGCGGTCCGGCCTGCGCGCTGGACCGGGACCGCGGGCCTCGCCGTGGTGGCCCCGCCCGCCGCCCTGACGCATCATGTGGACCATGAGCGAGCGTCTGCGGGAAGTGGTCGGCCAACTCGCGATCCGGCCCGATGACCGGGTGCTGGAGATCGGCTGCGGGCAGGGCGTGGCCGCCGCGATGGTGTGCCGGTTGCTGTCCACCGGCACGCTCACGGCGGTCGACCGCTCCACGAAGATGGTCGAGGCCGCGACCCGCCGCAACGCCGTCTACGTGGCGTCGGGCAAGGCGGAGTTCCTCATCGCGTCGCTCGAGGACATGAACCTCGGCGACCGGCGGTTCGACCTGGTGTTCGCGGTGCGGGTCGGGCTGTTCCACCGCGATCCGGACCGGGCGCGCGAGCTGGTGCGGCCGTGGCTCGCGCCCGGTGGCCGCGTGCTCTCGTTCTTCGACGAACCCGTGCGCAGCCGCGTTTAGACGCGGCCGAACAGGTCGGTGATCAGCTTCTTCGACGGCTCGACGCCCGCGGGCGACATCACCTCGATCTGCGTCCTGCCCCTGCGCGCGGCCACGGTGTGCTGGGCGGTCTCCGCGCCGCCGGCCGTCGTCTCGTAGGCCTCGTCGAACAGGCCCTCGACGGCCTTGGCCTTCTCGGGCCTGCCCTTCGCGAACGTCGCGGCCGTCGCGTTCGTCGTGAACCTCACCTCGACCGGCATGCCCGAACCGACGTACGTGCAGGTCGTGACGGCCTTCTCGACGCTCTCGCGCTGGCCCTGCAGCCTCAGGCCGAGTGCCTTGCCCACCACGGACGAGTTGGCGTTCGCGCAGTTCGGGCCGGTGCCGGCGGGCTGCTCGACGGTGGTGGGCGTCTCCGGTGCCCGCGCCGGCGCGGCCTGCGGGGCGGAGGTGCAGGCGGCGAGCAGGAACGCGGTGGCGGCGAGGAGGGTGGGGCGCACACCCCTACATCGCGGTCCCGCCGCCACCGCGTTACCCCGGTCCCGGCGCTCAGCTGAGCGGGCTCTCAGCGAACGGCGGCTAGCTTCGGGCGCGAAGGGGGGCGGAATGAAGATCGTGATTCCAGGTGGCACCGGGCAGGTCGGCGGCGTGCTGAGCCGCGCGCTGAGGGCGGCGGGCCACGAGGTGGTGGTCATCAGCCGCGGCGGCGGCGTGCGGTGGGACGGGCGCACGCTCGGGCCGTGGGCCCGCGAGATCGACGGCGCCGACGTCGTCGTCAACCTGGCCGGACGCAGCGTGAGCTGCCGCTACAACGCCGAGAACCTCCAGCAGATGATGCGCTCGCGAGTGGACTCGGCACGTGTCGTCGGTGAAGCCATCGCACGGTCCGAGAACCCGCCGCGCGTCTGGTTGCAGATGAGCACGGCGACGATCTACGCGCACCGGTTCGACGCCGCCAACGACGAGAGGTCGGGCATCCTCGGCGGCCGCGAGGAGGACGTGCCGGGGTACTGGACCTACAGCGTCGAGATCGCCAAGCGCTGGGAGGCCGAGCTCGACGAGGCCGACACGCCGGCCACCCGCAAGGTCGCGCTGCGCAGCGCGATGGTGATGAGCCCGGACCGCGGCGGCGTGTTCGACCACCTGTCGTGGCTCGCCCGGCTCGGCCTGGGCGGCCCGGTGGCGGGTGGGCGCCAGTACGTCTCGTGGATCCACGACGACGACTTCGTGCGGGCGGTCGCCCTGCTGATCAGCGAGCCGATCTCCGGCGCGGTCAACCTGGCGGCACCGCACCCGTTGCCGCACCGGGACTTCATGCGCGAGCTGCGCAGGGCCTGGCGCGTCCCGGTGGGACTGCCCGCGACCAGGCTGATGGCCGGGATCGGGGCGTTCGCTCTCCGCAGCGACACCGAACTGCTGCTCAAGAGCCGCCGGGTCACCCCGGGCAGGCTCGTCGAGGCCGGGTTCGGCTTCCACTTCCCGAACTGGCGCGCGGCGGCGCAGAATCTGGTCGAGCGCAGGAGGTGAGATGCCGAGGATCAACGACGTCGGCGGCCAGGACGGCTTCGGCCCGGTTCAGGAGGAGCTGGACGAACCGCCCTTCCACGCCGACTGGGAGGCCCACGTGATGGCCGTGAACCGGGCGCTGATCAGGCGGGAGGTCTACAACCTGGACGAGTTCCGGGACGCCGTCGAACGGACGATGTCGCACGAGTCCTCCTACTACGAGAACTGGTTCCGCGCCATCCGGACGCTCCTGGAGGAGAAGGGCGTTGTCTGAGCGCTACCGCACCGGCGACCGCGTCCGGACGTCCACTGTGGATCCCGACCACCACACGCGACTGCCGCACTACGCCCGCGGCCACGTCGGCACGGTCGTCGGCAGCGACGGCGTGCACCCGCTCGCGGACCTGAGCGCGCAGGGAGTTCAGGTGCCGCAGCAGGTCTACCTGGTGCGGTTCTCCGCACGCGACCTTTTCGGGCACGGCGACCACAACGTGACGCTGTCCCTTTGGGAGGAGTACCTCAGCGATGAGTGACGACCACGACGACTCCCCGATCGCCGCGCGCGTCCGGGAACTGGAAGCGGTCCTCGAGGAGAAGGGTCTGCTGGACCCGGCCGAGCTGGACCAGGTGCTGGAGGCGTTCGCGCACAAGGCCTCCCCGGCCAACGGCTTCCGGGTGGTGGCGCGGGCCTGGGTCGACGACGGCTTCCGCGCCCGCCTGCTGCGGGACGCGAACGCGGCGCTGCCCGAGCTCGGCCTGTCGATGGGCGGCGGGCTGCAGGTGCAGCGGTTGCACGTCGTCGAGAACACCGAGGACGTGCACAACGTCATCGTCTGCACCCTCTGCAGCTGCTACCCGCTGTCGCTGCTCGGGCCGTCGCCCACCTGGTACAAGAGCCCGGCCTACCGCTCGAGGGTGGTGAGCCACCCGCGGGAGGTGCTGGAGCAGTTCGGCCTGACGCTGCCCGGGACCACGAAGATCGAGGTCTGGGACGCGAACGCCGAGTCGCGGTACATGGTGCTGCCCCGCCGGCCCGAGGGGACGGACGGGCTGGGCGAGGCGGAGCTGGCCGGTCTGGTGACGCGCAACGGCTTGATCGGCACGGCGGCGGTGTGACGCGGGTGGGGCGCCGCGGCCTGCACGGCCGCGGCGCCCCGTCCGGGGCCTACAGGCCCTTCATGATGGTGTCGATCGCCTTGCCGAGCTGTGCGTACTTCTGCGTGTACAGCACCGGGAACACGCCGGGCGGATCCGCCGGGCGCGCCGCGTCGACGTAGTCGGTGCCGAGGTTGCAGAACACGACCACGACGTACTGGCGGTTGCCCTTGCCGCGCAAGGACTTCACGATGCCCGCGTCGGAGCCCGTGGTGTCGACCCAGCCGGTCTTGTGCGCGAACGTCACCTCGGCGGCGTCGTTGCACGGGCGGACGTCGCGGTCGTACACGGCGTCGCCGACGGTCACGGTGCCGTCCGCCTTGATCCAGCGCGCCGGCACCTTCTGCGGGATGCCCTGGACCGGGTAGTCGCGCCCGCACCAGTTCGGCGTGGAGAGCATCTCGTTGTGGCCCTGGCCCGCGAGCGTCGCCTGGAAGAACTTCCTCGAGGAGTGGGACAGCTCGTCGCGGGTGACCTGCTTGCCCGCGCCGGTCGTCCACAGGACGTCCGGGCCGCCGTTGACCAGCAGCAGGAGCTTCGCGGTGTCGAGACCGCTCATGTTCGAGCCGATCCAGCGGGCGCCGTTGCCGGGGTTGGTGCCGGTGACCATGAGGGTCGGCATGCCGAGCTCGGCGAACGTGGCGTTGACCGCGTCCCAGGCGTTCCGGTCGTGGATCAGCTTGATCAGCGCGCAGGTGGACTCGTTCTGCGACTTCGTGATCATCTCGTCGAAGTGCTGCCGGACCTTCTTGACCGAGGCCCCGCCGCAGGCCGCGCTCACCGGGTTCGGGTTGTACTCGTAGTCGGCGTCGAGGTCGACCTTGCCCTGGTCGGCCAGGCGCAGGACGCCGAAGCCCACCATCAGCTTCAGCACCGACGCCGGGTACGGCGAGGAGAAGTCGATCGGCGCGTTCTCCCGGCCCGGCAGCACGTCACGGGTGCCCTTGCCGCCGTTGACGTCCCATTCGGTGTCGTCCCACCAGCGGTAGCGCACCTGGTCGGTGGACAGGCCCGCCTTCGCCACCGGTACGACGACGCCGTTCGGGTGCTGCGGGCTGAGCAGCACGTTCGCCACGGACTTCGGGCGTCCGTACAGGTCGAGCTCGATGATCGCCGCGTCCATGTTCGGCGTCTGGTGCAGCGGCTTGCCCGCCTGCGCCAGCCGCAGCCGCGCGCGGTTCTGCAGCTCCGCCGGTGAAGCGTCGTACTTCTCCCGCTGACCGGCCGTCCGCGTGGCCGAGGCCGGTGCGGACAGGTCCGGCGGCGTCAGGTCGACGACGTCCTTGAAGTTCTGCGCGACGATCGCCTGGCGCAGGCGCTCCGCCAGCGCGTTCACGTCCCCGGCGGCCGAAGCCGCCGGTGTGACGGCCGCGCCGAGCAACGCGAGAGCCGTGCCGAGCACGATGATCCGTTTGAGTCTCATTCACTCCCCCAGCCGAGTGGAATCCAACACCATTCGAAACCTATCGGTACGCCGGTGATCCCACGACCCCGGTTCATGATCTTGCACGCGCGCGGCGCCGCCCGCGTTGCACGACCGGGCGATCCGCCTCGCCGACGGGCTCGTTCACCACCGTCCACACGGACCGGGACGCGAGCATCCCCGCGCACGCGACCAGGTGGACCGCGACGCACCCGAGCAGTGCGGCGGTGGTGCCGAACGCGTGCGAGACGGGACCGATCGCGAGCTGGGCCAGCGGGATCGCCACGAACGACCCGAGCATGTCGTAGGAGTAGACCCGGGCCAGGCGGTCCTGCGGCACGTGGTGCTGCAGCGTCGTCTCCCACGCCACCCCGAACTGCTCGATGCCCAGCCCGCAGACGAAGGAGGTGACGACCAGCAGCCAGGGCTCCGGGTACAGCACCATGACCAGCGGCAGGCCCGCCATCACCGGCACGCACGAGACGCCGAACAGCAGGCGGCGGCGCACCTCGATCCGCATGACCAGGAAGGCGCCCGCCACCATGCCCGCGGTCTGCGCCGCGAGGACGAGGCCCCAGGTCCCGCGCCCGAACGTGGAGTCGGCGAGCACCGGGCCGAGCACCATCACCCCGCCGACCAGTGCGGCGTTGACGAAGGTGAAGGCCAGGACGACGACCCACACCCATTGGCGTGACACGAACTCCGTCCAGCCGACCTTCAGCTCGGACAGCACCGACGGCTCGCGCCCGGCCCGGGCGGTGGCCGGCACTCGCACGAGCGCGAAGAACACCCCGGCCAGCGCGAACGAGAGCGCGTCCACGGCGAGCCCCCAGCCGGGTCCGGTGACCGCGATCAGCAGGCCGCCGAGCGACGCGCCGCCGATGGTGGCGGAGTGCACGCCCAGCCGCAGCAGCGCGTTCGCCCGCAGCCGGACCTCGGCCGGCACCGTCTGCGGCACCAGCGACGACGAGGCGGGCAGCGAGAACGCGCTCGACATGCCGTTCACCGCCGCGAGCACGACGAACCACGTCACCGAGGCCGTGCCGGTCAGGACGAGCACCGCGATCGCGGCCTGGCTCGCGAAGCTGACCGCGCACGACCCGGCCAGCACGAACTGGCGCGGCAGCCGGTCCGCGACCACCCCGCCCCACAGCAGGAACACGACGTTGGTCAGCGACCGCGCGGCGACGACGACGCCGAGCGAGGTGACCGACGACGTGAGGTCGAGAACGGCGAAGGCCAGTGCGATCGGTGCCATCGCGTTGCCGGCGACGGTCGTGACCCGTGCCGCGAGCAGCCATCGGAAAGCAGGATGCGCCATGGGCGCCGGTGATTCCCCCATGCGCCGCAACCTACAAGGCCGGGAGCCGCCCCGCCTGTGCGGCGCAGCGGCTCCCGGTCACCGCACCCTGGGGTGCGATGAGGCGATGACCACCGCGGCGGCGACGGTCACCAGGTTCTTCAGGATGTACTGGGCTTCGAAGGACGCCCGCAGCGGACCGGACCACATCTCGCCGGGGAACAGCACCAGCGGTGTCGACACCAGCACGACGTGGCCGATCAGCAGCACCGCGCACCACCGCGGCACGCGGAAGCTCAGCAGCACCACCGCGATCCCGATCTCGCTGATCGCGGCGCCCACCCTGGCGAGGTCTCCGCCGACGATCCCGAACGTCAGCGCGGACACCGTGCGTTCGACGAGGTCTTCGGCGGGACTGCCACCGGGGAAGAGCTTCAGCGCGCCGAACCAGAGGTACACGACCCCCAGTCCGATGCGCAGCAGTGGAACTCCGGACTCCCGCGCAAGTCGAGTCAGTCGATCCCGCGTGCCTTCTCCGCGCGTGGTTCCTGGACGTGACATCTGATCTCCCTCTCCTGTCCGGCTGCCACCACCCGGCCGGACGGGACGTGCGGAGGGGATCAGGCGATCGGGTCGCCCAGCGGGTTCAGCAGGTCGGCCTTGCCCTCGAAGGCGAACAGCAGCAGGTCGACCATGCGGAACGTGCTGGAGTCCGGTCCGAGCGTGGGCCGCCAGTACGGCGAGCGCACGATCGAGATCCGGCTGCCCTCCATCGCGCGGTGGAAGACCTCCGCGGTGAGGCGTCCGCCGACCGGGCCCATGAGCCCGCCACCGACCTCGGCCTCCCGCAGGACGTAGAACCACAGCGGCGTCGCCTCGACGAGCTGCGACCTCTGCTGCTCGGACAGGCCTTCGACGACGGCGCCGCCGTTGCCGACCAGGATCTGCTCGGCCGTCAGCGGCGCGACCCCGAAGAGCTCGGCGAGCTGCTGGCCCGTGGCCAGTTCCATCATCGAGGCCCTGGTGAGGTTGCGGAACGCGAGGTTGCGCTCGATCTCGCGGAACTGCGTGCCGCGGCCGCCGAACGTGCCGGCCGGCAGCTTCGTCAGCGGGTCGACCAGCAGCGTGTCGATCCGCTTGGTGACGTTGCCCCCGCTGAACTCCGCCGGGGCCGCCAGGTCGTCCCGGCCCGCCTCGGTGAAGTCGTAGAGCCTGCGGAAGTCCGCGATCCAGTTGCTGGGCAACGTGAAGATGTCGCCCCGCGTCACGTCGTCGAGGTCGCCGGGCAGCGCCGACGACGGGTCGAAGTTGCCGCTCACCCCGGTGAAGGTGAAGAGCTGGAACAACGACGCGGGCCGCACGGACGGGCCGCCGGTGCGGAACACGCGGTTCCACTCGTACGCGCCGCGGACCTGGCTGTGCCCGAAGCGGTACGAGGCGACCGAGAACTCGATCGGCATCGTCGGCGAGTTGTCGCGGCGGTAGTGCTTCCCGGGCACCTCGAAGAACTTGCGCCCGTTGGTGAAGACGTCCTCGACGATCGCCGGGTCGATGATCCGCGGCAGGTGGTCGGTCCTGAGCATCCACTGGTAGTGCCGCACCACGAGCTCCTTCGCGGCGCGGAAGAGCCGTTCGCCGGTCAGACCGGTGAGAGCGAGCTCGTCGACCACGCGGTTGTGGAAGCGGATGAACGCGAGGTGCGTCTGCGCCACCACGAGGTTCTCGTCGTTGCGGGCGTCCGGGATCAGCGGCAGCCGCCGGTCCGCCGCCGTGCCGGCCGTCCCGCCGCGGCGCGGCAGGTCGAAGCCCTCGAACGGGATGTTCGTGCCCTCGTCCGGGAACGGCACCGGCGTGGTGGTGCCGACCTTGAGCTTCACGCCGTCCTGGGCGTAGAAGGCCTGGTCGTCCTTGTCGCGCGGGCCGCGGCCGTAGACCGAGTCGAGGTCGAGCGCCGGCGACCGGCCCTGCGTCAGCTCGTCGAGGTTCACGTCCTGCCCGAGCTGCGACTCGGTGCGGTCCATCGTGAGGTCGTGGTCGACGAACTGGCCGAGGTAGGTGAACCCCGCCGGGACGACCGGGTCCGCCGAGTCGGGCTGCGGGACGTTCGCGGTCATCGCGGTCGCGAGGGCGGTCCGCGTCTCCTCGTCCGTCCGCGGGCCCTTCGGCCCCAGCCGTGAGAACCGGAACCTGCGCAGCTCCTCCGCCGTGGAGGGCTGACGCGTGATCGCCTCACCTTTGTCGTCGATTTCCAGAACACCCTCGCCCACGACGAAGAAACTGTCGCGCACGTGCCTTTTCATGTATCCCCCTGTGTTTCCCCTGTGCGGGCAACCTGTTCTCCCCAACAAGTCCCTGCCCACCGCCAGTCTCCAGACGGAGGAAAAACACGTCGAAGCTTTTGCCCACGACCAAAATGTGCTCACCGAACGGATACGAGGTCCGCGGAAATATTCCTGAGGACCGGCGAATAGCAACTTGCAAGCCGAGGTTTGCAGACGGCCGGGAGCGGGTACCACTGCGAAATGCTCGAAGTCACGGTGACCGAGTCGTCGCCTGCCTCCACCCTGCTGGCCGTGTCCGGCGAACTCGCCGGCTCCGGCGCGGAACGACTGCTCTCGCGGCTCGACCGCCTGCTCGACCAGGGCCACCGCTACGTGGTGCTGGACCTCTCCGCGGTCACCTTCTGCGACTCCAGCGGGATCAGCGCCCTCGTGCGCGGCCACGCCCGCGCCTCGGCCACGGCGGGCGGGCTGAGGCTCTCCGCGGCCTCCGAACAGGTGACGCGGGTGCTCGAACTGTCGGGCCTGGCGAGGATGCTCGGCCTCAGGTCCACAGTGGAGCCCGAGGCCGTCCACTAGCCCGTTCACACCGCCCCTACCCGTCGGCGCCTCCGGGGGTGTCATGATGGCGGGGTGGAGTCCACGCGCATCGACCGCTGGCTGTGGGCGGTCAGGCTGACGAAGACCCGCCCGGACGCCGCCCAGGCGTGCCGGGGCGGCCACGTGCGCATCAACGACAAACCCGCGAAGCCCTCCGCCACCGTCGTGCCCGGTGACCAGGTGCGCGCCCGAGTCGGTGACAAGACCAAAGTCGTCGAGGTCGTCCGGGTGATCCAGAAGCGGGTCGGCGCGGAGGCCGCGGCCACGTGCTTCATCGACCGCACGCCCAAGCCGCCGCCGGAGATCCCGATCGCCCGCCGCGACCGGGGTGCGGGGCGGCCGACCAAGCGGGAACGGCGCGAGCTCGAGAGGTTCCGCTCGCAGCAGTCCTAGCCGTCCAGGTCCGAGAGCCTCTTCGTCGCCAGGCGGGTCACGTCACCGTGGTCCAGCAGCGCTTGGAGCAGCGGCAGCAGGGAGGAACCGAGCACCGCGGCGTCCTCCGGGCGGTCGCCGGGGCGCAAGAGCACCCAGTGGCTGCGCCCGCTCCCGAAGTCCACGACCTCGCCCGCGATCCGGCCGTCGGCGAGGTCGAACACGGGCCGGACGAAGTGGCGGCCAACCCTCTCCCTCCTCGTCTCCGCGTAGGCGCGCACCCGCCAGGTGCCCTCGCGCGCCGCGGCCGTTCCGACGCGCTGGTACAGCGCGATCAGCTCACCGCTGCCCTGCACGGGCATGTGCGTGACGATCCAGTCCTCGCCGAGCGGGGACTCCTGCTCGACCGGCGGCGGAGGCGTCCACTCGTGCTCGGCGACGAGGCGGTCCAGCAGGAGCGTGATCTCCGGCTGCGCCGGGAGCACCGCCCAGCCCGCCACCGGCTCCAGGGCGCCGTCCTCGTGCTGGGTCACGCCCACCAGGCCCGCGTCCACGGCCACGGCGCTGATGTCGCCGAAGTCGTTCACGTTGATCAGCGCACGGCACAGGGTCGCGCGGACGCCGTCCGTCGAGACGGCCGGGCTGGTGCCGTCCCGCGGTTCACCGATCGGCAGGTCCAGCATCGGGTTCGGGACCGCTTCTCCCCGGTCGTAGTCCAGGTACGGGTAAAAGCGCGTGATCCAGCCCGTGACGAACTCGCCCCCGTAGGCGTCGACGGGGTTGTGGATGCGCTGCCAGAACGCCCTGTCGGCGTCGCCCTCGGCGGCACGCACGAACTCGTCGGTGATCGGCACCAGCGAGCGGCACCAGTGCTCCAGCCCGAACCTCGGCAGGTCGCCGACGCGGGCGCGGATCCGGCGCCAGTCGTCCGGCGTTCCCGTCAGGGTGATCGACGGGATGCCGCAGACCGCGACCATCCAGTAGCTGTAGTACGGCGAGTGGGTGTCGAGCACCGCTACGCGCCCCGCCAGGCGTTCGACGTCGGTGCTCGTGCTGAAGTCGCACTCGAAGAGCGGGTCGCCGACCTCCCCGGCCAGCCTCTCGACCACGGAGTCCCAGGTGCCGGCGGGGCCGTGGTTGACGCTCAGGACCTCCTTGCCGGCATGGCCCGCGAGGACCGGGCGCAGTTCCTCGGCGTTGAGCTTCACGTGCTCGGAGATGCCGCGCGCGATCGTCAGCCACACCGCGTCGGGTGACAGGACCAGCGGCCGGTGCTCCGCGAACGCCTTGGCCACCGCGTGCAGCAACGGGTGCACGCCGTTGGGCTCCAGCACCCGCGCGTCGCCCCCGGTGGCGAGCGCGCCGGGGAACAGGTCGGCGGTCGCGGAGGTGGGCAGCGGGTCGGTCACCGGCGTCACGTCGTCGACCGCGAATGTCACCATTCCTCACCCCACGACGACTTCTGCCAGCTCCGAGAGCGATTTCCCGAGCGGCAGGTCGACCCTCAGCGACGCGTGCGCGTCGCCTCGCGTCTCGCCGCGGTTGATGATCACGACGGGGATTCCGGCGGTGGCGGCGCGGCGCACGAACCTCAGGCCGGACATGACCGTCAGCGAGGATCCGAGGACGAGCAACGACCGTGCGCCGTCCACTAGCGAGTAGCAGTGCTCGACGCGGGGGCGGGGCACGTTCTCGCCGAAGAACACGACGTCCGGCTTCAGCACGCCGCCGCACGCCCCGCAGGGCACGACCCGGAAGCCGCGGACGGTCTCCTCGGGCAGGAAGACGTCGCCGTCGGGGTTGATCTCGTCCGTCGTCGCGTGGAAGTCCGGGTTGGCCTCGCGCAGGCGGCGGTCGAGGTCGATGCGCGGCGAGAGCAGCCCGCAGCCGAGGCAGATCACGCGGTCGAGGCCGCCGTGCAGCTCCACGACGTCCGCGGAGCCCGCGGCCTGGTGCAGGCCGTCGACGTTCTGGGTGATGACGCCGCGGAGCTTGCCCGAGAGCCGCGCGACGGCGTGGTGGCCCGCGTTCGGGTGCGCGCGGGCGATGGTGCGCCAGCCGACGTGGCTGCGCGCCCAGTAGCGCTGCCGGCCGGCCTCGCTGGTGGTGAACTCCTCGTAGGTCATCGGGGTGTGCTTGCGCAGGGACCCGCCCTCACCGCGGTAGTCGGGGATGCCGGACTCCGTGGAGAGGCCCGCACCGCTGAGCACCAGCACCCCGCCCCGCTCGACGATCGGGACGACCTCGGTCAGGGTGGAGGTGCGCGGCAGCGACGGGCCCGGGTTCGACCAGGTCAGAGTGGGCCTTGTTCGCACTTCACCAGCTTACGGAACAGCGGCAAGTCACCAGCTGGTGAACCACCGCCCCAGCTCGGCCTCCGCCGCCGCCACGTCGCCGCCGGAGGGGGCCGTGACCAGCGCGAACTGCCGTCCGGGCCCTCCGCGGAGCAGCAGCCTGTCGCCCTGCACCGACGCCGCCGCGGAGCTGATCACCAAGGGCGAACGCAGCGACTGCGGCAGGTGCAGCTCGGTCGGCGCGGTGCCGCCGTCCGAGTCCCAGACGAGCACGGCGAACGGCGCCGAGCCGACCACGGACCGGACGTTCGCCAGCGGGATCTGCTGCCAGCTCTGGTACGCGCGGTCCTCGTAGGTGAACGCGAGCGTGGTGCCCGCGACGGCCCGCGGGTAGACGCGGTCGACGATCGCGCGGTCGACGGTGAGCACGGGGGTGCCGGCCGCGTCCAGCCTCACGGCCGAGAAGTGCTCGTCGTTCATGGCGTCGCCGTCGGTCTTGACCTTGGCCGGGTTGTCGTTCATCAGCTCGCGGTGGCGGCCGTAGTTGGTGTCCCAATGCCACTGGCTGCCCGAGAGCACGCTGCCGCGCGGCGCCGACCACCAGCGGGCGCCGGGCGCGGCGGAGTCGAGGCCCTGGTAGATGGCCTTGAGCACGGACGGCGTCTTGTCGGAGGTGAAGCCCGAGACCGGGTGGCCGAACTCGGAGACGATCGCGGTGGTGCCGAGTGCCCTCGCGCGGTCGCGGATCGTGCCGAACGCCTGCGTGTACTGGCCGTCCGCCGCCTTGCCCGGCATCAGGACGCCCGACTGGGCCTTGCCGTCGTAGAAGTGCGCGTTGAACACGAACCGCTCCCCCAGCGACGGCACGAGCGCGAGCCCGCCGGGTTCGGCGAAGAAGTCCACGTTCTGGTTCCAGAACACCAGCGGCTCCACGAACGCGGGCTTGGCCGCCCAGCCCACTTCATCCATCTTGGCGCGGAAGCGCTGGTAGAACGGCATCAGCAGGTCGCGCTCCCACGTCTGCGACGTCTGCCCGGCGTCGTACTTGCCGGCGTAGGGCTCGTTGAGCGGGTCGACGCCGACGACGAGCTTGAACTCGTTGGCGGGCAACGCCTCCTTGACGTGCCGGAGCGCCTCGCCGGCGGCGTCGACGAAAGAGTCCTGAACGCCGTCGCGGTTGTGCCAGAAGTCGTAGGTGGCGGCGGTGACGGCGTTGTTGTTCTTCATGTTCTGGCCCCAGTGGAAGCAGAGGCCGCACGACTCCTTGGGGTACCCGCTCGCCGCCCACGCCGGGGCGCCGTCGCCGGTGTACCAGCTGTCCTGGTCGAACAGGTGCCGCGAGTAGAGGTCCTGGTGGAAGTCGAGGTAGACGCGGATCCCGAGGCCGGTGAACGCTCTGAGCTGCGCGGTCACGCCGTCGAGGTAGGTGTGGTCGATCCGGCCGCGCTGCGGTTCGATCCACGCCCACGTGAGCAGGAACCGCACGGCGTTGGCGCCGGTCAGCTCCTTCATCGCCTGCGCCGACCTCCGCGCGTCCTGCGTGGAGGCGAACGGGAGGCCGCGGTGTTCGGCGAGCTTGGCCGTGCCGGAGACGTTGAAGCCGCGCAGCACCACCTCGCGGCCGTGCTCGTCGCGGAAGACCCCGCCAGACACCTGCAGCTCGGAGCCGTCGAACTCCGCTCTGGCCGGGGCCACGAGCAGGGAGGACAGGAAGAGGACCACCAGGAGAACCGCTCGCCGCATCGCCGCCGCCTCTGGGAACGTGAACGAGATTCGCATCGAACGGTAGCGGGTGGGGACGGGCCGGGACAGGTCCGCTTCGCGCAATGCGGTCACCGGGGAGGAGCACGGCCCCTCCCCGGTCCCGGGATCAGCCGAGCGTCGCCGCCACGAGCTCGGCGGTCTCGGCGAGCAGCGGTTCGTCGGCGCCGCCGGTCGGCTCGTCCTTGCGCGTCGACAGCACGGCGATCACGATCGGCGCGCGGCCGGGCGGGAACGCGATGCCGGCGTCGTTGGTCGTGCCGTAGCTGCCGGTGCCGGTCTTGTCGCCCCAGCGCCACGCCGACGGCAGGCCGGCGCGGATGCGGTTGCCCCCGGTCGTGTTGGCCAGCAGCCAGTTCGTGAGCTGGTCGGAGTCGTTGGGGTTGAGGGCGTGGCCCAGCGTCAGGCGCGCGTAGCTCTGCCCGATGGCGCGCGGTGACGTCGTGTCGGTGACGCGGCCCGGCTCGGCCGAGTTGAGCTCCGGCTCCCAGCGGTCGAGGCGCGTCACCGGGTCGCCGATCGAGCGGCTGAAGCGGGTGATCGCCGTGGGGCCGCCGAGTTCCCTGAGCAGCAGGTTCGCCGCGCAGTTGTCGCTGTGGGTGATGGTCGCCTCGCACAGGGCCGCGACGGTCATGCCGTTCGCCAGGTTCTCCGGCCTCCCGGTGACCGGGCCGTACCCCGACTTGTCCACATCGGACCGCGTGTAGGTGATCACCTTGCGCAGCAACGACCCGTCGCGGTCGCGGCGCAGGATCGCCGCCGCGGCGATGGTCTTGAACGTCGAGCACATCGGGAAGAGCTCGTCGGCGCGGTGCAGCACCGTGCGGCCGGTGCCGGTGTCCGTCGCGAACACGCCCAGGCGCGCGTTGTGCCGCCGCTCGAGTTCGCGCAGCCTGCCGGTGACCGTCGAGGCCTGCGCCTGAGCCGGCACGGCCACGGCCAGCGCCGCTCCGGCGCCCAGTGCCAGCACCGCTCGTCGGTTGACACCCAACGTCCTGCCCCCTTCTCCCGGAAACCTCTCCACAGGACAGGACGCGCGGGAGATCAACTGGTTGTTCACCCGATCCGGCGCCAGCACGCCAGGTACGTGAGCGCGGCGATCAGAGACCCCGCCGACGCGAACGCCCCGGCACCGAGGTAGATCACCCACTCGTCGGCGTTCAGCCCCTCCCCGGCCAGCGGAACCCCCCAGAGGACGCCCCCCATCGCGAGGGTGCCGGCGGCGACGACGGACCAGAACACCACGAGCACGACCCGCCCGACCCGGCGCGGCCCGGTGCAGGGCCGCAGGGATCCGTTGCGCTGCAACCACCAGGCGGCGAGCGCGGCGACGGCGAGCGCGATGCCGTCGGCGGCGAGGGTGTCGCTGAGGCGGTGCCACTTCGCCGTCAGCGTGTACTGCCCGATCGCCGTGGCCCACGGCAGCACGAAGAACAGCATCACGCCGCGCCACTTCCACGGCACCACGATGACCGCCGCGAACAGCACCGTCATCGCGATGGTCGTGTGTCCGCTGGGGAGGCTGTTGTGCGCGTAGTCGCCGGTGACCTCGACGAGCGCGGGCCGCGGCAGGACGAACCGCTTGAGCACCTGCACGACGACCTGGCCCGCGACGATCACACCGACGGCCGCGATCGTGAGGTCCCAGCGCTTCCTGAGCACACCGACCAGGGCGACGGCGGCCACCGCGGCGGCGAGGGAGTAGACGGTGATCTGGCCGAGCGCCTGCCAGGCGGCGTCCGTCTCGGACACGTCGTCCTGGTCGGCACCGCGCAGGGCCGCGTTCTCGATGGTCTGACCGGCTCTCGTCCAGACCGCGAGGACGTACACGAGCGCCGCGAACACGAACCCCGCCGCCGCGACCACGGGCCACCGCCGATGCTTCACGCTGCGCCAGTGTGCCGCCATTCGGCCCCACGCGCTGGATGAAGATCAACGGGCCCGGCGCAGCCGATCCAGCACCGCCGTGATCGCGAGGTCGACGGTGTACTCGAACTCGGCCTCGCGGTCGAACGCGGCGAGGTGCGCCGCCGTCGCGACCACCGCCGGCAGCCCCGAGCCCCGCAGGACCTCGTGCCGCGCCCCGTCGTCACCCCCGAACGCCGGAGCCGCCGACACCTCGCGCAGCAGCGTGCCGATCACCGTGGCGAGCAGCATCCGCAGCAGGTGCACGGCCTCGTCCGGGGACGCCCCTGCGGCCAGCAGCACCGCCAGCACCGCGTCGACGGGGGCGAGGCCCTCCAGCGACGACAGCTGACGGGTCAGCACGAGCGGCGCCGCGCCGGGGTGGGCGAGCGCGCGGTCCCGGAACGCCCGGGCGATGGCGCGCAGGTCGTGGCGGGGGTCGCCGGTGGGCTCCGGCAGGGCCAGGCCGCCCAGCAGCTGCTCGGCGACGGCGTCGAGAAGGCCGTCCTTGCCGTCGACGTGGTTGTAGAGGCTCTTCGCGTCCACCCCCAGCGCCCTCGCCACCGAGCGCATGCCGACCGCGGCCACGCCGTCCGCGTCGATGACCCGCAGCGTCGCGGTGACGATCGACTCGCGGGACAGCAGGGGCGTGCGCGGGCGGCCTCGGCGGGGTTCGGTCACGCGGCCATTGTGCCTTGCGGATGCCCACGGTGTGGGTTTAGCCTTCGAAATAACCCACACTGTGGGTATCGATGTCTTGTCGAGCCCGGCGCCAGACCCGCGCTCGGCCACGGCCGGACGGTCCACTGAGGAGTGTTGATGTCATCCCGCTTCGTGCTGCCCTCCGAGGAAGTCCTGCGCGCGCGAGAGAAGCTCGTGCTGGACCACTTCCACGACGAGGTGGCGCACGACTGGGACGCCACGCTGTCGACGTTCCCGCACCCGCACTACGAGCTCATCGCGCAGATGGTCGTCCACGACGGCGAACAGGCCGTTCGGCAGTACTACACCGACACGCGCGTGGCGTTCCCCGACCAGAACCACGAGCTGATCGCGCTCCGGCACAGCGTCGACGCCGTGATCGTCGAGTTCTGGCTGACGGGCACGCACCTCGGGCCGCTGGGCAAGATCCCGGCGACCGGCGGGAAGCACCGCACGCGGATGACCGCGTACTTCGTCTTCGACGAGGACGAGAACCTCGTCACCGAGCGCGTCTACTTCGACCAGCTGTCCGTGCTGAAGCAGGTGGTCAGCGGGATCGACCGGAGGAAGCCGAGCGGGCTGCGCACGCTGCTGCGGGTGGTGCGGGGCATGCTCGCGATGGCGGGAGGCCGGCCGGATCCGCGGCTGACCGCCACGACCCCGCCGGAGCTCGACTAGTGGCGCGGCACTAGATCCGGATGAGCTTGCGTTCGACGGCGGTCCGCACGGCCGCCGTCCGCGTCTCCACGCCGAGCTTCGCGAAGATCCGCACCAGGTGCGTCTTCACCGTGGCCTCGCTGATGAACAGCGCCTTGGCGATCTCCCGGTTCGACAGGCCCTGGGCGAGCTTCTCGAGGATCTGCACCTCGCGCCCGCTGGGCTTCGGCGCCGGTCCGCGGACCTGGCGCAGCAGCCGTTGCGCGATGTCCGGGGACAGCACGGTCTGGCCGGTCGAGGCCGTGCGCACGGCCTCGGCGAGCGTCTCCGGCGCGCAGTCCTTGAGCAGGTAGCCGATCGCGCCGGCCTCGACCGCGCGGACGATGTCGGCGTCGGAGTCGTAGGTCGTGAGCACGACGACCTGGGGCGCCGGGGCGAGCGCCCGGATGCGGCGGGTGGCCTCCACGCCGTCCATGCCCTTGCCCAGCTGCAGGTCCATCAGCACGACGTCCACGGCGGACGCCCGGGTCACGGCCTCCTCGCCGGTCGCGGCCTGCACCACCTCGAAGTCGCGCGAGAGCAGCCCGGCCAGTCCGAACCGGACCACCGGGTGGTCGTCCACCACCAGCACCCTCACGGCGTCGGCACCGTCACGGCCACGGCGGTCCCCTCCCCCGGCGCGCTCTCGACGGACACCGTTCCCCCCAGCTCGGCGATGCGGCCCCGGATCGACGCGAGCCCGTAGCCCCGTCCACCGGCCGCGCCCACCGCCGCCGGGTCGAAGCCGCGTCCGTCGTCCACGACGTCCAGTGTCACCGCGTCTCCCAGGTACGACAACGTGATCGCGATCCGCGAGGCGGCGGCGTGCTCGGAGGCGTTGGCCACGGCGCCCTGGGCGACCCGGAGCAGCGCCACCTCGGTCTGCACCGTCAGCGGGTAGGGCTCGCCGTCCACCTCGACGCGCGCGCAGAGCCGGCGCAGGGCGTCGACCAGCGATCCGTGGATCGGCGCCAGGTCGCGCACGAACCGCCGCGCCTCGCCCAGGTTCTCGCGCGCGACCTCGGCCGCCTTCGCCGTCTCGCCGAGCGACAGCAGCAGGGTGATGCTGGAGAAGCCCTGCGCGAGCGTGTCGTGGATCTCGCGGGCGAGCCGCTGGCGTTCCTGCAGCACCCCGGCCTCGTGCAACAGCCGTGCGCGGTCGAAGAACACCGCCGCCGTCAGCACCGCGACGCCGACGGGCCCGAGCACCAGCGACCAGTCGAACGCCGCCGCCAGCCGGACCTGGGCCAGCACCACCGCCGCCGTCAGCACGGCCGCGATCGGCAGCGCCACCCGAGGCCGGAGCTGCCGCAGGCACTGGAAGAACAACGGGATGGCGCACCAGCCGAAGCTCGGCGCGAGCCACACCAGCACCAGCCACACGGCGAGCACGACCGGCAACGCCCGCGTCCACCGCACGCTCGCGGGGTAGGCGAGCCCCAGCGCCCCGGCCAGGCCGAGCACGACGGGATCGGCGCCGTGGTACGCGACGTACCGCGCCGCCGACGCCGTCAGCAGCACGTAGAAGCCCGCGTGCATCGCCCGGTGCAGCCACACGCCGGCGACTGTAGGCGAGCACCCCGGCGCCGCGGGTCAACCGATGGGTTGAACCGGAGTTCAACCGTCACCACCACGCCGAACGCCCGCGGCGGGACGATCGTGGTGGCCATGGACCTCAAGAAGATCGCAGTCGCCACCCTCGTCGTGCTGAGCGCCGGCGGCGGCTACGCGGCCGCAGACCAGCGCACCACCACCCGCACCGAGAAGGTGCTGACCGTCGACGCGGCCGTCCGCGCGGCCCAGGCCACCCTCGACGCCGCGGAGAAGGAGAACCAGCGCGTCACCGTGGCCGTCGTCGACCGCAGCGGCGACCTGGTCGTGCTGCTCGCGGGCGACGGCGCCGGCCCGCAGACCGAGGAGTCCGCACGGCGCAAGGCGTTCACCGCCGTCTCGTTCAACGCCCCGACCTCGGAACTCGCCGGCCGCGTCACGGGCCAGGGCGCGACGCTGCGGGACATCCCGGGCACGCTGTTCCTGGGCGGCGGCGTGCCGGTGGCGGTCGACGGCACGTCCGTGGCGGGCATCGGCGTGGGCGGGGCGCCCAGCGGTGACCTGGACGAGAAGTACGCGAAGGCGGGTCTCGCGACCCTGAGGTGAGCCGGAACCGGCCGGTGCCTCAGCGGCGCCGGTCGGTGGCGCTCCACCCCGGCGGGATCCGCTCCGTCGCCTCCGGGTCGATCACGTGCCGGGCCACGTGGCGTCCCGGCTTCGGCTTCTTGCCCATCAGCATCAGCACGACGGCCACGACGAGCCCGACCGTGGCCAGACCGGCCGCGGAGACACGCGCGGCGGGGTGCTCCAGGATCAGCGTGCAGATCGTGAGGGCGAGCACGAGAGCGGCGATCGGGCCGATCACGGCGATGTCCGAGCGCTCCTCGGGCTCCGCGGCGGGTTCCGCCGGCGGCGCGGCCGGGGCCTGGACCTCGATCGTCTCGAAGTTCCCCCGGGGTTGTTCGTAGGGCGGGGGCCGTAGACCGGGAGGGACCGTCACCCCGGCCATGCTGCCCGAGGAGGGCGCGTCGCCGCAAACCTCGCGTTCCGCGTTTACTACGTGTTCCCGTGCAGCGCTGGGTTCGAGGAGGTCCGTCATGTGCCGGTGGCTCGCGTATTCCGGTTCGCCGGTGTTGTTGGAGGAACTGCTCTACGCACCGGAGAACTCGCTCGTCATGCAGTCCAAGCACGCGCGGCTCGGCGCGACGGCGGTGAACGGCGACGGGTTCGGCATCGGCTGGTACGGCAGCGCGAGCACGCCGGGGCTCTTCCTGAGCACGGAACCCGCGTGGAACGACCGGAACCTGCGCGAACTGGCCGCGCAGATCACCGCCGACCGGGTCTTCGCGCACGTGCGGGCCTCGACGGGCGGCGCGGTGCAGCGGTCGAACTGCCACCCGTTCCGCCACGGCAGCTGGCTGTGGATGCACAACGGCCTGATCTCGCAGTTCCCGCTGGTGCGGCGCGAGCTCGTGCTGGCGATCGACCCCGCGCTGTTCCCGCTGGTCGAGGGGTCGACCGACTCGGAGGTCATGTTCTACCTGGCGCTCAGCTTCGGGATGGAGCAGGACCCGCCCGCCGGGGTGGCGCGCATGGTCGAGTTCGTCGAGGAGGTCGGCCGGCGCGCGGGCGTCGAGTACCCGGTCCAGATGACGGTCGCGGTCACCGACGGGTCGACGACCTGGGCGTTCCGGTACTCGAGCCGCGGCAAGTCGCGCACGCTGTTCCACAGCACCGACGTGTCGACGTTGCGCCGCCAGTACCCGGACAACCCCGCGCTGCACGACCTCGCGGACGACTCGCGGCTCGTCGTGTCCGAACCGCTGGCTGACCTGGTCGGTGCCTGGCAGGAGGTGCCGGAGTCGACGTGCGTCGTCGTCAGGACCGGTGTGGAGGAGGAGCTGCTGCCGTTCAAGCCGTGACGGTCAGCTCGCGAACGCCCGGTGCAGGACCACCCAGACCTCGCCGGGCCGTTCGACCGCGCCGGGGAACCAGCCCGGCGCGACGGCGTCGGCGAGCTCGTCCGAGCGCTCCAGCAACGTGGTGACCGCGGGCTCGCCGATGACGACCACCGCCGACCAGTCCACGCACGCCAGCAGGTGGTCCTGGGTGACGCCGAACCTCTGCTCCAGCACCACCATCAGCTCGTGGCCGGTGCTCGGGCCCGCGTCGACCTCGCTCACGTCGGGCACCTCGGCCTCCTCCGCCGGTTCCCCGTCGTCCCCGAGGTCCTCCTCGTCGTGGTACCGGGACCAGACGTGCCTGCCGACCGAGTGGATGGCGGAGCTCATCGCGTCGGTCTGCTCCTCGGTCATGACCAGCGTGATCGAGCGCCCGTCGGTGAGCGTGAACGTCAGCTCGACCTCGGGCACGTCGCCGGAGCCGGGCACCGCCTCGGGGTTCCCGGCCACCTCCCCCGCGCGCAGCGGGTCGGCTGTCGTCTCCCGGCCCATGCGCAACGACGGCAGGTTCGCCGCCACGTCGACGACGAGCCGGGCCGCGGTGAGGAGGTCGTTCCTGCTGCGGAACTCCCTGTGGCCTGCCGTGAGCGTGCGGCCGGTGCCGAGCGGCTCGACGCGGGCCTCGACCGTTCCCCCGCGCCGGTCGCCGTCCCACGTGGCGAACACGGTCAGCCCGTTGGACATGCGCTTGCGGTAGTGCTCGCGCCGGTCCTCCCGGTACAGCTCCCAGCCCCCGACCGACTCCGGCCACCTGTCGTCGTGCACCCACGCCCCCTTTGCGTCCGGGTGCCACGGTGTCACAAAGCGGGGCGCTGTCCGGGCTGATCGACATGGTCCACGACGTGCTGGAGGCGCGCGGGCGCCGAGGGCGCCGCGGCCGTGGAGGGAGGGGGTGGGAGCTCCGCCCCCTCACCGCGTCATTCGACCAGCTTGCCGGCCGTGTCGACGTCCCTCATCAACGCCGTGATCTCCGCCGGGACCGGTGGGATCTCCTCGCGTTCGACCCGGCCGGGACCCGACCAGACGAGGTTCACCTGCTGCGCGGGGTCGAGGTCCGGGAAGTCCGACCGGTTGTGGCAGCCGCGGGTCTCGCGCCGTTCCAGCGCGCACTCCAGGGTCGCGCGGGCGGAGATCGCCGACGACTTCAGGTCGAACGCGTGCGCGAGGTCCCCGAAACCGGCGAGGTCCGGGTGCACGCCGACGTGGCGGATGCGCTCCTCCAGCTCGTCGAGCTCCGCGAGTCCCTTGCGCAGACCGGCTTCGTCGCGCACGACGCCCGCGTGCTCGGTCATGGTGTCGCGCAGCGACCGTTGCAGGGCGCGGACGTTCTCCGGCCCGTCCGCGGTGAGCAGGTCGTCGACCTCGGACCGCGCCTCGTCCACGGCGTCGCGTGAACGTCGTTGCGCGTCCAGGGAAGCGGAGTACGAGGCCGCGGCCTCGCCGACGATCCGGCCGTACACCAGCAGTTCGATGAGCGAGTTGCCGCCGAGCCGGTTCGCGCCGTGCAGGCCGCTGGACGCCTCACCGATGGCGTAGAGGCCGTCGACGCCCGTCGAGTGGTCGGACGGCGACACCCACACGCCGCCCATCGAGTAGTGCGCGGTGGGAGCGATCTCCACGGCCTCCCGGGTGATGTCCTTCATCTGCAGTTCGAGCAGCGTCTGGTACACCCTCGGCAGGCGGCTCATGATCTGCTCGCGCGGCAGGTGCGACACGTCGAGCCACACGCCCCCGTTCGGGGTGCCGCGGCCCTCCTTGATCTCGGTGTACGCGGCGAGCGCCACTCGGTCGCGTGTGGACAGTTCCATGCGCCGCGGGTCGTACCTGGCCATGAACCGCTCGCCCGCGGCGTTCGTGAGGACGCCGCCCTCACCGCGCGCCGCTTCCGAGACGAGCGTGCCGGCCGCGTTCTCCGGTTCGATCAGTCCGGACGGGTGGAACTGCACCAGTTCGGGGTCGCGGATGCGCCCGCCCGCGAGCAGCGCCAGCCGGAACGAGTCGCCGGTGTTCTCGTCGCGGCGGCTCGACGTGCGGCGCCAGATGCGGGTGTGCCCGCCCGCGGCGAGGACCACGGCGTCGGCGTGGAACACGTACCGCGTGCCGTCGCCGAGGTCGAACCCGTAGGCGCCGAACACCACGTTGTCCCGCACCAGGATCCGCGTGATGTAGCAGGTGTCGTGGATGGGGATGCCGAGCTGCGCGGCGCGGTTCACGAGGGTGCGCTGGATCTCCAGCCCGGTGTAGTCGCCCGCGAACGACGTGCGGCGGAACGTGTGCGCGCCGAAGAACCGCTGCGAGATGCGCCCGTCGGTCTCCCGCGCGAACGGCATGCCCCAGCGTTCGAGGTCCTCGATGCCGCGCGGCGCCTGCTCGGCCACGACCCGGACGATCTCCGGGTTGGCGAGGTGGTAGCTCTCCTTGATGGTGTCCGCGGCGTGCTGCTGCCAGGTGTCGGCGGGGTCCATCGTCGCCAGCGCCGCGTTGATCCCGCCGGCGGCGAGGGCGGTGTGCGCGTCGGCCTTGGGCCGCTTGCCGACGACGATGACGTCGACTCCGCGCTCGGCGAGCTCGATCGCGGCGCGCAACCCCGCGCCGCCGCTGCCGATCACCAGTACCGAAGTTGCTGTCTGGACTTCTCGATGTGTCATCACGGCCTCCGTTGCCCGTACTTCCACTATGAGGACCGGACAGGGCCGAGGTGTGTGACTGTTAGCAGCACGACATGCGTCGGCTGTCACTTCACTAGAATCGGTGGTGTGTTCGTGAAGCTCTGCGGTCTGCGCACCGAGTCCGACGTCACCGTGGCAGTCGACACGGGAGCCGACGCCGTGGGCTTCGTGCTCACCGACAGCCCTCGCCGCATCGACGTCGGCCTCGCCCGCGAGCTGGTCGCGGGTGTGCCGTCGCACGTGCTGACGGTCGCCGTCGTGCGCGGGATCACGGCCACCGAAGCCGGTGAGATGGCGCTCAAGACAGGCGTGCGCGCGTTGCAGCTGCACGGCGACTACCCGAAGGAAGCCTTCGACGAGCTGGCGGACCTCCCGCTCCAGCTCGTCAGGGCCACCGCGCTCGGTCCGGAAACCGACGTGCGCACCGGGGTGTTCGGCGAGGAACTGCTCCTGATCGACTCGCCGGTGGCGGGGTCGGGCGAGCAGTGGGACATCGCGCGGCTCGCCGGCAACCCGCCCACCGGGCACTGGGTGCTCGCGGGCGGGTTGTCGCCGGAGACCGTCGCCGGCGCGATCGGCGTCGCGCGGCCGTGGGGCGTCGACGTGTCCAGCGGCATCGAGTCGAGCCGGGGCGTGAAGGACCACGGCCGGATGCGCGAGTTCGTCGCCGCCGCGCGGAGCTAGGCGGCGCTGTAGCCGGGGATGTCCTCCACGCGGTCGTACACCGGCAGACCGCGCTCACGGGCGATGCGCACGTCCTCGTCCGCGCCCGTCGACTCTCCGGGCAGCCGCAGCACGGCGTCGCAGTGCCGGAGCAGGCGTTCCGCCGTCGGGTACATGATCTCGGAGGCGACCGGGTCGGCCGGTGAGGTTCCGCCGGCGCCGCGCAGCACCGGCAGGGCGACCCATTCGCCGATCATCGGCACGTGGCCGCTGCGGAAGATCGGCCACGCCGCCTCCTCCAGCCGTTCGAGGTTGCGCGCCATCAGTGCGGGGTCGTCCCCGGTGCCCGAGCGGTAGGGGCCTGCGATCAGAATCAGCATGACCCGACCATAATGTGCAAGACTCGGCAAAAACAAGGAGAAACGTGCATGCTTGCCGCCCAGCGCCGTGACCTGCTGCTCGAACGACTGCGCACCGACGGCCGGATCGTCGCCAAGGACCTGGCCGCCGAAGTCGGCCTCTCCGAGGACACGATCCGCCGCGACCTGCGCGATCTCGCGGCCGCGGGCCTCTGCCAACGCGTGTACGGCGGCGCTCTGCCCGTTTCTCCCGCTATCGCCGACTACGCCACGCGCCAGGGCGTCGAGGTCGACGGCAAGCAACGGGTCGCACGAGCGGCGGCGGCGTTGGTCGAACCCGGCAGCACCGTGATCCTCGACGGCGGCACGACGACTCTCGCGGTGGTGCGCGCGTTGCCGCTCGACCTCGAAGCCACGGTCGTCACGCACAGTCCGACGATCGCGAGCGCGTTGGAGGAGCACGGGAACGTGGACGTCTACGTGATCGGAGGGCGGCTGTTCAAGCACTCGATGGTCGCGTGCGGTGCCGCTGCCGTGGAAGCCGCACGGGGCGTGCACGCGGACCTCTTCTTCCTCGGCGTCACGGGCGTGCACCCCGAAACGGGCCTCACGACGGGTGACGCGGACGAGGCCGCGATGAAGCGCGCGCTCGCCCACCAGGCCGCGGACACCTACGTGCTGGCCAGTTCGGAGAAGATCGGCACGGCCTCGCGGTTCTCCGTGCTGCCGTTCGGGGAGGTCGCCGGGGTGATCACGGACGCGGACAACGACGTCGTGGACGCCTTGGAGGTGCCGGTCATCAGGTGCTGATCCGCGGGTCCGGCGGTTTCTCCGGCGGCCCAGCGTCCCAAGTGGGTGCCCGGTTCGCCGCGGACGGCCGGAACCTTGACTCGGAGCGACCGGCTGGGCACGCTGCGAACCGTGACGAGCCTGGCTGAGGAGCACGTCAAACCGGCGGTGCGCTGGGGCATCGGCCACGCGCTGCCGCGTGCCGTGCTGCGGCTGGCCGCCCGCCGCGGTGACCTGCAGGGCCGCATCACCGTCGAGGCCTCCACCGGCGCCGATCTGACGGGCCTGTTCGACGAGATCCGCGCCCGCGGCCCGCTCGCCGCCACGAAGGTCGGCCACACCACGACCCGGCACGAGGTCGTGAAGGCGGTGCTGTCGGACGACGCGTTCGTCACGGCACGCCCGCGGTTCGGCGCCGGCATCCTCGGCAAGCTGGCGGCCTGGTCCGCCACGGACGTCATGCACCCCGTGCAGCCGCCGTCGCTGCTGGCCGTCGAACCGCCCGCGCACACCCGTTACCGCAAGCTCGTCACACGCGTGTTCACCGCCCGTGCGGTCGAACAGCTGCGCGTCCGCACCCAGGAGATCGCCGACGACCTGCTCGACGGCCTCGACCCCGCGAACCCGGTCGACCTGATCGAGACGTACTGCGGCCTGCTGCCCGTGACCGTGATCAGCGAGATCCTCGGCGTGCCACCGGGCGAGCGCGCGACGGTCCTCGCCCTCGGCGCGGCCGCCGCCCCGAGCCTCGACCTGGGCCTGTCGTGGCGGGTGTTCCGCGACGTCGAGTCCACGCTCACGTCGTTCGACACCTGGCTCACGCGGCACCTCGACGCCCTGCGCGAGAACCCCGGCGACACCCTGCTGAGCCGTCTGATCGCCGCCCGCGAGGACGGCGAGGGCCTCACCGAACGCGAGCTCAAGGCCACCGCCGGGCTCGTGCTGGCCGCCGGCTTCGAGACGACGGTGAACCTGCTGGGCAACGGGATCTCGTTGCTCACCCGGCACCCGGAGCAGCTCGAAGCCCTCCGCGCCCGCCCGGAGCTGTGGGGCAACGCCGTCGACGAGGTGCTGCGGTACGACCCGCCGGTGCTGCTGACCGGCCGCATGTGCGCACGCGACACGACGGTCGCGGGCGTGGGGGTCCGCCGCGGCCGGCTCGTCACGACCGTCCTCGCCGGCGCGAACCGCGACCCGTCGGTCTTCGAGGACCCGCACGCGTTCGACGTGAGCCGCCCGAACGCCCGCGACCACGTCTCGTTCGGCGCGGGCCGCCACTACTGCCTGGGTGCCCAGCTCGCCCGCATGGAAGGCGAGATCGGCCTGCGGACGATCTTCGAGCGCTTCCCCGGCCTCGCACCGCTCCCCGGCGCGCGCCGCCGCCCGACCCGCGTCCTGCGCGGCTTCGAACGGCTGCCGGCGAGCCTCACCAAGCCCGGCGGGTGAGCAGCACCCGGGTTCCTCACCCCCGAGCACTTCGCCGGGCGCCTCACGCGCCATGCCTGACGTGCGACGTTCGAAGTGAGCCGAACGGGGCATTTTCACAACGGCGCGTCCCGAACGCCGTCCGGCCTCCTCTAATCGGCGTGACGGGCCCCTGCACCCGCGCGGCATGCGCGGGCATCGCCCGCTAGGGAGTGTTGGAGGAACAGTGTTCTTGCGTTCACGTTCTCGCCTGCGCACCGCGGCCATCGCCGCGGTCGTGGGCGCAGGCGTCCTCACGGCGGCGACTCCCGCCGCCGCGGCGCCTCTCGCGGGCACGCGCTCGTACCTGGTCATCACGGCGCCCGGTGCCACCGCCGGTGCCGCGTCGGCCGTCGCGAGCAACAGCGGCACGGTTTGGTCCACCTACGACGCGATCGGTGTCATCGTCGCGCACTCGGGCGCGGCCGACTTCGCCGCGAGGATGCGCGCCGTCTCCGGTGTGCAGAAGGTCGGTGCCACGCGCACCAGCGACGTCCCCGCCGAGGCGGCCACCCCGCCGATCCCCGCCGCTCCCGCGCAGGCCACGCCCGCGACCACGGAACCGCTGCGCACGGACATGACCCAGATCGGCGCCGACAAGGCGTGGGCGGTCAACACCGGCTCGGCCGCCGTCACGGTCGGTGTGCTCGACACGGGCGTCGACGACCTGCACGACGACCTCAGGGCGAACTTCGACGCCGCCAACTCCGCGTCGTGCGCCTACGGCAAGCTCGACACGCGTGCGGGTTCGTGGCGTGACACGGACACCCACGGCACGCACGTCGCCGGCACGATCGCGGCGGCGAAGAACGGCCGCGGCATGGTCGGTGTGGCGCCGGGCGTGAAGATCGCCAGCGTGCGCATCGCCGAGAAGCCGTCCGGCCTGTTCTTCCCCGAGAACACCATCTGCGCCATGGTCTTCTCCGGTGACCGCGGCTTCGAGGTGACCAACAACAGCTACTACACCGACCCGTGGCTGTTCAACTGCCCGGACAACGCCGACCAGGACGCGATCCTGGAGGGCGTGAAGCGCGCGGTGGCCTACGCCGAGGGCAAGGGCGTGCTCAACGTCGCCGCCGCCGGCAACGAGAACTACAACCTCGCGAGCAAGTCCCGTGACGCGACGAGCCCGAACGACTCCACCCCCGCGACGCGCACCGTCACCAACTCCTGCCTGAGCGTCCCGACCGAGGTCTCCGGCGTCGTCAGCGTCGCGTCGATCACCTCGTCGAACGTCAAGTCGTCGTTCTCCAACTACGGCACCGACAAGATCCACATCGCGGCGCCCGGCGACAGCGTCTACTCCACTGTCCCCGGCGGCCGCTACGGCACGAAGTCGGGCACGTCGATGGCGTCCCCGCA
Source organism: Lentzea sp. CC55 (assembly GCF_021056325.1). Taxonomy (NCBI): domain Bacteria; kingdom Bacillati; phylum Actinomycetota; class Actinomycetes; order Pseudonocardiales; family Pseudonocardiaceae; genus Lentzea; species Lentzea sp. CC55. Next base: position 249,047 of record NZ_JAJCXE010000019.1, on the reverse strand, counting down.
CGTCGCGGGCGTCGCCGCACTGCTCAAGTCGGTCGACCCCACCGCCACCCCGGCGCAGCTGCGCACGCTGCTCGCCACCCAGGCGGACGACCTGACCTGCTCCGACACCCGGTGCAGCGGCACCACGGCGAAGAACAACTTCTTCGGCGAGGGCCGCGTCGACGCGCTGGCCGCGGTCGGCACCGGCACGCCTCCCGGCGGTGGCTCGTTCGAGAACACGAACGACGTGGCCATCCCGGACGCCGGCGCGGCCGTGACCAGCTCCGTCACGGTCTCCGGCATCACCGGCAACGCCCCGGCGACGCTGAAGGTCGACGTCAACATCGTGCACACCTACCGCGGTGACCTGGTCATCGACCTGATCGCCCCGGACGGCACGGCGTTCCGGCTCAAGGGCTCGGGCAACGACTCCGCCGACAACGTGGTGACGACCTACACGGTCAACGCCTCCGGCGAGGTCGCGAACGGCACGTGGAAGCTGCGGGTCCAGGACGTGGCACGGGCCGACACCGGCTACATCGACTCCTGGAAGCTCACCTTCTGATCGGCAAACGGACGAACCTCGGCGGCCGCGGCTAACCCCGGTCCCCGCCTGCAGCGATAGCAGTGACGTGGAACCGGATCTGTGGTCGGTGGCCGCCGAGGCCCTCGACGAGGACGAGCACGCCCTGGTGATGGCGCGGCTGGCGGGCACCGTCGTGCAGCCCGGCCAGACCGCGCGGCTCGCCAGGGGTGAGCGCGACGTCGTGTTCCTGCTGCCCGATCGGCTGGTGCTCGTGCGGCCCGAGCCGTTCTGGACGGGCTCGTACGACCGCGGGGAGATGGCGCGGATCATCCTCGCCGCCGGTCACGTCCAGTTCGACCTGACCGGCGGCGACAGCCTCGAGTTCTGGATCGACACCGACCTCTCCCCCGCCGAGCCGTTCGTGGAGCAGGCGGAGATCTGGCTCGCCCCGCGCAAGAGCTCCACGAGCGGCGCGGTCATCGGCTTCGGGCTCGCGATCGTGCTCGCGGTGCTGTTCGCGTTCGGCCCGGTCGACCTCATGCCCGCCGACGACCGGCTCACCGTGAAGTCGAGCTGCGGCGACTTCCTCCGCGCGGGCCTCGACGAACAGGTCGAGCTGCTCCGGCGGCTCTTCGGGCAGGCAGGCCGGCCGGGTGAGGCGGACAAGTCGGTCACGCTCGACGCGTCCCGCAAGCACTGCGGTGAGAACAACGGGGCGACGCTCGACTCGCTCGTCACCGGGAAATGAGCCCTACAGTGCGGGAGTGTTCGACACCCGCCAGCTAGAGGTCTTCGCGACGGTCGCCAGGACCGGCTCGTTCAGCGCCGCCGCCCGGCTGCTGCACTGCTCGCAGCCGGCGGTGAGCCAGCAGATGCGCGCCCTGGAACGGCAGGTGGGCGGGCCGCTGTTCGTGCGCACCGGCCGGGGCCTGCACCTCACCGAGGCCGGGCGGATCCTCGCCGAACGCGGGTCGGACCTGCTCGACCGGCTCGCGACCACGCACCAGCAGGTCAGTGCGATCGCGACGCACGACATCGGCACCATCCGGATCTGCGCGTTCCCGAGCGCCAACGTCTCGCTCGTGCCCGCCGCGGCGGCGATCCTGGCCGAGGAACGCCCCCACCTGCGGCTGGAGCTGGTCGAGCAGGAGCCGCCGGACTCGTTCGCGCTGCTGCGGCGCGGTGAGGTCGACCTGGTGCTGAGCTTCAGCTACCTGGACGAACCGCAGGACGGGGCCACCGTCAACGGCATGCTGAGCGTGCCCCTGCTGCGCGAGCCGCTCGCGCTGCTCGTGCCCTCGGGGCACCGGCTGGCCGGCCGGGAGCGGGTGTCGCTGTCCGAGGCGGCGGAGGAACGCTGGATCGCCGGTTGCGTGCGGTGCCAGCGCGCGTTGCACCAGGCGTGCGGAGCGGCGGGGTTCGTGCCGGACATCACCTGCTCGACCGACGACAACCTGGCCATCCAGAGCCTCGTCACCGCAGGTCTGGGCGTCGCGCTCGTGCCCAGGCTGCTGCTGTCGTTCCTGCAGCACCCCGGGCTGACCGCCGTCCGCGTGGAGTCGGCGGCGCAACGGCTCACCTCGCTCTACACGTGGCCGGACCTGATCCGGCTGCCGATCATGCGCGCGACGGTGGACGCGTTGATCTCCGCTTCGGCCAGGGCATAAGCGCGTCTTATAGGCCCCCAAGAAATGGCCATCTACTGCTGATAGGTCCCACTCGCCATCGTCATGGTCATGGGGACCGTCAGGACCACGCCGCGCACCGACTCCGTGCTACCCGGCCTCGCCGTGGTGGCGGGCGGGGTCGCGGTCGCGATGGTCGTGTCCTGGCTGCAGCCCTCGATCAGCGCGCTGACGGTCGCGGTGCTGCTCGGCGCCGTCGTCGCCAACGTCGTGACGCTGCCGCCGTCGGTCGCTCCCGGCATGAAGCTCGCCGGGCGCCGCCTGCTGCGCCTGGGCGTCGTGCTGCTCGGGCTGAAGCTGGTCTTCCACGACGTGCTGAAACTCGGTTACGAGGTCCTGGCGCTCGCGGTCGTCGCGGTCGTGGTGACGTTCGTGACGACGCGCTGGCTCGGGCGGGTGCTCGGGGTGGGCGAGGGCCTGTCGCTGCTCATCGCGACCGGGTTCTCGATCTGCGGCGCCTCGGCCGTGGCCGCGATGAACAGCGTGCGGCAGCAGGACGAGGAGGACGTCGCCAAGGCGCTCGGCCTCGTGACGCTCTTCGGCACGGTCGCGATGTTCGGCCTTCCCGCGCTGTTCGGGCTCACCAGCCTCACACCGGCGCAGTACGGGGTGTGGGCGGGCGGCAGCGTGCACGAGGTCGCGCAGGTAGTGGCGGCCGCGGGACCCGTCTCCGGCGCGCTGGCCATCGCGGTGGCGGTGAAGCTGACGCGGGTCGTGCTGCTCGCGCCGATGCTCGCCGCGGTGAGCTTCGCCGAGCGCCTCAAGTACCCGGCGAGCGGGCAACGCCCGCCGCTCGTGCCGTTGTTCGTGCTCGGCTTCCTGACCATGGCGGCGGTCCGGGCGACCGGCCTGCTGCCCGAGACCGTGCTGTCGGTGGCGACGTTCGTGGACAACGTGCTGCTGGCGGCCGGCATGTTCGCGCTCGGCACCGCGGTGCGCCTGCGCTCCCTGATCCGCTCCGGCCCCGCGGTGCTGCTGCTGGGCCTGCTCTCGACCGTGCTGATCGTCGTCCTGGTGCTGACGGGGACGGTGTTGATCAGCTGACCTCCGAGGAGGACCCGCTCGTGACGCACAGCCTGCTCTCCCCCACGGCCACGCTCCTGGTGAGCTCCCTCCGGGCCGCCATCGCGCGCGGCGGCGACGACGAGACCGTCGCCGCACGGGTGTCGGCGACGCTCGCCGGCCACCTGACCGACCCGTTCCTGCTGAGCGCGGCGCAGCGCGAGCCCGACCCGGCCGCCTACCGCCAGCACGTCCTGCACGTCGAGCCGGACGGCAGCTTCTCGGTCGTCGCCCTGGTGTGGCTGCCGGGCCAGGAGACGTGCATCCACGACCACGTCTCGTGGTGCGTCGTCGGCACGTACGTCGGCGAGGAGGAAGAGACCACCTACCGGCTGGAGGGCGATCGACTGGTCCCGTTGCGCGTCAACAAGACGCCGGAGGGCGTGGCGTCGTACCTCGTGCCGCCCGGCGACATCCACAAGGTGTGCAACAACTCCAGCTCCGTCGCGATCTCGATCCACGTCTACGGCGCCGACGTGAGCGTGCTGGGCACGAGCATCCGGCGCCGCTACGACCTCCCGGTCAGCGAGCGGTGATGCCGCGCTCGATGGCGCCGGTGGCGAACTCGACCAGCTGAGCGGGCTTGACCCGGTTGGTCCGCGCGCCCTGCAGCAGCAGGTCGTCGGCGAGGCCGATCAGCGAGTCCCAGACCCAGTGCGGCAGCGCGGGATCGTCGAGCAGCGTCTGCCCGGACGCCTCCGCGGTCTCGCGCAACGCCTTCGCGAGCGCCTTGAGCGTCTTGCGGTAGTCCGACGCCGACCCCGTGACCTCCTTGCCGCGGCGGCCACCGGAGAGCACCTTGGCCTCCCACTGCGCCGCCGAACGGCCGAAGCGCCGCCAGAACTCGGTGACCTGGGGCTCGACCTCCTTCAGGACGCCCGCGACGCCCAGACTCCTGTCGACGGTGGCGAGGGTGTGCCGCAGCTCGGCCAGGCGGCGTTGCATCAGCGCCGCGAACACGTCCTCCTTGCCGGAGAAGTACTGGTACACGGTGCCGGGGCTGACGCCGGCGCCGACCGCGATCGCGCGCATGGTCAGGCCCGCGTAGCCCTGCTGCTCGAGGATCAGCTCGGCGGACGACAGGATGTCGCGCCGCCTGCCTTCCGCGTCACCCCAGGCCGTTTGCTCGGTGCTCACGCCGTCCAGCTTAACTTGAACAACGTTCAGAAGCATGTTGAACGTTGTTCGGTTTGCTCCTACCCTCGGGTGCGTGGCGGACACCGACAGCGAGCTCGCGAGACGCCTGGCCACCGAGACCGGCCGGCTGCTGGTCCGCGTGCGACCGGGGAACGGCGACCGGACCGCGCAGATCTTCCTGGCCGCGCAGCTCGCGGAGCACCGGCCGGACGACGCGGTGCTGTCGGAGGAGGCGCCCGACGACCCGCGCAGGCTCACCGCCGACCGGGTGTGGATCATCGACCCGCTGGACGGCAGCCGCGAGTACGCCGAGCCCGGCCGCACGGACTGGGCCGTGCACGTCGCGCTCTGGGAACGCGGCGAACTGGTCGCGGGTGCGGTCGCGTTGCCCGCGCACCGGCCGGCGCCCAGGACGTCGCACCGCCGGCCCCGGATCGTCGTGAGCCGCACTAGACCACCGGCGTTCGCGCGGCAGGTGGCCGAGGCGATCGGCGGCGTGCTGGTGCCGATGGGCAGCGCCGGCGCGAAGGCGATGGCCGTCGTGCGCGGCGAGGCGGACGCCTACCTGCACGCGGGCGGGATGTACGAGTGGGACTCGGCCGCGCCCGTCCACGTGGCCCGCGCGGCCGGGCTGCACGCCTCGCGCGCCGACGGGCGGCCGTTGCACTACAACCAGCCCGACCCGTGGCTGCCCGACCTGCTGATCTGCCGCCCGGAGCTCGCGGGGGTACTCACGTGAACCACCTCGACCGGCTGGAAGCCGACAGCATCGACATCTTCCGCGAGGCCGTCGCCGAGAGCGAGCGCCCGGTGCTGCTGTACTCGATCGGCAAGGACAGCTCGGTGCTGCTCCACCTGGCGCGCAAGGCCTTCTTCCCGTCGAAGCCGCCGTTCCCGCTGCTGCACGTCGACACCACGTGGAAGTTCCGGGAGATGATCGAGTTCCGCGACCGCACGGCCGCCGAGCTCGGCCTGGAGCTGATCGTGCACCGCAACCCCGACTGCGTGGCCGCGGGCATCAACCCGTTCGACCACGGTTCGGCGCGGCACACCGACCTGTGGAAGACCCAGGGCCTGCGGCAGGCGCTCGACGAGCACCGGTTCGACGTGGCGTTCGGCGGCGCGCGCCGGGACGAGGAAGCCTCGCGCGCCAAGGAAAGGGTGTTCTCGTTCCGGACCGCGCAGCACCGGTGGGACCCGAAGGACCAGCGGCCGGAGCTGTGGCGGCTCTACAACACGCGGGTCGCGCCCGGCGAGAGCATCCGGGTCTTCCCGCTGTCGAACTGGACCGAGCTCGACGTGTGGCGCTACGTCGAGCGCGAGCGGATTCCCGTGGTGCCGCTGTACTTCGCCGCGCCGCGTCCGGTGGTCGACCGCGACGGCATGCTGATCATGGTCGACGACGGGCGGATGCCGTTGCACGACAAGCCGCGGCACGAGCTGGTGCGGTTCCGGACGCTGGGCTGCTACCCGCTGACCGGCGCGGTGCGCAGCGAGGCGCGGACGGTGGCGGAGGTCGTCGAGGAGATGCGGACGGCGACGACGTCCGAGCGGCAGGGGCGGGTGATCGACCACGACCGCAGCGGGTCGATGGAGCGCAAGAAGCGGGAGGGGTACTTCTGATGGAGCTCCTGCGGTTCATCACCTGCGGCAGCGTCGACGACGGCAAGAGCACGCTGATCGGCCGGCTGCTGTACGAGTCGAAACTGCTCTACGCCGACCACCTCGCGGCCCTGGAGGCCGACTCCCGGCGCGTGGGGACGCGGGGCGGCGAGCTGGACTTCGCGCTGCTGGTGGACGGGCTGGCGGCGGAACGCGAGCAGGGCATCACGATCGACGTGGCGTACCGGTTCTTCGCGACCGAGGCGCGGCGGTTCATCGTCGCGGACACCCCGGGGCACGAGCAGTACACCCGCAACATGGTCACCGGCGCCTCCACCGCCGATGCCGCGGTGATCCTGCTCGACGCCCGCAAGGGCGTGCTCGCGCAGACGCGGCGGCATGCGCGGATCGTGTCGTTGCTGGGGATCCGCCACGTGGCCGTGGCGGTCAACAAGCTCGACCTCCTGGGCTGGTCGCGGGAGGCGTTCGACTCGGTCGCCTCGTCGTTCACCCGGTTCGCGGCGGAGCTCGACTTCGACGAGATCACCTGCGTGCCGATGTCGGCCACCGAGGGCGTCAACGTCGTCGGGCGCAGCGAGCTGACGCCCTGGTACGGCGGACCGACTGTGTTGCGATGGCTGGAGACCGTCTCCCCGCCGACGAGGCGGGAAGGTCCGTCCCGCTTCCTCGTGCAGTGGGTCAACCGGCCGGACGCGACGTTCCGCGGCCTGTCCGGACGCGTGCTGGGCGGGACGCTGGAGAGGGGCGAGGCCGTCAGCCTCGGAAGCCGCACCACCACCGTGGCGAGGATCGTCACGATGGACGGCGACCTGGACGAGGCGCCGGACGGCGCGTCGGTCACGGTCGTGCTCGCCGACGAGGTGGACGCGAGCCGCGGTGACGTGCTGGGCGCCGCCGGGAACCCGCCGGTGCTCGCCCGCTCGTTCCAGGCCCGGCTGGTCTGGTTGCACGAGAACGGGTTGCTGCCGGGCAGGCAGTACCTCGCCAAGATCGGGGCGCGCACGGTCGGGTTCACCGCAACGAAGGCGTTGCGGCTCAACGAGATCGGCGTCGACAACGTGCACTTCGACACGCCCGTGCCGTTCGAGGCCTACCGCACGAACCGGGACCTCGGCTCGTTCGTGGTGCTCGACCGGCTCTCCAACGCCACCGTCGGCGCCGGGATGATCGACTTCGCGCTGAGCCCGAACGACGTGCGCTGGCGGACGATGACCGTCGACAAGCAGGCGCGGATCGCCCGCAACGGGCACCGGCCGTGCGTGGTGTGGCTGACCGGGCTGTCCGGCGCGGGCAAGTCCACGATCGCCGACCTGGTCGAGAAGGCGCTGCACGCCGAAGGCAGGCACACGTTCCTGCTGGACGGCGACAACGTGCGGCACGGGCTGAACTCCGACCTCGGGTTCACCGACGCCGACCGGGTCGAGAACATCCGGCGCATCGCCGAGGTCGCGGCACTGATGGTCGACGCGGGGCTGATCGTGCTGGTCTCGTTCATCTCGCCGTTCCGGGCGGAACGGGCGCTGGCGCGCGACCTGGTGGGCGAGGACGAGTTCTGCGAGGTCTTCGTGGACACACCGCTGGCCGTGGCCGAGCAGCGCGACCCGAAAGGCCTGTACCGCAGGGCCAGGCGGGGCGAGCTCGCGAACTTCACCGGCATCGACTCCCCCTACGAACCGCCGGTCGCCCCGGAGGTCAGGCTCGACACGACGGCGCTGAGCCCGCAGGCCGCCGCCGAGGTGGTGCTGGACCGGCTCCGCACTCTCGGGGTCTGTTGAACGTTGTTCGGAATGGTGTAGCTTCGACTAGAACACGTTCTAGATCCGGGGAGGCTTTCCGTGCGGGACCAGACGTGGACGCAGTTCTGCCGGGCGCTGGAGAAGGCCGGTGAGGTGGTCCTGTCCGATCGCGCGCCGGACACCCCGCTCGACCGCGCGGAGGGCTACCGCTACCTCGCCCGGCTGACCCGCGAGATGCTCTACTCCTGCCTCGACAACGCCGATCCCGACTTCCCGCGGTTCCACGAGCTCGACCTCGTGAAGATCGGCGCGGACAACCCCGACAACGTCTACCTGTCCGCGAACATCCGCGGTGACCGCACCTACCGGATCACCGGGACCCGCGGCACCATCTCGTACTTCAGCATCGGCTCCAAGGCCAACCGGTACGCCAAGGACGGCACCATGGCGTCGACCGGCGAGCTGTCCGACGCCGACCTGGAGGTCGCGCCGGACGGCACGGTCGAGATCATCGCGAGCGCCGCCGAGCAGCCGGGGAACTGGCTGCCGCTCGCGCCCGACTCCACCGGCCTGGTGGTGCGCCAGACCTACCTCGACCGGTCCCGCGAGGTGCCGGGGCGGTGGTCCGTCGAGCGGGTCGGCGGACCGGCCGAGCCCGCTGCGCTGACACCGGAGTTCGTCGCGAAAGCGTTGCAGCGCGCGGCCTTGTCCGTGCACGGCACCGCGGCCACGTTCGCGCACTGGACGCGGACGTTCATGGCACGTCCCAACGAGCTGCCGGACTTCGGCCAGGAGGTGTTCCAGCGGGCGGGCGGCGATCCCGGGATCTTCTACCTGCACGGGTACTGGACGCTGCGCCCCGGCGAGGCGTGGGTCGTCGAGACCGACGTGCCGGACTGCCCGTACTGGAACTTCCAGCTGGACAACTGGTGGATGGAGTCGCTCGACCACCGGCGCCGGACCACCGTCAACAAGCACACCGCGACGCTGTCCCCCGACGGGCGCCTGACGATCGTCGTGGCCGCCGCGGATCCCGGTGCGGGCAACTGGATCGACACCTGCGGCCACAGCTCCGGCACCGCGTTGCTGCGCTGGCTCGGCGCGCGCACCCATCCGATCCCGAAGTGCCGCGTGGTGCCCCTGGGGGAGGTCCGATGACGGTCACGACGGCGCTGGACGTGCCGGAACTGCTGGAGAAGGCCCGCGCGAAGACCGGCCTGGCCGACTTCGGCGACGACTGGTTCCGCGAACCGCTCGACGTGCTCGTCCACAGCCTCAACACCGAGGCGGCGCTCTCCCCGCTGGGCTTCGAGCTCACCCGGCACCGGCTCACGGCACTGCTGTGCGACCGGTTGCGGCTGCGCGAGCTGCAACGCACGCACCCCGAGGTGCTCGACGTCGAGGTGCGGGTGGCCGCGGAGATCTGCGGCCTGCCGCGCACCGGGTCGACGCTGCTGCACCGCCTCCTCGCGGCCTCGCCCCAGGTCACGTCCACGCTGTCGTGGGAGGTCGCCTACCCGCTGCCGTTCCCCGGCGAGGGCCCGGACGCCGCGGTGCGCAAACGCCGCGCGCGGGAACGCATGCAGGTGTTCTCGCAGCTCTCCCCCGACTTCGGCGACCTGCACACCGTCGTGTGGGACGGACCGGAGGAGGACGTGATCCTGCTCGACCGGACGTTCGTGTCGATGAGCTTCGACTCGTTCTACCGGGTCCCGTCCTACGGCGACTGGCTGCGTTCGGCCGACCAGCGCCCCGCCTACCGCGAGCTGCGGGAGTGGCTGCAGGTGCTGCAGTGGCAGAACGAGTCGCGCTCGCTGCCGTGGGTGCTCAAGTCACCGCACCACCTGACCGCCGTCGACACCGTGCTGGACGAGTTCGCCGGCTGCAGGATCGTGATGACGCACCGGTCCCCGGTCCAGGCGGTGCCGTCGTACGCCTCGATGGTGAGCACGATGTCCGCGCAGTACAGCGAGGACGTCGATCCGGTCCGGATCGGACGGTACTGGTCCGGCCGGTTCTCCGAGACGCTGCGGGGGTTCGCCGCGGCGAGGTCCGCGCGCCCCGACCGGTTCGTGGACGTGCGGTTCGCCGACACCGTGAGCAGACCCGCCGAGGTCGCCCGCCGGGTCCTCGACGCCCTCGGCCTGCCGCCCGGTCCCGCCGACGACGCGGCGTTCGAGGCCTACCTGGAGCGCAACCGCACCGAGCGGCACGGCTCGCACTCCTACGCGCCCCAGGACTTCGGCCTGTCCGAGGAGCAGCTGCGCCGCGACTTCGCCTTCTACGCGGAGGTCTACCTGTGATGCTGCGTGACGAGGTCGTGCTGATCACCGGCGTCGGCCCCGGCCTCGGCTCGAAGCTCGCCCTGCGGGCGGCCGCCGAGGGCGCGAAGGTCGTGATGGCCGCCCGGTCCGCCGACGTGATGAAGCGGGTGGAGCAGGACGTCGCCGCCGCCGGTGGCGAGGCCGTCGGCGTGCGGTGCGACGTGCGCAGGCCCGACGAGGTGGCGCGCCTGGTCGCCACCGCCGCCGACCGGTTCGGCACGATCACCGGTCTCGTGAACTCGGCGTTCGGGCACGCGGGCTTCGCCGACCTGCTGGACACGCCGGAGAAGGCGATCCGGCGGTCGATCGACATCGTCCTGTTCGGCGCCCTGAACGTGACCCGCGAGGTCGTGCCGCACATGAAGGCCGCCGGCCGGGGCTCGATCGTGAACATCGGCACGATGACGACCCGCAAGCCGATGCGCGGCGAGGGCGGGTACGCGGCGGCGAAGGCCGCGATGGCGACGGCAACGCAGTTCCTGGCCCTGGAACTGGGCGAGCACGGCATCCGCGCGAACCAGGCGGTGATGGGCTGGCTGGACGGACCGGGCGTCCGCTTCTACCTCAAGATGACCGCCGAGGCGCGGGGCGTCACCGAGCAGGACGTCTACGACGAGATCGCCGCCCGCAACCCGCTGCGCCGCATCCCGGCCGACGACGCGTGCGCGGGCGCGGTGCTGTTCCTGTTGTCCCGCCACGCCTCCGAGGTGACCGGAGCCGTGCTGGACGTCAACGGCGGGGAGTACATGCCGGCATGAGCGCACACGTGATCGAGTCCGTGGTCGTGGAGGTCGACGCGCCCGCCGCGTTCGTGTGGGACGTCCTGCTCGACTACCCGCACTATCCGCAGTGGAACCCCTACACGCTGGCGGTGGCCACGACGCTGGCCGTCGGCTCGCCGATCGACCTCACGCTGCCGCGACCCGACGGTTCCGAGGGGACGTTCGTGAGCCGCGAGTTCGTCCGCGTGGTCGAGCCGCCGCGCCTGCTGCGCTACGACACCGGGGACACGTTCCCCGGTCTGCTCGGCGTGCGCGACCAGCTGATCACGCCGCTGGGCGCGCGACGGTGCAGCTACCGCACCTTCGAGACCTTCACGGGCGAGTACGCCGGCGCGGTCTTCGCGGCGCAGGGCGAGTACGTGAAGAAGGGCTTCGACTCGGTGGCCCACGCCCTGGTGGACAGGGTGGCGCTGCTGCGGGCGTGAACGTGAGCAGTCGTACCGATGCCACCCCGCGGGGCCGGGAGCACCCTCGACGTGGGACCGGGATCGACCGTGGCCGCCTCGCCGCACCGGCCGGGTTCGCCACCGCCGTCCTGCCCGTGCTGACCGTCGTCGCGTTCCTCGGCGACGTCCTGGAGCCGTTCGGCCGGCGGGGCGGCGAACCCGCCTGCTCGTTCGTCCGGACCGCCCTGGGCTCGGCCCTCGCCGGCGTCGTGGTCGAGGTGGCCGTCCGCGCCGTGGCGTTCGTCCGGGCGCTGTCGACCCTGCCGGTCTAGAGCATCCGCGACAGGCCGCGCAACGCCGCGGCGATCTGCTCGCGGTGCCCGTCCAGCGTCGCCCGCGTGACCCCGCCGGCCGCCGCCCTGGCCACGTCGTCCGTGGCCACCTTGAGCACGGCGCTCATGGCCGCGGCCTGCACGCGGATCTCGATGGTGTCCTGCGGCAGGCGCATGCGGGCGGCGAGGACCTCGGCCATCGCCTCCTCCGCCCGTTCGCGGAGCATCAGGTACGCGGCGCGCAGCGCCCGTTCGCCGTGGGTCAGGCGCACGACGGCGAGGACCGCCTCGATGTCGTCGTCGGTGGCCGCGTCGAGCAGCGGGGTGTAGGCCCCGCGCAGGTGTTCGATCAGCTCGAGTTCGGACGGCCAGGCGCGCAGCACGGCGCAGAAGGCGTCGACCATCTTGGTGAGCAGCGGCTCGACGCAGCTCTCCTTGTGCGGGAAGTGGCGCCAGAACGTCCGTTCGGACACGCCCGCGGCCTGGGCGATCTGCTCCCCCGACGTCGCGGCGACGCCCTGCTCGGCGAACAGGCGGACGGCGTGGCGCGAGATGTCGAGCCGCTGGCGGCGGCGCTGCTCGTCGCTCACCGGCGGCCGGCCCCGGCGCGGCTTTTCGGTCGCTACGTCCGTCATCGGCCGATTTAAGCACGTCACCCACCTGGAAAGATTTATTGGCACCGTCTGCCAACAAGCGCTACGGTCGGTGCATGAGCATTGACGCAGAGCGCCTGAAGCTGCCGCTGCCGAGGCCGAACGTCCTCGATCTCGCTCCGCTCTACGAGGTGCTGCGGCGCGAGGCGCCGATCGCGCCCGTGACGACACCCGCGGGAGATCCCGCCTGGCTGGTGACCCGGTACGACGAGGTCCGCCTGCTGCTGGGCGACAAGCGCTTCGGCCGGTCGCACCCGGAACCGGACAAGGCGTCCCGCATCTCGACCTCCGCCGTGCAGGACGGCCCGACCGGCGAGTACGCCACGGAGGAGGCCGACCACGCGCGCATGCGGCGCCTGCTGACGCCCGCGTTCTCCGCCAAGCGGATGCGGATGCTGGGCGACAGCATGGAGGAACTGGTCGACGACTGCATCGACCGGTTGATCGCCGAGCACGAGAAGACCGGCGTCGTCGACCTGCACCACGGACTCGCGTTCCCACTGCCGGTGGCGATGATCTGCCGGCTGCTGGGCGTGCCGCACGAGGACAACGAGAAGTTCGCGTCGCTGTCGGAGCGCATGGCGGGCACGGAGATCGGCGAGGACGCGCACAGGGCGCGCGAGGAGTTCTTCCACTACATGGTCGGGCTCGTCGAGTCGAAGCGCGGGGCGCTCGGGGAGGACGTGATCTCCGACCTCGTGCGCGCGCAGGCCGAGGACGAGGCGTTCGACTACGTCCAGATGGTCCGGCTGTGCGTCGGGCTGCTGTTCGCGGGCCACGAGACGACGGTGAACCGCATCGGTCTCGGCGTGCTGTTCCTGCTCACCGAGCGCTCGCGCTGGGACGCCCTCGTCGCCGACCCGGACGGCCGCGTCGACGCGGTGGTCGAGGAGGTCATGCGCCTGGGCGCGCCCGGCGACCTCGGCCTGCTCCGGTACGCGAAGGAGGACGTCGAGCTCGCGGGCGTCACCATCCGCGCCGGGGACGCGCTCGTGCTCTCGATCAACGCGGCCAACCGCGACGCGGACGTCTACGGCAACGCCGAGGAGTTCGACCCCGACCGTCCCGAGAGGACACACCTCGGTTTCGGCCACGGCGCGCACTTCTGCATCGGCGCGTCGCTCGCCCGCACCGAGCTGCGCGTGGTCTTCGCCGCCCTGGCCAAGCGCCTGCCGGGACTGCGCCTGGCCAAGGAGCTCGACCAGCTGCAGGTCCGCGCCACCCTCACCGGCGGCGTCGCGGAGCTGCCCGTCACCTGGAGGTCGGCGTGAAGGTCGTGGTGGACCAGGGGAGGTGCGTCGGCGCCGGGCAGTGCGTGCTGGCCGCGGACGACGTGTTCGACCAGCGCGACGACGACGGCCTGGTGGACCTGCTCGACGCGAACCCGCCCGCCGAGCGGCTGGCGGACGTGCGGCACGCGGCGGCGGTGTGCCCGGCCTCGGCCATCACGGTCGAGGAGTGACCTCCCGGGGGTGCCGGACCGTTCCGGCACCCCCGGCCCGTCAGACGAAGTACGAGTCGTGCTTGACGCGGAACGCGGTGAGGTCCTCCTTCGCGACCTCACCGAGCTTCTCGAAGTACTCCTCGCGCGGCGCGCCGGGCGTGAAGAGCAGCAGCATCTCCGCCGGCTCGTCGGAGGCGTTGTGGAAGGCGTGCAGCCCGCCCTGCGGCACGTGCAGGAAGTCGCCCTTCCCCGCCTCGATCCACCTCTCGCCGTCGAAGAGGCTGACGACGCCGTCGAGGATGAAGAACGACTCCGAGATCGTGCGGTGGAAGTGCGTGCTCGGACCGGGCGCCTTCGGCCGCATCATCACGCGGTAGAGCCCGAACTCGCCGCGCGTGGTCTCGGTGGTGGCGAGGTAGTGGATGCCGTCGCCCTCTCGGCCGAGCTCAGGCGCGGTGGTCACCGGGCGGTACCGGGCGCTGACCTCGCCCGAGTCGCCGGAGTAGACCTCTTCCGGGTAGGACATGTGCTGTTCCCCTGTTCGTCGGCTGCTGCAGACATGACAGCGCAGCCGGCGAGAATGTGACAGCGGATTCCCGGCCGGTCGGCCTCGAGGACCATCCGCGCAGGTCAGGTGCGCTGCAGAGCGCTGGGGTACAGCCAGCTGCCGGGGGTGTCCTCCGCCGGGTTCGTGTAGAAGTCCCGCACGGCCGTGATGTACTCGTGCACGCTGATCGCCCCGTCACCGTCGGTGTCGAGGTGCGCGAACGCCGTCCCGCACTCCTGCTCGGACAGCCCGCGCGCCTTCAGCAGCACCGCGAACTCGGAGGCGTCGACCCGGCCGTCGGAGTTGGTGTCCATGATCTCGAGCAGCGAGTGGACGACCTCGAGGAAGTCCATGTTGATCGGGCCGCCCTCGACGAACGCCTCGATCATCGCCTCGCGGTACTCCGCAGGCCCGATCTTGCCGTCGCGGTCGGTGTCGCAGTGCCCGGCGAGCATCTCCCAGAACCTGTCGTAGGCCTCGACCAGCTCGCGGCCCCGCTCGGAGGACGCGGGCTCGCCGTACGCCCGCAGCAGCCGGTTGGCCAGCGCGTAGACGTCCGCCAGTTCGATGACGCCGTTGCGGTTGACGTCGTAGTGGGCGAAGGTCGAGTCGATCCTGTGCTGCAGCACCTGCTTCATGACCACGCACTGTGGTTGCGCGATCCCGGGAGCGCAACGCCCGTCCCCCTCCTGGGTGGTGTTGTTCAGCCGTCTCCGCGAAGCCGGTATAGTTATACCGGCACCCGCTGATGGAGGAACACGTTGATCGAGCTCAAGTCCCCCGCCGAGATCGAGCGCATGCACGTCACCGGCCAGTTCATCGCGGAGGTGCTCGACGAGCTCTCCTCCCGGGCCGCCGTGGGGGTGAACCTGCTCGACCTCGAGCACCACGCCCGGCGCATGCTCGAGGAGCGCGGCGCGGTGTCCTGCTACTGGGACTACTCGCCGTCGTTCGGCCGCGGCCCGTTCCGCAACGTCACGTGCCTCGCGGTCAACGACGCGGTGCTGCACGGCCTGCCGAAGAGCTACGTGCTGCAGGACGGCGACGTGCTGACGATGGACATCGCGGCGCTCATCGACGGCTGGGCGGCCGACTCGGCCATGACGGTCATCGTCGGCACGCCCCGCGAGGAGGACCTGCGCCTGGTCAGGGCCACCGAGGTCGCGCTGGCGGCCGCGATCGAGGCCGCGCAGCCGGGCAACCGCATCGGGGACATCTCGGCGGCGATCGGCGAGGTCTGCACCGAGCTCGGCTACACGCCCAACCTGGAGTTCGGCGGCCACGGCATCGGCCGCACCATGCACGAGGCGCCGCACGTGTCGAACAACGGCCGCCGCCGTCACGGCATGAAGCTCAAGCCCGGCCTGACCATCGCCATCGAACCGTGGCTCGCCGCGACGACGGACAAGATCATCTACGACGAGGACGGCTGGACGCTGCGCTCGGCCGACGGCTCGCGCACCGCCCACTCCGAGCACACCGTCGCGATCACCGAGGACGGGCCGCTCGTGCTGACCCGCCGCAAGAGCGAGAGGCCCCAGGCGGCGCCGGGGGCCTCCCAGCCGACTCAGGCGCGGTTGCCGTAGTCCACGAGCTCGACCAGCAGTCCCGTCGCCGGCCCGAGGTGGGCGAACGCCACCCGCAGACCGGGCCGTCCGCCCTGGCAGGGCTTCTCGTCGACGAGGACCGCGCCGCGGTCCTGCAACGCCAGCAGGTCCGCGTCGATGTCGTCGACCTCGAACGCCACGTGGTTGAGGCCCGGCCCCAGCCGCGCGAGGTGCCCGTGCACGGCGGCGTCGGGGCGCACCGGAGCCACGAGCTCGATCGAGGTCGTGTCACCGGGGCACTGCCAGAACGAGGTGGCCACGCCGTAGGCGTTCACGTCGTCGGCGTAGGTGTTCTTCATGTCCATCAGGCCGAGGCCGATCCCGGCGGCGGCGAGGTCGCCGGTGACGACACCGACGTGGTCGATGCGCAGGATCATCCCGACTTCCCCTGCGCGGTCGCCACGGCGGCGACGAGGCCGCCGACGTCCTTGATGGCGAAGTACTCCTGCAGGTCGAGGCGCACCGCGAACTTCTGCTCGATGCCGGTGAGCAGGCGCAGCGCGTCGTAGCTCGTCCAGTTGCCGAGCGCCTCGAACCGCGCGTCGGCCGAGATGTCCTCGGCCGGCAGGTCCGTCACCTGACCGACCAGGTCGACCACGTCGACGAAAACCTCAGACATCGGCGGACTCCCTTTCCACGACGAGTGTGGTCCACTCGGGACTGATCTGCGGCCGCGGCAGCAGCGGCAGGGTGAAGCGGCCTTCCGACACCTGCTCGAACCCGGCGTCGGGGTAGAACGCGGCGGCGGCCTTGTTGCGGTCGGTGGCCCTGAAGTCGGCCTCCAGCCGCACGGCACCCGCCGAGAGGGCCCGGTCGGCGAGGTGCTGGACGACGGTGTGCTCGACGCCGCGGGTGAAGACGCGGCAGCTCATCACGAAGTTCTCGACGAGCCAGTGGTCGTCGTGCTTCGACACCCAGACGCCGCCGACGATCCCCTCGGCGCCGAACCGGTCCGCGACCTCGAAGACCAGCACGACGTGGTCGCCGGACGCGGCCATCTCCCGCGTGCGGGCCTCCGCGTGGGAGGTGCCGATCATGTTGAACTGGTTGGTGCGCTGCCCGAGCTGCACGAGCCGCGGCAGGCTGAACTCGTCGGCCTCCCGCACCGACACGGTGATCTCCAGGCTGCGCAGGTAGTCCTGCACCGAGCTGAACGAGTCGGCGAACTCGGTGCGTTCGGCGCGGGCCTTGTAGAGCCTGGTGCGCTCGCGGTCGGTCGCCGTGGTCGTCAGCACGTCGAAGGAACCGCCGCGCTGCAACGCCGTGACGTGGTCGGCCGGGTCGCCGTCGAGGTGCACCACGGTGACCTCGGGGATCGAGCCGCGCACGAGCTGGGTCTCGAACGTGCTGTCGTCGGCGAAGACGAAGCTGTCGAGGCCGAGGTTGAGCTGGGCCGCGAGCCCGCGGATGTTGTGGTCCTTGGGCTGCCAGTTGACCGCGCGGGCCGCGATGTCGGCCGGGCGGATCACCAGGTCCGGGTGGTCGTTCAGGACCTCGTCGACGATCGCCGCCTCGTTCTTGCTGGCCAGCGCGAGGACCACGCCCTGCTTGCGCAACTGCACGGCACGGCGCTGCATCTCGCGGAAGGCGTTGCCGGGGTACATCGAGCCGATCTGGATGCCGCTCGGGCCGTCGTCGCCGACGACGCCGCCCCACAGCGTGTTGTCCAGGTCGAGCACGAGGACCTTCTTGGCCAGGCCGAGGAACGCGCGGCAGAAGTGCGCGGCCTCGGTCGCGTAGACCTGCTCGACCTCGGGCGTCCAGGCGGCGCTCGCGAACCGGTAGAGCCTCTCGTCGCGCAGCCGGGCCGGCGCGTCGACCAGGTACGCCTCCAGGTCCAGGGCGTGCACCTGGTCGCGGCGCAGCGCCATGCCGAGCAGGTCGCTGTTCAGCTCGCGCCACGCGCGGCCCAGCGCCGCCCTGCCGTCGAACGCCACGACGCCGCGCATCTCGACCGGCGACAGGGGCACGGTGTGCACGAGGACCGCGCTGCCGGAGCGTTCGGTGAAGGCGCCGACGAGGGTGTCGAACATGCCCCAACGGCCGCGAACGGCGCTCTCGAATGCCTCCGCGTCGTCCCACTCCGCCGGGACGAACCAGTCGTCGTGCAGCAGGCAGAGCGTCACCTGCGGCTCGAACGACGCGAGCGGCGAGTCCGGGCTGCTGAGGTCGACGGCCAGCTGGTCGAAGCCGGACACGTGGATCTGCGGCGCGATCCCCTTGCCCAGCAGGGCGACCCGCAGCAGCGGCGCCACGCCGGACGCGGTGAAGGTGCCGGTGATCGCGACCTTCAGCGGCTTGAGCGTGCCGAGCAGCTCCGCGGGTACCTTGGCGAGCAGCCGGCCCGCCTCGAGCAACGCCGGGAGGTCGGTCAGCGCGGCCAGGTCGCCGAGCACGGCCGGGTCGGCCTCGGCACCGGGAGCGGTCAGCCGGCGGATCCGCGCCAGCAGTTCTTTGATCTCCATCGTCTCTCCCCTAGATCGCCAGAAGCGTGCAGAGCCAGTGCATGCCGCTGGCCGTGCTGGTCAGTGCCACGACGTCGCCCTCGGTGAGCTCCCCTGCCGCGAGGTAGTGCTCGAGCGACATCAGCTGGTCGGCGCACCCGACGTGGCCGAGCGCCTGGGCCACCTCGGTGTTCGTCCACTCGGGACCGTGGTCGAGGTCCTTGGCGAGCAACGTCATCGCGGGCACGCTGTCGTGCAGGTGCAGGAGCTTGCGCAGGTCCGCGGGCGTGGTGCCGGCGCGGTCGCAGGCGCGGCGCACCACCTCGTGGTTGTTGGTGCGGATGGTCGAGACGAACTCGAACATCTTGCGGATGTCGCCCGCGAAGAACTCCTCGAGCCGCTTCTGCGGGCTCTTCACGCCGATGTCCCGCTGGCCCGCGAACGGGCGGGCCGCGGCGCCGACGTCCATCATCATGAAGTCGGCGTAGCGGCCGTCGCTGATGATCTCGGTGGTGAGCCAGCGGTTGCGCGGGTGGTCGCGCTTCACCACGGCCGCGGCGGCACCGTCGGAGAAGATGCTGGTGTTGATCTCCATCCGGTTCCAGTACGGCTCGCAGACGCGGTTGGCGCCGATGATCAGCGCCGTCGAGTAGCCGGGGTGGGTGGCGAACTTGCCGGCGACGATGTCGAACGCCGCCACTCCCCCGCCGCACGCCTGGGTCAGCAGGACGTTCTCCGAGCGGTGGGCGCCGATCTTGGCCTGCGTCGCGCCGGCCGCGTCCCAGTACAGGTGCTCGGACAGGTCGGACATGGCCAGCACGATCAAGTCGACCTCGTGCGGCTGCACGCCCGCGTCGCCCAGTGCCTTCGCACCGGCCTCGGCGGCCAGGTCGGTGAGGCCGACGCCGTCCCCGGCGCGGTGGAACGTCCGGTACCCCCAGCCCAGCACGCGGTCGACGTCCGCGGTGTAGCCGCCGGCGGCGGACGCCACGTCGACGGGGTCGCCGAGCACGTGCCCGAGCGACACGACTCCGAAGTGGACGGTCACGTGATCTCCTCGATTCTCGCTCCGGCGTCCGCGAGGAACCCGGCGGTGATCTGGTTGTGCGCGGTGCGGCGGTGGCGGAAGACGATGTCGCCGTGCTTCTCGCGCAGCTGCTGGAGCACGACGTCCTCGACGCCCTTGCCGAGCACGACGCAGGACAGCGAGAAGACGTCGACGACGCCTTCCCCGGTGATGCCCACCGCGCCGCTGATGCCGTACTCGCCGAACTTGTCCCGGACGTGGACCGCGAACACCTCGCGGTCCTGCGCCAGGTCGAGCGCCTCGGTGCCGAGGGTGAAGTCCTTGGCCCTGGACACGACCTCGACGACCTTGGCGGCCGAGTCCGGCCCCACGGGGCGGAGGTCGACCTCGACGTTCAGCCCGGCGACGAAGTCGGTGAGCGACACCGTCTTCTGGACCTCGCGCCGCGCGCGACGGGGAGCGGTCTCCGGTGGCGGCAGGCGGTCCAGCAGCCCGGACCGGACGAGCTCGTCGCGCCAGGCGGCGGGCTTGGCACCGAGCCGCAGGAGCGCCGCGGATCCGGCCGGCACGCCCTCCGCCTCCGCCAGCTCGGAGACCGGCTCCTGCCCCTGCCGGAACACCAGGCGGGCGCCGGACTCGCGCAACCACCTCAGCGGTTCGCCGAGCGCGTCCGCCGACTCCCCGTCCACCACGACGACCCGCGGCGTCACGCCGTGCACCGCCCGCAGCACACCGGCGAGCGCGGCGCCCAGCTCGGCGAACACCGGTTCGGTGTAGGGGATCTTGGCGAACCTGAACATGGCGGGGTGGTGGGCCTTGCCCGTGCCGGCCGCGCGGACCGCCTGCTCGGCGTCGACCACCCAGGCGTCCGGCCGGCCCGCGAGCTCCGCCCGGATCGTCTCGCGCACCTCGTGCGCCGTGGCGGCCGTGCCGGCGGCCCGTCCGTCGTCGAGGTGCCCGAACACCCGTTCCTCCGGCACCGCGGGCAGGACGAGGACGAGGAACGACCCCCAGCGCCGTGCCGCGGCCATCGCGGCGTCGACCACGGTCAGCAGCTCGTCGCCCAGTTCCTCGAACCGGGGCGCCACCACGAGCACGTCCGGCCTGGCCGCCGCCATCACCGACGTGTCGTCGAGGCACTGCTGCACGATCTGGTTGTACGGCCCGGTGGTGAACGAGGCGGGCAGGCCCGCGTCGTGCAGGGCGGTGCCGAGGTAGGGCAGCACCGGGTCGATCGTGTAGCTCGCCAGCACGCCGACCCCGATCACCGGGGTCACCGGCGTCCCGGCCATCTCCTGCCACCGGCGGCGCACCGCGGCGAGGTCCTCCACCAGGTCCATCAGACCTCGACCCCCTTGGCCCGCAGCACGTCGCGGACGTCCCGGACGGTCCGGGCGCCGGCGATCTCCTCGTAGTCGAACGACAGCCCGTAGGCCTCCTCCAGCGTCACGATCAGCTGGATGTGCCGCATGCTGGTCCAGCTCGACAGCGTGTCCTGCCCCGCGTCGTCGGTGACGTGCGCCGGATCGACGTCCAGCGCGCCCGCCACCACCTCGGTGAAGGTCATGACCGTCCTCTCAGGCTGAGCGGGCGCATGTCCGTCCACACGCGACCGATGTGCGCGAGGCACTCCTCCTTGGTGCCGCTGACCCCCGCGTCGCGCCAGCCCGGCGCGTTGTCCTTGTGGGCGGGCCAGAGCGCGTACTGCTCCTCGTCGTTGATCACGACCCGGTGCGTCATGGTGTTCTCCCCCTTCGTCGTTCAGTCGGCCAGCGCGGGCTGGCGGTCGAGCGGCTTCGCTTCCGGCTCCGGCTCGTGGTCCGGCACGAGGGTCTCGACCTCGCGGACGTTGCGGCTGAGGAAGCCCGCGACACCCACGCCGGCGCCGAGCACACCGACGACCACGAACAGCAGCCCGATGCCCGAGCCCGGTCCGGTGCCGACCAGCCAGCCGAACGCGTCCGCGAGCGCCGTGTCGCCTCGCATGGCGGGTTCGAGCACCTTGTCGACCAGCGGTCCGGCGGCCGCGAAGCCGATCGGGACCGACAGGTTCTCGAAGAAGTTGCGGGCGGCGAAGACGCGTCCCTGCACGGCCGGGTCGACCTTCTCCTGCCAGATGGTCTGCGCGAGACCGTCGATGAACGGGATGGTCAGCTCGACGAAGAACATCGCCGCCGCCCACGCGATCAAGCCGTCACCCACGCCGTAGAGGATCCGGCCGACGATGCTGAACACGAGGATCGCGCCCAGCACGACCAGCATCTTGCGGCGCGGCGGCTTCATGAACGCGAGCAGCGTGCCGCCCAGCACACCGCCGACCGCGCCGATGCTCTGCACCAGGCCCAGCGTTCCCTCGTCGCCCAGCGTGCGGGCGAGCACCAGCGGCACGATCAGCGCCCACGCGAGGGCCGCGAGGAGGCTGATGGAGAACAGCACGACCTGCACCGCGAGCAGCGGCGGGCGTTCGACGATGTAGCGGAAGCCGAACACGCAGTCCTGCCAGAAGGTGCTCTTCTCGCGGTCCTGGCCCGGCACCCGCGGGATGTGCACGACGAGCACCGTGATGATCGCGACCACGTAGGTGAGCCCGTCGACGAGCAGGATCAGCTTGATGCCGGTGAGGCCGAGCAGGGTGGCGGCGAACGCCGGCGCGAAGATCACCGGGAAGCTCTTGACCGACCACATCATCGCGTTGGCCCGCAGGAACTTCCCCCGCTCCATCATGAGCGCGATGGTCGCCCCGAACGCCGGTCCCTGGATCGCGAGCAGCGCGCCGGTCAGCACGTTGACGAGGTACAGGTGCCAGAGCTGGGTCGAGTCGGTGAGGAACAGCGCCAGCAGGATGAACGTGACCGCGATCGACCCGATCTCGCTGACGATGATCGACGTCTTGCGGCTCCACTTGTCGATCAGGCTGCCCGCGATCGGGCTGAAGAGCACCGTCGAGCCGAAGCCGCAGAACATCATCAGCGCCATCGACGTGGCCGAGCCGGTGTGCTGCCACACCCAGATGCTGAGCGCGAAGTTCGTCATGCGGGTGCCGAGGGCGGACAGCAGCTGTCCTACCCACATGATCGTGAACGCGCCGAATCCCGAAGGTTTGGGCATTACCTCGTCCTGTTCTGGTCAACGAGCCGGCGGAGCAGCTCTTCGATTCGGCCGAGCATCCGGCGCGCGGTCTCGGGCAGGTACATCTCGGTGCCGTAGTTCATCTCGATGCGGATCCGGTCGTCCACCAGCGATCCGACGACGTCGATCCGGCCGGGCCAGACGGTTCCCCTGTCCTGCAGGACGCCGAGCTCGGACTGGCAGAGGTCGAACAGCTCGTCGGCGCTGGACAGGTCGGTGAACCCGAACGCCCCGGCGTAGTTGACGGTCAGCTGCGGGTTGGGCTTCTCGAGCCGCCGCCGCACGGCGGGATCGGGGTGGTTGTAGCGGAGCAGGCCGTAGCCGATGCCGTTGACGGGCACCGTTTTGAGCTGCTCGGCCAGCGACAGGACCGCCTCGGTGTCGGCGCCCTCCGGCAGTGTGAGCCGGATCGGGTACATCACCTGGAACCAGCCGACCGTGCGGGACAGGTCGAGGCCGTCGAACAACGCCTCCCGGCCGTGCCCGGTGGTCGCGATCGTCCACTCGGGACTGCCGGAGCGTTCGGCGGCCATCCGCACGGACGCCCAGACGAGCAGGTCGCTGACACCGACCTGGTGCCGCTTGGCCAGCTCGCGCAGACGCGCGGTGGTCTCGGCGTCGATCGTCGTGTGGATGTCCAGCATGACGCCGAAGGTGTTGAGGCCGGGCAGGTCCGGGGTCAGCTCCTCGCTGCCGGGTGCCTGGCTCTCCCAGTACTCGAGCTCCTCCAGCGGTTGCGGGCCGCGGGCGTACTCGTCGATCCTCAGCGCCCAGTCCCGGAACGACGTCGTCTTCGGCCCGAGGTCGACGGGTTCGCCGGCGAGCACCTGGCGCAGCGCGTTCTGGAAGTCCTCCAGGACGAGGCTGCGCGAGACGCCGTCGGTGACCAGGTGGTGGCAGATGACCATCACGCGGTCGGGCTCGTGGCCGCCGAGTCCGAAGTGGACGACCTTGGCCAGCGGGCCGTCCGCGATGTCGAGCGTCGGGTGCACCTCGTTCAGGTGGCCCTCGATCGCCTTCTCGCGGTCGGCCGCGTCCGAGACGTCGAAGGAGACGAACGGCATCGCGCCCTCGACCGGGCCGTGCGAGGCGTACCAGTCGATCCCCTCGCGGCGGAACCGCAGCCGCAGTCCGTCGTGGTGGGCGACCAGGGCGTTCGTGGCCTGCTCCAACTGCTCGGGCGTGGCCGGCACGCGCAGCCGGAGGTAGTAGGGGTGGTTGAAGTGGGCGGGCGCGACCATCGACGTCGCCAGCGCCTCGAAGAACCAGCGCTGGGCACCGGTGGCCGGGAAGTCGCCCTCGACCGGTCCCTGGTCCACGACCGCCTGAGGCGCGGTCGCGGCGCACAGCTCGGCGATCGTGCGCTTGGCCGTGAGCTGGGCGGGCGTGAACCTGATGCCCGCCTGGTTCGCGAGCCACACCACCTGGATGGCGGTCATCGAGTCGCCACCCAGTTCGAAGAAGTCGTCGTGCGGACCGACCTCTTCCAGCTTCAGCACCTCGCACCACACGGCCGCAAGCGCTTGCTGCTCCGGCGTCATCGGGGCGCGCAGCAGTGCGGCGATCGTGCGCTTGGCCGTGAGCTGGGCGGGCGTGAACCTGATCCCCGCCTGGTTCGCGAGCCACACCACCTGGATGGCGGTCATCGAGTCGCCACCCAGCTCGAAGAAGTCGTCGTGCACACCGACCTCGGCGAGCTTCAGCACGTCCTGCCACACGGCGGCGAGGGCGCGTTCCTCGGCGGTGCGCGGGGCTTCCGCCGCCCCGGTCTCCTCCGGCAGCTCACCGCCGTGCACGAGCCGCGCGAGAGCGGTGCCGAGCACGACGTCCTGGTCGCCCTCGGCCGTCAGCAGGTCGACGACGGTCACCGCCGGGAAGCGGCGGGCGAGGCGGTCCGCCGCGTGCCCGAAGACACCGGGCCACGGCTTCTCCGTGCGCCCGGACGTGGCGAGAACCGCCGGCGACGCGCCCGTGCGCTCGGTCCACCGCCCGATCGCGTCGCACAGCCGGGCGAACGCGATCTCGAACGCGGCGACGCCGCCCTCGAACAGGTCCTCCCAGCGCAGCAGCACAGCGGTGATCTCCCGCTCCACCCCGTCGAGCCCCGCTTCCGGGTCCAGCAACGGGCGCAGGACCTGGCCGGCCGGTGTCGTGCGCACGGTGAGCGGCAGGCCGAGCTTGTCCGCCCACGACGACAGGACCGGCAACACGCCGTCGACCGGGCGCGACGACACGACGCTCACCGGCAGGCCGTCCACAGTGGACTTGGCTGTGCCCTCGACGACGATCGGCGTGTCCGGCGCGCCCACCAGCTCGGTCAGCTGCCCGACGAACGACCCGAGCAGCTCGTCGGCGCCGCAGGGGGTGAAGACGTCGGCGCTGTACTCGAGCGTCGCGGCCAGCTCGCCGTGCTCGGTGGTCAGCGTGAGGAACAGGTCGAAGTCGAGGCTCGTGACCGGCACCTCCAGCGGCTCCAGGTCGAGCCCGGGCCACGTCATCGCCTCGTCGGGCAGGTCCGCGTAGTTGAACGCGCACTGGTAGACCGGGTGCCGGCCCTTCTGCCGCGGCAGCACGTGGGCGACGCTGGAGAACGGCACGTCGGCGTGCTGGTAGCCGTCGACCATCGCGCGGTGCACCCGCTGAAGGACCTGCCGGAACGTGAGGCGCCCCGCGAGGTCGACGCGGATCGGCAGCAGGTCGGTGAAGCAGCCGACGAGGTGCTCGACCTCCGGGCGCGGCCTGCCCTGCTGCGGCACGCTCAGCACGACGTCCGGCTGCGCGCTGCGCCGGTACAGCACCACCGCGTACGCCGCGAGCAGCGTGGCGAACGGCGTGCTGCCCTCGGCGCGGGCCAGGTCCTTCACCGCTTGCGCGACGGTGGCCGGGACCTCGGACGAGGTGCGCCGGGTCTCGTTGCGCTCGGGACGCCGTGCCGGCAGCTCCAGCTGCGACGGCGCATCGGCGAGGTAGGAGCGCCAGTGGCGCGCGTGCGGTTCGAGGGCCTCGTCGGTGAGCAGCTCCTGCTGCCAGGCCGCGTAGTCCGCGTACTGCACCGCCAGCTCCGGCAGGTCTGCCCGCGCGTACCCGGCGGACAGCTCGGCGAGCAGCACGCCCCACGACGTGTTGTCGCAGACGATGTGGTGCATGCCGAGCAGCAGGTGGTGCTCGTCCGTGCCGGTCCGCACCAGCCGGACTCGCAGCAGCGGCCCGTTCTCCAGGTCGTAGACGTGGCCGGTGTGCTCCAGGAGGAACTCGCCGGGCGAGCCGACGGCCTCGGGCAGCCAGCAGTCCAGGTCCGGGTGCACGACCATGACCGGCCGGCCGTCCCGCTCGGCGAACGTGGTGCGCAGGATCTCGTGCCTGCGCACGACCTGGGCCACCGCGGCGCGCAACGCCGGCACGTCCAGCGAGCCCCTCAACCTGACGGCGAACGTGGTGTTCATCCGGGTCGTGGTGGTGTCGAGCTGGGTCGCCGCCCACATCCGCTGCTGGATGGCCGACAGCTCCAGCGGGCCGGTGCGGGAGACCGGCGACAGCGGATGCCCGGTCTCCCCCGGCTCGTCGACGAGCTCGGCCAGGGCCTCGACGGTCGGGTGGGTGAACAGCGCGTGCAGCGACACGTCGACGCCGAACTCCGCGAACACCTTCGACAGCAGCTGCGTGGCGAGCAGCGAGTGACCGCCCAGCGCGAAGAAGTCGTGCGTGACGCCGACCTCGTCGAGCTTGAGGACCTCCCGCCAGACCTTCGCGAGCCGTTCCTCGGTCCTGGT
Source organism: Lentzea sp. CC55 (assembly GCF_021056325.1). Taxonomy (NCBI): domain Bacteria; kingdom Bacillati; phylum Actinomycetota; class Actinomycetes; order Pseudonocardiales; family Pseudonocardiaceae; genus Lentzea; species Lentzea sp. CC55. The sequence goes on along the minus strand of NZ_JAJCXE010000019.1, from coordinate 222,854 downwards.
GCGCGGCGCCACGGGAGGTGTGTCGACCGCGACGGCCCGGACGGCGGGCGCGGCGCGGTCGGCGAGCGAGGCCGGGTCTCCGAGCGCGGTGTCCAGCAGGTGCAGGCGCGGTGCGTCCGGGTGCAGCTTGCGGGTCAGCAGGATCGCCAGGGCGGCGAACACCTCCTGCGTGTAGGGGACGTGGCCGAGCTTGTCGGCCTGCGGGTCGAACGTGGCGCTGACGGGCAGCGCCTCGGCCCAGTCCGCGAACCACACCGCGTGCACGCCGTCGGTCTGGTCGGCGAGCACGGCGAGCCGGTCGTCGAGGTGCCCGAAGGGCTGCTCGGACGGGCAGACGACGAGGAACAGCGGGGCGGCGGACCGCTGCCGGTAGGCGGTGACCGCGGCTTCGAGGTCCTGCCAGCTCGCCTCGACCGAGTCGCCGTGGCGCAGCCAGTCCTCCCAGCGCAGCAGCACGACGTCGGCGAGCCTGCCGCCGTCGCCGCCGAGCAGGTGCTGGACGATCTGCCGGTAGGGAGCCAGTTCGACGTCGACCGGCAGGCGCAGCACGCCGTTCAGGACGTCGAGCGGCTCGCGCACCGGGTCGGCGGTGAACGTGGCGGCGATCGAGATCCGGTCTCGCCGCCGCACCGGCTCCCCCGCCGCCAGCCCGCTCAGCACGGTCAGGAACTGCTCGCCGAGCTCATCGGCGGTCTCGTCGAGGTAGAGATCCGCGTTGTAGCCGAGGACGCCGCGCAGCTCGCCGTCCACTCTGGACAGCACCACGAACAGGTCGAAGTCGGTGAGCCCGTTGTCGACCTCGAACGGGCTGAACTCGACCCCGCCGGCCGTCTTGGCCGCCGGTGCCTCGGTGAGGCTGAGCATGGCCTGGAACAACGGGTTCTGGCTCGGGTCGCGCGGCGGGTCGACGGCCTCGACGACCCGTGCGTAAGGCGCGTCCTGGTGGGCGTAGGCCTCGCTGATCGCGCGGTGCGTGCCCCGGACGACCTCGTCGGCGTCGGCGCCGAGGTCGACCCGCAGCACCAGCATGTTCGCCAGCGAGCCGATCATCGGCTCCAGCTCCGGGCGCCCGCGCCCGCTGACCGGCATGCCGAGCAGCACCCGTTCCTGGCCGATCAGCGCCGCGAACCCGCTGAGCACCACGGCGTTCAGCGACACGCCGAGCTCACGGGCCCGTGCGGCGAGCTTCCCGGTGAGGTCGGCGGGCACGACGAAGTGACGTCGTCCGCCCGTGTGGGTCTGGATCGCCGGGCGCGGCAGGTCGGACGGCACCGTGGACCGCGCGGGGCTGTCCGCGAGCTTGTCCTTCCAGTACGCCAGGTGCCCGTCCATCACCTCGTCGGTCAGCCTGCGCCGCTCGGCCGCCGCGTGCCGCCCGAACGTCGTGGGCAGCTCGGGCAGCGTCTCACCGCCGTAGAACGCGACGAGGTCGGAGCCGAACACCTCGGCCGAGGCGGCGTCGAACACGATGTGGTGCGCCGTCACCAGCAGGAGGTGTTCCTGCTCGCCGAGCACCACGAGCCGGAACGCCACCAGCGGGCCCGTGCTCAGGTCGAAGACGTGCCGGGCGTGCTCCAGGGCCACCTCCCCGGCACGTCCGGGGTCCGCCGTCAGGTCGATGACCTCGATGGCGATGGAGACGTTGTCGCGCACTCGCTGCCGCAGCTCGCCATCACGCTCGAAGAACGTGGTGCGCAGCGCGGAATGGCGGTCGACGACCCGGCCCACCGCCAGTTCGAGGGCGGTGCGGTCGAGCGGCCCGGTGAGCTTCAGCCCGAACGGGATCGCGTAGGCGGGGTTGCCGGGGTCGAGGCGGTCGAGGAACCAGAGCTGCTCCTGGGTGAACGACACCGGCTGCGAGCGGTCGGCGTTGCGCAGCCGCAGGGCCAGCAGCTGGCGCTGCTCCTCGGTCAGTGAGCTGGTCAGGTGGTCTGTCATGACTGGGAGATCTCCTGGGCGTCCCGCTCGCGGTCCAGTTCGGCCCGCAGCTCTTCCGGTGACATGTCGCGGATCTCGGCGAGGAGCCGGGCGAACTCGTCGTCCTGCTCCGGTTCGTGCGCCCGCAGCTGCTCGACCGTGGCGGCGAGCTTCGCCGGCGTGGGCGCCTCGAAGATCGCGCCCGCCGGCAGCACGACGCCGAGGCCGGCCGTGATCCGCGCGAGGATCTGGGTCGCCAGCAGCGAATGCCCGCCCAGCTCGAAGTAGTCGTCGTCCGGGCCGATGCTCGCGATGCCGAGCAGCTCCTGCCAGATCCCGGTGATCACGGCGAGGTCACCCGTCGCGGTCACCTCCCGCTCGCGCGCCCGCTCGACGACGACCTCGGCCTCGCGCGGTGCGGTACCCGGCAGGTCGACCCAGTGCCGCGCCCGCTCGAACGGGTACCCCGGCAGCGGAACCCGGCGGCGGCGCTCGCCGGCCGTCAGCGCGCCGAGGTCCACGTCGGCACCGGCGATCCACAGCCGGCCCGCCGCGGCCAGCACGGTGTCGAGGTCGTGCTTGTCCTCCCGCGGGTGCCGCAGCGACCCGTAGGCCGCGCTGCCGGTCAGGTCGTGCTGCCGGGCCAGCGTGCTCAGGACGTTCCCCGGTCCGACCTCCAGCAGGTTCGCCGGGCCGTTGGCGAGGATCGTCGTCAGCCCCTCGCTGAACCGGACGGCCGCACGGGCGTGCCGCGCCCAGTAGCCGGGGTCGGTCGCCTCCGCGTTCGTGATCCAGGTGCCGGACACGTTGGAGACGAACGGGATCCGCGGCTCCCGCAGCTCGACCCGGCTCACCAGCGCGGCGAACTCGCCGAGCACCGGGTCGATCATCGAGGAGTGGAAGGCGTGCGAGGTGTGCAGCCTGCGGCTGGTGACCGCGAGGCTCTGCTCGAACCTCCCGACGGCCTCGACCGTGCCGGCGACCGTGCTCAGGTTCGGCGCGTTGCTCGCCGCGAGGCACACGTCCGGCGGCAGGTCCAGGTCCGCGGCACCCAGCGGCACCGACAGCATGGCGCCGGCGGGCAGCGCGTCCATCAGCGCGCCGCGGGCCGCGACGAGCTCCAGCGCGTCCCGCAGCCCGAACACCCCGGCCAGGCAGGCCGCCACGTACTCGCCGACGCTGTGCCCGAGCATCGCGACCGGCCGCACACCCCAGTGCCGCCAGAGCTTCGCGAGCGAGTACTCGACCGCGAACAGCGCCGGCTGGGTGTACTTCGTGCGCGTCAGCAGTTCGGCGTCGGCCAGCACCTCGTGGAGGTCGAACGGCAGGTGGGCGGCGCACTCGTCGAGTGCCGCGCGGAACACCGGCTCCTCGTCGGCGAGCTGGGAGGCCATGCCCGCGTACTGGGAACCCTGGCCGGGGAACAGGAACACCACGTCCCTGCGGTCGCCCGAGCCGGTCCAGGCCCCGGTCAGGTCGGCGCGGTCACCGGCCACGACCGCGAGCCGGTGCCGCAACGCACGACGGCCGGTGCGCAACGTGTGCGACACGTCCGCCAGCTCGTGCCCACCCGCGGCGAGGTGCTCCGCCAGCCTCGTCCTGCTCTGCTCCAACGCCTGCTCGCTCGCCGCCGACAACACCAGCAGGTGCCGCGACCGGCCGGGCGGCATCGGCTCCGGCGACGGCGGCTCCTCCAGCACGGCGTGCGCGTTCGTCCCGCCCATGCCGAACCCGCTGACCCCGGCCCTGCGCGGCCCCTCACCGGGCCAGGGCAGCACCTCGCGGTTGACGAAGAACGGGCTGTCCTCCAACCCTGTCTCGGGGTTCGGCGCCGTGAAGTACGGGCTGGGCGGCACGACTCCGTGCCCGACGGCGAGCGCCGCCTTGACGAACCCGGCGACACCGGCCGCCGCGTCCAAGTGCCCGATCAGCGCCTTCACCGACCCGAGCGCGCACGCCGAAGGCGGGTGCACGAACGCCTGCGTCAGCGCGGCGACCTCGATCGGGTCGCCCAGCGGCGTGGCGGTGCCGTGCGCCTCGACGTAGCCGATGGTCGACGAGTCCACTTCGGACAGGTCGTGCGCGGCCCTGATGACCCGTGCCTGCCCGGTGACGCTCGGCGCGGTGAAGCCCACCTTGCCGGCGCCGTCGTTGTTGACCGCGGTGCCCTTCACGACGGCGTAGATCGTGTCGCCGTCGGCCATCGCGTCCTCGAGACGCCGCAGCACCACGGCGGCGACCCCGTTGCCCGCGACCACGCCGTGCGCGTTGACGTCGAACGGCAGGCACCGGCCGTCGGCGGCGAGGATGCCGCCCTCGGTGTACTGGTAGCCCTCGTGCACGGGCGGCCGGATGGACACGCCGCCGGCCAGGGCGATGTCGCAGTCGCGGCCCAGCAGCGCCTGGCAGGCCACGTGGATCGTCACCAGCGACGACGAGCACGCCGTCTGCACGGTGATCGCCGGGCCGGTCAGGTCGAGGTGGTAGGCGACGCGGCTGGCGAGCGTGTCCTTGTCGTTGGCCAGCAGCAGGTCGAGCGGCTGCAGGCCACCGGGCACGGCCGGGTTGTCCCACAGGTGCCGCAGCAGGTACGTGTCGACGCTGGCCGACGCGTAGACGCCGACCTCCGCCCCGCCGCCGAGGTGCCCGGAGTGCTCCAGCGCGTGCCAGGCGCACTCCAGGAACACCCGTTGCTGCGGGTCCAGCACGGCGGCGTCGCGCGGGCTGTAGCCGAACAGCTTGGCGTCGAAGAACTCGATGCCGTCCAGCGCGCCCCCCACGGGTACGAAACCCGGCTCCGCACGTCGCTCCGCGGTCACGCCCGCCGCGTCCAGCTCCTCGTCGGTGAAGCGGCGCACGCCGACCTCGCCGGCGAGCACGTTCTCCCAGAACTCCTCCACAGTGGACGACCCGGGGAAGCGGCCGGCCATGCCGACCACCGCGATCTCCAGTCCCGTGTACTCCGTCACGACTTCTTCCCCCTCGCCAGCAAAGCCTTCCTGCCACCGGCGGCACGTGTGCCGGTCTGACCGCCGCCGTCGAAGTGAGCGGCCAGCGCGCGGACGGTCGGGTAGGTGAACAACGTGACCGTCGGCACCTCCCGCGCGAACACCTCGGCCAACCTGCTGCGCGCCTTCACCAGCAACAGCGAGTTGCCGCCGAGGTCGAAGAAGTTGTCGTCCGCGCCGACCCGGTCCATCCGCAGCACCTCGCGCCACACGTCGGAGATCGCGCGCTCGGTCTGGTTGCCGGCGGGCACCACGGCCCGTTCGGAGACCACCGACTCCGGCTTCGGCAACGCCCGGCGGTCGAGCTTCCCGTTGGGGTTGCGCGGGATCGTCGGCACCTCCACGAACGCCGACGGCACCATGTACTCGGGCAGCCCGCGCCGCAGCGACGCCCGCAGCTGCGCCGCGTCGATCCGGCACCCCTCGGCGGCGACCGCGTAGGCGACCAGCCGCACGTCCCCCGGCACGTCCTCGCGGGCGATGACCACCGCCGCGCGCACGGACGGGTGCTGCGCCACCGCGGTCTGGATCTCGCCGAGCTCGATCCGGTAGCCGCGCAGCTTGATCTGGTCGTCCATCCGCCGCAGGAACTCGACCTGCCCGTCCGGCAGGAACCGCGCCAGGTCCCCGGTCCGGTACAGGCGGCCTTCCCCGAACGGGTCGGACACGAACCGCTCGGCGGTGAGCTCCGGCCGGTTCAGGTACCCGCGGGCCACCTGCACGCCACCGAGGTACAGCTCGCCCGGCACGCCGACGGGCAGCGGCTCCCGGTTCTCGTCCAGCACGTAGGCCGTGTTGCCGGTGATCGGCCGCCCGATCGGCAACGGGCTCTCCGTGCCGTCGCACTCGGACGAGGTGATCCAGATGCTGGCCTCGGTGGGTCCGTAGACGTTGATGAACCGCCGGCCGGGTGCCCACGCGGCGGCGACCTCGTCCGGGCAGGCCTCGCCGCCCGCCATCAGCGTGCGCAGGCCGGGCACGAGCGCGGGGTCGGTCAGCCTCAGCACGGTCGGCGGCAGGCACGCGAAGTCGACGCGCTGCGCGGTGATCGTGCGCGCGAGGTCGGGGCCGGGCTGCAGGTCGTGCTGCGCGGCGAGCACCACCGTGGCACCGGACCGCAGCGTCACCATGATGTCGGCGACCGACACGTCGAAGCTGAACGACGCGAACTGCAGCATCCGGTTGCCCGGCCCGATGCCGAGCATCCGCGCCAGCTCGTCGGCGAGGTTCACCACGCCCCGGTGCGGCAGCATGGCGCCCTTGGGCTTGCCGGTCGACCCGGACGTGTAGATCACGTACGCCAGGTCGTCCGGCTCGATCGTCCGCTGTGGACGGTCGCAGGGCTGGCCGGAGAGGTCGGTCTCGTCCAGCGGCAGCGTGCCGGCACCGGGGAACCTGCCGGCGAGCGCCGCCAGCGTCACGACCAGGCGCAGCCCGGAGTCCTCGACCATGTACGCGAGCCGGTCCGCCGGGTACTCCGGGTCGAGCGGCACGTACGCGGCGCCGGACTTGAGCACGCCCTGCTGCGCCACCACGAGGTCGATCGACCGCGGCAGGCTGATGCCGACGAGGTCACCGCGGCCGATCCCGGACGACCGCAGCAGGTGCGCGAGCCGGTTCGCCCGCGCGTCCAGCTCGCCGTAGGTGAGCCGCTGGTCCTCGAACACCAGCGCCACCGCGTCCGGCGTGCGGTCCGCCGACGCCTCGGTGAGCTCGTGCACCAGCACGCCGTCGAGCCGGCAGGTCGCCGGCGGGTTCCACTCCCGCAGCAGCCGCACCCGCTCCGCCGGGGTGATCATCGTCAGCCGGCCGATCGGCGTCGACGGGCCGGCGAGCCCCGAGCCGAGCACCGTTTCCAGGTGGCCGAGCATCCTCCGCGCGGTGGCGGGGTCGTACAGCGCGCTGTCGAACTCCAGCAGCCCGGAGATCCCGCCCTCGGTCGAGGTGACGCCGAGCTCGAGGTCCCACTTCGCGGTCCCCGAGTGCGACGCGACCTTCTCGACGGCGACACCGGGCAGCGAGAAGATCTCGTGCTGGCTGTCCTCCATGCCGACGACCGTCTGGACGACCGGCTGGTGCGCGGTGCTGCGGGGTGGCGCGAGCGCCTCGACGACCCGTTCGAACGGCAGTTCCTGGTGCTGCTGCGCGGCCAGCGTCGTGTCCCGCACCTGGTGCAGCACCGACAGGAAGCTCGCCTCGGGGTCGAGGCGGGTCCGCAGCGCGACGGTGTTGACGAAGAACCCGATCGCGTTCTCGACCTCGGCACGCCGGTTGCCCACGTTGGTGCCGACCACGATGTCGTCGGCGCCGCAGTAGCGGTGCAGCAGCACGTTCCACGCGGTCAGCAGCACCATGAACGGCGTCACGCGCTCTGCCAGGCAGAACTCGTCGAGCCGCGCCTTGAGCGAGGCGGGCCAGGAGAACTCGACCGCGCCACCGCGCATCTCCATCACGGCCGGACGCGGGCGGTCCGCCGGCAGTTCGAGCACCGGTGGCACCCCGGCGAGCTGCCCCGTCCAGTAGTCCAGCAGCCGGGCGCCGTCGGGACCGGCGAGCCACTCCGTCTGCCAGCGGCTGAAGTCGAGGTACTGCGTCGGTTCCGGCCCGAGGTCGCGCCCCTCGTAGGCGGCGCGCCACTCGGCGAACAGCAGCTGCGTGCTCCACCCGTCGCAGACGATGTGGTGCATCGACACCAGCAGCAAGGCGTCGGTCTCGTCGAACACCACCAGCTCGGCCCGCAGCAGCGGCCCGTCCGCCAGCGAGAACGGCTCGCGGGCCGCTTCCGCCGCACGGGCCTTCGCGAAGGCGTCGCGGTCACCGATGTCGGCGTGCGTCACGACGAGCGAGAACTGCGGCTCCGGCAGGATCACCTGGCGCGGGTCGCCGTCGAGGTCCAGGAACACGGTCCGCAGCACCTCGTGCCGCCGCCCGAGGGCGAGCAGCGCCTCCCCCAGCGCCGTGCTGTCCACGCGTCCGCGCAGCCGGAAGGCGTACGGCACGTTGTAGACGGGGCTGCCGGGGTGCAGCTGGTCGAGCAGCCACAGCCTCCGCTGCCCGGACGAGACGGGATGGACGTTGAACTCCTCGCCCCGTTCGGCGAGCCGCGCGAACACCTCCGCGCGCTTGTCGGGATCGAGCGCTCTCAAGCGCCGCAACACGTCCTGCACGAGTCCCCCTCCGGTCACAGGTCGAGCAGGTCGGCGACGGAGAGCGAGGGCCTGGCCCCTGCCCGGATCGCGCCGGCGGATACGGGTGTGGTGTCGCGCAACCGGTCGACCTCGGTCGCGATGCCCGCGACGGTCGGGTGGTCGAACAGCGACCGCATGGGCAGCCGGACCCCCAGCTCGCCCTCGATGCGCGACAGGATGCGGGCGGCCTTGAGCGAATGGCCGCCGAGGTCGAAGAAGTTGGTGCCGCGGCCGATCGACTCGGCGCCGAGCACCTGCCGCCAGAGGTTCGCGACGGCGACCTCGGTGAGCGTCCGCGGCTCGTCCGGTTCCTCGGCGGCGATCTCCGGGTCGGGCAGCGCGCGCAGGTCCAGCTTCCCGTTGCGGGTCAACGGCAACGCCTCCAGCGGCACCAGTGCGGACGGCACGAGGTAGGCGGGCAGCGCGTCGCGCACGTGCCGCATCAGCTCGTCGAGCTGCTCCTCGCCGGCCTGCTCCAGCACGACGTAGCCGACGAGGGCGACGTCACCGGCGGAGTCCTCGCGCGGCACCACCACGGCCTGGCGGACCAGTCCCGACGAGTGCAGGCACGCCTCGACCTCGCCCGGCTCGATCCGGAACCCGCGGATCTTCACCTGCCGATCGGCGCGGCCCAGGTACTCGAACGTGCCGTCCGGCAGCAGGCGCGCCAGGTCCCCGGTGCGGTACAGCCGCGTCCCCGGCCTGCCGCCGAGGTGGTCGGGCACGAACTTCTCGGCGGTCAGGGCGGGGTTGCCGACGTAGCCGCGGCCGACGCCGTCCCCGCCGATGCACAGCTCGCCGACGGCCATCGGCGGCACGGGCTCGAGGTACTGGTCCAGCACGTAGAGCTGGGTGTTGCTCAGCGCGCGCCCCAACGGCACGCGGCCCTCCGCGCGGTCGCACTCGTGGCTGGACGCGAAGGTGGTCGTCTCGGTCGGGCCGTAGCCGTTCACGACGTGCTCGGGGCCGCCGGGGTGGGCGATCAGCGCCGCGATCGCGTGCTCGTCGGGCTGCTCCCCGCCGAACACGAAGTAGCGCAGGCCGGACACCGCGCCGGGCAGCTCGCGTGCCACGTGCATGGCGACCGAGGTGGTGAGGAAGAGCGTGTCGATCTCGTTGGCGCGCAACCACTCCCCCAGCGCCGCCGGGTCGAGGGCGACGTCCTTGGGCAGCCCGACCAGCCGGCCGCCGTTCAGCAGCGCGCCCCAGATCTCGAACGTCGCCGCGTCGAACGTCGTCGTGGACGCCTGCGCGACCCGGTCACCGGGCGCGAAGTCGACGTAGTTCGTGTCGCGGACGAGCCGGACCACGTTGCGGTGGCTGACGCAGACGCCCTTCGGCATGCCGGTCGAGCCGGACGTGTACATGACGTAGGCGAGGTCGTCCGCGACCGGAGTCCGCTGTGGACGGTCGGCCGGGCAGGTGAGCACCATCGCGGACAGGTCGACGAGCTCGACCCCGGTCAGGGCCACCGGGCGGTCGGTGACCACGGCGGTGGCGGAGGCGTCGGCGCACAACGCCTGCAGGCGGTCGAGCGGGTACTCCGGGTCGAGCGGCAGGTAGGCGCCCCCGGCCTTGAGCACGGCGATCGCGGCGACGACCCAGTCCACGCCCCGGTCCGCGAGGAGACCGACGGGCCTCCCGGCCACCCCGAGGGTGCCGAGGTGCGCGGCGAGGCGGTTGGCCCGCTGGTCCAGCTCCGCGTAGGTGAGCCGCACGTCGCCGAACTCGACGGCGACGTCGCCGGGGTACCGGTCGGCGGTCTGCTCGAACAGCTCGACCACGGTGGCGTCCGCCGGGTACGCCGTCGCGGTGGCGTTGAGGTCGCGGACGATCCGGTCGCGCTCGTCGCCCGACAGCAGCGACAGGTTCGACAGCCGCGCCCGCGGTGCGGTCGTGAGCTGGCCGAGCACGGTGGCGAAGCGCTCGGTCAGGTCGACGACGTCGGCGCGGTGGTACAGCGCGGTGCGGAACTTGACCCAGCCGCGCATCTCGCCGCTGCCGGAGTCGGGCAGCTGCAGTTCGAGGTCGTAGAGCCCCTGGTCGCTCGTGCCCTGGGTGAACGTGAAGACGCAGCCCCCCGCGGCGAGCGGCCCGGCCAGCGGCGGCGGGGAGGCGAAGACGACCTGGAAGACCGGGTGGCGGTCCACGTCGCCGGTCTGCCCGAGCGCCTCGCAGACCTCGTGGAACGGCGCGTCGCGGTGGTCGAGCGCGTCGAGGACGGTGTCGCGCACGGCGTCCATGACCTCGGCGAACGTCGGGTCCCACCCCGGGCGCACCCGCAGCGCGAGCATGTTGACGAAGTAGCCGACCAGGTCGTGGGTGTCGGCGTGCTCGCGACCGGCGGACGGCGAGCCGACGACGATGTCCGAAGAGCCCGTGATCCGGTGCAGCAGCACGGTGAACGCGCTGAGCAGCACCATGAACGACGACGACCGGTGTGTGCTCGCCGTGCGCCGCACCGCGTCCGCGAGCTCCTCCGGCACGACCAGCGGCAGCACCTCGGCGGCGAAGTCGGGCCGGGCCGGGCGGGTGCGGATCGCCGGCAGCTCCAGCGGTTCCGGCAGGTCGGCCAGCTCGGTGCGCCAGTGCCCGACGTCCCCGGAGAGCGGGGCGATGTCGCGGTAGGCGACCGCGGGCCGGGGCAGCGACACGTTCCCGCCGTCGACGGCGGCCTGGTAGCAGCGCGGCAGCTCGTCCTGGAGCACCGCGACGGACGCGCCGTCGATCGCGATGTGGTGCACCAGCAGGAGGAGCCGGTGGCGGTCGTCCTCCAGCCGCAGCAGCACGACCCTCAGCGGCAGTCCGCCGGAGATGTCGACCCGGCGGGCGAGCTCACCGGCCACCAGCGCCTCGGCGCGCTCCGACCGCGCGGCGGCGGGGAGGTCGCGCAGGTCGTGGGTGGTGATCGACAGGTGCGCCTCCAGCGCGACCTCGGGCACGAGGTCGGTGCCGTCGAGGCGGTAGCTGGTGCGCAACGGCTCGTGCCGGTCGATGACGGCGGTCAGGGCGGTGGCGAGCGCGTAGGGGTCGAGGTCACCGGTGATCTCGACGTGCACCGGCACGGTGTTGAACGTGGCGTCCGGCGCGAGCTGGTCGGAGAACCAGATCTGCTGCTGGCCACGGGTGGCCGCTGGTCGCTGCTGGGTCACTGCACACCTTCCTTGGCGGTCACCGAGCGCACGACGCTCGTCACCGCCGCCGGGTCGTCCTTGAGGTAGAAGTGGCCGCCGGGCCGGACCACGAGGTCGAAGCCGGCGGCGGTGTGGTGCCGCCACGCGGCGACGTCGGCCACGCTCGCGAGCGGATCGTCGGTGCCGCAGAACGCGGTGATCGGCACGTCCAGCACGTCACGGGTGCCGTGGAACCCGGCGCACACGGTGAGGTCGGCGCGCAGCGTCGGCAGGAGCAGGCCGAGAACGTCCCTGTGCGCCAGCAGGTCCGCGGGAACGCCGCCGAGCGTGGTCATCCAGCCGAGCAGGCCGTCGTCGTCGAGCAGGTGCGGTTCGCCGCCGAACGGCAGGTGCGGCGCCTTGGCGGCGGACACGACCAGGTGCTCGGCCTGGCCGCCGAGCCTGCGGGCGACGTCGAACGCGATCAGGCCGCCCATGCTGTGGCCGAACAGCACCACCGGTGCCGCGATCTCGGCCCGGATCGCCTCGGCCAGCGGTTGCGAGATCCGCGCGGCCTCGGTGACCGCGGGTTCGCCGAACCGCCGTTCCCTGCCCGGCAGCACCGCGCACCACAGCTCGACGGACTCCCCGAGCAGGTCCGCCCAGTCCCAGAAGGCCGACGCGCCACCGCCCGCGTACGGAACGCACACCACCCGCAGCGCCGCCTCCGGCCGTGGCCGGGGGCGGACCAGCCAGCCGCTTGTCCCTTGTTCCTTCACGCGACGAAGCTACGAACCGGCCCTTAACGCACCCTTCGGGAAACCTGACGGTGCTCTTATCCCTTGTGCCACCAGGGAAAACACAAGTGGGGCCACCCCGGCGGACTCTCGTCCGCGAAGGTGGCCCCGCTACCGGGAGATCCGGTCTCAGCCCGCCCGAAGAACTTCCGAACCCCTGGTGCCGAACAGGTCCGGCTCGACCGGCAGGACACCGATCTCGCGCATCTGCTCCAGGTAGACCTGGTACCGCCGGCGTGCCTCGCCGTGCCGTCCGGCCGCCCGCAGCGCCTTGACCAGCCGCACGTGCGCGCTTTCGTCGTAGGGGTCGAGCTCGAGCATCCGGACCAGGTAGCCGACCTGCTGATCGGGATCGCGCACCAGCTGCACCAACGCCCGCAGCACGGCTGTGTACCGCCCGCGGACCTCCTCGCGGGCCTGGACGGCCCACTGCTCGTAGGGTTCCTCGGCCAGGAACTCGCCGACGTGCAGCTCGTCCGCGTCGGTCAGCAACGACAACGCGGCCGGGTCCGCCCGCCGGTGTGCCGCCAGCGCCGCGTTCGCCGCGTCGAGGAACTCCGCCACGTCGAGGTTCACGAGGGACAGGTCGAGCGACACCGTGTCGCGGTCGGCGACGAGAGGTTCGGCGTCGGCGGGCAGGCCCGGCGCGGACAGCACGGCCCGCAACGTCGACAGCAGCACGGAGAGCCGGTTGGCGGTGCGGTCCGACAGGTCGTCCGGCCACAGCAGCTCCACCAGCTGCGGCCGCGGCACCGGCCGTCCCCTGTTGGCCGCCAGGATCTTCAGCAGGTCACGCGCCTTCTTCGACTGCCACGACGCGGACGGCACGGGCGCGCCGTCGCGCAGCACCTGGAACCCGCCGAGCGTCCGCACGACGATCCGCGCGCTCCTCGGGGCGCCGGTGCCGAGCACGTCGGCCATCCGCACGTCGGTGCGCACTCCCCGAGCCCGCAGGGCGTTCTCCCACCGGGACACGTCCACCCCGGTCAGCCGTGCCGCCGCCAGTTCCGCGGCCGCCTCGCCCACCGGGTCCCCCGCCGCCCGCCACACCATCACGGCCTCGGCCAGCAGGGCCTCGCGGTCCGCCGAGGTCGCCGCCGCCAGCTGCAGCGCGTCCGCGAGCCCTGCCCGGTCGCCCCGGCGTCCCGCGAGCGCCCTGGCCGAGGCGGCGTCCGCCCGCGCGGTCTCCCGGTCGCCCGCGAGCACCGCGACCCAGCCCCGGGCGAGCAGCGCGGGCACCTCCCCCAGCCGCAGGACCTGGCTGGTGGCGACGGCGTGCTCCGCGAGCTCGCGCGCCCGGCGGACGTCCTCGCCCGCCACGACCCTCGCGAGCGTCGCCGGCACGAGCGGGTCGGTGCCGGGCAGCGCCAGTGCCTCGTCGAGAAATGCCTGCGCCTGACCGGGTTCGCCCCGCCGGCGGTGCACCTCCGCCTTGGTCACGAGGTCCTTCGCGCACTGCCCGGCGTCCCGCAGCGCGTCGTCGAACCGGCCGAGCCGGACGTTCGCCCGCGCCCGGACGCCGCGGCAGCCGGGCTCGTGCCCGGTGAGCCCCGCCTGCCTGCCGAGCACCAGCACCTCGTCGATCTCGGCCACCGCCCGCGCCGGACCGGTCTCCACGAGGAACGACGCCCGTTCGCAGCGGATCGTCAGCTCCAGCACGCGGCAGCCCGCCCGCCGCGCCCGGTCCACGGCCTGCCCGTAGTGCATCTCGAACGGCCCCCGCTCGCCGTCGAACCCGGCGAGCAACCCGAACGCCCTGCTGCTCCAGGCGAACGCGGCGTGGCCCGTGCACCTGCGCGCCGCCTCCGCGCACCTCTCCGCCAGCTCGCGCGCCCTGTCGTGCCGGCCGGTCTCGCGGAACCAGCCCACGGCCAGCGACAGCAGCCGCACCTCGTCGAGCGAGGCGACGTCGTCGAACACCGTGCGGTCGAACAACTCCACGGCTTCACCGGTCTGCCCGGCGAGCGCGTGCAGCTGCCCCATCCGCCACGACAGGCGCACGCCGATCTCGCCCGCCTGCTCGTAGGAGTGCAGCGCGCCGAGCCAGTCACCCCTGTGCTGCAGGGCGAAGCCCCACACGAGGTGCAGGCGGGAGTCGTCGACCTCCAGCTGTTCCAGCGCGGCCAGCACCGCGTCGGCGTCACCGCCGGCGACGATCTGCTCGTCCCTGCGCAACAGCAACTGCGCCACCAGGTCCCACCTCCGCACGGCGACCAGGTGCCGCAACGCCTCGGCGTGCGCGCCCGTGCGTTCGCAGAACACCGCGGCCTTGACCCGGAGCTCCTCGTCCTCGGTGTCGCGCCGGAGCACCTCGGCGACGGGTTCGAGGACGCTCCACTCCGGTCCGCTGACCAGCCCGCGGCGAGCCAGCCCCGGCAACCGGTCGCGGACGTCGGTGAACCCGAGCGCGAGGCACAGCGCCGTGCTCGCGGTCCCGAGACAGGCGATGGCCCGCAGCAGGTCCCGGTTCTCCTCCGGTTCCGCCGCCAGCACGGCCGACACCAGCTCGGCCGGTTCACCGCCGCCCAGCACGACCGCCGCGGGCCAGCCCCCGGTGCGCGCCAGCACCTCGGCGGGGTCGTCGTCGACGAGCGCGGCGATCTCCCGCTCGGTGAAGGCGAGCTCCCGCGAGCCGATCTCCGCGGCCGGTCCGGGGTCGAACGCGAGCTCGTCCCCGGTGACGAGCACCAGCCGCAGCAGCTCCGGGCCGCGGCGGCACAGCGCCTCGAGCAGCCGCGCGCACTCGCTGTCCCCGCCGAGCAGCCCGGCGTCGTCCACCACCAGCACGAGGGGCTCGTCGAGGTGCGCGTCCAGCAGCCCGCAGACCAGCGCGGCGACGGTGCCGGCGCCCTGCGCGGTGGTCGTGACCAGTTCGGCGGGCAGGTGCGGCAACCGCTGCCGCAACGCGCGCAACAGCCCGCGCGACAGGCGTTCCAGGGAGGTGTCCGCCCGGTCGACGCCGAGCCAGCAGGCCCGTCGCGTCGCCGCCCACGCGGCCACCGAGGTCGTCTTCCCCCAACCGGGCCCCGCCTTCACGACGACCACCTCGTGGGTGGCCGCCGCGTCGAGCGCCGCGGTCAGCGCGGGCCGATCCACCAGCCTTGCGGGTAACGCTGGCTGCAGCATCTTCGAACACCACTTCCTCGCCGTTCGACCTGACGCGAGCAGTGCACCAGCACCGTGCATCCGTGCCGCATCGGTGGCCGATGCACGGATGTCGTGGCTGGTCATCCGACTGAAGCGATCTCGCGCACGACCGCCGGGCGCGCGCTCTCCGCGCCGCGGACGCACCGCATGCACAGCGCGCCGGGACGGTCCAGGTGGGCGCGCGGGTTCTCCGCGTCCACCGCGCCGTCCGGGTACAGCTCGACTGCCCGTTCCCAGTGCAGGCGCGCCCGGGCGTGGTCGCCCCGCCGGGCGGCGGCGTGCGCGAGGCCCTCGTGGGCCCGTGCCCGCACCATCGGCAGCGCACCGGTCGTCGCCAGCTCCTCGGCCTCCCACGACAGCGCCTCGGCCTCGCGGGCCCGGCCGGCGGCGAGGCAGGTCTCCGCCAGGCCGTTCAACGCGTCGCCCTCGGGTTCGCGCAAGTCCATGCGACGCGCGGACTCCAGGGCTTCGCGCCCCACCGCGAGAGCGTCGGCGATCCGGCCCTGCCTGCGGTAGGTGACCCCGAGCCACGCCAGGGAGATCCCCTCGCCCCGGCTCATGCCGATCTCGCGGCTCAGCCGCACCGCGCGTTCCAGCGCGACGACCGCCTCGGCGTCGCGTCCGCGCAACTGCGCGAGCCAGCCCAGGTTGATCAGCACGACGACCTCGCCGCTCACGTAGCCGTCGAGCTGGTGCATCGCCAGCGCCTCGCGGAACCGCGCGTCCGCCTCGGCGTAGCGGCCGAGGTTGCAGTCGACGAACCCCAGGTCGATGGTCGAGTTCACCTCGGCGCGCTGGTCGCCGATCGACCGCGCGAGCGCCACCGCCTCGGTGAAGCTGCGGGCCGCGTCGTCGAGCATGCCCGCCTGCACCCTGGCGGCCCCGAGGTCGCGCAGGCCTCCCACGACCGCGGGCAGGTCGCCCAGCTCGCGGCTGATCGTGATGGCGCGGCCGAGGAACTCCAGCACCTCGCCGTGGCGGCCGGCCTCGCGCAGCGCGAACGCGATCGTCGTCAGCGCCATCGACTCGCCGCACCGGTCGCCCAGCGCCTGCGCTGCCCGCAAAGCGTTGCGGGACAGTTCGAGCACGCCGGAGCGCTGACCCACCCGCGTCAAGTAGGGCAGGAGCAGGCACGGCAGTTGCCACGCGTGGACGTGCCAGCCGTGCGCGCTCGCGTACTCCGCCACCGCGACCATGTTCTTGTACTCGGCGCGCAGCTGGCGGACGTCGTCCTCTTCGGACCGCGACGGCGGCAGCTCCGGCTCCCACGCCAGGTCCGGCTCGAAGCCGCGGCGGCCCGGCAGGCTGCGGCGGCCCCGCACGTCGGCGAGGTGCAGGTAGTAGTCGAACAGCCGCCGCCGCGCACTGTCCAGTTCGGACGGTGTGTGCGCCGCGTCGGCGAGGTCGCGGGCGCAGTCGCGGACGAGGTCGTGCAGGCAGTAGCGGTCGGACCTGCGCTGCAGGAGCAGGTTGCACTCGACCAGTTCCTCCAGCACGTCCCGGGCGTCGGGCACGGGCACGCCCGCGAGCGCCGCCGCGGCGTGCGCGTCGAGGTCGGCGCCGGGGACCAGTGCCAGCAGCCGGAACAGCTCCTGCCGGTCGGAGTCCAGGTGGTGGTACGACAGCGCGAGCACTCCGGCCACGCTCAGGTCGTCGGCGGTGAACGCGCGGGCGCGGCGTTGCCGGTCGCGCAGCTGCCCGGCGAGGTGGGCGACGGTCCACGGCCTGCGGCAGAAGCGCGAGGCGGCGATCCTGATCGCCAGCGGCAGCCTGCCGCACAGCGCGACCACCTCCGCGACCGCCTCCGGTTCGGCGGCCGTGCGCGCCTCCCCGGCGATGCGGCGGAACAACGCGATGGCGTCACCGGTGGGCAGCACGTCGAGCGACACGGGGACCGCGCCTTCGAGCGACATGAGGTGGCAACGGCTCACCACCAGCGCCACGGTTCCGGGAGAGCCGGGCAGCAGCGGCCGGATCTGGGCCGCGTCGGCCGCGTTGTCGAGCACCACCAGCACCCGGCGCCCGGAGACCTCGGCCAGCCAGAGGTCCCGGCGCGCGGCGGGGTCGGCCGGGATCTGCTCCGCCGGCACGCCGATCTGGCGCAGCAGCAGCTCGAGCGCGGCCCCCGGGGTCATCGGCGTGGTGTCCGCGGTGAACCCCCGCAGGTCGACGTAGCAGCGCCCGTCCGGGAAGCGGTCCGCCAGCCGGTGCGCGACGTGCACGGCGAGCGCGGTCTTGCCGATGCCGCCCATGCCCTCGACGGTGACGACCGCGTGCTCCCGCCCGCCGGCCACGCGGACCAGCCTGTCCACTTCGGACTCACGACCGGTGAAGTCGGGGATGTCGAACGGCAGGCAGGTCCGGCCGGGTGCGGCCGGAACCGGTTCGGCGCGCAGGAGCTCGGCGTGCAGCCCGCGCAGCTCCGGACCGGGATCGGTGCCCAGCTCCTCGGCGAGCACCTGCCGCCCCCGCTCGAACACCGCCAGCGCGTCGCCCCGCCGCCCGGCCCTGTCCAGCGCCCGGATCAAGGTGGCGCGCAACGACTCCCGCAGCGGGTGCTCCGCCACCAGGCCCGTCAGCTCGCCGAGCAGCGAGGTGACCTCGCCCAGCTCGAGACGCAGCCCGGCCAGCCGTTCGACGGCCTGCAGCCGCTGCTCGTGCAGGCCTTGGGCGGCCGCGTCGATCGAGGGGGAGGCCAGTCCGGTCAGCACCGGCCCGCGCCACAGGTCGAGCCCCTTCTGCAGCAGCGCCACCGCCTGCTCGGGCACGCCCTGCGCGGCGGCGGTCTCCGCGGCTTCGACGAGCGAGCGGAACGCGTCGGCGTCGAGGGCGCCGTCCGGCAGGTCGAGGCGGTAGCCGTGCGTGCTGGTGGTCAGCCGGCCGCCGCCCCGCGTCACGACGCGGCGCACCGCGGCGGCCGCGTTGCACACCTGGCGGCGCGCGGTCTGGGGCGGGTCGTCCCAGAGCTCGTCGATCAGCCTGTCGAACCCGACGACCTCGCCCGTGCCGAGCAGCAGGAGCGCCAGCAGCTTCTGCTGGCGTTCTCCCCCGAGTGCGACGGGACGCCTGGCGGACCGCAGTTCCAGAGGGCCCAGAATCCGATATTCCATTCAGCCGCACGCTTCCTTCCGGAGTACGACGGGTGGAGCCGGCGGGGACACCAGTGGCACCGCGACGAGAACATGAGATATCACCTTTAAGAGGAGCCAAGAGGCGGAAAGATACGCGGATTCGCCTGTACCGATTCAGCGTGACGTGGAATCACGCAGAGGAACCGCTCGCACACGGCCCGTGACCAGTTGACGAACTGCGCAAACGCTGCCATATTCCCCTCCGCAGCGACGAGGGAGGGAGGTTCCTCGTGGCCTCAGGAGGGGAAAAGAAAAAGATGAGACGGGCCGGATTCTTTGGCGCACTGCTGGCGGCTGCCGCACTTGTCGCCGTGACCATTGCGAGTTCCGCTTCCGACGCGGAACCAGTCAATTCGAACAACGACACGGCACTCGTCATCGGGCCTTGCACGACCGGCGAGTGCTGACCGGCCGGAACAACCGTTCCCATGTCCGAGGAAATGGACGCCCGGACACGTGCGGCGAAAGGCATGGCCTTCACCGGCGCCGCACTCGGGGTGCTTCTCCTGGCGACCACGGTCGCACAGCTCCCCGCCGATGTCGTCGGGCCGCGGGTGACCGCCCAGCGGGAGAGTTTCCGGTTGTTCTGGCCGCAGGGAATGCAACTGTTCACCAACGCGGCGGGACGTGAGTTCACCGTCGCGTACCACCACGACGAGGTCGCGGGCACGTTCGTCCCGATCACCCGGACCGCGGGTGACCGGGACTACCTGGCGGGCCTCGACCGCGGGTCCTACGCCGACCTGGTGCGCCTGCTGACCGCGGCGCGGGAGGTACCCGCCGGCCACTGGCGGGACTGCGCGGCGGCGACCGTCTCCGACTGCGCCGCCGTTGTCGCCACAGCACCGAAACTGGCCCTGAGCAGCTACTTCGGCGCGAAGAAGCCGTGCGGGCGCACCGTGTTCGCGACCGAGCGGCCCAGCCGGGAGACCTCTGTCCGGCACGTCGTCCGCGTCGCCGTCGTGGACCTCCCGTGCGCACCCCGGTAGCCCGTGCGCTGGCGTTCGACCACCGCACGCGCGCCTTCGGCCTCGCCCGCTCACTGGTCGCGCTGGCCGAGCTGACGGTGCTCGTGTTCACCTCGGACACCGACCTCTTCCCGGTCGTGCCGAATGGCCCGGAAGGGCCTCGGTGCGACGGTTTGCGCGCCCTTTCGCTCTGGTGCGCGAGTTCGTCTCCCGGTTCTCAGACCGTTCTTCGTCTCGTCACAACGGGCGTGCTGCTGATCGCCGCCTCGGGTTACCGGCCGCGCTGGACGTGCATTCCGCACTGGTACGCCACGTTCAGCCTGGCGGCCGTGATGCACGTGCCCAACGGCGGCGAGAACGTCGCCCGTTTCCTCACACTCCTGCTCATCCCCCTGTGCCTCGCCGATGATCGGGCATGGCATTGGAAACGAGCCGCGACACCGTTGCCGGCGTGGTGGCGCGGCAGCGCGTACATCACGCACCTGGTGATCCGGCTTCAGGTCGTACTCGTGTACGGGCAGGCGGTCTGGATCAAACTCGCCGAACACGAATGGCGCAACGGCAGCGCGATGCACCACGTGATGCAGGACGCGTATTTCGGAGTCACCGCCGACCTCCTGCCGTTACTCGAACGGAGCATTCTCACCTCCGCGATCACATGGGGGACGATCCTGCTCGAAACGGCGATCGTGGTGTGCGTGTGCGGAAATCCCGGCCTGCGTCGCATCGGGCTCGTGCTCGCCGTTGTGCTGCACGGCGGGATCGTTCTCGCACTCGGCCTGGTGAGTTTCGGGCTGGTGATGATCAGCCTGGTGGCGGCGGCGAGTTGCGGCCGTTCGGCGCACAGCGGCGTGCCGGGTGCGCCCGCGGCACGGCACGACGCCTTGACCGGCCGCAGGTTTCCCCGGCTGCTGCGGAAGCGGTAGCCCTCCCGCAGCCCTGCCTCGGACGTGGTGGTCTAGACGCCTGCCGGAACCGCTGCGGCGACCGGGCGCAGCACCCGGCGCACCGCCGCGGCGATCAGCTCGGAGGGCGAGCCCGACCCGTACGGCGAAGGGATCAGGCGCAACGCCTCCCGGTGCGCCGGCACGTCGTCCAGCCAGGCCAGCACCGCGCTGACGACCAGCGGGCCGGGCGGGACGAGCGTGCCGAACGTCCCTTCGATCTCCGGCCGTTCCGTGCTCCGCCGGACGACGACCACGGGCCGCTTCAGCACACTCACCTCCTCCTGGATGCCCCCGGAGTCGGATACCACCACCGCGGACCCGTGCGCCAGGGCCAGGAACGGCCGGTACGGCTGCGGCTGCACCACCTGCAGACCGTGCAGCAACCAGCCGAGGCCGAAAGCCTCGACGCGGGCGGCGGTCCGGGGGTGCAGGGGCAGCACGACCGGCAGGGGCAGCTCCCCGAGCGACCGCAGGATGGTCTCCAGCGCGGCGGCGTCGTCCACGTTCTCCGGCCGGTGGATCGTGGCCAGCACGTAGCGGTCGCGCTTCAGCCCCAGCCCATCCAGCACCGCGTCCTCCTCGTCGGGAGAAGGCAGCGCGTGGGCCAGGGCCTCGACGACGGTGTTGCCCGTGACCGCGATCCGGTTGAGCGCGATCCCCTCGCCGAGGAGGTTGGAGCGGTTCAGCGAGGTGGGCGCGCAGCACAGGTCGGAGAGGTGGTCGATGAGCACCCGGTTGTGCTCCTCGGGCATCGCGCGGTCGTAGCTGCGCAGCCCCGCCTCCACGTGCACCAGTGGCACGTCGCAGGCGTTCGCGGCCAGCGCGCCGGCCAGGGCGGAGGTGGTGTCGCCCTGCACGATCACCACGGACGGGCGTTCGGAGGCGAACACCTCGTCGACGGCGGCCACGGCGCGGCCCAGGCCCTCGCCGCGGCGCAGGCCGCCGAGGCGCAGTTCGTGGAATCCGCCCGGTTCCGGCACATCCCGCCGGATGAGCGAGTACATCGAGCGGTCGTAGTGCTGGCCGGTGTAGATCATGGTGCACGCGCTGCCGAAGTGCTCGACGAGCGGCGCGAGCTTGATCAGTTCAGGTCTGGTGCCGCAGACGATCGTCACGGTGTTCGTTTCCCGCACGGCGGGAAGGTACTGAGCGATCCCGGCGCAGTCGGCCAATCCCGCCGCTGTTCACCCGAAGGTGTTGTCCGGGACATCGCTCGAAAGTGTTGCGGCACAAGCGTGTCGTACTGTGCGGCCTTCACCTGAAGGCGCGCCATCGCGTGTTCCCGCCCGAACCTACGGAGAGTCCTTCGTGTCCGGTCATCTGGCACTTGCGGTGTCCACTGTGCTCTACGGGCTGGGGATAGTCGCGCAGACCGTCGCCGCCCGCAGGGCCGACGAACGTCCCGGCGCGGGCGTGGGGCTGCTCGCGCGGCTGGCCGGGGACCGGTTGTACCTGCTGGGGTTCGCGGGGCAGGTCGGCGGGTTCGCGTTCGCGTTCCTGGCCCGCGAGGACCTGCCGCTCTACCTGGTGCAGGCCGGGTCGTCGTGCGCCGTCGGGCTGGCCACGGTGATCGGGGTGCTGCTGCTCGGCTGGCGCATCCGGCGCGTCGAGATCGCGGTGCTGGTGGCGATGGCGTGCGGTCTGCTGCTGCTGACGGGGGCCGCGGCGCCGTCCACGGCCGAGGAGCTGCCCCTGGTGCCCGCGCTGGTCGTGCTGGGACTCGTCACGGTCGCGGTGCTCCCGCTGGCGCGGACGTGGAAGGCCGCCACGCCGGTGCTCGCCGGCATCGCGTTCGCGGTCGTCGCGGTGGCCGCGCGCAACGTCGCCGGCAAGCCGGTGCCCGAGCTCCTCCTGCACCCGCTGACGTGGGTGATGGTGATCGGCGCGTTCGTCGGGCAGGCCTGCCTCGCGACGGCGTTGCAGCGCGGGTCGGCGACGTCCGCGGTGGCCTCGATGGACGCGACCACGGTCGTGATCGCCTCGGCCGCCGGGCTCGCGGTGATGGGCGACCGGATCGCGGCCGGGCGCGAGTGGTGGGTCGTGCTGGGCGTGCTGCTGGTGGTGTCCGGGGTGCTGGTGCTCGGCGCCGTCGCCAAGCCCGCGCGGGAACTCGTCCCCACCGGAGGTGAGCGGTGAAGCCCGTCGCCAGCGTCTCGCTGGACCTCGACAACCTGTGGGCGTACCTGCGGACGCACGGCGATCCGCGGTGGGAGGGCAGGCCGAGCTTCCTGCCGTCCGCGGTGCCGCGCCTGCTCGACGTCTTCGGTGAGCACGGGCTGACCACCACGGTCTTCGTCGTCGGCGCCGACGCGGAACGCGACGACGGTGCCGAGGCGGTCGCCCGCGTCGTCGCCGCCGGGCACGAGGTCGCGAACCACTCGTTCTGGCACCAGCCGTGGCTGCACCGCCTCACCGACGAGGAGGTCGAGAAGGAGGTCCTGCGCGCCGAGGAGGCGATCACGGCCGCCGGTGCGCCGAAACCCGTCGGGTTCCGCGGCCCCGGTTTCAGCGTCACGCCCCGGCTGCTCGACGTGCTCGGCAGGCGCGGGTACCGCTACGACGCCAGCGTCCTGCCCACGTGGATCGGGCCGCTCGCCCGCGCGTACCACAACCGGTCGGCGGGCTCGACCGACGGCGGCGAGGACCTGTTCGGCGGGTTCGGCAGGGTGAAGGCGCCCAACACGCCGTTCCGCTGGCGGGGCGGCGGGATCGTCGAGCTGCCGGTGACGACCATGCCGTTGCTCAGGGTGCCGGTCCACGGCGCGTACCTGCTGCAGCTGCACCAGATCTCCCCCGGGCTCGCCCGCGGGTACTTCCGCACGGCACTGCGGTTGTGCCGCGCCCGCAACGTGTCCCCGTCGCTGCTGCTGCACCCGACCGACGTGCTCTCCGGCGCCGAGGCGCCCGGCATGGAGTTCTTCCCCGGCATGGCCGTCCCCGGCCGCGAGAAGGTCGCGCTGCTCGGCTGGGTGTTGTCGTTGCTGCGCAGAGACTTCGAGGTCGTCGGTACCGGTGAGCACGTCGAGCGCGTGGCGGCGGCCGGTCTGCGTGAACGGGACCCGGTCGCATGGGGCTGACGGTCCTGCTGCGCGTCCTCGCCTGCGCGACGGTGGCCCTGGCGCCGCTGGAGGGCTACCTGCTGCGGGTGCACGGGCAGTCGGCGAAGGTCGTGCCCGCCGCGCTGATCGTCGTGTGGGTGTTCTCCCTGGTCAAGCAACGGCGTCTGCCCGCCCCGCACCCGCTGCACCTCGTGGTCGCGTTGCTGGCGGTGGTTCTTCTCGCGACCTCCGCGGTGCACTTGGCCGAGCCGTTCACGCTGGAGTACCTGGTCCGGTGGGTGCCGTTCCTGGTGGTCACGGTGGTGCTGGCCGACGTGGCCGCACGCGAGGTGCCGGTCCGCGCGCTGCTCGCCGCGACGGTCGCCGGTGCGGTCGTGGCGGCGGCCGGTGGGCTGCTCAGCGTCGTCAGCGGCGAACTGCGGGCGGCCGGGCCGCTGGAGGACCCGAACGACCTCGCGTTCTTCCTCGTGGCGGCGTTGCCGTTGCTGGTGGCGCTGCCCACCGGGGGCCGGTCGCGGATCGTGTTGCTGCTGCTGGGCGCCGTGCTGGTGGCCGGTGCGGCGGCGACGTTCTCCCGCGGTGGCGGACTCGCCCTGGCGTGCGCGCTGCTGTGGCTGATCGCCCGGCGCGGCCTGCCGGTCCGCGCGGTGGTCGTCGCGGCGGCGGTCACGGGTCTCGCGGCGCTGGTCTTCGCCTCGGCGGCCCAGGCCGGGCTGGCACGGGCGTTGCAGGAGAAGAGCCACATCGCGGGCACCAACGCCGACACCAGGATGCTGCGCTGGCAGGCGGCGGCGCGGATGCTCGCCGACCACCCGCTCCTCGGCGTGGGGCCGGGAGGGTTCCGCCAGCAGTACGCGGCGGCGGGCCACAACGCGGAGATCGACGAGCAGACCCCGGTGGCGCACACCCTGTTCCTCGAGGTCGCCGCCGAGCTCGGCGTGACCGGGTTCGCGCTGCTGGCCGGACTCGTCGCGGTCGGCTTCCTCGCGAGCGAACGGGCGTTGCGCGTCGTGGCGGACCGCCGTGAGGCGCTGGCCCTGCAGGCGGCGCTGATCGCCGTGCTGGTCGCCTCGATCTTCCTGTCCGAGCAGTACTACCTGCCGCTGTGGTCGCTCGTCGCCCTCGCGGTGGCGGTCGAACGCCGTGCGCGGGAGGAGAGTGGGCGATGCGCGTCCTGCACGTGATCAGCGAGATGGGCGCCGGTGGCGCGGAGGCCCTCGTGGCCGGCATGGCGCTCGCGGGCGGTGACGTCGGCTGGGAGTCGGCGGTGGCCAGCGGCGGCGGGTTTCGCGCGGACGAGGTGAGCCGGGCCGGGCTGCCGGTGTTCGAGGTGCCCGTCGCGCGCCGTTCGCCGCTCGGTGTGGCGCGCGCGGCGTGGGCGACTCGTGCCGCTGTGCGCCGGTTCGCCCCGGACGTCGTGGTGGCGCACAACGTCTCCGCGTCGCTCGTGGCCCGGATCGCGGCGCCGCGCCGGCCCGTGGTGACGGTGTTCCACGGCGTGGCCGACGCGGACGTGGCCGGTGCCGTCCGGGTCCTGCGCCGGGTCTCGACCGTCGTCGTCACCGTCGCCGAGGCCGCCGCGCGACGGCTGCGCGACGCCGGGCTGGGCTCGGTCGTGGTGATCCCGAACGCCGTGTTCCCGTCGCCGCCGACCACCGACCGCGCGACCGTGCGGGCGCGGATCGGAACGCCGCCCGACGTACCGGTGGCGCTGTGCCCGGCGCGCCTGGAACCGCAGAAGCGGCACGACGTGCTGCTCGACGCGTGGGAGCAGGTGCCGGGCGACGCCGAGCTGTGGCTGGCCGGGGACGGCAGCCTGCGGGCCGCGCTGGAGGCGAGCGCCCCGCCGCGCGTCCGGTTCCTGGGCACCCGCACCGACGTCCGCGACCTGCTCGAGGCGGCGGACGTCACCGTTCTCACCAGCGACTGGGAGGGCATGCCGATCGCGCTGCTCGAGTCGCTGGCGGCGCACCGCCCGATCGTCGCGTCCGATGTGGACGGTGTGCGGGAGGTCCTGGCCGGTGGCGGCGGGGTCCTCGTGCCCCGCCGGAACCCCGAGCAGACCGCGAAGGCGCTGCGCGCCCTGCTGCACTCCCCCGCCGCCCGCTCGGTGGCGGCCGCGCACGACGGCCCGGCCGACGCGCACACCCTGATGAAGTCCTACGACGAACTGCTCCGTACCGTCCTGGAGGGACGATGAAGACTTCCCGAGCCGTGCTGGAGGGCCTGCTGGCCGCCGTCCTCGTCGGCGCCGCCGTGCTGCTGGCCGTCGCGCTGCGCGACGACGTGACCGAGGGCAGGCTGACCCTGCTCGCCACACCGTCCACACCGGACAGCGCCCAGTTCGGTGAGGTGACCTCCCTCGCCGCACCGGCCGTCGTCCAGCTGGTCCGCAGCCCGTCCGTGCTGGACGCGGCCGCCGCGGCGGCGGGCACCACGCCGGCCGCGCTGGCCGGCGCCATCGCCGTGGAACTGGTCCCGGCCTCCGGCGTCGCGAGGATCTCGGTCCGCGCCGACTCGGCCGAGCACGCCTCGGCCGCCGTCACCGCGGTCGCGCGGGCCGTGGTCGAGGCCGACCTGCTCGCCCCCGCGGCCCGCTTCCGCCTGGTGGACCCGCGCCCCGAGGCGACGCGGGTGACACCGGACTGGCGCCTCGCCACGGGCCTCGCCCTGGTCGCCGCGGTGATCGCCGGCGCCGCCGTGATGGCGTTGCGGCGGCTGCGTTCCGACGCGGTGAGCCCCGCCCTGGCGTCCGCCGGCATCACCCATCCGGTGGTGGTGGCTTCCGACGACGACCCGGACCTGACCTCGCGGCTCAGTGCGCTCTGCGTGGCGGCCGCACGACCCGTGCGGGTGCTGCCGGTCGCGCCGGAGCTGGCGGACCGGGCCGAGCAGCTCGCGCGGGCGTTGCCGGACAAGGCTTCGGAGCCCGCGGAGGGGTCGGCGGTGATCGCCGTCGCTCCCCGCGACCGCGCCCGCCGCCACGACCTCGCGACCGCCTTGGCGGTGCTGCCCGAGTCGGCGGTGCTGGTGGCGGTGGTGCTGGCGTGACCACGACGAGGACCGCGGTGGGTTTCAGCGCCGGGGAGAGACTGCGCGCCGGTGTGGCGGCGCTGGCGGGTCTCCGGCCCACCGTCGCCGCGCGGGCCGGAGTGCGTGCGGCGACGGCCGGGTTCGGCGCCGGTGTGGCCGCGATCGGGAAGTTCGGCACCGGCGGGGCGGAGGAGCCGAAGCCCTGGTCCGGTGAGGCGGACGCGCAGTCCGGCACCGAGGTGCGGCGCGGCACCACCGCGCAGCCGGACACCGACATGCAGCCGGGCACCACCGCGCAGCCCGGCACCGACGTGCGGTGCGGCACCACCGCGCAGCCCGACATCAACATTCAGTCGAGCACCACCGCGCAGCCCAACTCCACCGCACAGCCCCCCGGCGGCGCGGCAACCGACGACCAGTCAACCGACGCCCAGTCCGCCGACGATGCGGCGCCGAACGCGAAGCCCACCTCCACCACACCCACCTCCACCACGCCCGCGAACGCACAGCCCGGCACCGGCGCGGCAGCCGAAACGACCCACCACGCAGGCGACGCCGCGGAACTGTCAGACCCGCCTGAGACGATAGGAGTGGGGGCCGAATCCCCCCAGGGGGCCTGCCAGTCCGAATCGATCCCGCTGACGGCGGTCCTCACGACCGCGGCCCTCACCGGCCTGATCGCCCTGGCCGTGCTCGTCGCGGTCGCGGCGATCTCGGTCGCCCTGGCGGTGCTGCCGGAATGATCACCACCACGAACCGGGCGGGGCTCGCCCGAGCCGTCCTGGTGGCCCTGACCGCGCTGGCCGGCGCGCTCAGCGCCTTCCGCGCGCTCAAGCCGTCCTGGGAGGTGCCCCTCCCCACCGAGGCGAACCTGCCGGAAGAGCGCATGCAGGACTTCCGCGACGCGCTGTACTTCCCGATCCGCGAGTTCCTCGGCGGCGGCAACCCCTACGACCCGGCGGTCATGTTCGACCACTGGCCGGTGCGGCAGAACTTCAACCTCTACCAGCCGTACCACCTGGTCCTGCACCTGCCGTTCGCGCTGCCGGACTACCGCGTCGGCGCGGTCTCGTTCGCGCTCGCGTGCCTCGTCCTGCTGGTCGTCCTCGCCGTGATGGCGGCACGGACGTCGAAGCTGCCGCTCGTCGCGGGCACCGTCGTCATCGGCACGCTGCTGGTGACGAGCCAGGTCGGCAAGGCGCAGATGTACATCGGCCAGGTCAACCCGCTGATCGCGGTCGCCGCGGCCGGTGCGCTCCTGCTGCGCACCTCCCACCCCGGCTGGGCGAGCGCGGCCCTCGCGATCGCCTGGCTCAAGCCGCAGTTCGGGCTTCCGCTGGCGCTCGTCCTGTTCGCCAGGGGCGATCGCGGGGTCGCCCTGCGGGGCACCGGCGTGGCGGCGCTGGCCAGCGTGCCCGTCGTGGTGCTGCTGGTCGCCAGGAGCAGCGTCGGCGAGTTCCTCGACGTCGTCAAGCGCAACCTGGAGTGGGCCAGCAGCACCGGGTACGGCGCGGTCGACTCCGTGACGGCCCAGCGCGTCGACCTGCCGGCGGTGTTCTTCCGCACGACCGGGTGGCTGCCTCCCGCCGCGGAACCGCTGGCGCTGTGCGGGGTTCTCGCCCTCACCGCGTTCCTGGCGCGCAGGCTCGACCGGACCGCGGCGGGGTCGCGGGTCGCGGATCTGCTCATCTGCCTCGGCATCGTGGTGGCGCTGGTGCACCAGCCGGGCGACGTCCTGATCGCGGTCCCGGCCATGACGGCGATGGCGGTGCTCTGCTGGCGGCACCGCCGGGACGGCCACTGGCGGTGGGCCGCGGCGGCGACGCTGCTGGCCGTCGTCCCGTTCGCGCACCTCCACTTCCTCGACACGGCGGTCAGGTCGCTGCTCGGAGCGAGGGCGAGCGTCACGCTGGACGGGGCGGCGCTCGTCGCGGCCTGGGTGGTGCTGGTCGTCTTCGCGGTCCGGCACACACGGCGGCGCGTCGCATGACGGACGTGGCGGTGCGGGGGTCGCTGTGGCTCTTCGCGGTCAACCTGGTGAGCAAGAGCAGCCAGATCGTGGTGACCCTCGCGCTCGCCCTGTTCCTCGCGGAGGCCGACCTGGGCGCGGTCGCGCTGGTGGTGTCGGTGGTCAACATCGGCCAGGTCGTGCAGGCGATGGGCGTCTACGACATCGTCAGCCGCACGGCCCGCGACCCGCTCACGACGGCGGGGACCGTGCTCACGATGAGCGTCGCGGCGGGAACGGTGCTCGCCGCGGTGATCATCGCCGCCGCGCACCCGATCGCGGCGGCGCTGGGCGCTCCGGACGCCGCCGGGATGCTGCGGCTGGCCGCGCTCACCCTGCCGTTCACGGCGGCGGGCGGGGTGCAGATGGCGTTGATGCACCGCGACCTCGACTTCCGGCGCCGCATGCTCCCCGACGCGGGCGGCATGCTGCTCGGAGCGGTGGTCACCGTGACGCTCGCGGCGAACGGCACCGGTCCCACGTCGCTCGTGATCGGCCTGCTCTGCACCGCGGTCGCCCAGCCGGTCCTCGCGGCCGTCGCGGGAGCGAGGGTCCGGCCCACGTGGGACCCGGCGTCCGCGGCGGAGGCCGGGAGGTGGCTGGCCGTCGTCGGCCCCGGCGCCCTGATCGCGGTGCTGCTGATCAACGTCGACTACCTCGCCATCGGCCACGTGCTCGGCCAGGAGGCGGTCGGCGGGTACTCGCTCGCGTTCCGCATCGCCTGGGTGCCGTACATCATGATCGCGGTCGTGCTGGGCGGCGTGCTGTTCCCGCTCTGCGCCGAACTGGTCCGCGGTGGACGCAGCGACCGGCTCGCGGAGACCGCGGGGCGGTTCACCACCGCCACCCTCGTGGTCACCGGCGGCCTGTACGTCGTCCTCGCACTGACAGCCGACGGGATCGTCGTCCTCGGTGAGCGGTGGGCGGACGCCGCACCGCTCCTCGTCCTGCTGTGCGGCTACGGCCTCGGCCTCGGCCTGCTGCACGTCTGGTACCAGGTGATCAGGGCCGCGGGGCACGCCCGCCAGTACCTCGCCCTGGAAGCCGCCCACCTCGTCGCGCTGCTGAGCGCGCTCGCCTTCACCACGCGCCACGGCGTGGCCGCGGTGGCGGTCACGCAGCTGGCGGTCGTGTGGCTGCTGGTCCCGGTGACGTGGTTCGTCCTGGCCCGCAACGGCCTCGCGTTCCCGCTGCCGCTGCGGGGCCTGGCCGGGGTCTCGGGAGGCGCCGCGGCGTGCCTCGCCCTGAGCACGGTGCTGCCGGACGACGACAGCGTCGTGGCGGTCGTCGCCACCGGCCTGGTCCTCCTCGTCACCTACTGCGCCATCGCCCTGCCCCCCAACCGCAGGGTCCTCATCGGACTGAAGGAGCGCGCGTGAAGATCGTCCACGTGACGCAGCCGGTCGAGGCCGGCGTCGCCGCCGTGGTCCTCGACCTGGCCCGTGCCCAGCACCGGCGGGGCTGGGACGTCAGCATCGCCTGCCCACCCCGGGGCCGGCTCCCCGAGGAGGCGCGCGAGGCCGGGATCCCGGTGCACCCCTGGCAGGCGACGCGCACCCCCGGACCCCGGACCGCGGGCGAACTCCGCGCACTGCGCCGGACGCTGCGCGAGCTCCGCCCCGACGTCGTGCACCTGCACAGCTCGAAGGCAGGCCTGGCGAGGCTCGTGCTGCGCGGCCGCACCCCGACGATCTTCCAGCCGCACCTCTGGTCGTTCCGCGTGGCCACGGGGGCGCTGAGCCGCGCCTGCGCCCGCTGGGAGTCCTGGGCGTCCCGCTGGACCCACCTCCTGCTCTGCGTCAGCGACGACGAGGAGGAGGTCGGCCGCGCCGCGAACGTCAGGGCACCGGCGGAAGTCGTCTGCAACGGCGTCGACACCCGGCGCCTGAGCCCGCACGTCAAGCAGAACCGCACCCCCACGGCGGTCTGCGTCGGCAGGCTCGCCCACCAGAAGGGCCAGGACCTGCTGCTGCGAGCCTGGCCGCGCGTGCTGGCCAGGGTCCCGGACGCCGAGCTCGTGATCGTCGGCGACGGTCCGATGGCGGCGGAGCTCCGCGCGACCGGCCACCGCAACGTCTACTGGTACGGGCACAGCGACGCCGTGGCCGGCTTCTACGCCGAGGCCGACGTGGTCGTCCTGCCGTCCCGCGCCGAGGGCATGGCGCTCGTGCCGCTGGAAGCGATGGCCTGTGGGCGTTCCGTCGTCGCGTTCGACGTCGAGGGGGTGCGGCAGAGCGTCGGCGACGCGGGCGAGGTCGTTCCCGCCGGTGACGTGGAGGCCTTGGCGCAAGCGATTGCGCTGCGGCTCGCGGACCCCGAGCTCGCCGCCGCGGAGGGCAAGCGCGGCCGGATCAGGGCCGAGGCCCTGTTCGACCGCGACCGCATGACCGACCACATCGTGACGCTCACCGAGAAGCTCGTGGAAGGACGACGATGACACGGATCGCCTACCTGCTCACCCAGGACAGCGGTGGCCCGGTGGACGTGACGGTGCGCCTCGCGGCCGCGCTGGCGGAATCCGACGCCGCCGAGGTGCGGGTGTTCGGTCCGCGGCCCCGGCGCGGCGCGGGCCTCGTCGACCCGTTCTTCGAGGAGACCCTGGTGACGCGCAAGGGCGACATGGCGGCGGCGAGACAGGCCCGCGCCGCGATCAGGGCGTGGCGGCCGGACGTGGTGCACGCCCAGGACCGCAGGGCGGGGCTGGTGAGCGCGGGGCTCGCGACCACCGGCACCAAGGTCGTGCACACCTACCACGGCGTGCCCGACGACGTGGCCGAGCCGTGGTTCCGCAACGTCCGCGGCGCCACCCCTCCCCCGGCCTACACCAGGGCCGTTCTGGCCGCGGACGCCGCGGTGGCCCGTGTCGTGCACCGGACCGTCGTCCCCGCCAGGGAGATGGGCAGGTTCCTGCGCGAACGGCTCTACGTGCCGCCGCACCGCATGACCCACATCGACAACTGCGTCGACGTCGGTACCGCGAACCCTCCCGCCGGCCCCGTGCGCAAGCTGGTGTTCGTGGGTCTGCTCGTCGAACGCAAGGGACTGCTCGACCTGCTCGACGCCCTGGAGACCACGATGCCGCGGGACGCGACGCTGACGGTCGTCGGCGACGGTCCGCAGAGGACGCAGGCCGAGGGCAGGGTGACCCGGCGCGGTCTCGGCGACCGCGTGCGGTTCCTGGGGTTCCGCAGCGACGTCCCCGAGCTGCTGCTGGAGCACGACGCGCTGGTGCTGCCGTCCGCGATGGAGCAGCAGCCGCTCGTCGTCGCGGAGGCCATGGCGGCGGGCAAGCCCGTGGTGGCGACCGACACCGGTGGTGTCGCGGACATGCTCGGCGTCCCGGGCGAGCAGTGCCCGCGGCCCGGTGACGTGGAGGCGCTCGCGGCACGGCTGCGCGCCCTGTTCGCCGACCCCGACCCCGCGAGCACGGGCGCGCTGCTCGCGACGAGGGCACGGGAGCGGTTCACCGCCGAGGTCTGCGCGCGGCGGCACCTCGACCTCTACGGCAAGCTCATCGCCGGATCGGCCCGTTGACGAGCACCACGGCGTCGGCGGCGGGCAGGTCGAGCTGCAGCGGCACGGCTTCGCCCTTGAGCGTCACGAGGCCGGGCGGAGGGGTGAGCAGCGCGGAGGTCTTCGTCGGGTTCACGGCCACCCAGCCACCCGTGTAGCGGCGGTTCCACACCCCGTTGGGCAGGCGGTTGGCCGTCTCGACCGCTTGGCCGAGCCGTGCGTCCTGGTAGAGCGACCAGTACGGGCTCTTGTAGTCGGGCCGGGCCCTCGTCCAGCACGTGTAGGGGCTCGCGAGGAGGGCGGCGGAGGCGTACCCGACGCGTTCCTCCTTGTCGGACTTCGTGTGCGTGATCAGCAGCAGCCACGACTCGCCGAGCGCGGCCTGGGCGCGCTGCTCCTTGAACTGGTTGCCCTGGAACGTGATCAGCTCGCCGGCGCCGTCGTCGCCCCGCAGGCCGAAGTTCTCCTCCATCGCGCCGGAGTAGCGCGAGTGCGCCGACCACCGGCCCGGTGTCAGCTGCGACTCCGACACGTTGGGGACCAGCATCTTCCCCGCCTTCTCGAGCGCGTCGCCGGCGAGCTGGAGCATGCCGTCGAGCCCTTCGCGCAGCAGCCGGTCCGAGCCCGCTGCGTCGGGGGTGCCCGCGAGCACCGCGGACGAGTAGTACTTGAGCGAGCTGAAGTCGTTGTCCGCCAGGACGCCGTCCCAGCCCTCGCGGACCACCTCGCTCACGACCGCGTCGGCCCAGGCCTTCTGGTAGGCCGGGTCCCACACCGTCATCTGCCAGTGCTTCGGGTAGCCCTTCCACTCGATGCGCTGCCCGAGCGTGTCCTTGGCGAACCACGACGGCTGCCGCTGCTCGGCCGCGAAGTACCCGACGCCGGTGGGCAGGTACTTGGCGTCGCGGTTGCCCTCGACCGCGCCGAGGTAGTTGCGGGTGCTGGAGAAGTCCTTGTAGACCAGCACCTTGACCTCGGGGTTGAGCTCGTGGAGCTTGCGCATGGCCGCCGTCTCCCACGCGTTGAGCACGACGACGTCGTAGTGCTTGGCGGCGGCCTTGATCTCCCACTGCGTCGGCGAGTCGCCGATGCCGTACCACCACGCGCAGGGCGCGAGCGGCTTGGGCACCGGCCCGGTGATGGTCGGATCCGGATCCGCGGCACTCACCGTGCACGCACACGACAGGAGCACGAGTGCGATAGCGGCGAATCGACGTATCAGCGATTTCTCCGACAACACAACTCACCCGCCGTCATGAGTAGAATCCTCAGGTCGAGCCACAACGACCAGTTGGCGATGTAATAGTTGTCGTAGCGAGACCTGTCGGCTATTGAAGTGTCACCCCGCAGCCCGTGGACCTGAGCCAGTCCCGTCAAGCCGGTCGGAACGCGGTGGCGAGCCCAATATAGCTCGTGAATTGCGGAAAACTCGCGAACGAAACCCGGACGCTCCGGGCGCGGCCCCACGACGCACATGTCGCCCTTGAGCACGTTCCACAGCTGCGGCAGCTCGTCGAGCGAGGTCCTGCGCAGGAACCGGCCGACGGGACCGACCCGCGAGTCGCCCACCACGGACCACTTCACCTGGGAGTCGTCCTCGCCGGTCTGCCGGACGCTGCGGATCTTGTAGAGGGTGAACGTGCGGTCGTCCATGCCGACGCGGACCTGCCGGAAGAACAGCGGGCGACCGCTCTCGACCAGCACCGCGAGCGCGCACAGGCCGATCACCGGCGAGAGCACGACCAGCGCGACCGCCGCCAGCACCAGGTCGGCGGCGCGCTTGACCCACCAGGTCGGCCTGCTGGTCGGGGCGGTGCCGAGGCGCATGAGCGGGTAGCTGCGCAGCCGTTCGATGCCGGGGCCGTCGGGGTGCAGCTCGTACATCCGGGGCACGACGAGCGTGGAGCAGCCGAGCCGGTGCGCGGTGATCGCCGCGTCGACCAGCGGGGACTCGCGGGTGTGCGAGAACGCGAGCACCACGGTGCCCGCGCGCAGCCGCACGATCGCGTCGGCCAGGTCGCCGTCGACGACCTCCAGCACCGGCGGCTGCCGGTCCGGGTCGGGGCCGGAGTCGGCGAACGCGACGGGCCGCAGGCCGAACTGCGGGTGCTCGAGCATCGTCCTGGCGAGGTTCACGCCGACCTCGCCCGCGCCGACGATGATCGTGCGGTCGCAGCGGTCGAACCGCCGGCGGCACCACCGGCCGAACGCGAACACGCACCACCGCACCGGCTCGATGACCAGCGCGAACGCGATCATCGCCCACTGCGCCGCCGCCAGGTCGGCCGCGGGCGCGCCCCAGAGCAGACCGGCGCCGGACAGCAGCGCGAACGCGAGGGTGGTGCTCGCCGCGGAGCGCGGCAGGTCCTCGAGCCACGACAGCCACAACCGCCGGCGGTAGAGCCGCCAGGTACCCCTGATCGTGAGCACCGCTGCCCCGATCGCGCCGCCCCAGAGCCAGCCGAGGTCGCGGTGAACGCCGACCGCCACGAGCGTCGCGCAGTCCACCAGGACCAGCAGGACCGCGACCGCGTTCACCCGGCTGAGCAGGTCACGGCGGACCGAGGACGGCTTGAGGGGGCGCTGCGCGGGGCTCCGCTGCTCAGCCTCCCGCTCCGGGTGCGGTGCTGCGGGAACGGCAACCGCCGAGAATCGCCTCATTGAAGATCATCCGATCGAAGGAGTTGTGGCCACAAAACTGCACGAAAGGGTGAATGAACGCTGAGAAATCATCTCTTCGGGTATCAACATCCCTCTTCTGTGTTTCTCGTGAACGCAGGTGGTGAGCAATCGACGTGGATCACGCCCTGAACTCACCCAGGGCCGCCTGAAAGCTTTAGCACGACCTGTCAATAATTCACGCCACCAACCACGAGCCACCGAAGAGGGGGCGCCAGAGTGAGAGTCGACGAACACGGCATCCGGCATTCGTCCGGTGAACCGGTCGCCATCGTGCAGAAGCCGATCCGCACGTGCGGCGACGTCCACGTCGTCCTGCCCGCCTACAACGAGGCCGTGGCGCTGCCGTCGCTGCTGCGCCGCATCGCCGGCACCGACCTCGCCGACCGGATCACGGTCTGGGTCGTCGACGACGGCTCGTCCGACGGCACCGGCGACTGCGTGACCGGCGTGCGCGGGCTCGACGTCCGCCTGGTGCGCCACCCGGAGAACCTCGGCCTCGGCCAGGCCGTCCAATCAGGACTGCGGGCGGCGCTCGCGGAGGCGGAGCCGGACCACGTCCTGATCGTCATGGACGCCGACGACACGCACGACCCCGACGTGTTCCCCGCGCTGCTGGCCGAGATCGGCGCCGGCGCGGACGTCGTCATCTGCTCCCGGTTCGTCGAGGGCGGCGACGACTCGACGGCGCCGCGCTGGCGCCGGCTGCTCTCCCGCGGCGCCCGCGTCGTGTTCGGCAGGGTGCTGCACCTCGACGGGGTCCGGGACTTCACGAGCGGCTTCCGCGCGTACCGGGTGAGCCTGCTGCGCCGCGCCACCACGCACTGGGGCGAGCGGCTCGTCGAGGAGCGCGGCTTCGCCTGCATGGTCGAGCTCCTGCTCAAGCTGCGGCACTGCGGCCCGGTCGTCAGCGAGATCCCGATGCGGCTGCGCTACGACCGCAAGCCCGGCGCGAGCAAGCTCCGCCTCGGCCGCACGCTGGTGCAGTACACGCTCCTGCTCACGCGTGACCGCCTCGCGCCAGTTCCGTTCCGGAAGCTCTGATGGCCGCACGTGCGGTGGTGGTCGGCGGGGGCATCTGCGGTCTCGCCACGGCGCACCGGCTCGCCCGCGGGGGCGTGGCGGTGACGCTGCTCGAGGCGAGCGACCAGCTCGGCGGTCTCGGCACGTTCTTCACGTCGCGCGGCCGGACCGTGGAACGGTTCTACCACTGCGTGATGCCGACCGACGCGGCGCTGCTGGAACTGCTGGACGAGGTCGGCCTGCGCGAGAGCGTCGACTGGCGGCCGACCAGCATGGGCATGGTCGTCGACGGCACCCGCCACTCGTTCAACTCCGCGCTGGACCTGCTGCGGTTCACGCCGCTGGGCCTCGTGGACCGGCTGCGGTTCGGCGTGGTCTCGTTGCTGCTGCGCAGGCTGGGCAGGGGCAGGGACCTCGACCTGACGCGCACCGAGGACTGGTTGCGCGGCCTGTACGGCGACCGGATCTGGGAGGTGCTGCTCGCCCCGATGTTCGGCGCCAAGTTCGGCGCCGCGTTCGGCGACGTGCCCGCGCTGTACCTGTGGCAGCGCCTGGGCCGCGAGAGCAACGAGTCGGTCCGCGGCTACCCGGCGGGCGGCTACCGGAGCGTGATCGACGCGCTGAGGGCCTCGATCGAGGCGCACGGCGGAGAGGTCCGCACCTCGGCGCCGGTCGCGCGGCTCGAAGCCGGACCGGACCGGGTGGTCGTGACGCTGCCCGGCGGCGAGACGATCGAGGCGGACCACGCGGTCTCCACCGTGCCGCTGCCGTCGTTGCGGGCGATCGCCGACGCGGGCCTCGCCCCGCTGCTGCCCGAGGTCGAGCTGCCGTACCAGGGCGTGGTCAACGCGCTCTTCTTCCTCCGCAAGCCGCTGTCCGGTCACTACTGGGCGCCGGTGCTGCGTTCGGGCACGGACTTCGACGGCGTGATCGAGATGACGCCGCTCACCGGTTCGGAGCGCTACGACGACCGGCACCTGGTGTACGTCATGCACTACACCGGCCGGGAGTCCGCGCTGTACCTCGAGGACTCCGACAGCATCGCCCGCCGCTGGACCGAGCAGCTACTGAGTCTCCACAGTGGACTCACTGTGGACGACGTCGACGAGGTGCGCGTTTTCAAGGCGCCGTTCGTCGAACCGGTGTACCCGCTGGGCTACCTCACCCGGCGCCCGGCCGTCGTGGTCCCCGGCACCCGGCTGAGGCTCGCCACCACGGCCCACGTCTACCCCAACGTCACGAGCTGGAACTCGAGCGTCGAGCTCTCCCGCACCGTGACGGACGCGCTCCTGCGCGACGCCAGGAGCTCCCCGAACCAGGAGAACACCGCATGGCCGGCAGAATCGGCGCGGTGATCGCGGCACTCACGATCACCGCAGTCAACCTCGTTTCCTCGCAGCAGGTCCAGGCCGACCCGGCCCCCCTGCTGCCCGACCTCCGCCAGGCGCCCGTCGGCTGTCCGGGAGGCTTCTCCGGCTCGCCGCTGTCGTGCCGCGCCTGGGACGTGTGCCTCGTCGAGGACGCCTCGGCGCCGCGCGGCCAGTGCACGCACCGCGGCGGCCAGGCCAAGGCCGTCCGCCTGCGCTTCACGACGTCGATCGACAACGTCGGCGACGGCCCGCTGCTGCTGCACGCGCACCGCCCCAGCACCTCGACGCCGACGATGCGGGTGCGCCAGGCCGTTCAGTCCGGCGTGGACGGTTCGATCGCCGGCTCGTTCCCCGAGGCGCGGCGGGAGACGACGGCGAGCGCGTACTACGAGCCCGCCGCCTCGCACGAGCACTGGCACCTGCTCAGCTTCGAGTACTTCCAGCTGCGCACGCCCGACGGCGGCATCGTCGTGACCGACCGCAAGAACGGTTTCTGCATCGGCGACCGGTACACGGTCGACGACGTCCTCCTGAACAGGCCGTCGGACCCCGAGAGCCCGGCGGGCAAGCTCGCGCAGCGCCTCAAGGGCCACAAGTGCGAGCACCACAACCCGTCCGCCCTGGACGTCATCTTCGGGATCTCGGTCGGTTCCGGCGACGACTACAAGCACGACGTCGACTTCCAGTGGCTCGACCTCACGAACGTGAAATCCGGGACCTACGACGTCGTCAACGTCGTGAACGCCGACCGCGCGTTGCTGGAGAAGCGCTACGACAACAACGCGTCGGCGATCGCGATCTCCGTGCAGTGGCCGGGAGGGGCCGTGGAGCCCCCCAAGACGATCGAGGCCCCGCCCGTGGTCCGCATGATCCGCAGTTGTCCCGGCATGGAGCGGTGCGCCAAGTCGCGCTCCTGACCGGATTCGCACCAAGCCCCGAACGGGGGGTGTTCGCGCCCGCGAACACCCCCGTTTTCTTTTGTTCCGGAACAAACGGGCACCAAACGAACTCGATACCAGACGGTCCCTTATCGCACAACGCTCACTCTGTGAAACCGGAGTAGTCCGCGCATAGCACACTCATACTCGCGGACACAATTGCGCACGTCGACACCGGAAGCAGTCAAGTCAATAGCCCGAGCGGTGCAACCTTGGTCACAGGTCAGAGTGTCGCACGCAACCCCCTTGGCTCTTGACCTGGGCATGTGGCTGGTTGAGAGAATTCAGTTTGCGATTCCACTCCGTCAGGGATTGCACCCGACTGATTCCCGGCCGATCAGGAGTGCCCCATCTTGAGCGCGCCAGTCCCGTCTTTGCGCGATTTCGCCATTGGACAACTACACGACCTCCTGCGCGCCGCAGGTTTAGCGGAGTCAGCGGAAAGCGCGGCAAAACTGCTGGGTGAGGCATTGGGGCCCGGTGGTGGGCTGCCCCTCTCCGCGGTCCCCCATTGGCCCTCTTCCGTGGCCGACGACCACACTCCCGTCGAATTCTCGGTGGCTTTGGCCCGAAACGAGCACCCGGTCGTGCGGATGATCGTCGAGCCGCTCGCCGGGCAACCGGGCAAGCGGGCGAACCTGGGCGCCGCGCTCGACGTCCTCGACGGGCTGGCGGCGCGTCACCAGGTGCGACTCGGACTGCTCGACCGGGTGCGCGACCTGTTCCTGCCCGAAGACCCGCAGGGCGAGTTCGCGTTCTGGTACTCGCTGATCGTCGGGCGCGAGGCGGCTCCCGGGGTGAAGGTCTACCTCAACCCGGACGTGCGCGGCCGTGAGAGCGCGACCGCCCTGGTGGCCGAGGCGTTGGCGCGGCTGGGGCTCGACGCGGCGCTGCCGTCCGTCTCCCGGAACGCCCTGCGGCGCGACGGCCTCGACCGGTTCTCCTTCTTCGCCCTCGACCTCACCGACGAGAGCCGGGCGCGGGTGAAGACCTACGTCTCGCACGAGGACGCCGTGATCGCCGACGTGGTGCGCGCGGCGCAGGCCGCACCGGACGTGGACCCGGCGCTGCTGACCGACGTCTGCGAGATCGCCTGCGGCGGCGACGGTCCCTTCTCCCGCCGCCCGCTGATGTCGAGCTACACGTTCCTGTCCGGCGACACCGACCGGCCGAGCGGCTACTCCCTCTACATCCCGGTGCGGGACTACGTGCAGGACGACCTCGAGGCGTGCGAACGCGTGCTGTCGATCATGGTGAGGTGCGGCTTCGACCCCTCGCCGTTCTTCATGGCGCTGGCGAGCCTCGTCCGGCGGCCGCTCGGTGAAGGCGTCGGCCTGATCGCCCACGTCTCGCTGCGGCTCGGCAGACCCCGGCCGGGAGTCACGGTCTACCTGTCCTCCGAGGCGTACGCCGTGACGCCACCCCGCACCAGAGCACTGTCCGCTTAGAAAGGCAGCACGTGGAGCCGTACCGCATCAAGGTCGTCGAGCCCATTCCCATCACCACCCGCGAGTACCGGGAACGCCGATACGCCGAGGGCGGGTACAACCAGTTCAACCTCACCGCCGAGGACGTGACGATCGACCTGCTGAGCGACTCGGGCACCGGCGCGCTGTCGGCGGAGCAGCAGGCCGCCGGCATGCGCGGCGACGAGACGTACGCGGGCGCCCGGTCGTGGTTCCGGTTCCGCGAGGTCGCCGAGGAGCTGACCGGGTACACGCACATCTTCCCGGTGCACCAGGGCCGTGCCGCGGAACGGATCCTGTTCGGCGTGCTGCTGAAGCCGGGGCAGCTCTCGGTCGGCAACACGCACTTCGACACCACCCGCGCGAACGTGGAGCTGGCGGGCGGCGTCGTGCGCGACCTGCCCTGCCCGGAGGCCGCGGACCTCGACAGCGAGGCGCCGTTCAAGGGCGACATCGACCTCGTGGCGCTGGAGCGGACGCTGTCGGGGCCGGAGGACGTCGGCCTGGTGCTCATGACGATCACCAACAACGGCGGCGGCGGGCAGCCGGTGTCGATGGCGAACCTCAAGGCCGCGAGTGCGTTGTGCCGCAAGCACGGCGTGCCGTTCATCCTCGACGCCGCCCGGTTCGCCGAGAACGCCTGGCTCGTGACGCAGCGGGAGGAGGAGTACCGCGGCCACAGCCCGCGCGACGTCGCGAAGCTCGCGTTCCGGCTGGCCGACGGCTGTGTGGCGAGCCTGAAGAAGGACGGCATCGTCCACATCGGAGGCATGCTGGCGCTGCAGGACGCCGAACTCGCCAAGCAGTGCGAGCTCATGTTGATGGCCACCGAGGGTTTCCGCACGTACGGCGGGCTCTCCGGACGCGACCTGGACATGTGCGCGCAGGGCATGATCGAGGTGACCGACCCGCTGTACCTGCGCGAGCGGGCGGAGGCCACCGCCTACCTGGCGGAGTGCGCGCGGCAGGCCGGTGTCGACAGCGTGCGCCCGGCCGGCGTGCACGCGGTGTACCTCAACGCGGGCAGGCTGCTGCCGCACATCCCGCCGAGCAGGTTCACCGGCCACGCGCTCGCCTCGGAGCTCTACCTCGCGGGCGGCATCCGGTGCGCCGAGCTGGGTTCGCTCTACCTGGGTGAGATCGACGCGTCCGGTGAGCTGGTCACGCCGGCGCCGTTCGAGCTGGTGCGGCTCGCGATCCCCCGCCGGGTCTA
The DNA here is from genome assembly GCF_021056325.1 of Lentzea sp. CC55. Lineage (NCBI taxonomy): Bacteria > Bacillati > Actinomycetota > Actinomycetes > Pseudonocardiales > Pseudonocardiaceae > Lentzea > Lentzea sp. CC55. The sequence continues at coordinate 182,336 of NZ_JAJCXE010000019.1, read as the reverse complement.
CACCCGCAGCCACCTGGAGTACGTGGCCGAGACGCTCGCGGGCATCGCCGCGAACGCCGAGGAGGTTCCCGGCTACCGGCTCGTCGAGGCACCGGCGATGCTCAGGCCGTTCCGGTGCCGGCTGGAGCAGGTCAGGCCGTAGCCCGGACACGGCTGAAGCCCTCGGTGGACGTCACCGAGGGCTTCAGCCGTCGAGGAGGTCAGGCCATGACGTCGAGCCGGTTCATCGCGTGCTCGATCACGCTGACGAGGACCTTCTTGCACGACTCGCGGTCGCGGGCGTCGCACAGCACCAGCGGCACGTTGTCCGAGACGTCGAGCGCCACGCGCATCTCCTGCGCCGTGTAGGAGTGGCTGCCCTCGAAGCAGTTCACCGCCACGATGAACGGGATCCTCCTGCGCTCGAAGAAGTCGATCGCGCCGAAACCCGCTTCGAGCCTGCGGGTGTCGACGAGGACGACCGCGCCGATCGAGCCGACCGCGAGCTCGTCCCACATGAACCAGAAGCGGTCCTGGCCTGGCGTGCCGAAGAGGTACAGCACGAGCTCGGAGCTGATCGTGATGCGGCCGAAGTCCAGCGCGACGGTGGTCGTGTTCTTGCCCTCGACGCCCGCGAGGTCGTCGATCTCCTCCCCCGCCTCGGTGAGCAGCTCCTCGGTCCGCAGCGGGGTGATCTCGCTGACGGCGCCGACCATCGTGGTCTTGCCGACGCCGAACCCACCGGCGATGACGATCTTGACGGAGGAGGGGACGGAGAGGTCCTCCCGCGCCTGCTCAGATTGCACGGACACCATCGAGCACCTTCTGGAGTAGGTTCATGTCCACCGGGACCGCCGTTCTGGACGGGTCGCGGGTGATGACGTCACCGCGCTGGATGAGGTCGCTCAGCAGCACCTTCACGACCACGAGCGGTGCGTGCAGGTAGGCGGCGACCTCCGCGACGGAGAGCGGTTTCCGGCAGAGCTTGATGATCTCCAGGTGCTCGACCGAGAGCGTGCCCTGCTCGGAGTTCGTGCGGAGCGCCCTGACCTGGGTCGTGAGGGTCAGGTCCTCGCCCGCGGGCTTGGGCCTCGTGCGACCGCTCACCATGGCGTAGGGGCGGACCATGGGGCCCGCCGCCTCGTCGTACCACCAGTCGCCGGAGTGCTGGCTCATGACAGGCCAAGCGGGTTGGGCATCCGCGGCGACGCCAGTGTTCGGGGCGCCGACGACAGGTAGGCGCCCACGCGCTTCACGAGCATGTTCATCTCGTAGGCGATCATGCCCATGTCCGCGTCCTCGTCACCGACGACCGCGAGGCAGGCGCCCTGGCCCGCCGCGGTGACGAACAGGTGCGCGCGCTCCATCTCCACGATGGTCTGCCGGACCTGTCCACCCCCGAAGTGCCGTCCGGTGCCCCTGGCGAGGCTCTGGAAGGCCGAGGCCATCGCCGAGAGGTGGTCGGAGTCGTCCTTGGACAGCTCGGGCGATCGGGCGAGCAGCAGGCCGTCCGCGGAGAGCACCACCGCGTGCCGGGCGCCGACCACTCTCGCGACGAGGTCTTCCAGCAGCCAGTTGAGCTCGGGATGCCCGCCGGTCAGGTCGTCCACGGAAATAGCCCTTTCAGTGTCGTAATCACGGTTCCACGACGTCGTCCGCCTGGCGGGCGTCACGCGTGCCACGCTGGAAGGCGGACATGCCGTTGCGGGTTCGTTCCGCCCGTTCCTCGGGGTTGAACTCGGCGAGGTCGGGCATCGGCTGGAGGTCGTCGTTGGCCAGCTGGGGCACGAGGTGCTGCTGCCGCCTGCGGCGCGGCAGCTCCGGCCTGGTGTCCTGTCGCGTCGTCTTCTCACCTTCCGCCGGGTCGCCGGTCGGCCACGCACCGGCCAGGCGGTCTTCCCGGGGCAGCTCGATGTGACCGCTGCTGCTGTCCAGGTCCCCTTCCGGGCCTGGGGCCCCGCCGTTTCCCACTGCCCTCCCGGTCCAGAACTCGTTGAGCTGGAAGGTCTCGGTGGGACGGGAGTCCTGCGCGAGGTCGCCCTGCATCGGAACCGAGGGCTCCACCGCGGGGACGGTCTCCGCCGGCGCGACGGCCTGCTGGAGCGCCTGCTGCCGGAAAGAGGGCTTGGGCATCTGGGTCGTGTCGACCGGTTCCACCACGCCCGCCTCGCCGACGACCAGCTCGGACGGGATGAGCACCAGCGCGATCGTGCCGCCGGACGGGCAGTCCCGCAGCTCGACCCGGACGTGGCGGCGCGCGGCGAGGCGCGCGACGACGAACAGGCCCAGGCGGGACTCGCCGCGCAGGCGCATCGCCTCGAAGTCGGGCGGCGCGGCCAGCATCTTGTTGTGCTGATCGCGGTCCTCGCTCTTGATGCCGAGACCGTGGTCCTCGATCTCGATCACGAGGCCCTGCGGGACCTCGCTGCTGTGGATCTCGACCTGCGAGCGCGGCGAGGAGAACGAGGTCGCGTTGTCCACGAGCTCGGCGATCAGGTGGATGATGTCCGCGACCGCGGCGCCGACCAGCGCCACCTCGGGCACCGGGTTCACCTTCACGCGGGCGTACTGCTCGGTCTCCGCGACGGCGGCGCGCACGACGTCGAGCATGCGCACGGGCTTGCGCCACTGCCGGCCCGGCTGCTCACCGGTCAGGATGATCAGGTTCTCGGCGTTGCGGCGGGCGCGGGTCGCCAGGTGGTCGAGCTGGAAGAACGCGTCGAGGTGGTCGGGGTTCTCCTCCTCGCGCTCCAGCTTGTCGAGGATCTTGAGCTGGCGGTGCACCAGACCCTGGTTGCGGCGCGCGATGTCGAGGAAGACCCGGTTCACGCCCTCCCGCGTCTGGCTCTCCTTCACCGCCGCGGCGACGGCGGTGTACTGCGCGGCGTTGAACGCGTCGGCCACCTGGCCGATCTCGTCGTTGCCGTAGTCGAGCGCGGGGACCTCGGCGGCGACGTCGACGTGCTTGCCGTCGCGCAGCCGTTCGACGATGTCGGGCAGCCGTTCGTGGGCGAGCTTGAGCGAGTCGCTCTTCAGGCTCGTCAGACGCACGATCAACGCCTTGTTGACCAGGCGGTTCGACACGCGGACGGCGACGAGGATGCCGACGATGACGGCGATCAGGGCGACGAGGCTGCCGATCAGCACCGAGGTGAACTTGGCCTTGCCGTTCGCCATGGCGAGGTTCACGGCGCCGTTGGACTGCTCCTCGACCATGGTGGTGAGCTCGGTGGACACCGCCCGGCTCGCGTTCTCCCAGTCGGCCAGCGTGACCTGGTTGCCGATGGGCCGCTCCGCGACCTGCAGCAGGCGGTTCTCCATGGTCGCCAGCTGCTGCCACTGCGGGCTCGCGACGATCCGCTTGTAGTGGTCGCGCACCTCGGGCAGCACGAACGGCTCCATGCCGACCAGCGCGGACCGGTAGGACCCGACCAGCTGGGCGAACTCGCGGTGCTCCTCGGGCGTGAACCTGCCGGCCGACAGCGCGGCGGCCGCCACCGAGCCGGACCGCGACATCGAGTCGACGGCCTGGAACGACTGGGGCGCGAGCAGCGCGGCCGTCACGGTCTCGGCGTCCGGCACGATGCGGGCCTGCGTCGTGAACAGCGAGGCACCGGAGTCCAGCAGGCTGTTGTAGTAGCGGTAGACCTCGTCCTTGGACGCGGCGCCCGACTCGAGGCGCGCCCGCACGTCGGGGAGCTGGTCCAGCAGGCCGTTGAGCTTGCCGATCCCGTCGACGACCTCCTGCGGCGCCTGGGAGGCGAGCTCGCTGAACGCCGTCTTCATCTTCGCGAGGTCGGCGTCGGTCTCCGACTGCTGCTTCGCGAGCGCCGTCGTGCCCGTGCCGGGACGGCTCAGGCTCGTCATGCTGAGCTCGCGTTCCTTCTGCAGCGACGCGAAGGACTGGACGGCCGGGATCGACGCGTCCTTCACACCGGAGGCGACCAGCTGGAGGTACAGCCCCTCGAACACCGTGTAGGACGAGAACAGCGCCCACATGGCCAGGAGGACGATGCTGGGAACCACCACGACACCAGTGAGCCGGGAACGAATTGTCTTGTAATTCGTGTCCGGCACGTTCTTACGCTTCACAACGCTCCACGACCACCCGAATTGGCGACGGAAAGATAGCACTGCAAGATCAGCATGATCAACAGCGATGATCTTGAGGGGTGTGTGCAGACTACTCAGTCCCATGACCATCGCAACACCCCCCATGGCGAGGTTCGCTCGGTCCGGGGGAACCGCCGTTGTGGCGCGGGAACGCGCTCCCGCTGGTCAAGGGCACTCCGACCGAGCGGGCGAACCGGCCTTTCCCGAACCGGTCCCCGGAAACGCGGCGGCTAATCACCGGCAACTTGACAACGACATACCCGGACGTTCCAGCGGGACGCAGCACGTCCGGGCGTCGCTTTCCGTCACTGCGTCCTATTGGTGAATTCGCGTGCCGAACACCGCGACTCAGCGTGATCGCCGCAGTTCATTCGCCGGTCACGATGGGGCGGACCGGCCTGCGGGCGGTGGCGCCGGATGGCCGTGGCGCCACTCGGCGTACGCACGAACGCCGGTCCGCCGCCTGGAGTCCGGCGCGCCGCCGGAGAAGGTCGCAGTGGTCTCCGCCACAGAACGGTCCGGATTTCGCCGTTTTCGGCCCGCTTTTCGTCCGCTCGTGTCATTGACCGGACGCCCGATCACCTGTCCTTCCGCGAACAGGTGCTGATTCGTCCATTGACGATCGATTTCGTCGATTGCCCGCTTCGAGATGGAATCCGCCGTGGCGCGGCCCCCTTTCCGGGACGCCGATCCGCACCTCACTCGTTCTCACCCCGAGTGACGGCGGTAATCCACCGGAGCGGGTGATCACCACCCGTCCGCACAACGGGTGAATCGAGCCGGGCAACCGTGTTCCCACAGTTGAACAGTGCTTTTTCGACGGTCCACAGTGGAAATCCATGGTGCCTGGGACGGCGGTTCGGCCTTATGGGGGACCGCGGGTGCCACTACCGTGAGTAGGTGCTCACAGCGCGAGGCCGACGAGGTGCCGGAGGTGCTGGGCCTTCGCGCGATGAGGGTGTCGCCTCCGGACAGTTCGCCGGGCGCACGAAGGGGTGACTCGCGCGCCCGGCGAGCCCTCACGACGTGGACTCCCCCGGCAAGCGTGACGGGATCAAGGCCGATCAACCGCGGGGCTGGTCGCCGCGTTCGCGATCCGCAGGGTCATCTGCTGCTGCGTGGCGTCCCGCGCCACCGGCGTGAACGAGTACGCGATCCGCCGCTGCCGGTCCCGCGTCGAGAACAGGCCCGCGTTGTAGCCGTACTGCTCCCCCGTCTTGCCCCACACCTCGACGCCGTTGATCGTGAACGTCTGGAGCCCCGTGCTGTACGCGGCCTTGCGACCGTCCACCATGGATACGTCCGGCAACGTGAACATCTTGTCCAGCACCGGAGCAGGCAGCAGTTCGCCGCCGAAGAGCCCCTCGGCGAACCGGGTGAGGTCGCCGGTGGTGGAGATCATGTCGCCCTCGCCGTAGGACTTCGACGTGTTGAACTCGCTCACGTCGACCAGCCCCCTGCCCGGCACGTCCAGGTAGCCGTGGACGTGGGCGCCGCGGATCCTGGTCTCGTACCGGCCCGGCACGTAGGTCCTGGTGAGGCCCAGCGGACGGGCGATGCGCTTCTCGACCTCGTGGCCGTAGCCGTGGCCGGTGACCTTCTCGACGACCATCGCGGCGAGCACGTAGTTGATGCCCCGGTACTCCTGCCTCGTACCGGGGGTGAAGATCGGCTCGACGGCGGGGATCATCTTCAGCCGCCGGTCGGGCGCGTACCGGTCCCAGCGGTGCTCGAGCACCTTCTCCGGCGTGCCGAGGTCGGGAAAGCCGACCTCGTACGGGATGCCGCTGGTGTGGTCGAGCAGGTGACCGACCTCCACGTCCCGCAACGCCTCCGGCAAGGCGGGCAGGTGCTGCCGGACGGGAGTCCGCAGGTCGAGCCTGCCCTCGGCGACCAGTTGCAGGGCCACCGTCGCGACGAACACCTTGGTGACGCTGCCGATCCGGAACCGGTCGTCCGGCCGGACCGCGCACCGCGTCCGCCGGTCCGCGACCCCCGCGGTGCCGTACCACTCGCCCGCACTGCCGGACACCCGCAGCTGAGCCGACGTGGCCGCCGGGTTCTCCAGGTCGGAGATGGCCGCCTGCAGCAGCTCCGGCTGTGGCGGCGGTAGGGGCGAGAGCGCGACCACGGCCGCGACCAGGAGTGTTTTCACGATCACGAACTTGCCGTGGCCGCCGGACCGCGGCCATGGTGCCGGCCCCCGCGTGCGCGGTGGGGCCGGCACCAGGAACCACTACCTGACCGCGCGCACGCCGTTCTCGAAGAACGCCAGGCGCACCTCGCGGTCGACCGCCCGCTCGGGGTGGTCCATGAGCCCGAACGCGAGCCCGTCGGCGCTCGTGACCCCCGCGATGTCCTCGAACGACCCGTCGGGGTTCGAGTCCTTCTCGTACCGCAGCGCGACGCGGTAGCCGGAGGTCTCGCTGCCCGGGTCGAACCGGCCCTCGCCGTGCGCGCACGGGAAGGTCAGCGTCTGACCGCCGAGGCCGGTGAGCCACGGGCTGTCGTTGTCGCCGTCGACGACGTGCCGCTGGTTCTCCTCGTTGCGGAACGTGCCGGCGCTGTTGACCTTCAGGCCCACCTTGCCGAAGCAGCCGCCGCGCACCGCGATCTGGAACCCGTTGCAGATGCCGATCAGCGGACGGGTGCGGCACGTCTCGAACTGGTCCGCGAGGTGGCTGCGCAGCAGCACCGACGCGACGGCGCCGCCGCCCAGGTGGTCGCCGAACGAGAACCCACCGGGGATGCAGAGGATATCGGCGTCGTCGAGCCGCTCGGTGCCCGCCAGCAGGTCGGCCGCGAACCGCAGCCGCGGCTCCGCACCCACCTCGGCGAACGCTCGGACGGTCTCCTCCTGGCAGTTGGTGCCGGGCAGGTACAGGACGTTGACGGTCGGCTTCATGCGATCCTCGCCGTGAACGAGTTGAGCCAGCCGTCGCGCGCGGCCGGGGCGAACAGGTCGATGCCTTCGAGCACGATCCCGGTGCCCTCCAGCGTGCCTTCGAGCGTGCCGAGGACGACCGGCGAGAGCTCGGCGGGCAGGGCGGCGACGTCGTCGGGGGCGACCTCGACGACGGCGCCGACGCGGTGCTCGGCGAAGAGCGACTCGGTCGTCCCCGACTCCAGCTTCACGCCGATGCCGCTGGCCAGCGCGCCCTGGGCGAGCGTGGCCGCGACGCCGCCGGCGCCGATGCGGGCACCGCTGCGCAGCAGGTTCCTGCTCGCGGCGAGCGCGGTCAGGTAGCTGTCGACGGCGGGGAGCTCGAGGTCGTCGAGGGCGCCGGCGGGCAGGCTCAGCTTGCGCGCGGCGACCGTGCCGACCGGGGACGGCGTCTCCAGGCCGACGCGCACGAGCACGTTGCCCGGCGTGGTCCACTGCTCGCGCAGCAGCCGGTCGGTGTGCGGGACCTTGCCGAGAGCGGACAGGAACACCGCGGGCGGAACGCTGACCAGGCCCTCGTCGGTCTGCACCGAGCCCGCGGAGGAGTCCTTGCCCGAGATCAGCGGCACGCCGAAGTGGCGGACCAGGCCGGCCAGCTCGTCGACCATGCCGACGAGCCACTCGCGCCAGTGCGGGGACAGGTGCGGGGTGTAGAAGTTGTCGCACATGCAGATGTCCTTCACCTCGACGCCCGCGAGCACCTGGCCCGCGATGGCCGAGCAGAACATCTGGCGCGTGGCGGCGACCGGGTCCGCGTCGAACATCCACGGGTTGAACGCGGTGTTCAGCACGGCGGCGGCGGGCGATCCCGCGACCGGCGTGCCCGCCCAGTAGGCCGTCCGCACCGAGTGCACGGTGCCGTAGTGCGGGCCGTACCAGGTGTTGCCCTGGACCGTGGAGTCGTACTGCGAGTCGGCGTAGTGCTGTGAGGCCACCTCGGCGTCGGCGACGACGTCCTCCAGCAGCCCGGCGAGCTGCGTGGGCGCGAGCTCCGGCCACTCGGGAACGCCCGCCGGGCGCGGCGGCGGGCCGACCTCGACCCGTTCGACCTCGAGGTCGAGCAGGTCGTAGGCCACGTCGAAGCCGGTTTCGCCCTGGTGGGCGGGGACGGCGTCCGGCGCGGAGGCGATGAGGGCCTCCTCGGTCAGGTCCGGGGCGTGGAACACGTGGTAGCGACCCGTGTCCGCGAACCGGCCGATGACCGTCGAGCGCACCATGTGCTTGTCGAGGATCTTCTTCGCCCGCTCCTGGTGCTCCGGCGGCACGGCGAGCAGCATCCGTTCCTGCGACTCCGACAGCAGGATCCGCCACATCGGCAGCGCCGCGGTCTTCAGCGGCACCAGCGCGGTGTTGATCCACACGCCGCACGCCTCGCCGATCTCACCGACGGCGCTGTTCAGGCCCGCGCCACCGACGTCGGTCAGCGCGCTCAGGCAGCCCTCCTCGCGCAGCTCGACCAGCGCCTTGCGGAACTTGACCTGCTCCAGCGGCGCGCCGATCTGCACGGCCGCGGTGTCCATCGTGGCGCCGGCGGAGCTCGCGGACGCGCCGTGGATGCCCTCGTTGCCGGTCAGGCCGCCGATGAGCACGACGAAGTCGCCGGGCTTCGGGGTGCCGCGCTGCGCCGCCGACACCGGCAGCAGGCCGATGCTGCCGCCGAGCGCGAACGGCTTGGCGCGGTACGCCGGGTGGAACGTCATGCGCGACGACATCATCGGCACGCCGAAGGTGTTGCCGTACTCCTTGATCGCGCGGATCGTCTCGCCGGCGAGCCTGCGCGCGTCCGGACGGCCCTTGATCGGCGCGGGCGCCTCGGGCTCGCCGATCGCCGTGTACTCGAAGCTGCCGATCGGGTCGGCGGACAGGCCCGTGCCGAGGATGTCGCGCAGCACGCCGCCGAGCTTCGTGAGCTGTCCGAAGTAGCCGGAGATCGCCGACGGGCCGTTGTGCGTCTCGGCCTTGATCGCGATGGCGTGGCCCTCGTAGAAGTCCCAGACGCCCGCGTTGTCGTGGAACATGCTCAGCACGTTCGGGTTGTCCACGTCCTTCGCGGCTTGGACCAGCCTGCCGAGCAGGCTGCCCAGCGACTTCCAGGTCGTGTGGGCGCAGTGGTCGCTCCAGCGCGCGTCCAGGGCCTCCAGCAGGACGTCGGTGACGTGCTCGTCGCCGAGCGTCACCTGGACGTGCTGCACGTGCTTCATCTGGGCGAGCGAGAGGTTGCGGCCCCCGGCGGTGCCGAGCTCGGCGAGCGCCGCGTCGTCGAGTCCGCGCAGGTCGAACTTCGCGGCCGACTCGTAGTGCCCCTGCGGCACGAGGGTGTCGTAGTGCGGTTCCTCGTCGTGCAGCTCTTCGATCGTCGCGTTGAACCGGGTGGCGACGACGAGGTCGCGCAGCCGCGGCGAAGCGGACCTGTAGCTGGTCGCGACCTTGCCCGCGCGCGCCTTGACGCCGAGCAGGGCGCACACGGTGATGATCGAGTCGCTCTCGTTGTCGACGACGCCGCGCTTGTAGGCGACCTGCACGGCGCCGGGCTCGAGCGGCTGGTCCACCGAGACCTCGACGTCGAGCTGGTCACCGAGCACCTGCGCGACGGCGGTCAGCGCGGCGGGCTCGGGCGCACCCTCGAACTCGACGTAGTAGTCGCGCCACACCTCTAGGTCGTCGAGCTCCCACGATCGGCCGAGCTCGCGGATGTCGGGCTCCGCGACACCCGCGGAGCGAACCGAGAACTTGTGGATCAACAATCCTCCTGGAGCTGAACGGTCGGGAGCAATTGTCCTGGGCGGCGACCGCGCCCCTGGAAGCACCCGTGCAACCAGGCGAGGCCGCGCTACGACACATGCAGCACCCTAGGCGTTGACCACAGCACGACTCGAATTCACGGTGAGCGACGAGCGTCACTCACCGGTCCGGGGGACCACGTGGACCAGCACGACCTGTCCTGGGCGGACGCCGGTCCCGGCCCGTTCCTCGACGAGATCTTCACGCTCGTGTTCGTCCGCGACCTGGACCCGCCGGAGGCGCTGCGCCGGGCAGGCGGTCTGACGGCCGCCCGCCGCGGCGACCCGGTGGTCCTCACCCCGGAGAGCGACCTGGGCCGGCACGTCCGCGAGTGGCCGGCGCCAACGGGACACCCCTGACCGCACCGGGACGGTGCGAGACCCATCGCCCGCCGGGCGGTCACAGCTTCTTGAGCCGCCGCCGGTTGACCGCCAGCACCTCGTCCGACAGGTCGGGGGCGGCGTCGGCGACCGCCCGGGAGAGGACCAGCGCGCCGACCATCTGGCTGAACATCGCCACCGCGCGCTCGCGGGCCTCGGCGGCACCGAGCTCGGCGCCGGACTGGCGTGCGCGGTCGAGCAGCATGTCCGTGATGGCGGCGAGGTAGCCGTCGAGTCCGCGCCGGTACTCGGTCTGGGCGGCGGCGCCGTGGCGGCTGGCGTCGGTGACGAAGGCAGCCGAGGCGCAGCCGATCTCCGGATGGTCGCGGTGCTCGGCGTTGACGTACTCGTCGACCATGTCGTGCAGGGCCGCGCGCGCCGAGCGGGGATGCGCTTCGCGGATGGCGCCGAGCGCCGCCAGCGAGTCGGTGAAGCCCTGGTGGAGGACTTCGAGAGCGAGGTCGTCCTTCGAGGCGAAGTGGTTGTAGAACCCGCCGTGCGTCATGCCGGCCGACTTCATCAGCTCCTCGATGCCGACGCCGTCGATGCCGCGCAGCCGGAATCCCGCGCCGGCGGCGTTGACGATCTTCTCGCGATTGAGCCGCTTCTGCTCTTGCGTGATGCGGGGCACGCCGACCACCTTCCTGGCGAGATCGCTTCCGATGATAGCCATCATCAAACCGGGCGTCCACGGGGAGGAGTCCGGCTTGACAGTCAATGATGACGTCCACAATCATAATTAATGATGACGGATGTCATCGAAGACTGGAGGGACGGTCATGGACTTCGGAACCATCGGCGCCGGGACGGTCGCGCAGGCGATCGCCCGCCACCTCGTGGCGGCCGGCCACGAGGTGATGCTCAGCAACAGCCGCGGCCCGGACACCCTGCTCGACGTCGTGACCCGGCTGGGACCGCTCGCGAGCGCGGGCACGACCGGGGAAGCGGCCGCCGCCGACATGGTCTTCCTCGCCGTGAGGTGGCCGCAGGTCGGTGACGCGCTGGCCGGACTGTCCGGGTGGGACGGCCGCATCCTGGTCGACACCACCAACAACCTCGAGTCGATGCGGCCGACCCCCGCCGACCTCGGGGTGGAGACGGCGAGCGAGTTCGTGGCCGACCGTGCGCCGGGCGCACGCGTGGTCAAGGCCTTCAACACCCTCCACGCCCCGTACATCGCCGCCGACCCCCGGCACGCGGAAGGGCGGCAGCTGCTGTTCTACGCCGGTGACGACGAAGCCGCCAAGGCGGATTTCCACACCGTCGCCGACACCATCGGATTCGCGCCGGTCGACGCCGGGACGCTGCGCGACGGCGGCCGCCTGATGCAGATCGGCGGCCCGCTCTCGGCGCTGCACGCCCTGAGGCAGGACTGAAGCCGTGAAGGCGCTCACCTACGAGAAAGCGCACGAGCTCGACGCGTTCGCCATCACCCTGACCGAGGTCGCCGAACCCCGGCTGCGCGACGGTGACCTGCTCGTCGAAGTCCGTGCGATCGGCATCAACCCGGGCGAAGCCGCGATCCGGCGAACGCGCGGCGCCGAGCCCGGCGGACGGCTCGTGCTCGGCTGGGAGTTCGCCGGGGTCATCGTCGCGGCCGGGCCCGCGGCCACCGGGTTCGCGGCCGGGGACCGGGTGATGGGCACCGGCGACTTCACCCGCGACGGCAGTTGGGCCGAGCGCGTCGCGGTCGACCACCGGGTGGTGGCCAAGATCCCGGACCGGCTCGCGTTCACCGACGCCGCCTCGCTGCCCATCGGTGTCCTCACGGCCTGGGAATCGCTGTTCCGCGACCAGGACGTCCTGCCGCCCGGCGTCAGCCGCGTGCTCGTCATCGGCGGAGCCGGCGGCGTCGGGTCGATGGCCACGCAACTGCTCAAGGCCAGGACACCGGCCTTCGTGATCAGCACGGCCTCACGGTCCGAGTCGCGGAAGTGGGTGACGGCGATGGGCGCCGACCTGGTCGTCGACCACCGCGGCGACCTGGCCGGACAGCTGCGCACGGCGGGGATCGACCACGTCGACCTGGTGCTCTCGACCTCGGGCACCAGCGGCCACCTGGCGGCGATCGTCGAGGTGCTGCGCCCCTTCGGCCACCTGGCCCACACCGACCTCGCCGGTCCCCTCGACCTGAGCGCGTTCACGGCGAAGTCGCTGTCGCTGCACAGCGAGATGGTGTTCAGCAAGATCGTGGCCGGCGGCGACGTGGCCAGCCAGGGCCGGATCCTCGCCGGGGCGGCGGACGACGTCGCGGCGGGCCGGCTGCGCCCGATCGTCACCACCGCGCTGGACGGCCTGACCGCCGAGACCATGAAGACGGCGCACGCCCTCGCCGAGAGCGGCCGGACCACCGGGAAGACCGTGATCCGGGTGACCGGTTGAAACCGGAGAAGCCGGAAAACGCCTCTGTGAAAGGAAGTTGTCCGAAATGACGAAGGATCTGCTCGACGGTGAGTACGTCCCCGGCGCCGACGCAGCGACCCGCGACCAGGTCGAGCTGTACGAGCGCACCGACGGCCGCGAAGGCGCGACGATGGGAGGCGGCCCGGTGGTCGTGGTGACCATGCGCGGCGCCCGTTCGGGCAAGCTGCGCAAGGTCGCCCTGATGCGCATCGAGCGCGACGGCGTCTACGCCATCGGCGCGGCAGCGGGCGGCCAGGCCCGCAACCCGGGCTGGTTCCACAACCTCGTGGCGCACCCGACGGTGCAGCTGCAGGACGGCCCCGATCGCCGGCTGATGACCGCCAGGGTGGCCGAAGGCGCGGAGCGGGAGAGCTGGCTGGCCTACACCGACGAGCTCTACCCGTTCTTCGCCGACTTCCGCGCCCGTGCCGCCGAGGCCGGCAACCGCGAGGTGCCGCTGATCCTGCTGGAGCCCACCGGGAGCTGACCACGCCCGCCGCCGGCGCCTGGCGTCACACCCAGGCGCCCGCCACCGGACCACCGGGGCGCGACTCAGGCGTTCAGCGCGGCGATCAGGTCATCACCCGGCAGCTCCACGCCGAGCTGCCCACCGGGGTTGATCACCAGCACCCCACCCGCCAGCACCGCGGCCAGCTCACGTCCCGTCGTCTGCATCGGTGCCACGACCTCCCCCGGCACGTGCCCCGGCGCCGACCACACAGCCACGAAGCGCTGCCCGTCCGCCGTGATCCCCATGCGCAGGTTGCCCTGCCCATCGGTCTCCACGATCAGGTTGGCCTCCAGCACCGCCGTCAGCAGACGGTGCTGCGGCGCCCACCCGGCCGCGACGTAACCCAGCACCACGTCCAGGTCCGCGAGGGGCTCGGGGAAACCGCGCCGCCGCGGACCGGGACGGTAGTGGGGGTTCAGGTAGGTCTCGCCCGTCAGTTCACCGTCCGGGCCCACCGCGTACGCGCCGAACAGCGTCGCGTCCGGGATGCCGTCGATGAAGTTCGGGTTGACCTCGGGGTCGGCGCACCACAGCCAGGCGTCGGGGACCTGGCGGCGGGCCTGCTCGCGCAGCGAGTCCGTGACCTCGGGCAGGCCGGGGTGCAGGGTGAAGTCGTCGATGTGGTCCGGGTACTCGGTGAACGGCTTCGGCAGGACGTAGGCGCGGACGCCCTCCGAGGTGACGGCGGTGATCAGCTTCCACGGGCCCTTGAGCCGGTAGAGGTGGTGCTCGCGGTCCGACTCGATCGGGCTCTCGTAGGCGAGGTTGCCGTCGTGGTCGCCGTAGCGGTGCACGAACAGGTCCTCGACCTGGGTCAGCCGCACCCCGGTCATCGTGTCGAGCGGCGGGTCCAGCTCGGAGATCACCTGGAACGGCGACTGCCACGCGGGCAGCTCCTCGTCGAGCTCGAACCCGAGCGCGTCCTGGTTCAGGACGAGCTGGCCCGCCAGGTAGGCGACCGCGTTGCGGACGTCCGCGAACCTCTCCCGCTTCTCCTCGACCTCATCGCCGACCCAGTAGACCTCGTAGAAGTCGCCGTCGCGGACCAGGCACCACGCCTGCTCGCGGTGGCCGTCCAGGCTGTAGAAGCGCGGGCTGGTCTGCAGGCGCGTGATCAACGGCCAGAGCGGTTCCAGCGCCTTGCGGCGCGCCGCCTCGACCTGCTGCTCGCTGAACGGCCGGCCCATCGCGAGCGCCGCCGCGCGCGCTTTCGTGATCTCCGGGACGACGGGCAGTTCGTAGCGCTGCTGGCGGATGTGGTCCACCAGTTCCCACGGCGGCGGGACCTCGTGCTTGTCCAGGTGGTGGACCACGCTCGCGGGCCACACCCAGCGGCCGTCGGTCTGGTAGCCGAGCGGTACGACCTTCTCCTCGCCGCCGGTGACGAGGTCCACCGCCGAGCCGCGCGACGACAGGACGACCGGCGCGTTCTCCAGGTACCGCAGCAGCAGAGCGGCTTCCCTGCCCCCGACCATCGGCCGGTACCAGACGCCCCTGCCGTCCTCGATCACGTCGAACGCGCGCGCGAGGTCGAGCTTGGCCGTCTCCTGCGGGGGGTCCCAGGACCGGACACGTCCCCTCTGCTGGGCCTTGCCGGCCGCGTGCCACATCCAGTCCGGTACCGCCTCCGGCCGTCGCGGCAGGAGGCGCAGTTCGTCGGCCGCGTGCTCCTCCCGGGACGTCTCGACCCGCCACTGCGGCGGGTCGTCGAACTGCAACTCGCGAATCGTCTCGCCGTCCCGGGCGAACGTGAGGCTGCCGGTGTACCAGGTGCCGAGGCTGTTGCGGAACTCGCGCATCCGGTACCGGTGCAGCCACTGACCGGCCATCGCGGGCGGCGCCCACGTGCGGGTGGTGCCGTCGAGGGTGACCGTCGCCTCGTACTCCATGCGGCGGCCGAGCGCACGGAAGTGGAGCTCGACGCGGTGCCAGCCCTCAGGGGCGAGCTCGACGAGAGCCTTCTCCACCCGGTCCAGTACCGGGGTGTTCGTGCGCGGTGTGGTGTCACCGGGCGGCAGCGACGGGTACTGCGGCCACACGCCGGGCAGCGGCGGCAGCTCACGGACGACGACCAGCCGTTCGTCGCTCACGTGGCCCTGCAACGGATCCAGATCGGTGAGCCTCGCGCCCTCGGCGGTGACACGCCAGATCTCGGCGCCCAGCAGCGACTCGACCGGCGCGTCCGCGCCGGGCCCGATCCGGAACGCCTTGTCCCCGTCGATCGCGATGTCGAACTGCACCTGCTTCACTCCTTGCCGCACAACGAAAAGACGGTCACGACTGGCGGGGTTCGACGAACTCGGCCCACTTCGGCGGCTGCTTGCCCATCTCCTCCATCATCTCCAGCACGTCCCGCAGATCGGCGACGTTCGGCGCGGTGCCCGCGAACCAGTCGCTGACGCGGTCCCACGCCCTGCGCGCGCCCTCACCCTCCACGACGTCCCAGACGGGCGGGTCGTCCTGGTCCAGGTCGGCGCCGTCGACGACGTGGTAGGCGTACCCCTGGTGCGCTGTCAGCGCGAGCAGCCCGCGCGGGTCCACCAGCTCGTGCTCGAGGTTGGTGAGCGTGGCGACGACGTGCCGCTTGCGTTCGGCGGTCATGGCCTCGACCCCGAACGCGGTGCCGGCGAGCCACAGTCCTGATCGGACACCCATGATGCGCAACACCTCGCGCACCGCCTCGGGCACGCGGTCCACATCCTGCTCCGCGGCCATCTGGTCGATCTGGTCGTCGGACGCGCCAGCCACGGACCCGCGCCGCAGACCGTTCGCGCACACGCGCTCGAAGATCGCGTCGATGCGCTCACCGGGGTTGTCAGTCGGTTGGTTCACAGCGGGTAGAGCCTCTCTCCAGCTCGATTGACGACCTCCAGGCGCATGTTCGGGAAGATGCGCTCGTAGGTGAGCATGATCTTCTGGCACGACATGCAGATCTGGAACTCGGCCGGTGTTCTGTCGCGCTTGGCCGACGGCAGGTCGACCACCATGCGGAGATCGCCTGAGATGTCCGCCGCGGAAAACGGCGTGTACGTCGTGCCGTTCGCCTCGGCCCGTGCCGCGCCACGCCTGTTCAGCTCGTCTATCGCGAGGGACATGCGGTCCTGCGTGCGCTGCACCTCGCCCTTGAAGCCGTCGCGGTAGTAGTTCGGGTCTTCCTTGTACCTCGACGACCTCGCGGTAGCGTCCGATCTTGGTGCAGGCGTACGCCGTGAGGTCCCGCAGCTCGCCTTTCTGCGCCTGAGAACCGGTTCCCTGGAACAGGATCCGCGCTTGCTCGACGTGGTCGAGGGCCGCTTCGACCTGTTGGTTCGCCGTCCCGGCTACTCGCGTTCGACGACGATCGCGCAGGCGGTCGCCCCGGCGCCCGTGCCGATCAAGAGCGCGCACTCACCGGCTCCCAGCAGGTCACCCGCCAGGATGTCCGCCAGGTTCGCCGGCAGGTCCCCGGCCCCGAGGTGCCCGGTCTCCGCCCCGAACGCGCGGTAGCGGTCGCGCAGCGCCCGCGGCAAAGCACGCCGCACGACCTGGTCCGTCACCTGCGCACCCAGCCGGTTCGACGAGATGAGTGCGATGCGGTCGCGGGCCGTGTCGTCGTCCGCCAGACCGGCGTCGGCCAGGGCGATGCCGACGGCCTCCTGGATCACCTCGCGGGACCCCTTCAGGTTCGACGCGAACCCCAGCGCGTCCTCCCGGGGGCCGGAGACCGGCTCGGGCAGCGGGCGGAACGGGTGGAAGGCCGGGAAGGTCTCCTCGAGCAGCGGCCGGCCGGCCGAGCCGAGGGAACGGATGGCCAGCGGGCCTTCGTCGCGTCCCAGGAGAACGGCGGTCGCGCCGTCCCCGAAGACGGTGGCGGGAGCCGTTCGCCACCGGTCGTACGGGAGCGCGCTGAAGTTGCCCGCGGTGGTGCACAACGCGTATCGGACGCTGTCGTCCGCCTGCATCAAGGTGGTGGCCCAGCCGATTCCCGCGGCTCCGCCGTTCGACATCTGGGCCAGCCCGATCGCGACTGCCCGGGACGCGCCGAGCACCCTGGCGAGCCGATGCGCGGGCGACCAGGGATCTTCCTGCTCCGGGGTCATGCCCGCGTAGGCGACGAAGTCGATCTCCGCGGGATCCACCCCGTGGTCGCCGAGGCACTGCCGAGCGGCCTGCGACCCCATCCACCACGCGGGCACCGCGGCGCCGACCGGCACCTCGGAGCACGCCGCCCCGGCGGCCTGTTCCTCGGTGATCGCACCCGCGGCGACGGCACTCGCCGCCGTGTAACGCGCGTCGGGCAGCCACGTCGTCGCAGCTTTGATCCGGACGGTGCGCTCGACCCTCATGCCGGTCGCTCATCGGGTCGAAGGCGGATCGGCACGGAGGACAGGGTGCGGTCACCCAGGTTCGTCGTCCAGTGCAGCTCCTCGAGCGGGACGGCGAGGGACAGCCGCGGAAACCGCGCGAACAACGCGGGCAACGCCATGTTCGCCGTGGTGAGCGCCAACGGGGCACCCGCGCAGAAGTGCGGGCCGTGCCCGAAGCCGAGGTGACCGGTGTTGCCGGGGCGGGGCACGACGAGCCGGTCCGCGTCCGGGTACGCCAGAGGATCCCGGTTGGCGGCGGCGACGACCACGAGAACGGTGGCGTCGCGCGGGATCGTGACCCCTCCCACCTCCACGTCCTCGGCGGCGAACCGCCAGGTCGCGCAGGGCGTCGGCGGGAACCGGCGCAGGACCTCCGAGAGCACCGCCGAGCACGACGCCGGACCGGCCGTGATCGCTTCGAGCAGGTCTTCCCGGGTGGACGCCAGAGCGGCGGTGTGCGCGAGCAGTGTCGTGGAGGTCGTGGTTCCGGCGAACACGGTCAGGGCGACCATCGACATCACCTCGGCCAGGTTGAGCTTGCCGCGCGGCCGGTAGTCGCGAAAAGCCAGCTTCAGCAGCGTGTCCGTGCCGGGGAACCGCTCGTGGTCGTCGATCGCCTCCAGGATGAGTTGTTGCTGCGCGTCCGCGGCTTCCCGGGCCTCCGCGCTCCGCGGATCCGCGCCTCCGATGACGGTCCGGACGGCGGTGAGCAACCGTTCGAGAAGGGTCTTCTCGATTCCGATGACCTCGCTCATCACGGAGGTCAAAACCGGCGCGGCGAACGTGGTCACCAGGTCGGGCGCCGCCGAGGCGGCCAGGGTGCCGAGGGAGGTCTCGATGATCTCGGTGATCCGCTGGCGGCGGCGATCGACGGCCTTGGGGGCCAGGCACTTCGTGAGCAGTTCCCGCAGACGGCGGTGGTCGGCTCCGTCGGTGTTCAGCACGTGCCGGCCCAGCACCGCGTAGCTGTCCTCGGGGTGCCGTCCCCCGTCGAACAGGTGCGAGGGGTCGGACAGCGTCGCCGGATCCTTCTTCAGCCGGCTGTCCAGCAGGGCCGCTTTCGCCTCGGCGTGGTGAGCCACGACCCAGACCCGGAGACCGGTCGACAGCACGACCTGCTGAACCGCACCTCCTTGCGCCAGCGCAGTCAGCATCGAGTCGTTGTCGGCCTGGTTCGGGCTCAGCGCGAAGACGCGGGACATCGGTTCACGCCTCGCTGCCGGCGAAGAGCCGCTCGCGCACCTCGCCACGACGCCACTTCCCGCTGCTGGTCCGCGGCAGCCAGCCCCGCTCGACGAGCCGGACGTCGACGTCGGCCAGTCCGACCTCATCGGCGATCCGGGCACGGATGCCGGCGATCAAGGCCGCCGGGGCGTCGGTCTGCGTCTCCGCCACGACGACCATGCGTTCACGGGACACGTCCGCCACGACGACCACGTGACGCTGGTAGACACCGTCGACGTCGCGGATCGCCATCTCCACGTCGTGAGCGTGGAAGTTCCGGCCGGCCACCACGACCATGTCACTTCGCCGCCCGGAGACGTAGAGCTCGCCGCCGAGCACGAATCCGGTGTCCTGCGTGCGGAACCAGCCGTCCCGGATCGCGGCGTCGGTGGCGGCGCGGTCGTCGAGGTAGCCGCGCAGCATGTTCGCTCCCCGCGCTTCGATCTCGCCGAAGTGCCCTTCGTCCAGCACCCGGCCTTCGCCGTCGCTGATCCGGAACTCGACGCCGGGGAACGCGGGCCCCTGCGACACGACGGGCACCGCACCGGGCTCTGCGCCGTTGTGGATCACCACCCGGCCGCCGTCCCGCAGTGACGCCCGGTCGACGTGGACGACCTTCGCGACACGGCCTGCGGGCTGCAGCGAGATTCCCACGCAGAACTCCGCCGCACCGTAGCCCGGCGTCATGACGGTCGGTCCGGCGCCGAGCGGGCCGAGCAGTTCGTCGAACCGGCGCAGCGTCGAGGAGGCGACGGGTTCACCGGCGTTGATCGCGGCCTTCCAGCCGGTGAGGTCGATGCCGTCGAGCCGCCCTGCCGCGGCCGCGTCGAGGATGCGGTCGTAGGCGAAGTTCGGGCCGGTGAAGAACGCGATGCGCTGGTCGGCGAAGTACCGGATGGTCTCCGCGGTGCGCCGGACGAACGTCACGGGGCTGAACATGTGCAGGTCGCTGGCGGTCACCAGGTGGGTCAGCAGCGTGACGAGCCCGAAGTCGTGGAACAGCGGCACCCACACCATCGCGGCGTCCCCGTCCTCCACCCCGCCCCGCTCGGCGGTGCCCAGCACGCTGGCCACCAGAGCACTGTGTTCGATCATCGCCCCCTTGGGCGAAGAAGTGCTCCCGGAGCTGAACTGCACCACGGCCAGGTCCTGCGGCTGCGGCAACACGGCCTGCGGGACTTCGGACAGCGGTTCGCAGTCGGCGATGCGCACCACCGCGACGTCCGGGTACCGCTCCTGCATGGCGGCGCCGAACTCGTCGAACGGCGGCCCCACCAGAATGCACCGGAGGTCCGCGCTGCGGACCAGTGCGTCCATCCGCTCCAAAGCGGATTCGAGTCCTCCTGCGAACGACGGCACGGGAATCGGCACCGCCGCGACGTTCGCGGCGAACACCCCGAAGAGCGCGAAGACGAACTCCGGCGACGTCGCGGCGAGGATCCCCACCCGCTGGTCGGGCCGGTCATCCAGACCCGCGCGGCGCAGTTCCGCAGCGACCCCGTAGGCCCGCGCCGGAATCTCCCGGTGGGCCAGCGAGGTGTTCAGGTCCGGGAAGACCAGCTCCCCCACCGTCCGCTCCGCGAGGAGTGGCAGCAGGTCCGCCATGGTGCGCAGTTCTCGTGTCTCCGCGAGCCAGCGAAGTCCCGGCCTTCCGCCCCGTGAACCGAAACGCACCGCCGCATCGCCTTGCAGACCCACTGAACTCTCCTCCACCTGGCTCGATGTGCCGGCGCGGCCGCGACCTCCGGTTCACCGTAGAAAAGGACGCACGATGCCGACGATTTCCGTTCCACGGTCCGGAACGACCACTAGTGCCGGGTGCGAAGCGGTCACCGCGTCCCGGAGGTGCGGATCCCGGCTTCGACCAGGTCCGCGAGGTCGGACACGGTCCGCACCCGCACCAGGGCGTCGGGGTCCAGTTCGAGGGCGAGCTCGTCCTCGATGGCGTTGACCGCGGTGAGCAGCCGCAGCGAGCTGGCGTTCTCGAGGTGGGTGAGCTGCGCGTCGAGGGCGATCTCGGCGACAGGCACGTCGAGCGCGGCCGACAGGTGGCTGACGACCACTCGCGCAAGGTCTTCGGATGACGTCATTCGGATGTCCTCTCGGCTGCAACGGGTCATGCCCGGTAAGGCGGCTTCTCCCGAACGACGCTAGCAGCCGGGCTCAGCTGTGCAGGATTCGTTCTCCTTGTGCCGCAAGCTCCTGGAGAACGAGGAAGTGGCCGGGAAGCCTAGCGAAGTCCACTTGGGAATCCTTGACGCATCGGGTGATGGTTTCCGCTCCCGACAGCAGACCGCGCAAGGGCCAACCGCCTCCGCCGCACTGGAAGGAGACCTCAACACCGTCCACAAGAGCGTCCGCGCACGAGCGGAACACGCCTGGCGGCCTGTGCTGTCACCCACAGCAGACGACGACTCCGGGCCTCAGTAGGGGTAGCGGGCGCGGCCCCGGTTGACCGAGATCCACTTCAGTGTCGTGAACGCGTCCAGGCTCCAGTCGCCGTTCATGCGGCCGAGGCCGGACTGCTTCTCACCACCGAACGGGACGGTCGCCTCATCGGCGATGGTCGAGTCGTTGACGTGGACCATGCCGGTGTGGATGCGCCCGGCCAGCTCGACGCCTTTGTCGAGGTCGCTGGTGTGGACCGCGCCCGACAGGCCGAAGCGGGTGTCGTTGGCGATCGCCACCGCCTCGTCCTCGGTGTCGAACGGCACCAGGCACGCGACCGGGCCGAACAGCTCCTCCTGCATCACCGACATCCCGGGCGTGACGTCGGTCAGCACGGTCGGGTGGAAGAGCGTGCCGTCCACCTTGCCGCGCAACAGCACCCGAGCGCCCTCGGTGATGCCCTGTTCGACCTGCCCGGCCAGCCGGTCGGCCTGCCGCTGGTTGATCAGCGGGCCGAGGACGGTGTCCGGGTCGCGCGGGTCGCCGACCGGAAGCGACTCGGCCTTCGCGACGTACCGGGAGGCGAACTCGTCGAACACCTCGCGGTGCACGAGGACCCTGCTGGCCGACATGCACACCTGGCCCTGGTGGGTGAAGCGGCTGAACACGGCCGCGTTCACCGCCACCTCCAGATCGGCGTCCGCCAGGACGATGAGGGCGCTGTTGCCGCCCAGTTCCAGGATCGGCTTCTTGAAGTTGCGGACCGCCACCTCGGCGACGTGCCGTCCCACCGCGTCCGAGCCGGTGAACGAGATGACACGCGGCACGGGGTGTTCGACGAAGGCGTCACCGATCAACGCGATCTCCGTGATCACGACGTTGAGCAGGCCGGCGGGCAGACCGGCAGCCTCGAAGACCTCCGCGATCAGCGTGCCGCCGACGATCGGGGTGTCCTCGTGTGGCTTGAGCACCACACCGTTGCCCGCCGCGAGCGCGGGCGCGACGGACTTCATGCCGAGGAAGAACGGGAAGTTGAACGGGCTGATGACCCCGACGACACCGACCGGCTCCCGGTGGACCCGGTTCTCCCGGTCGGGACTGGGGGACGGGAGGATCCGCACGTCCATGCGCAGCGGGAAGGTACCGGCCTCCTTGAGCACGTCCAACACGAGGCCGATCTCGAAGTGCGCCTTGAGCCGCGTACCCCCGAGCTCGTCGATGATCATGTCGACGATCTCCGGCGTGTGCTCCTCGACGTAGGAGACCGCCCGCTCGAACACCGCCCGCTTGGCGTGAGGGCTCACCCCGTCCCACTCGGACCTGGCGCCCTGGGCGACCCGGTACGCCTCGTCGACGTCCGCGACACCCGCGCAGTTGAACTCCGCGATGGTCGACCCGTCGAACGGGTTGCGGTCCACCAGAACCTCGTCGGTCGAACCGGTGCGCCATTCGCCGCCGATGAACTGCTTGTGGCGCCTGGTGCTTCCTTCGCTGTCACGACTGCTGTTCATGAGGTCTCCACGTCTCGGTGCACCGGGTGTTGCGTTGGTGTGTAAGGGCTTCGGTGTGGTTCTTCGCACCGGTTCCGCGACAGCACAGCCGCCGGCACCGTCCCGGATCCGGCCGCGAAGACCACCCGGCTGGGCTGGACCTGGTGCCGGTGCGCGGTCCGCTCACCAAGCCCGGCGGTCAGCGCTGTCGAGTGGCGGCGGGGGCACTTCGAGCGCTTTCGGCACCACTTCCCGCGATCGGCGCGGGGTTGAGCGGGGTTCGCGGCCGCAACTGTTCGGCGACCGCGTCCACGCCGTGCAGACGCTCGAGCGCCGCACGTCCCCGTTGCCGAGCGATCGGGAGCAGCTCAGGGAGCCGGGGGTTGTCGCAGAGCACCGAGGGCTGAGACCGGAACTCGTAAACGCGTCCGATGGGCTCCGTCAGGCTCAGGTTCTGCACGGTGTGCGCGTACTCGCGTCCCGCCGGGATGGGAAGGAGGTCGCCGGAGTACTGCACGGCGTCGTGTTCGAGCTGCTCCCCGTGAAGGGTGAGTGCGCCTTCCACGGGACATTCGGTGGGCAGCACGAGGACATGGGTCTCGGGGTGGTGGTGGGGGTGGGCGAGGAAGGCGCCGGGCACTTCCAGTCCGCCGACGGAGAAACGCATCCCAGGCGTGTTGCCGCCAGGTCGTCCGTCGACGAGCGGCCGGATGCGGTGGCCTTGCGGGGTGACGACGGGGTCGACTGACTCGAACGGGACCACGGCGCAGCGGCCAGGTGCGGGCGTCCAGTTCTTCCAGTGCTCGCGGGCGGCGTCGGCCTTGGCCGCAGCCCGGCGGTCGAGATCCGGCCGGGCCAGGTTGCCGACGAGCAGGCTGCTGGTGGAGCGCACCACATAGCCGGTGGCGCCTGCGTGCTCGGACAGGACGTCGACGACGTAGGGCGTCCCCCGCGGGATTGCCAAAAGGTCCCCAGGCCACTGGATGGACCAGGAGCACAGGTCTTCGCCGTGGTAGGTGAGGACTGGGCCGCCGGCGGTGAACAGCAGGACCGTGTCGCTGTCCGGGTGCTGCTGCGGATCGCTGCGGAAGCTCGCCGGGAGCTCCAGCCCGCCGGCGGCCAGGGAGAACCCCGGCACGGTGCCGTTGGCGCGTCCGTCGACGAGGACACGGATTTCCCCCCACCCGGGCACGGGCACGGGCACGACGGACTTGAACGGGATCGGGCGGATGGGGGCCTGCGACGACTGGACTGCGTCTGTCCTGTTTGGAGCGACCATCGTGGTCGGGTCCTCTCACGAGCCTCGTGCTGCGCGGTCGGGGAACCGCTCACCCGGCCAGCACGCAACGCGTGCGGGAACCGGTTGCGGCGTCGGTGGTTGTGTCGGACGGCGCCGCCAGCTGTCCCGAGATGAGCTGGAAGTCGGTCGGCTTCGTGTGGGTGGACCAGTTGCTGCCCCGGCGCGGCATCGATGTCCCGCGTTGACTTGTCCCGAGCCGACAATGCCTGCCCTGAACGCGTCCTGGAAGCACGACGACTACGTCTACTCAGCGACTGCACAGCCTGCAACCGTCCGTTCCGGGAGCCGGAACAGAACCGAACCCGCATCGCGAAAAACCGCATCACCGCCGCCAGAACGGTGTTCACCACAGGTGATGCGACCGTTCGAGTGCGAATGAGATGGCACTCCCTTCGGCAGGACGTCACCCGCGTTCGAGTGGCAATTCGGTCGACGTAGGCCATGCCTCGGATCTGGCCCTTCCGTCGCCGATCGGACCGATCGGCATGTGCCCCGAGTCAGAGGCCATGAAGGTGAGCGGCTCGACCAGACCCGGAAGCCGGTTCAGCCGGCCTCACGCCGAGCATTCCTCGAGGCGAGCACCGCAATCACGGCGTTCTTCGCCGGGGCCGGCTCCGGTCACAGGATCCCCGACGGACGCCGACCGCACCGCGGGCTGACCACGTGCGCTCCCGCACGACCACCACATCCGGCAGATCCTGCGGAAGGCAGGTCTCTGCCGGGTTATGCAATGCCGATGCGGAATATTCCGGACCGCGATCGGCCGAAACAGCCTACCGTTCCATCACACGGAACGGTGCACGAAATTGTTGTCCACGGCCATCTTCACTTTGCTATCTGTTTGCACACGGGCGTTCCGCATACCGATCACGGGTTGAGCTGAGGGAGTGCAAGCGACGTGACCGTGACCGTGCTCGCCGGAAAGTTGGACCTCGCCACCCTGGAATTCGGCATGCGCGAAGTACCCGTCCCGGCCCCAGGGCATGACGAGGTGCTCGTCGAGGTCGCCATCTCCGTCAAGGTCGCCATCGACCAACTGACAGGGTCGTGCTCGCCCGACACCGTCGTGATCGAGGAGTTCATCACGATCAAGGAGCCGGGGCTCGATGCAGCACATCGCCTCCAGGGTCGCCGCGAGTTCGCACTCGGAACGCGAACTCGAAGAAACCAACAAGAAGCTGGCCTGTGTGCATCGCAACCTCATCGGTCTCGTCTGGAGATCGCGCGCTGGTCTGATCCAGCGACCTCATCAACCGACGCCAAGTCCACACGAGCGTCTTTGTGAGCAAGACCGCCGCCCTATTCGGCTCTACTTTGGATCTCAGAGAGGAAAAGCCACAGTGGCCGAGTACCTGTTCGACAACACCGCTGCCCAGTCACCCGACCGGTTCTCCGCCTTGGAGACCTGCTACGACCACGTGACGCAAGACAACCTGATGCGGTTGGGCGTCGGCGTCGGCTGGAACTGCTTGGAGGTCGGCGGTGGCGGCGGCTCGCTCGGTACTTGGCTGGCCGACGCGGTGGGCCCCACCGGAAGCGTGTTACTCACCGACATCGCACCGAAAATGGCACCAGGTCGCGAACGGGAGAATCTGACGGTCGAGCGCCACGACATCGTCAACGACGACCTTCCCGAGGCCTCGTTCGATCTCATCCACTCCAGACTGGTGCTCCTGCACCTGCCGGAGCGCCAACAGGTTCTTGAACGACTGGTGACCGCCCTGAAGCCGGGTGGCTGGCTCGTTCTGGAGGAGTTCGACTGCGAGTGGACGCCCGTTCTGGACGCTCCAAACGCCGCCGCGAGAGATCTCTTCAACAAGGTGCACGGTGCTGTCCTGCAATTGCTGAGCGAAGCGGGTGCGGACGTCGCTTGGGGTCGCAACGTTCAAGCTGCCATGACAAAGGCGGGGCTAGCGGACGTGTCGTCCACGACCTACGCGGAATCATGGTCGGGTGGCAGCACGGGCACCAGTCTGCACCGCGTGAACACGGAGCAGGTCGCAGCCCAGCTCCTCGACGCCGGCATCACCCAGGATTCGCTGCAGGAGTTCTGGACGCTGCTCGACGATCCGAGCTTCGTGGTCAACTCCTATCCGTTGATCACCGCTCGGGCTCGCCGCCAGGCCTGATCGAATCAGTAGCCGAACCGGCCGTTGCGGTACAGGATTAGACCAGCGATGACGGCAGGGTCCGGATGGAAGACCTCCAGGCGGTGCGGCCAACACGACTGCCCCGCACCGCCTGGAGGTTTCTGTACGTTGCGCCGACCGCACAGGTCAGCCAAACCGTTGATCGTTGAGCGGCCAGGCAGATGCGGCAGTACCCGGCGTTCAGAAGTTTGCAATACCCGCCGCAGGCACACGAGACAGCGGCTGCATGCTCCACCAGTTCCACACGAACTCGAGCCAGGTCCGAAATGATCGACGGGGTGTCCTACTGGACGACCTCGGCAGCGTCACCGAAAGTGCCCTTGCCCATTGGACGAGGCCCCGCAGTGCCGCTTGAACGATGCCGCCACACGTCGAACCACCTGGAAGAACACCCGATTGGAGGACACGATTCGATTTAGGCAACGCGACCCCAATTCGCCCCGCTCAAACCGATTCTCCCAAATCCTCCCAGACACAGAGTCAACGGCCATTGCAGACCACTGTAGACAGTCGCTTCAAGATTCAAAAGAACGTCCGAAAAGCCCGCTGTCCTGGGCTTTCACCCAGAATCAGCGGACTGATCCAGACCGTCGGGACGACAGGATTTGAACCTGCGAACCCTTGACATGTCGCAGCCGCTGGAGCAGCTGACACCGCTCAGCGGGCCGAAGCGCGTCGTCCCGGTCTGACTGAGCGTCGTCAGATCGTTGGGTCGTGCCGGCAAAACTCACCGGCCGGTGCGGTGGTTGCTCCATCGCACCGGCCGGTGAGAGTGTCCAAACAAGACGGCTTTACTTCGTGGCGCACAGTGCCTTGTCGAAGAGGGCGAGAACTTCCGGCACCCCGGCTTCGTCGTTCGTCACGACGACGGTGACCGCCCGGCCGTCCGGGGTGATCGCGGCGCGGCTCTGGAAGCCGTCGGCGTCGCCGCCGTGGCCGTACGCGGTGACTCCGCAGCTGAGCTTCATCTCGATGGTCCCCAGGCCGTAGCGCCACTCCGGGGGAAAGCCGGGGGCCTCGACCGTCTGACGCATCTCCGCCAGCTGACCGGGCTTGAGCAGCCGGCCGTCCTGAAGGGCGACCAGGAACTTGTTCAGGTCACTCGGGGTCGCGATGATCTGCCCTGCGGCACCGGCGATCGACGGGTCGAACCGGGTGATGTCGACCAGCTCACCGAGGATCGGGTTGCCCTTGTCGTCCTTGGCGAACAGGTAGCCCCGCGGGTGGGGCGCACGGATGTCGCGGTCGCCCGGTCCGGGATAGTACGTCTCCTTCAGCCCGGCACGGTTGATGACCTGGTTCGTGATCACCTCGGCGAGCGGTCGTCCAGCCGCTTTCTGCACCACGAGACCCAGCAGCACGTACCCGGCGTTGCTGTAGCTCCACACCCGGTCCTGCCCGGGAGCGAACGTGGGGGCCTGGGCCAGCGCGGCATCCAACAGCTCCCTCGCCTCGAAGTACCTGTCCCTGATCGGCAGGATCCCTCCCTGGGGAATGAGAGGCATCTGGCGGGTCATGCCGCTGGTGTGGTTCAGCAGCTGCCTGATCGTCATGTTCCGGCCGTCGATCGCCGCACCGGCACCGGTACCCCGCACCACACCGGGCAAGTACTTCTCGACCGTGTCGTCCAGCGAGAGCTTGCCGTCGCCGGCCAGCTGCAGGGCCGCCACCGCGATGAACATCTTGGTGCTGCTGGCGATTCGCACGTAGCCGTCCGTCGGCACCTTCGACTTCGTCCGGATGTCCCCCACCCCGGCGGTGTAGTTCACCACCCGCCCGTCCCGGTTCCGCACCGACATCAGCGCCCCCGGCAGGGTTCCGTCCTTGACCAACTCCTCCAGGCCCGCCTGCAGCGACTTGTCGTGAACCGGCGTTGACCTCTCCTTCAACGCATCCGCCGAGGCCGTCGAGGTCACCGCGATACCGGCAACCGCCACCGCCGCGATTGCCGCCACGGCCACACCACGACGCCGACGCGCCGGGCCCGGACCGGTTCCGGCCGAGCGACTCAGACCTTTCAACAAAGGACACTCTCCAAATTGGACGGTGTGCACTGACACCCATAGTGTTGCCGCGCCTCCGGCTCCCGACGATCCCCTGCGCTGCACAACTCTGGTATAGCCAGCACTACCTCCGTCGACGCCCGACCGCTCGGATCCCGCCGGAAACACACGTATGGCAAGGGCTCGGGTGTGGATGCGTTGAGCACCCGCCCGAGCCCTTGCCGTTGTGTGGCTTGCCAAGCGCGGAAGCTACCTCTTCTCCACCGGGGTCAGTTCGCGCAGAGAGCGGCGTCGATGAGCGCGCCCCGGTCCGCGGCGACGGACTTGTCGGTCACCGATCCGGTGAGCGAGGTGACCGTGAGCGTCGCCGCGCGACCGTCATCGGTGGCCGCGTTGAGAGTCGAGTAGCCCGGGATGTCGCCGCCGTGACCCCATGCGACCTTCCCGCAGCTCAACGGCATGCTGAAGATGCCGAGTCCGTAGCCCTGGCCCGACTCCGGGTCCGTCGGGATGGTGGTGCGCATCTGGGCCAGCTGGGCCGGTTCGAGAAGCTTGCCGTCCAGCAACGCGCGCAGGAAGGTGTTGATGTCGCCAGGGGTGGAGACCAGCTGGCCGGCTGCCCAGCCCCAGCTCGGGTCCATGCGGGTGAAGTCGAACAGCTCCTTGGTCGTCGGGTTGCGCTGGTAGCCCTGGGGGTGCCGGCCACGGATGTCCTGCTCGCCGACCTCGGGCGCGTACGTGTCGCGCAGACCGAGCCGCTCGATGACCCTGGTGGTCACCAGTTCGTTGAACGGGCGACCGGTGACCCGCTGGGCGATCAGCCCGGCCAGGACGTAGTTCGTGTTGCTGTAGGACCAACCGCCGCCAGAGGGCTCGCCGTCCTCCCTGGCGTTCGCCAGGTCGAGCAGTTCGCGCGGTTCGAGGTAGACGTGCCGGTACGGGAAGAAGTCGCCCAAGGGCGCGAACATCGTCTCCGTGTAGTCCGGCAGGCCGCTGTTGTGCTGCAGCAGCTGGCGAACCGTGATCTTGGAGGCGTCCACACCCTTGGCCCGCACCAGGCCCGGCACATACTTCTCGATCGATGCGTCGAGCTCCAGCCTGCCCTCCCCGACGAGCTGCAGCACGACCACGGAGGCGAACATCTTGCTCGCGCTGCCGATCCTCACCCTGCCGTTCACCGGCACCTGCTCGCCGGTCCGCAGGTCGCCGGTTCCCGCCGTGTAGTGGCGGGTCCGGCCGTGCCGGTCCCGGACCGCGGCCAGCGCTCCTGGGTGCCGGTCGACACCGACGACCTTGTCGATGCTCTGCTGTACCGCGTCGCGGCGGGGCTCGGCTTGGGCGGCTGGGACCGGGCCGGCGAACGCGAGACCGCCCGCAGCGACCGCCGCCGCCGTCATGGTGGCCATGCGGCGGCACCCCGAGGAAGAAGGTCGATATCGCTGGGAAGAGGATGTGAACAAGGCAGACAACTCCTGGGTTCCACGGACGTCGGTCTTGCTGTGCCGACTGACTCCAGGCTCCTCATCTCCTCCCGAGTGGACAATCCAGCTTGCTGAACGACCGAGGTAGTGGTGGCACCACCAAGCGAAAGATTCTTTTGTCCTAATTGGTGGGCGTCGGTGGACAGGTCGACTCGGTCCGATGTGGAGTTGCGCTGATCGGACAGGGTCCGGCTCGACACAGCCTTGGACGGTTTCCGGTGGCTCGCGACGGCGCCGTCCGGACCGGACGGTTGTCGCGCAGCCAGCGGGTATCGCGCAGAGCGGGACAGTCCTCGTTGCCGAATCGTGCTGCAAGACGCCGTGCTCGCCGCGATGCGGACCATGAACACCGGCGACTGGGCGCACCGGCTGCTGTCCTGCACGCGGCTTGCCGGCAGGACTCCGGCGATCGAGGCGCACTGCCTGTACTTCTGCGGCGTCACCGTCCGCGCCGCCCTCGACGTCCTGCACCGCAGATTCGGGCTCGACCCCCACGACCTGCGTCCCCGACTGGCGCTGGACATCTTCGTCGCCGCGTTCCACCGCGCGCTGGAGACCTGGGCAGACCGGCCACAAGACCTCACCGTTGAGCATCTCGCCACGGACACGCTCGCGGCGTTCGCCGCCATTCCCGGCAGCCTCACCTTCACCGGCGTCCCACCGGTCAACCGGGCGGGATGAGTCGCTCGCACTCCGGCACGGAGCCGTCCGGTCAACTTCGTGGGCTCGAACGCCTGGCGTGATCGCCGAGGTTGCCCCTTTCCCCACTGATCTTGGCCGCGAAGTGGCGGTTTCTTGCCGGGTGCAAAGCCATGTCCGTCAGATGCTCTGTGCAAGGTCACGTCCGGCTGCCGCCGGTCAGCAGCACGGCCAGTGGGATGCCGCCGCCATCGGTGATCGCATGGTGTTCGGAACCCTCTTCAACCTGCGCTCGTGGGAGCCGGCCGGCCACATCACCGTGAACCTGTGTGTCGAGGACGGCGCACCCGTCGTGACGGTCACGACGACGGTCATCGTGGCGCCGACGACGCGCACGGCGCCGGACTGCCCGGTATCCAGCCGCAGGGTCGCCCCGCGTTCGCTGGCACGACGAAGATCGTCAGTCTGCCAGGCGGGTCTACCGTGACCAGAGGTGTCATTCCGCTGGGCTGTGAGACGTCCTCGTCGGCAGAAGCCGTGGTGCTGCCACAAGCGGGAGGACTTACCCGACGGATGCGATGGCGCCGGCCTTCCCATGGCTCTCACTGCGGCGGCCGACGGGTAGCTCAGCGCGTCGGAACCGCCCAGGGGGCACGCCGAACGCTCTGCGAAAGGCGTTGGCGAAGGCGAACTCGGACCGGTAGCCGACCTGACCCGCGATGAGGGCGATGGGACTATCGGTTTCCCGCAGCAGTTGAGCGGCCATGCCCAACCTCCAGTTCGTCAGGTAGACCAGCGGAGGCTGTCCAACCATGGAGGTGAACCTCCGGGTGAACGCGGTTCGGGACAGGCCGACCGTCTCACCGAGCTCCTGCACTGTCCACTTGCGACTGGGTTCCCGGTGCATGTGCTGAAGCGCCTCGGCGATCGCGGGGTCAGCCAGCGCGGCCCACCAGCCGGTGTTGGCTGTGCGCTCGGGCTCCTCCTGCAGCCACGCACGGAGCGTGTAGATCACCACCAGGTCGATGAGCGCGGGCACCGCCGCGTCAGCACCGGGGAGTGCGTCCACCACATCGGCGGCCAGGAGGTCGACCGCCGCGCGTAGCGCCGGGTGCCGGCCGGCCCGCGCAGGCACGTGGACGACGTCCGGCAGCGCCCGCAGGAACGGGTGCAGCGGCCGGAGCTGCAACTCGTAGGCGCCGCACACCATGTCCGCGTGCGCCTCCGCGGGGTCGATCGGCACTTCCGCTCGCAAATTGGCTCCCGAGGGGAGTCTTTCCTCCCTCGGCAGATCGGCCAGTGGTCGATCCGGTCGCTCGCTCAACCCGTGCCCAGTGCCGTGCGGCAGGAGCACCACGTCGCCTGGACTGAGCGCCAACGGTGCCTGACCGGGCAGCAGAAGCCAACACGCACCACGGAGCAGCACGTGGAAGCCGGCCCCGGTGAAGGCGTCGAAGCTCCGCCCCCAAGCGCCGCTGCCGGAAGTGCGACAGAACGCCGGCCGCCCGGCCCGGATGCTGCCGATCACATCGCTGAACACGTCCACACCGGCAGCATAGGCACAATCGCGCAAAAATGCGGTACATATGAGCATAGTGTGTGCTGATCCAAGCCTCATACAGTGGAACTGCGATCCAATCGGACGCAGTCCCACCGAGGAGAAACGCTGATCATGAAGGCCGTTGTTCTGAAGGCATTTGGAGGCGCGGAGAACCTCGTCCTCGCCGACCTCCCCGATCCCCGGCCGCAAGCGGGAGAAGTGCTGGTCGAAGTCAAGGCGGCCGGTGTGGGACACGTCGACGTCATGTCCCGCCGAGGTGAGTTCGGTGGTTCTCCCGGTTCCGTACCAGGCCTTGAGGTGGCCGGTGTCGTCGTGGCGACCGGTGGGGACGTCGACGACGCGTGGGTCGGCCGCCGCGTCTACGCGATGCTGGACCAGACCGGTGGCGGCTATGCCGAACTGGTCGCGGCAGACGTCGAGGCTGTCGTGGCTCTTCCCGACCAGGTCGGTGAAGCGGAAGCGGTCGCGCTGGGGTTCACCGCGTTGACCGCTCTGACGTCGCTCGAACGTGCCGGGGTACGCAAGGCGGACAAGGTTTTGGTCCGTGGTGCCGGAGGTGGAGTCGGGCTGATGGCGACCCTGCTGGGCATCCACCTCGGGGCCGCTGTGACGGCAGTGACGAGCTCCGCACTTCGCGGTGAACGGCTGGCGGCGCTGGGGGCGTCGACTGTCGTGAACCGTCTTGCCGACGCCCAAGCGTACGAGGAATACGACATCATCATCGACCCGGTCGGCGGCCCGGAGTTCGATCGCTTCCTGGAGAAACTGGCTCCCAACGGCCGGTACGTGCTGTGCGGAGGAGTGGCGGGTTTCCCCACGCCGGACTTCGGCTCGACCTTGCTCGGCCGGTTCACGGCATCCCCGGCCCTGCTCATGCTCAGCCTCTCCTCGATCAGCCGTGCAGAACTCCGCGCACGCATGGAGAAGCTTTTGGAACTCGTCGCCGGCAAAACCGTTGCCAGTCTGATCGATGGAACGTTTCCTCTCGCAGCCGCAGCGCACGCGCATGACAAACTCGAGTCCGGTGCCGCCTTCGGCAAGATCGTGCTCGTTCCTTGAGACCGATGCC
This sequence comes from Lentzea sp. CC55, assembly GCF_021056325.1. NCBI lineage: Bacteria > Bacillati > Actinomycetota > Actinomycetes > Pseudonocardiales > Pseudonocardiaceae > Lentzea > Lentzea sp. CC55. The sequence continues at coordinate 149,574 of NZ_JAJCXE010000019.1, read as the reverse complement.
GCGGTTTTGCCGCCTTCGTCGGCTCACGCGAGGGCACCGCTGGTTGACAGCAATGACAGATGATGCGCAGCTCTCGGCGGGAAGATCTTCCGGGTACCACCACACGCTGGATGTCGCCGTTGCGAGGCGTCGAGGGAGGAGGTGCGTGTTGCAGACTGTGGACTTGGCGACCGTTGAGGTAGCGACCGAACGGTTCGAGCTGCGGCCGTGGCGGGAGAGTGACCTGGGTGTGCTGGCTGAGGCCGCGACCGACTCTTGCATCACATCAATCACGACGGTTCCGGCCACGTACACGACCGAAGCGGGACATGGCTTCCTGCACCGGATGACGGAGCTGCCGGCCGACGGAATCACGGTGCCACGCGCGATCGCGGACCGCGTCACCGACACAGTCGTCGGACACATCAGCCTCCGCCTGCGCGATCTCGACCTCGGCCGGGTCGGGCTCGGCTGTTGGGTTCTGCCGTCGGCGCGCGGCCGAGGTGTGGCCCGCGAGGCCGTGACCGCGCTTTCCCACTGGGCGTTCGACCGGCTCGGCAGCCGGCGCATCGAGCCGTGGAACGAACCGTCGAAGCAAGTGGCGCTCAGCGCAGGGTTCGTTCGGGAAGGCCTGCTGCGCAACTGGCAGGCCGTGGGTGGGCGATGGTCCGATGTGGAGATGTTCTCCCGCGTCCGACCGCTCGCGTCCGGGCCGGACGACCGATAGGTCGGCTCGAGCCGCGGACTTTCTCGCACTTGTATCGCTGTGCGCGGAGAGGGACTCGGGCATCGCAGCCGCGGAGCGAAAGGTACAGCCTGCGCTACCGAGAACCACCTGCAGCCTGGGTCGCTCTGACCTGCGGACGACATTACGTTCTGCCTTGGAATCAACGATTTCATGCGGCTCGCGATTGTTCGGCGCCAGGCGTCGACGGCTGAGCACGTCCGTCCGACCTCTCGACGAGCGATGGTGGGCAGGTCAACTCGATCCGATGTGGAGTTGTGCTGGTCGGATAGGGTCCAGGGCTCGGGAGGCGGAATGACACGGGTGTGGCGGCGCGCGTGGGCGTCGCTCGATGCCGTTGCGCGCCTGATAGGTGGCCTGGGCACGGCGTTGCTCGCAATGGCCGTCCTCGTCTGGATCGGCGTGGTCGTGCTGCTCAGCTGCGTCGGTGCCGGCATCCTCCTGGTGCCCTCCGCCTTGCGTGTGCTGCGGGCGGTCGCGGACCGGGAACGGGTCCGGCTCGATGTTCTCGGCCCCGGCCCCGTGCCGCACCAGGTGCGCGCCGCGCTGCGCGACGTGACGGTGCGACGTGAGCTGGCATGGCTGCTGCTGCACGCCACAGCCGGCTTCGCCGCCGGGTTCATCGGGCTCTCGTTGCCGGTCGTGATGCTGCAAAACACGACGTACCCGTTCTGGTACCACCTGCTGCCGCCCGAGGACAACTCCCCCAGCTTCCTCTTCTGGACCATCACGGGTCCTTTGGCCGTCGGGGCCACCGGCGTGCTCTGCGGCGCCTTCATCATCACGCTCGGGCCTGCGCTCGTCCGAGCACAGGAGTGGCCGGGCCGGCACCTGCTGGCACCTCCCGCGGGCGCCGACCTCTCGTTGCGGGTCGTCGAGTTGACCGCTACCCGTGCCGCCGCTCTCGACGCGCACGCCGCCGAGTTGCGCCGCATCGAGCGGTCACTGCACGACGGCACGCAGAACCGGCTCGTCGCGGTGAATGTGCTGCTCGGCGCCGTTCGGCGGGCCGTGGACCGCGACCCCGCCGCGGCCCATGCCGCGCTGGACCGAGCTCAGGATGCTGCCGAACAGGCGCTTTCCGAGCTGCGTGCGGTGGCGCGCAGCATCCTGCCTCCGGTGCTGGCCGACCGAGGGCTCGCCGGTGCGCTGGACGGCCTCGCGAGCAGCTGCGGCGTGCCGTGTGAGTTGGTGGTGGACGTACCGGGCCGGTGCGCCGCCTCCGTCGAGGCCACCGCCTACTTCGTGATCGCCGAGGCCCTGTCCAACGTGACCAAGCACAGCGGCGCCGCGAACGCCGTGGTTGAAGTGGCCAGGCAGGGCAACCGTCTGGCGCTGCAGATCAGCGACGACGGCCAAGGGGGCGCGGACGAAAGCAAAGGGTCGGGTCTGGCCGGTATCCGCCGGCGGATCGAGGCCTACGACGGGCGTTTCACCCTGGACAGCCCGGCCGGCGGGCCGACGACGATGCGAGTGGAGTTGCCGTGCGGATCGTGATCGCCGAGGACGACGCGTTGCTGCGTGAGGGTTTGGCACTGTTGTTGCGCGCCGAGTCGCTCGACGTGGTGGCCACCGCGGACACGCCGGGGTCGTTCCTGACCGCGGTGGCCGAACACGAGCCGGACGTTGCCATCGTCGACGTGCGGATGCCGCCAACTCACACCGACGAGGGCATCGTGGCGGCCGTCGAGGCCCGCCGCCGGCAGCCGGGTCTCGCGGTGCTCGTGCTCTCGGCATATGTGGAGCAGACGTTCGCCACCGAGCTGCTGGCCGCTGGCGCCGGCCGGCTCGGCTACATGCTGAAGGAACGAGTAGGGCGGGTCGACGAGTTCATGACCGCGCTGCACCGAGTGGCCGGCGGCGGCACCGCCGTGGACCCCGAGGTGGTGGGTAAGCTGCTGGCCCGCAACCCGCACACCAGCGCGCTGAGCCGGCTGAGCCCCAGGGAACGCGACGTGCTCGCGCTCATGGCCCAGGGACTCGGCAACACCGCCATCGCCGAGAAGCTCGTCATCACCGAAGGCGGAGTGCACAAGCACATCCGCAGCATCTTCGCGAAACTCGACCTCGCCCCCGACGACCGGGCCGACCGGCGCGTCACCGCGGTCCTGCGCTACCTCGAGGGCACCGGACCGAAGTAACGACGGTTCGTCGGCCACCGCGACGAGCGCAGAGCGGCGTTACGCCGCAGCGATCGGCCGTTGCCTCTCCGGTCTTGAGCCGACTGGCTCGAAGCACCTCGGAGCATGAAGACGTGGCTGCGCTGTCCTGGCCGAGCGATTGGCTCCGTTGCTGCGATTGCGAACCGAGCTCCACACCGATCGCGGACGCGGAGCGAAATCGGAGCGGGCGGTGAGTCGAACGACTTGGGCCTGTGGCGCAGGGGCTTCGAACACCGTCGTCAACGTCCACTTCGTCCAGACGCTTGACGACAACCGAAGGCCGTCCGCACTGCGAGGACGCCCTTCGGTTGTCGGTCAACCGGATCGCGACGGTCTGCTGCCCCAGGCGATCGTTACTCCTTGACGCCGATACCGGCGATCGGCGGGATCCGGAGCAGTCTCGCGATGGGCAGGACGGTGGTGAGCAGGGCCAGTAGCGTCGTGCCACCGACGATGAACACCCATCCCAGCGGAGGGACATGAGGAACGCTTTGCCCGGTGAGAGTGCGGACAACCGACACCAATGTGATCGCGGCGATGGCTCCACCGATCAGCAGGGAAACGCCGAGCAGGCCGGTCTGTTCCGCGTGAACCATTCTCTTCACCTGCTTGCGGGTGACGCCGACCAAGCGCAACAGAGCCAGTTCACGGCCACGGGTGAGGGCTGCCATGACCATGATGTTGGCGGCGGCCAAGGCGGCGTAGCCGACCATGATGCCGACCAGCAGCTTGTTCAACCAGGATCCCAGCTCCAGGTCGTCGGCGAGCTGGTCGGTGAGGCCGGCCGTGCTCGTCACGGTGCTGCCGGGGTGCCGATCGGCGACGTCGGCCAGGGCGGTGGTGATGTCGGTGCCCGGTTCGCTGCGCACGAGGATCCGCTCGTAGCCGGTGGAGGCGGTGTGGCCCGCGATGAGGTCCTTGGCGACGGTAGCGGCGGCGAAGCCCATGCCCCGGTCGTAGATCGCGACGATGCGCAGGGTGGCCGGTGTGCCGTCGCCGAGCCGCACCTCGACCTGCTCGCCGATCTCCCAGCCGCTGGAATCGGCTTGCAAGGTCGACACCGCCATGGCGGGGCCGCGCAGGTCGGCCAAGCTGCCGCTGCGGACCCTGAGGTCCATCGTGAGCTCGGCGCCGTCCGGATCGATCGCCTGCACGTCGCTGGCCTCCTCTCCCCCGGCGGGGATGATCGAGGTGTTGCGCACTCCGGTGGCGGCCACCACACCGGGAATCCCGCGGATTTCCGCGAGGGCGGAGTCAGGCAGACCCGCAGCGGAGATCATGGCGGTTTGGGCTCGCATCCCGTCACGGCTCTGCGCAACGGCCGCTCGTTGCTGGTTGTCCTGGATGAACCAGATCGAGCCACCGAGGCCAACCGACAGCACCAGCGCGGTCAGCACGGTGACCATGCTCTGGGCATTGGCGCGCAGGTTCGCCGCGGCGAGGTAACCGCTGTCGCCCCACACCGCGCGCAGCACCGGACCGAGCAGCCGGGCGGCCACCCGGTTGATCCAGGGGGCGAGCAGGGCGACCGCGAGGACGAGTACGAACAACACGCCTATCGCGGTGCCGAGGGCAGCGTTCCCCTTCAGCGCAGTGGTGAGGGTGGTCAGGAAAATGCCACCGGCCAAGGCGACGAACCCGGAGAACAAGCGGATCTTGCTGTTGCGGCGGGGTTCCACAGCGATCTCACCGAGCGCCTCCGTCGGGCGGATCAGCACCGTCCGACGGGCGGCGATCAGCGCGGCGCCCACCGCCACCGCTATCGTCGCCACCACCACCGCGACCGAGGTCAGCACACCGCCGCCAAACGGGAACGTGTCCGGGATGAACTTGTGGTCGACCAGTTCCCCGCGCAGCCATCGGATGGCGAACCAGCCCGAGGGCACGCCGATCACGACCGACAGCAGACTGAGCAGCCCCACCTCGATGAGGACCAACCGGGTGATCTGGCCAGGGGTGGCGGCGACTGCCCGGAGCAAGGCGAGATCGCGTCGCCGGTGCCGGACCGCGAGGCCGATGGTTCCGGCCACGACGAACATCACCAGCAGCGCCACGTACCCGCCGAAGACAGTGCCGAGCTGGACCAGCATCCGGCCTGCCGCCGCATCCGCGGACTGTTCCAGCACCCCGCGCTCGGCGCCGGCGTAAGCCTTGACTCCGGCCTCGGTGGCCAACTCGCGTACGTCGGCGACCAGTGCGGCGCTGTCGGCACCTGGCTCAGCGATGACGCCGACAGCGTCGACCCGGCCCTGCCGCGGGTACACGGCCGCCGCGTGCTCGTCGGTGAAGAACACCGCAGGCAACGCGTCAGGGGCCGGCCGGGGGCCGGCATTGCGCACGAGGCCACTGATCCGGTAGACGCGTGCCGTCCCATCCACCAGGATCGGGACCTCGTCGCCGGACGCTACCGAGCCGGCCAGGCGTTCATCCAGCGCGACTTCCTCGCCCGTCTTCGGTTCAGCACCCGAGACCAGCTGGTAGGGAGTGAGCGCCGTGCTGCTCCACCCGTGCCCGGTGGCCCCGCCGTTCTCCAGGATCACCGTCACCGACGTGTCCCCCACGACCGTGGCCACACCCGATACCTGCCGGAGCCGTTCGACCATCGAGGCCGGGACGGTGCCCCCTTCAGGCAGCTCTACGGTGACCTGCTCCTCACCGGTCGTCGTGAGGGTGATGTCGCGATGGGCGACAACGACGTCTGTTGCGGCGTAGCGCTTCGGCGCGGCCTCGAACCGCATGCCGGACTCCACCAGAAGTCCGAACGACATCAAGAGCACCACTCCGGCCGTCAAGGCCAGCAGGGTGGCGACCGCACTGCCCTTGCGGTAGCGCAGCATCTTCGCGGCCAGCTTCAGCATCGGTCAGCGCTCCTGCGTCACGCGAGGGCGACGACCCAGCGACGCCAGGTGCTCCGCGATGCGCTCCGCACCCGGCTGCGGCATGTCGTGCACGATCCGGCCGTCGGCCAGCACCATCACACGATCCGCGTACGACGCCGCCACCGGGTCGTGCGTCACCATGATCACCGTCTGTCCCGCCTCGTCCACCACCGAACGCAGCAGGCTCAGCACCTCGCCCGCGGTCTGAGTGTCCAGCGCACCGGTCGGTTCGTCGCAGAAGATGACCTCGGGGCGCGTCGCCAACGCCCGCGCGATCGCGACCCGCTGCTGCTGACCGCCGGACAGCTCCGACGGCCGGTGCGCCAGCCGCTCGGTCAACCCGACCCGGTCGACGACCTGCCGCACCCACGTGGCATCGGCACGTTTTCCCGACAACTGCAACGGCAACACGATGTTCTCCTGCACCGTCAACGCTCCGATGAGGTTGAACGCCTGGAAAACAAACCCGATCTTCGACCGCCGCAGCTTCGTCAGATCCGTCTCGGACAGTCGCGACAACTCCGTGTCACCGACCCACACCTGGCCGCCGGTCGGCTGGTCCAGCCCCGCCGCGGTCTGCAGCAACGTGCTCTTGCCCGAACCGGACGGCCCCATCACCGCGGTGAAAGTGCCCCGCTCGAACATCGCGTCGACGCCCGCAAGTGCAGTCACCGCTTGCAGTTCCGTGCCGTAGACCTTCTTCAGGCCCTGTACCCGCACCGCCGACGCGGGGTTGGCAACGCCCACACCAGAAGATCCATGAGTCTGTACATTATGGATTGACATCACAATATCCCGAGGTCCTGTTCTTCGATTCCCAGGACGGGAACCGTAATGTCGCCCGTCGGCCGAAACGACCCAGGCTGCGGGCGGTTCTTGGTAGCGCAGGCTGCACCTGTCCGCTCCGCGGCGCCGACGTCGCCCCGGACCCGACGAACACGGACGCCATCGGTGTGACATCAGCCGCCACGGTCTCAAGATCCGGTTGATCCAGTGCACCACGGCACAGGCGGAGAACATCGTCCTCGCCCAGTCCAACGCTTGCTGCTGACCCTCAGCGGCAAAGCAGAGACACAACAGTTCGTCAGCGCCAGCACCCCTGCTTGTTCGACCCGCTATCGTCCACATCGAACCGTTCATCCTGCTGCGGCGAACGAGCTTTCGAAGCAGGTGGAGGCCGGCGGAAACTTCACGCCAATGAGGCTGGGCAGCATCACGGAGGCGATCTGGTCGCGCTTGTGTCTGGGCAAAGGGGCATGGGCCAATCCCAAGACGAGGTACAACCTGCTGTACCGAACCAAGGGCGGCTGCTGGGTGGGCAGGCAAAGTGACAGCACACAAGTGGACCTGCGCGAAGCGCAACGGCACCTAGCTGCTGGCCAGCACGTTCCATGGAGACCTCGACATATCACACCTCCCCACGCTCACCATTCGCTGCCGCACCGATCTCCATCGCCGTGGCGACCACTCCCGAGCGACCCGAGCAGCTCTGCTTCGAACTCATCCTGCGCCAAACGCAGGAGTCACTGACTTCAGGCGATGACCGACGGGCTCAGCAGTCCGTTCCCTCACCTGGGAAAGCGACGATGTACGAGGTAAAAGAGGTGTACTCACCGGCGTCTCTGCCAACCTGGACCGCCTGTCCGCCCGCAGGTCCGCGCCGAGAGACACGTCATCCGCACCGGCCTCGACCTGACCGGTTCAGTCCAAGTGCGGCTTCACAGACGCTCCAGGCATCGGAAGCGAAACCATCGCACCAGTTCACGGGATCGAGTACAGCCTGCACTACCTGACAGCCGGAAGCCTGCGGTATGGCCGACGCTGTCGTGCACAACTAAGTTTCTTGTCATGAACAAGGAACTGAACTCCTCGCCCACTCGCACCCGAGCGCTGCTCGTGGCGCTCCTGGTCAGCAGCATCGTGGCCAACGTCGCCACTCAAGCCTTCGGCCTGAGCTCCTACATCAGTGCCGTTTTCGGGATGATTGCCGTCGCTAGCGGTATCTCACTTTTCTCCAGCTACCGCAAGAACCGCGAGAATTCGCGGAACTGAAGCGTGTGCCGCGCGACAACTCATGGTTGCTGCGGATCATGTAGTCGCCCCCCGCACGGGCGGGGGAGAGTAAAACTGCCCGTAAGGCTGCGCGCTGTGGCCACACTGTTGGCGTATGGAGAGATTGCCGTCGGATCCTGATCTGCTTTCGCTAACTTCCGCATTCTCGGACGTCTTGGGGTCGAGCTGTGTTCGTGGTCATGGAAGTTTTGGGCATCTTGGCTTTCGCGCTCGCGGGCGCCATGGATGCTGCACGGTCGCGTCTGGACCTGTTCGGAATCGGCACGGCGGCGATCCTCACCGCGATCGGCGGTGGCGTGCTGCGGGACGTCCTCCTCGGGGTTGAGCCACCGATCGGGTTGCTGACGGCGTGGTACTTCGTGGCCAGCTTGGTGATAGCGGCGATTGTGGTCCTCTGGTACCCGCGGCTGTGCCGGTTCGACATGCCCGCGCAGTTCTGCGACGCGGTCGGACTGGCCATGTTCACCATCACCGGCGCGACCAGGGCGATGGAGCACGGTACGCCGGTCTACGTGGCCGGCATCATCGGCATGATCAATGCTGTCGGTGGTGGCCTGATGCGCGAGGTCCTGGTCATGAGAGTGCCGACGATGCTGCACAAGGAGATCTACGCGTTGCCTGCGTTCGGTGGTGGGATCTTCGTAGGACTTGGGTTCACCCTGCACCTGTCCCCCGAAGTCGTGGCGGTGGTGACTGTGCAGATGGTGGTCATCGTGCGAATGTTGGCGGTGGTCCGAAAGTGGAACCTCCCAACGGCGCGGATTCCCCAGACCCGAAACGCGCCTTCACGCGAACGGCGGCCTGATCCAGTTCCGTCGGGGCTGGCCTTGCACAGACAGGAGGATGTCGAACGCACGCTCGAAATGTTTCCTGTCCTGCCCGGCAGGCAGGTCATCGGCCAACGAACGGCGCAGCATCCGCACGGCAAGCGGGTCGCACTGGGCGCGATGCCTCAAGCCCAGCCTCGTCGAACCGGCCGCCCGTATGACGGGTGGCCGAGGATGACCAAGTGATATGGGGTTTCGCAGGACAACGATGGCGGATCCCGTCACGGCTCCAAATTCCACAATCTGACGGACTGTGTGCTTTGCACGACCCGCAGCCGTTTCGGCCACGACACGCGTTTCCTGCCTCCGCGGTTCCGGCCCGACACGCTCTACGCCGACCGCGGCTACGACCACAACAAGTACCGCAACCTGGTGCGATCCGAAGGCATCACACCGGTGATCGCCCGCCGCGGCAGCGAACACGGCTCCGGCCCGGGCGCCTACCGGTGGGTCGTCGAGCAGACCTTCGCGCTGCTGCACTGGTTCCACCGCCTGCGGATCCGCTAAGAGATCAGTTCAGAATGAGTTTGCGCAGGCAGATGATCGAGCAGGCAAGGCTGAGCATGGCCTGATGGACGTCGGCTCGGCGTTCGGTGCGGATGCGGAGTCGTCGGAAGCCTTTGAGCCAGGCGAAGGTGCGTTCGACCGGCCAGCGGACCGTGCCCAGGCCGGAGCCGTGTTCGACGCCGCGGCGGGCGATGACGGGTGTGATGCCGCGGGTGCGGACCAGGCGCCGGTACTCGTCATGGTCGTAGCCGCGGTCGGCGTAGATCCGGCGCGGTCGGCGGCGTGGTTTGCCGACCACGCCGCGGATCGGCGGGATCGCGTCGATGAGCGGAATCAGCTGAGTGACGTCATTGCGGTGCCCGCCGGTGAGTGTGACGGCCAGCGGGATGCCACCCGCGTCGGTGATCAGGTGGTGCTTGGAGCCGAGTTTGCGGCGGTCGACCGGGCTCGGCCCGGTGTGGTCCCCCCTTTGAACGCGCGCAGGTGGGTGGAGTCGACCAGGGCAGCGGACAGGTCCAGCAGCCCGGCGGCGCGTAGCTCGGCGAGCAGCAGCTCGTGCAGTTGCTGCCAGACGCCGGCTTCGTGCCATTCGGTCAACCGCCGCCAGCAGGTCGAGCCTGATGCGCCGAACAAGGCGGTGGGCAGCCGGTTCCAGCCGATGCCAGTGCGCACCGCGTAGAGGATGCCCTCCAGCGCGGCGCGGTCGTCGGCACGCCGGCGACCCGGATAGCGGAAACGCCTCGGAGACATCGGGATCAACGGTTCCAGCCGAGCCCACAGCTCGTCGGTCAGGACCTCCTCACGCACACCATGATCTTGGAATGTCCTGCCCCGCAGGCAAAGCCGACACGCCAGCTCATTTTGAACTGGTCACTAAGAGATCCGCGACGACATCCACGAAGCCTTCGGTGTAATTCCCGATCATGGAAGTGCACCTGATGACCGACATGATGTCCGGCGTGGAGAACGCCGAGGACTCGAACCCGCAGCCGGTCTGGACGGCCTGGACGAGCAGCTCGTCGCGCAGCTGCTGAGCAGCGCCAAAGCGAGCGGGCTGCAACTGACCGGTGAGGGCGGGGTGCTGCAGCAGCTGACCAAGCGGCTGCTGGAGTCCGCACTCGAGGCGAAATCACCGACCACCTCGGCTATGACAGCAACTCGCGCAACGGCACCCGCTCAAGACGGTGCTCACCGATGTCGGCCTAATCGAGATTGACGTGCCGCATGACCGACACCAGCTGCGAGCCCACAATTGTCGCGAAGCGGCAGAGGCGTCTGGGCGGCGTGGACGAGATGGTGATCTCGCTGGCCGCCGAGGTTTGACCACCGGTGAGATTTCCGCGCATCTCGCGGAGGTCTATGGCGCCGAGGTGTCGCGCCAGACCATCTCCACGACCACCGACAAGGTGATCGAGGGCATGGTCGAATGGCAGAACCGGCCGTTGGACGCGGTGTGTCCGATGATCTTTATCGACGCTATCCACGTCAAGATCCGCGACGGGCAGGTCGCCAACCGGCCGATCTACGTCGCGCGCGGTCACCTGCGAAGGACGGCGTGACATCCTCGGGTTGTGGGCCGGCGACGGCGGCGAAGGTGCCAAGTACTGGCTGTACGTGCTCACCGAGCTCAAGAACCGCGGCGTCGCCGACGTCCTGATGGTGGTCTGTGACGGGCTGACCGGCCTGCCCGACGCGATCACCACGGTCTCGCCGCAGACGATCACCCAGACCTGCGTGGTGCACTTGCTGCGCAACAGTTTCCGCTACGCGGGCCGCCAGCACTGGGCCGCGATCGCCAAGACCCTCGAACCCGTTTACACCGCCGACCGAGGCCGCCGCCCGCGAGCGTTTCGGCGAGTTCGCTGAGGCCTGGGGCGCCCAGTATCCGGCGATATTGCGGTTGTGGGACAACGCCTGGGCCGAGTTCGTGCCGTTTCTCGCGTTCGATCCGGAGATCCGGCGGGTGATCTGCTCGACCAACGCAATCGAGAGCGTCAACGCCCGCATCCACCGCGCCGTCAAAGCCCGCGGGCACTTCCCCAACGAGCAAGCCGCGCTCAAATGCGTCTACATGGCGATCATGAGCCTGGACCCGACCGGCACCGGACGCGCACGCTGGACGATGCGCTGGAAACCGCGCTCAACGCGTTCGACATCGCCTTCAACGGCCACCTGGCCGCCGGACACAAGTAGTTTCCGTCAACCCGAGTTACACCGTTCGTTTGACTCCCTCCCCGAGGGCTGGTCCTGGACGCCGTCAGGGCTTCTCAAAATGCTGGTAGTCGATCGGTGTGTCCCAGAAGCCGCCCCAGGCCCAGCCGCGTGTGGTGAACGCCTGCTCCGTGGGGTCGCCCGCGTGGATCATGCCGGGCACGTTCTGGGTGCGGTCGACGTAGGGCGCGCCGTTGGGCGGGTAGACCGTGCCGCTGCGGGAGATGTAGGGGTTCTGCACGGGGTTGATGTCGATGGCCCGTCCGTAGGAGTGGTTGGACCAGGCGGTGCCGCCAGTGATCGCCCGGCAGTTGAACGCCGAGGTGTTGTTCGCCGCCATCGACGCGTCGTCGTCGGAGTCGTACTTTTCCACGGTCTCCATCCGCTGGATGGGGAACCGGTCGAAGTACAGGTCGGCGAAGATGCGGGCGACCTCGACGGCGAGATCGGCATTGACGACCAGCTCGCCGCGGCGCACCGCACCATCGAAGCCCACGAAGTTCAGGCTGATCAGCCGCAGCTGATCGGGCCCGACGGGGCAGCCTTCGCGCCAGCTGGAAGCGAGCCGCTTCGCGGTGACCGGCTTGATGACGGCGATGTAGGGCGGGAGGCCGCTGCCGGCCGGCGCGGCGAGTTCCACGGTCTGGGCGCTGGCGGCGGGCGCCGGCGTGGTACCGACCAAGACCACGGACAGAGCGAACGTGATGAGCGCGAAAACTCTGGTTCTCGACCTCAAAATACTTCCTCTCGATCTCTACTGTGACAGAGTGGGATTCGCCGTGGTTCGAGCAACCCAGGGCGTTCGTGCGGCATTCACCTACCGGGCCACGTATGAGAAGCAGCTCATCGACTGCAATCGGCAGTGGACAGTTTCCGGCCGTTCACCCCCCAGCCGCGCGAAGACGCCCTCGGGGATCGAGCCTGCCAGCGATGCGCGAACAACGTCAACTGCGCTGAAAACGTTTCACCCCTCCCCGAAACGTCCGGTCGCGCGGGAACCGGGATACGCCGGGCCGGCCGCCTGAGCTTGTCGTCGGCCGTAACCGTGGCGGCCTGTCGCGTTCGGGCCGCTGCGTGAAGCCTTGGGAGCACGGAGTGGGAGCAGATTGGGAGCAACTCGGGCGCTGAACATGCCGGAACGGTCCTCAATGGACCTGAACGGCCCTGCGCCGACCTGCAAGAGTGTTGTTTCCGCAGTTCAGCGCGATATCGGTGCCATAGTTCACACCCAAGAGGTCACCGGTTCGGAGCTACAGAAGTCGATCGCGTTCGTCCTCGGCCTGTTCTCGAAGAGGTTCGAAGAACTCCTCGTCGACTCGGTTGCCGTCTTCCTCGTCGTCGAGGTCGCCCAGCTCCGCATGCTCGACCGCCGCCAACTCCTCCTGGACTTCCGCGATGACAGCATCTGAGAGCGCATGGTCACCGAACGCGTACAGCGCCCGCCCGACGCGGTGGGCAGCTTCCTCGACCAGCACGAATGACTGGATGAGGGATCCCTGCTCATCGGGCAGATGGGGCTTGTTCACGTGGTCGAGTACCTCGGCGAACGCGTCCCGCTCTCCCTGCCGACGCCAGCCTTCGGCTCCACGCTTTCGGTGGCGCTCGCCGGATAGGTGCAGGTCCGCCACGCCCACCGCAACAAGGTCGTCAGACTGGCCGCGAGCCGCAACGCCGCTTCCTGGTCCAGCACCGGCGGCAACACCAAGACCGTGCGAGCCAACTGCCCATCACCGGTCTCCCAGACGGCCATCAGCGCACGGCGGGTCTCGTCGCAGGCGTACTGCGCCATGCCGCTATCTTGGCGGATCAACAGCACTGGCTCGGAGCGTTCGCGCTACAAGCCATCCCGACACCGCAGGCACTTCGAAATTCGCTTCGTCACGCTTCGGCTTCGCGGCGACAAGGCACAGCGTGCCGGCAGGCCCAGTTCGAATCCGCTGGACCGCGTTGCGGCAGGAACGCCGCCCTACTGGTCGATACGGAGAGGTTCGAGCACGTTCGCGACTTCGACGTGACCACCTCCTGCACCGGCCGACCCATCACCAGTCACGCCTCGTTGACCGCGGATGAAGTCAGAACGGGCCAGCTGACGCCAGTTCAGCGCCGTTTGGCAAATTCACCCGTTCGTGGCGACCCCGTTTGCGCTTAGTCAAACGAAGGAGGCAGCGCCTCCTCCTTGGCTCCTACCTCGACCTGTCGATCATGAAATTGATGATCAAGCGAAGATCGTTTCGAGTGCACGAAAAAGCCCGCTGACCTGGGCTTTCACCCAGAATCAGCGGGCTGATTCAGACCGTCGGGACGACAGGATTTGAACCTGCGACCCCTTGACCCCCAGGGTAGGCCGAATAACAACCCGACCTGCGGAAACACGAAGAAGCAGGTCGCGGCGGTGCAATTGGATACATTTGACCGCAGCTCGATCCCATTGCCACACCTTAGCTTCTCCCAATCTCCTCCCATAGCGCTCCCATGATGGGTACGTGTCGACTGCGGCAGGCGTCGAACACTTGTACATGAGTCAAGTACACCGACGTCCGTTGCCACAGCCCGTCAACGCAACTCCTTGTGGACATCGAGACGCCGAGCACAAGTCACCAGCAGAGTCGGCGCAACTGCTCCCTAACGTTGCCAATAGACATCACGAGACCTCCGAATGACGCAAATCGAGAGTTGATGTCAATAAGCGCCGTTGATGACCGTTCAGCGCCATTGACCTCTCAAGATCCGTCAGCGCTGACCGTACAGCTAATACCGGCGGGCTGGTCAACGTCTGATGCAATTTCAGCGACGCGCTGGACCTAGAAATATAGTACCAATCACGTCAGCTTCCAATTTCCTGTGCCACCTCTCGTATCGAAACACCAACCACGCCAGAAATTGCAGAATCCGCACATGGTTTCGCCGCACCGAAGATCTTGCCGCCGCTAGGCGTCGACTCGGTCGCCGCGTGCTCGTCGTCGACCAGAAGTTCGACGTCGACAGACCCGCTCAGTTCCCCCTGGACGCCTTCTAGCGCAGCAGCGTCCTGACACGACCGCGCGATTCTCCGCCACCGGTCGACCGAGGCGTCTTCGCCGGAGCGCCGCCAAAGAGCGGCGGCGACCTGAGCAATGCCAGTCCCGATCGCGTGACCTCGAACGTGCAGCGAGATGCCCGTCCCCTGGTGACCCAGCCAGTCGAAGTCGCCAACCACCACATCCGGCATCCCGTCCGGACGGTCGAAGGACAGCAAGCCAGCCGGGCAATGCGTCGGCTTCGTGGAGGGTCGCATGAGATCCCTCCCCCGCTGGCCGACGGCATCGTAGCCGATCCTGTTCGCGATCTTGACCAGGTCACCCTGTCCTACGGCGGCGGTCGCCTCGCCATACAACAAGTCAATACGCACGCCGCGTTTCAGCGCCGACCGCATGGCGCCTTCCCAGCGCAGGAGTACCTGTGGCTCGATCGTAGGCGAAGCTACGAGTACATACCTGTACGCGGTCCTGAACGCCGTCTCCAGCACGCTGAGGTGGTTCTCAGTACCTGCCAAGGTACCCACAGCCTGCACCTTGGCCCTGGTGGTGCGCTGCGCCTCCCTCGGTTCGAACCCAGGGTTGTCCAGCCAGTCGAACGAGTTCGAGGCAGCTTCGCCCTGCCCGATCGTCTCGTCGTGGTGCTTGGTAGCCGCCGACACGATGTGGTCGGTCAACGCCCGGCCCCACCCTCGCGGCAGGCCAACGACCTCCTGGCTTTCCAGACTCACTCGCACTGGGATGTAACGGCGGAAGTTCACCAACCTCGGCCGCCCAATGCTGCGGACCCAGTCGCCGCTGGCTCGCGGGAGAAGTTTGTCCACCTGCGCCTCGTCCAGCGAGCGCCTAACGAGCCGAACCGGCGTGCGGGCGTATCTCCGAACCTCGTGGTCATTCAAGTGCACAGTCGGCACCTCATTGCGCCGGGCGAGTTGCCCGGCCGTGAGGTCCATGATCACCGTACAGGGCATCCCCGGTCGGACAACGACCGACGCGGGGTCCTTGCCCGTCGACAACGCCTTAGCTCCCTCGTCCGTCAGCGCGAACGTCGCCTCGCGGCCGTCGGCTACCGCGACCCAACCTGCGCCGATCAAGGTGACTACCGCTTCGACCAGTAGGCGCTGATGCACGTGGAAGGTCTCGCGCAGTGAAGCGAGGGTCGCCTGTGTATCAGTGCCACCTCGTTGGGCGATGTCCTCCAGCACACGGACTTCCAACCGACTGTACGGACGGCCTTGAGCGACCGTGAACGGAACGTTGAACATGCTGACCGGCACCAGAACAATCATGGGCGCTCCCCGAGGTCCGCCGGGATAAGTGCAGCCTGACCGCTCGCGAACCAGTCGGCGAGCAGCGTCGTGATCTTTTTCAATGGCCACAGCGGCTGCGAGGTGTCGCCGATCGGCAGGTTATGGGTTTGGTGTTGGAAGAATTCCCACGAACCCACGAGGATCAGTAGCCGTTCGGCCCGGGATAGCAGCACGTTCATCCGGCCCGCGTCGTCCAAGAAGCCGATGCCCTTACCGGGGTCTTCCTCGTTGTTGCGCACGAGGCTGATCGCCACGACGTCAGCCTGGTTGCCTTGGAAAGAGTCAACGGTGTGGGTCGGGAAAGTGGAACGCTCCGCGCCCGCTACGTTGAGGCTCAACCGAGGCGCCAACCCCGCCGGGAGTTGGACACCACGGAGCTGCGTGCTCAACAGGTTCACCTGACGACCGTAAGGAGAAAGCACGGCAAGCTTTCCGCCATAGTCGCACGACGGCCCCAGCGTGCGCAGGAAGTTCGCGAGCGCCCGCGCCTCCATTGGGTTGGTGTAGGGCGATTGACCGTCCTTAGGGCCGACCTCTTTGGTCTCCGGGTCACGCCTGCACCATGGCACGTCCAGCCACACGATGGCACGATCCCTAATTTCAGCCGGCGTAGTGAACCCATGCCGGACTCGGTCGACGGGTTCGCCGTCCTCATCGATCGTTCGGTTGACCAGTGCCCGACCGTAGTATGCCTCTGAGATGATCTGACCGATGTTCGGATGCATTCGGTGCTGACCAACCAACTTGCCCGCCGACGCACCTACCGGTGTCGTCTCAGTGATGATCTCTCGCTCGCCACTAGTCGCGTGCGCGCACTGTTCGAATAAGCTCTTGAACGTCTTCAACCACTCCTTCGCGAATTCCTTGAACTCTGCCCGCTCGGCTGGCGTTCGCTCCTCCCAGGTGTCGATCCACGCCTGATCCACCAGGTCGAACGCGCGTCCTTTCAACTCGCGCAGCAACCGGACTACCGTGTCGAACTGCTCAACGCCATCGCGGTAGTTCTCCCAGCGGTAAGGATCGAGTTGCTTGTGGTCGCCAATCAGCAGCCACCGGTGCCCCGCCTGCAGCGGCAGCGCCAGGTCGAACCCGTGCGCCTTGCCCGCCTCCTCAACGATCGACCAGTCGAACGCCTGCCCTGCAGCCAGGCCGACCAGGTCACCCGCGCTGGTGGTGCAGTAGGTCAAGTTGGCGCCGCGCTTGACCAGTTCTACAAAGTCCGCGGAGCGGCGGCCCAAGTCTGTCGTGCCGTTGATCTGATCCATCTCGGCCCACATGGCTTGGGCGTCGGCGAGCCAGTCGGACTGCACAACTGTAGGGTCCTTCAACCCCTTGAGGTGCAAGATGCTGCGCTCAAGAACTTGCTTCGCGACACCTTTTGCCCCGTCTTTTGCGTCTTCATCCGCTTTGTGGACACTGCGTAGCCGGACTTCCAGCGGACGCTGATCCTCAGGCACGTCTCGGAACGCCTCACCTACCTTCGACCGCAGCACGTCGACAGCCCCGTGTGCCTGCGCCGTGACGAGCACCTGGACCACGGGGTCCTCTGCCACGATCTCCCGCAGCAGCCACGCCACGAGCGTCGTCTTCCCAGTGCCAGGCGGCCCCTGAAGCGTATAGATCGGCCGCACTCTGAGGATGTCCTCGATGCTGGCCCGCTTAGGTTCGTCCACGAGCTTGTGATCCAGGGGTACCGGAAGTTCAGAGACCCCTGTGTCCATCCGAACCATGCCAGGGTTGATCAGTGAACGAAGCAAGTAACCGTGTTGATCAAGCGCGTCGATGGCCTTCTTCCGGCGCTGGAACAGGCTGATCTGTCCAGGCATGCCAGCACTCCGCAGGAAGCCGAGGGGTTCGGGACGGCTACGGTTCTCGCCGATTGCCGCGCGGACCAGCCTGATCTCATGTGTGTGCGGTTCGAAGTGCTCGACCTGCCACGAGTCGTCAACGTCGACCGTGTTTCGGTCCTTCCGGGGCAACTTAAGCCGATCGCCGTCACGTGCCGGCGTGAGGATGAACTTTGACTTGTCGCTGCCCCTGACCTCCCGCTGAAGAAAGTCAATGAGGCTGATATCGAAGGAGTTGAGCTGTTCGTGTCCCTCTGGCCGTGCGCGCTCACGAACGACGATCCGCTCCTCGTTTTCCTCAATCCACGGGCCGTTGACGAGTTCATACGGGAAGATTTGGGAGTCGAGCAGCAGCAGTTCGATCTGGTTGCTCGCTCGCAGGAACTCGTGGAGCCGGGCTAGTTCTCGCGAGACGATCGCGCTGCGGTCGGCCTTGGGCAGCACCGGTTCCCACGTCGAGGAGTTCTGAATGATCGTTCGGTCACGGGCCAACTGATCACGGGAGTAGGCGAACACGCTGCCCACTGGGAGATCGCGATAGCTGTCGTCGTCCTCGCTGTAGCGCAGCGACAACGCCGACCTGCAATCGGCCACCTGCCAGGTCAACTGCCCATCGCGCGTCCGATATCTGGTCACCTTAAGGCTAAGCCGCCCTCCGACCAGGATATAGTACTTCTGCCCCGGCACCGCATAGACAGACGCGTTGCGCATATCTTGGCGGATGAATTCACAGGCTTCGCTGCGGTGGCGAGGGTCGAGCGGGATGAACGTGTCGGTCACGCCGAACTTCATGTGCTCGCGCAGGCCATTCTCAAGCAAGTGGTCGATAAAGTCCGCGTTGCGCAGGTCTAGCGCCAGGATGTGCTGAACGTTGTCCGGCGAGGTGAGCTTTGGATGCCCTAGCGAACTTACGATCTCCTGGATACGGGCGAGGATGTCGAACGAGAGCGTCTGGCGTTCCAGCGGGTCGGCGGCGATGAGATCGAGGATGAACTTCCGCTCGGCGTCTGACAGGTGCTGCGACGAGGTTTGCACCGCCTTCACGGTGCGCTCATAGCGTTCCTTCGGCGGGTTTCCTCCGAACCGCTCGATGTCGAGCAGGACCCGCGCGCAAAGGATTCCGAAGGCGAACCAGTCGTCGTCCGGCCGCCACGTAGTCAGGCTGCCAGCAACGCGTTCAGGAGGCATCGGCCAGCCGTGCGGAGGTTTGCTGCCCACAGGCCGGCCGAGTTTGACAGACCATTCGAACCCGCCGAGCCGGAATGACTCCGGCCCCTGATCCTGGTCGAAGTACACAGAGTCGACGTCGACGCCCCGGTGCAACACCTGACGTTCGTGCAGCAGGTTCAACCCGGTGGCGATGCGTCCGAGGCCGCCCCAAATCTCCCTCCTCGCTGAAGCACCGCGATCGGACAACCACGAATGCGCCGGGCGACGCTGGAGCGCTTCGGCCAGCCGGTCGTATCCGACGGCTTCCAGCACCATAACGAAGCATTGGTAATCAGGGTCCAGCCCAGCGTCCTTGAGCAGCACCAGCGACTCCTCGGAGCGGGGACTGCTAGCCACCTTATAGAGGGTGCGCAGCTCCTGATCCCACAGTGCCCGCTGCACGGGGTCGGGTTGGTCGCCTTCATATCGCCACGTCTTGACCAGGAAGTCGTAGCCTGAGTTGAACCCCTTCCAGATCTGCGATTTACCTGCGCCCGCTACTGGATCATCAACCAGCTCGTACCGCCCCTTGAGCAGGACGCTGCCGATGCTCGGTGTCGTCACTCGCCTTCCTCCACCCGGCCACTTGCGCGATTCTGCCGCGTAACAGACATTGCCGCCGCGTAGCCCATTGATCGCCGGAGGGCTCGAAGAGGTTACACCAAGAATTCCCGCTTATGTGGAATAAGGTTCCCTAGCGGCAGCTCTCGCCGCTACTGCACGTGCGCCAAGCCGTGGGTCGGCAGCGGCCGGTGTCGCCGCCGCAGTAGCACAGATGAGCGCAGCCTGATTCGGTACTCGGCTGCGCACGTCCTTATACAGACCGTCCAGCAGCTCCCCAAGGCCGAGCTGAGCACCGCTCGCCACGCCCCGAGTACGGCAACGCGGAGAGCAACAAAGGCGGCCGACTGGTCAGTCGACCTCGCGTCGCTCAACCATCACAGAGCTGCCAGTAATCTCGTCCGTCGGCGCCCGTTCCTTCCAGAGCGCCAGTAACGCTTTGCCGCCATCGACGCGATCAGACGTCTATAGGAAGCGTGACTGCGCACGGCGACATGGCCGAGCACGAGAGGATTCAAATGACGCAGGTCGTGCAATCAGCACCACGGAGGCAGCCGTCAGCCCTCTTCGACTACGCCTACGTCGGCAAGCTACGGACCTCTCAGGAACGACAGGACGGCAGCGGCGATCCCGACTACCTCGACAAGATCGCTGACCTAGCCGCCAGCGAGGACTGGGACGGGATGGACTCGCGATACCCCGACGAGAAGCGAATTCTCCGCAACTACGTCGAGCACACGTTCGCTCGGATCAAGCAGCAGGACAAAATCACCGTCAGCGAGGACGCCGACTACAGCGCGTTCAACGTCGGACTCGCCACCACCCGTCAGGAGTCGATCTACGGCCTGTTCCGCCGCAACACCGGCGAGCGCCAACCGTGGCGGCTTCAGTCGTGGCTGGTCGAAAGCGACCGGCTGCTGCTCGACAAGTTCCCGGCACTGCCAGACTTCGCTACGTACACGGAGAATCCCGCCGACTACATCTTCGACTGGCGACGAGAGCTGAAGGTCAACATTCGCCACATCGTTGAGGACAACCTCACACGGTTCCCCAAAGAACTCCAGGATGCGCCGTACACCCTGGAGCTGCTGCTGAACGGAGCTGTAGAGGTCGCGAAGAAGCGAGTACGGCATAACTACAAGACCGCTGTCCCCTTTTGGTATCCGCAGCACCAACAGGTTCAGTTGCTGCTACCACTGGCATTGCGCGAACCAACGAAAGTCGATCTCGCCTTGGTGGTGTCGCGACGTGGTGAGCACTACCGAGGCGACACGGTCCTCACCACAGGGATGGCCTACAACAACGCCAGGCTGCTCGCACGGCCAGACGGCGACTGGCTTCATCCCGCCACGTCACCGGACGAGAACCCGACCACAGGTGAGTGAACCGGACGACCGAGAGACGCAAACCGCCGAGCCGCTCGTGAACCACATCCCTCAGGGCTGCCCGACGCTGCGACCTGCTCGCCCGATCCCAGTCCGCTGACATCCGCGTGGCCTTGCCCTCGCTGAACCGGGGGAACCTACCGGATGTTCCTGCGGAAGCACCGTCGAGGCATGGGCGGATCGGACGAGCTACCGGATGACGCACTCGTCGCCGCGGCGATCTACACCGGAAGATACGGACTCGGCTTGCCGTGCCAGCTGATCCGAAGGGTGTCGCGGGCACGGGTCGCAGCGACGAAGAGCAACGAGCGTGCTTTGCGTTCTTCTCGGGCGAAGCGCTGTTGATCTTCCTTCCGGTAGCGCTCGATCATGCCGGTACGAGGGATGACGCCGTCGCGGACGCCGACGATCGCCAACTTCTGGTACTCGAGTCCCTTGAACCGATGCATCGTGCCGACGTGGACTTCACCGTCGCCCTTGGGTCCGTCCTTGGTGAGTTCGGCGCAACTGATCTCGGCTTGTGTCGTGAGGTAGTGCATGACTTGGCTGACCATGTCCCTGTCCGCGACACAGATGGCCACGTTGCCGCGGGGATCGCGCCGAACTCCGTTGTCGCCTGTGGAGATCTCGGTGCGCCAACTCGTCAAGGTCGCGGCGAGCTGGCGCAGTTCGTCCTCCCAGGATTCGCAGGCCACGAGTTCAGGTGCCGGACCGTGTAGCACTGAGCGGTAGCCATCGAGGGTGTCGACACCGTCGTCGAGGTTGTCGTAGGAGACCTTCTGGGGGTCGACGACGCCAATGGCGCGGGCGAGGATCTCCCGTGTGGTGCGGTAGCTGAGGGTCAGTCGTGACGAACGGCCGCGGATGTTGATACCTACCGTGCCGAGGGTGACCTGGTGGTCGTAGATGCGCTGGTGAGTGTCGCCGGCGATGAACATGTCGTTGGGACTCTTCGGCACCATGGCACGCAACATCGTCCAGTGCGCGGCGCGGAGATCCTGAGCCTCGTCGACGACCACATGCCGGTAGCGGTGGCTGAGATAGCGCATGCCGGAACTGTCGTCAGGCTGGGTCTGGGCAGGGCCTTCGGCAGACTTGTTCTCTTGCCGTTCCTCAATTTTCGCGGCGCGCTCCATCTCGAAGCGGGCCGCTCGCTCCGCAGCCTGGCCCCAGGTTTCGATGCCTTCCTTGTCCAGGCGTGCGGTGAACTGCTCCAGCAGCTTCCAGATCTGGTTGCGTTCGGGGCGGGTGAGCGACCGGCCGCGGCCTGCGCGACGGGCTTCGAAGTACGCCTTGCGGGTGTTCAGTGACTGACCGAGAACGACCTGGTCCCATTCCTCCAGCAGGAACTCGGCGTCCCAGCGTTGGTCGTCGACCTCGGCGAGCACCTGGCGGAGGACGCCGAGCGCCACGGTGTCGTAGACACGTTGCTTGCCTGCGCCGACGCCGGCGTTCTCGCTGAGAACTCGCGCGGCGAGCTGATCGATGTGGGTGATTTCGACGCGGGCCAACAACTCGGGTTCCAGCAGCGAGGCGAGGCGTGCACGCAGGTCCGTGGTGAGATTCTTGGTGAACGTGGTCAACAGGATCGGCTTGCCTGAGCCCTGCGGCACCTGTTCAGCGAGGTGCTTCACCCGATGCAGGGCGACAATGGTCTTGCCGGTGCCCGGCCCGCCGGAGACTCGTGCCGGGCCGTTGTAGTGGCGAGCGACGAGCTTCGCCTGACTCGGGTGCAGGAAGACCTTCCACGTGCGGAAGTCACCCTCCTCGATCGCGGCCTTGAGGTCCTCGTCGACGGTAGTGACCGTGGTACGAGCAAGGGCCGCGCTCAGGTTCTCGGCATAGTCGTTGCCCAGTTCGACCTCGACCTGGGAGGTGATCTCCCGGCGAACCTCGTCCATGCTCATACCGGCAGCAAGCCCGTAGAGGACGTCCTTGGACAGCAGTGGCGCACCGGAGACCAGCTGGTCGAGCTCACCGCTGTCGGTGACTGCGAGGGCAAGATCGATCAGTTGGTCTGTGACACCGAGGCCGCGGAGGTCCTCAGCTGTGATGCCGGCGAGGAGCGGAGCGACGGCCCTGCTCGGCTTACTCGGCGTGGCGTGTGGAGCCTCGGGTTCCGGTTCGGCGGGCGTGAGCGTGACACCGGCGCGCTGCAACACGCTTTCGCCGACCACTGAGAGATCCACGAACTCGATCTCGCCGGTGATCCGGTTGACCGCGACGGAGAGCTCCTCGTACACGTGCTTGCGGTGCCGCACGGCGATGACGAGCCAGTTCTCCTGTCCCCTGTCGTCAATGCCCGTCTTGGCAAGCAGCGCCCGGTAGGACTGGTCGATCTTGGCTCGGAAGACCCGGCGATCGCCCTTGAGCGGTTTGAGATCGAGTCCAGGATGATCAGGGTTGTCACGGAAGAGATGGCAGAAGTCGTAGAACTTCGCCTTCACCGAGCGGTCGAGCTTGTACAGCTCCTGTTCGGCCTTCTGGTACAGGCTGAGCCGTGCGGTCATCGGGCGGCGGTACCTTCCGCGTCGGGGAGCAGTTCGAGAAGTGAGTCGAGGTGGTCGAGCCAGGCGTCCGCGGTGCGAGCCGTCCAGCCAGCCTCCGCGTACGCGTAATCGCGATTCCTCGCCTCCTCGTCGTGATCGTCGTCGGACTTGGCGACGACGGCGACGCGGACACGGGACTCCGCCCAGGCGAAGTCCGCCTGCCAGCGCGCCTCGCCGAGCTCGTGTCCGAAGATGGGTGCTCGCTTGCCGTGTGCGGCGAGCAGTCTGGCAAGCCTGGTGAGCGCTGACTCCGGTTCGTCCTCTTCAAGGATCGGCAGGATCTCGTCATCCCAGGACGCATCTCGCAGCAGCTGCGCAATGTCCTGCTCAGCAGCTGACAGCGAGTCGTCCGGTTCCGCTACCTTCCTCGGCCTCTTGAGCTCGACGAGGGAATCCAGCTCGCTCCCGCCACCGCAGACGGTGAGGATCTCGACAGGGAAGGCGGCAGCCCTGCTGGAGGCCAGCTGCACCCCGTCTCCACCCATACGGGAGAGGAACTGCAGCAGGTTCGACCAGTAGAGCCAGGAACGCCAGCGGAGCTTGTGCTCGTCAGTCTCCAGCACCTCGTCACTGTCATCGACGATCGCGATGGCGCTCCAGCGCACCGTGTCGGCAGAAGCCTCGTCGCTGAAGTCGACGGCCAGGACGATGGGCAGCCCACGCAGGTCAGTGCCACGCAATACGTGAACCGGCCCGTCCTCCCCAGCCATCCCGACCTCGTGCGAGGCAAGTTCAGCCCGCAGTGCCGCCATTGCACCCTCCCGATCGACCCCTTGGGCGATCGGGACCGCTGAGGTCGTCAGTCCTGCTACCAAAGCCTTGGCACGACGTGCCCACAGCCCGGCGTCGGGGCGCCGCAGATACGCGAGCAGGGAGCGGATCGGATCGACGAATACGGCGTCGGCCAGGTGGGCGCGGTGTTCGCCCAGTCCTTCGTAGACGTCCTTGGCCCGTTCCTGGGAGAGCCCCTGGTACGGGGGCCACACCGGTTCGGCCCGGTTGTTGCGGTTCTCGAACAGATCGAGGTCGTCCCAGGTGATCTGAAAAACGACCCGTCCATCGGCGCGGAGCTGGTTGCGTTTGTCGCAGTCATCCGCAAGCCGGTTGTACTTGCGGGTTGCGTGGTAGCGATAGCCGTCTAGGTAAACGGTCACGCTCTGCTTCGGACCGTCGACCCGTTCGAAGGTGAAGTCGGTGCGCGTGTAGTCCAGGTCCTGCTGGGTGGTCAATCGCCAGTTGATGACCCCGTTCGTGTCGGCGAACCGGAGGTAACCACTGGCCCGGCCGTCCTCGTCCAGCGTCGCCTTCTCGTCGGTGGTGACCCACCCTCGCAACGCGGCCAGGAAACGAGCCTCAAGGTCAGACTCCACCTGCCTGTCCAGACCGATCTGCCCGGTGTGCGGGAGCTTCTCGACTGCCCACGCATCGACAAGCGTCTCGCCGCGGTCGTCTACGGTGCCCAGCAGGTCGCTGAGAATCTCCAGGGCCTCGCGCCGAGAGACGATGTCCTGATAGCGCTCGTCGGTGTAGCGGTGCAGGCAACGGTGACAGGCAAGGCGGCCTTCGTCCTTGCACAGGCAGTCGAGCAACGTCCGCCGCGCATCGGCCAGCGTAGCTCTGAACGCGACCGGATCGGTGAGCCTGTGCAGATAACCCGTACCGCCGGGGAGCCGGTCGAAGAGAACGAGGAAGTAGCGCCGTTCCCCGGTCGCTGGGTCCGGCATCGACGCCACAGTGGTGTCCAGATGTTGTGGATCACCACCGAAGTGCTTGTCTACACCCAGCCGTAGCGCCGCGCGGAACGAGTGGACCTTCTCCTCGATGAGCACGGTCGCCGCGGGTAGCAGTACCCGTAGTGCCTCGGTCCGTAGCTGGTGCGCGAGCAACACCGGTACCTGAGGCACCGTGTCCGCGCGCTTTCCCCGCCGCAACGGGCACCAGGGCTGGTGGTGCTTGACCTTGGGGTTGCGCGCCGCGGACGAGTTCAGCGCATCCGTATCGTGGTCGAAGACCGGTTTGCCGTCGGCCGTCGCCGCGCCGCAACCGGTGCAGACGTGGAACGGGCTCAACCGGA
This sequence comes from Lentzea sp. CC55, assembly GCF_021056325.1. Taxonomy (NCBI): domain Bacteria; kingdom Bacillati; phylum Actinomycetota; class Actinomycetes; order Pseudonocardiales; family Pseudonocardiaceae; genus Lentzea; species Lentzea sp. CC55. The sequence goes on along the minus strand of NZ_JAJCXE010000019.1, from coordinate 124,242 downwards.
CGGGCTGCCCGGCGAGATCGTCCTCCAGGCTCCGATCGAAGCGCGCGAGGCCGACGTTGACGCGCCGGACCATCGCGTTCCGGCAGAAGTCGACACCGAAGGTCTGTGTTGCATGGCGCCACGACGTGTCCGGCTCGATCGCTTCGGTCGGGATGTCCACCGCGTCGATGACGGTATAGAACCGCCGATCACGGTCATCCTTGTCGTCACCAATCCGCGCATCCTCCCGCTTGCCACGGGAGGTGACGACGGCAGGCTCCACCACCTGATGCAGACACGAGCCGTCATCGGCGATGCGAGGGCTGCGGCAGCGTGGACACGGCGAGCGGTCCTCCACCGCGTTCTCGGTGCGCACGAAACCGCAGTCCTGGCAGAACCTCCACTGCTGCCACTGGCGGTGAGCCGTGGTGCCGATCTCCATGCCGGTGATCTCGTGTTTGTACCCGTTGACGTAGAACGTGTTGCCGGGCGCGAGCTCCGACAACGCGTACCGCCTAGGCCGGTCGTAAGAAGAGAGCTTGGACGTGAACCGATCCTTCCCCGTGACCGGATCCGCGCCCTCAGACCAGTACAACGTGGCGTTCAGCGTGGTCGCGGTGTCAATCAGGGCATAGTTCGGCAGCAGCCCGAGGTCGCACATGGCGTTCTGCGCAGGCGTCATGCCGTGCTGGAGCAAGCGTTTGCCGACCGCCCGCCGTTCGGCGTCGAGTTCGGCCCTCTGGTTGGCCTGGTCAGGATCCGACTCGTGCAGCTCCGCGTGCGCTTCGTCGATCATCTTCAGACGGGAGCGCAGAATGTCCTCGCTGCGCCGCCAGTCACGTTCAGCCTCCTCGGCCGCGCTTCGCAGCCCACGTATCGCATAGGCGCGCAGGTCGGCCTTGGCCTCGTCGTTGACCCCGGAAGGGAAGAGCGCCAAAAACCCCTCGACAAGTTGATCGCCCTGAGCGATGGCCACCTCGACCAGGTCAACGAGATAGCCGGATGGGCCGAACAAGGCGGGGGCCTGCAGCGGCAAGGCGCGCAACGGGACACCGTCGCTCCGGAGCAAACGGTCTCGTGATGCGAGGTCCAGCAGGTGAGCGAGGTACTGACGGCGCAGGATTTCGACCGCGGAGAGGTGACATCCGGGTGGCACGATCTGGCCGGCGATCATCTCCCTGGGCTGGTCCAAGAAGTACAGGGCCCGGCGACTGCGGTCGGGAATGGTCAACAGGAAGGCATTGCCGGTGCGGCGTCCAGCGCGGCCGACCTGCTGCGCGTAGTTGGCAGGGCGGCGCGGCAACGCTGCCAGCACGACGGCGGACAGATCGCCGATGTCGATACCCATCTCCAGCGTGGGCGTGCACGACAGCACGTTGGGATCCTTGAACCCGGTGCCATGCTTGAACGCCGCCTCAACCCGCTCACGCTCAGGACGGCTGAGCATGCCGGTGTGCTCGGCCGTGATCACCTGGTACGTGCCAGCACGCCGATACAAGCGCCGGTAGTAGTCGGCACGGTAGTCGCGATCCCGCTGGTGGACTCCCAGCTCCTCCGGCCGGTCTCCGGCGACAAGCCGACCGGTGCGGCAACGGTAGGAAGGACAAGGCTGGCCGTGCCACTGCTCCAGCAGTGCCGGATGCACCGTCTGCTCCCAAAAACACACTGGACAACGAACAAACGCGGTGTTCACTTCGTCGTCGGTCAACAACCGGATGTCGATGTTGCCCGGCTGAAGCCCGTAAATCCGCGCGGAGCTGTCATTGGGCGTGCCGACCGACAACAAGCTGGCACCGGCAAGCTCGGGCAGCAGCTGGCTCCAGAACTCCGGGACCTGTTCACGCGGCAGTTCCAGACACCGCTGCGCCCAACGCTCGTACCAAGACAACCGGCCTGTGGCGAAGTCGAACTCGCTGCCAGCCTTGGGCTGCCCCAGCAAGAACACCGGGGCGCCGATCCCCTTCGGAAACGCCCGCATGCCCGGCGGCCGACCACCCCAGACGTGATACCGGCTGGTACCTGCCTCCTGCAGATATCCCTTCAACCATCGGTGCTTGATCGCACCACGAGTCCGCAACCGCTCCAGGAAGATCCGCAGAAACGCCAGATATCTCGAATCCTCCTGCGCTTCGGGCACCACGCCACCACGTTCGAGCCCGACGTGGACAGTCTTGACGAGCTCCACAGCCGCAGCCGTGTCGGAGACACGAACCTGTGCAGCCGCGGTGCGCGTCAGCTCCAGGGTGCGGCCATTGCGCGACCGGAAACCGAACTCCATCAACGCTTCGAAGGCGAGCCGCTCGCCGATCAGTCGCCAGGTCTTCAGATCTCCGCCGCGACCCTGACCGGAGAGCAGCCGGTTCACTCCCTTGTGATCGTGCAGGTCGGTCGGCACGACCGCGCTCAAGGTCTTCGGATCGGTGGTCGCTGCGACAACGTCGGCGATCAGGTCGTTCAGTGCCGTCGGCCGATCCTCGGAAAGATGCTTCTTCAGCAGCGCACGCAGTGAGAACGTGTACGAACGGCTGGCAACGAACCCAGCCCGGTGCGCGGCATCCTGCACCGAGTCGTTGAACATCAGCGTCTTGTCCTCGGCCTGCTCCTCGTCGAGCTCGCCTCCGGTGAAGAGCTGGGTCACCGATGCCGCCGCGAGTGCCGCGGCACCAGTACCCAAGTACCGGATCGCATTGCGCTCGCCGCACGCCGGGCACCAGTCCTCGCCGGCCGCGGTGTTCGCGGTATCGCCGATGTTGACCAGAACAAAGGCCGAATCACGCGCCGTCAGACGCGGTTCACCAGTCGACTGGTCGTAGTCCTTCTGCGGATCAGGCACCCTCAGCCGGCGCTCAAGCCCATCGAGCACCAGCAGAATCCCACCCGTGCCATGGGCAAGTGCGCCCTTGTCCCTGATGGAACGAGCCGACACCGCCATCGGTGCAGCGCCGGAACCTTCACGCGCCTCACGATCAGTCGCCGCGATCAGGTTGCGAACCCTGATCTTGTCCTGACTGGTGGAGGCCCGCCGGATCTTGTAAGTGTCGAACTCCACGTCTTGATCGTCGCTCTCCGGGGAGAACACAGCCCAGCCAGAGCGCCCACAGTCGCGGCAGTAAACCGCAGGCAAGAACAGGTTCGCTGACTGACCGGACGTCGCCACCGTCACCGGAGCCGTACGGCCGTGGTTCGCGCCGTGCGCATCGTTGGTTCCGGCTGTGTCCCACCGGAACTCCGCCTTCGGCCACGGCACCACACCCCGCACGAGCCTGGACACCGAACGAGCCCACTGGTGTACCTCGACATGCGCGAACGGACGCGGCCGTTCCGGACTGGACTCGGGGTCACGCGCGATGGAGAGCAGCGCTACGAACCGGGCGAGAGCACCGGCCGCCACCTCTGGCTGCCGGGTGATCGCCTGCACCCATGACTGCGCGCCAGTACGCCACATCATGTCGAGAATCTCGGCGCCCGTCCGCACCGCGCCGTCCAGCGATCGCATGACGGCTGAGGTGAGCATGTGCTTCTTCAGGTTCGCGCCAAGCACGAACGGATCCAGGCCACGGGTGCCGGTGACTGCCTCGACCAGATCCGCCAACGCTTCCTCGCCCGTGGCCGGATCGGGCAACGCAGCAAGCTGCTCGGGCAACGGGAACGGGAGGACCGGATCGAAGTCGTGGACGGGGATGAACTCGTCCACCGACTGCCGGTTCTCGCCAATCACCGCGTCCGCGGTGAACTCGGTCCCGAAGACCTGCATGACCACCTCGAGCAGAGCGCTCGCGTCAGCATTGGCGCCGGAGCCCAAAGTCGCGGAAGTGGCCACCGGGCAGATGCGGCCGAGTGGCCGGGCAGGCTCAGGCTCCCCCACCGCGGCAGCCAGACGACGCAGCAGCATCGCCACATCGGTTCCCTGTGCGCCGTCGTAAGTGTGGAACTCGTCCACGACGACGTAGCGGATGTCCGCGTCGGTCCACAGCGGAGCGTCGTGGGAACGTTGCAGCAACAGGTCGAGCATCTTGTAGTTGGTGATGAGAATGTCGGGCGGCGAGATCCACATGTCCGAGCGCCGGGTATGGACCTTCTCGTACTTGGTTGCCGCTCGGTCGCCGATGTACAGACCCGCGTGCAGCCTGCTCAATGCCTTGTGCTCGACGAGCAGTCCGTTGAGACGTTGCGCCTGGTCTGTCGCGAGGGCGTTCATCGGGTACAGGAAGACCGCTTTGATCCCATCGCGGCCGGCGGCCTTCTCCCGCACGCAGTGATCGAGAATCGGGTACAGGAACGCCTCGGTCTTACCGGAGCCCGTGCCCGTGGTGATGACGGTCGGCTGCGGGGTTCGGCCAGCCGCTGAGCTCAGCCGGGCGAACGCCTCGGCCTGGTGGGCGTACGGCATCCAGCCGTCCTCGCGCTTCCAGTCCAGCAGCTCGCGCCAGCTGGGATCCGCGGTGGTGAAGGGTGTGCGGATGCGCAGGAACGGACCACGGAACATTCCGGAGGTCTCATCTCCGAGGAACCGGTGCAGCGACTCGCGGGCACCTTCATCGGTGAGGGCGTAGGTGGTCGACAGGTACTGCAGCAGGCTTTCCTTGAGTCCACGTGCTTCCAGAGTCGGCCTCACGACTGCGGCACCTCCTGCTTGACCGGGTCCCATTCGCCGCGCGCGACGGCGGCGTCGAGACGAGCCTGGAACACGGCGTGCGCTTCGCGCATCTCGGTTTCGCGATCAGCCTTGTAGAACGGAGCGGTGTAACCCTCCGGCACCGGGGCAGTGTCCGGAGCAGCCTGGTAGGCCTCGAACTGAGCCCAGGTCTCCTTTGACTGCCGCTGACCGATCGTGCGAGCGTTGCCAGCCAGCTTCCAGCCGTCGGCGTCGAACCACGTGACAGCCTCATACTTCTGCAGCACCGGGAAGCGCCCTCGATATGCGGCGATCAAGGCGTCCGCGCTCATCCCTAGCCACACGGCCACCAGAGCATCGATCTCGACCAACGCAGATCGGCGCGCTCGCTCGGACCGCAGCGGCGTCTCAGGCCTCCACTCCGGCGTGACGTCGTGGAGCGGTTGAAGGCCTGGCCACTTGTGTGCCCAGCGCTCGCCGTCTTGCCAACCAGGGTCGTACAGCTCTGCCCACAGGCGGGCATATGCCGACGTGAGGCAGTTCAGGCGCAGAGTGCGGAGCAGAAGCGCAACAGACAGCGGATGGCCTGAGGCCGGGGCGGGCATAGCCTTGGCCACCGAAGGGTGGAGATCGCTTCGACCAGTCGCTCGTAGGAAGTAGTCCAGAGGTAGAGAGGCAAAGAATCCTGCCAGTAGAACGGTGTCCCCGATCGTGTTTACTGCAAGGCTGCTCAAACCACCAACATGCGTGGTACCAGGTGGCACCAGGGCCGCATACAGTGCGCGCTCAGTGTTGGGCGCGATTTGGCGACGCCAGGCCAGCCGATAGAAAGCGGCGTACCGTCGCCGAGCTCTGGCCACGAGCAGTGCATCGATCTTGTCCGCATCGACCTCGTCCTCGCTGATGCCTTCAGCCAGAGCAACCCGGCTTCGTGCGCGAGAAATCGCCTTCTCGTCCATACGAAGACGTGCGAGCGCGCGATAGTCGACCCAACGATCCTGCGCTGCGAGGAAAGCCTGTGTTCTGCCCTGCACACGCACGTACTCGGTGTCAGGCACGAAGTCCGGCGAGAGGCTGACGAGGTCAGCTCCATACGGGTCGTTGCTGTTGGCGTCATACCGCTTGAACACAGGGGTGGCGACGCTCAGCTGCGTTCCCTTAAGGATCACCTTGCGCCACCGGTCAGGTTGGTACTCCTGTCCGGTGACAGCATCTCGCCGGTTGTAGTCGATCAGGCTTTCCTTCTTGGCGCCGCTTTCGTGATACCCAGAACTGATCTGTGGCGACATGGACCCCAGCCGGAGCGGATAGTCCGCAAGGGCTTCGATGGCCGACGCTTCCGCCTTGCTGACCGGGAACAGCAGACGTGCCTGTTCGACGGGCTGATCCTCCTTGTCAAGGAGACGCCGCCAGACAGAGAGTTGCTCCAGATCGACCGGTACCACACGGCTTGAGTGCGGACGCTCGTCGAAATCACCGTTGCGGTATCGAATTCCCGGCACCTCACCTGACCCATCGTGCTGGGCTGAGTGCCGCAGAGCATCCGTCGAGACCAGCCACGACAGGTGGTCGAACCTGATCTCTCCAGGTCGTCCGTAGATATGCACACCGAAGTGAGCAGTGTGACCAACTGGCTCAGGGAAAAATCGCTGGCCCGAGTTGACGAAGTCACCGTGAATCCGAAGGCGGCTGTAGGCAGCCGACCTGAGGACCCCCTCCTTGTCTCCAGTGAAGTGTGTGTCCGGATGAACAAGCCCCGTCGTCCCGACAGACGAAGCGTGCGCCCACACCTGTGACATGAACGCCCGGTACAGGTCAGGCTGAGTCCCCACCAGGAGCGGGTAGACCTGAGAGGAGCCGAACAACGCAACCTGCCCTGTCGTGTTGGTCAGCTCGCCAAGGAAGTACTCAAGTGTCTTCGGCGTCTCAAGGAGCTTTTCGCGCCTGCGCTCCTTTTCTGCAGTCGACGCCTTCTCTTGCAGCTCGAACCAAGGCTCGTGCTCAGCCAGGACAGCAGACTCGTTCCAGCGTGGGCGTACCCACGGCGGGTTGCCCACCTGAAGGTCGAAGCCTCCACCCTGGGCGAAGACGAGTGCGAACTCCAATTCCCAGTGAAGGAAGCCTTGCTGCGTAGAGATGTCCCGCACCGTGTGCAGCCACGGGAAGCGCTGTTCCGGATCCGCCAGATCCATCCCCATGTACGCCGGCAGGACCGCCTCGAAGTCCTTCAGCTCGTCAAGGTTGTTGAACTGACTGATGATCTCATCCTCGGACACGTCCCCCGTGCCCAGCATCGCTTCCAGGAAGTCCAGCCAGTCGTCGAGATCCTTCAACGGGATGGCATCCCGCAGAGGCACGGCCTTCGGCTTCACCTTGGGCTTCGACAGGCCTCTCTGTTTGATCTCCGTGGCCTCGACGATCAGGTCATCAGGCTTTGGCTCCATGTCACCGAGCGAAGTCTGTTCAGGCCCCAGGGCGAACAACGCGAAGCGCTCCTCAACCCGAGGCCAGGTCGTCACCGCGACAGGCGACTCACCGAGCAGGGCACTGACCGCCACGGTGTCCACCGCGACAACTTCCTCATACACCCCATCTGTTCCGTCAAGTAGCCCAGCTTTGTCAACGGGCCAGAACCACAGCGCGCACCAGGCGTCCATGACGGTCTTCAACCGCCAGTAGGGCGTGTCGACGGCGTTGAAGAGGTCCTCCAAGACCTTGACCTTCTCGACCGCATGTTCCGGCCGACGCAGGAAGTTGTACTCAGGATCAGCCGGATCGGCGCCCCAGACGTCGATCCGGCGCGCGATCGCCTGCTCGGAAATCTCCATCCGCTTGACGACGAGCGACCACAGGAACTCCACCCGCCTCGCGGCGTCGCGGAGTCTGGTGAACTGGGATTGCGGCTCGGGCACTGGCTCGCCGTTCTTGACCTTGGGCTCGCCGGTCTTCTTGTTTAGATGCGTCGTCTTGCGCTCCGGCCGCTGGAGGATCCCCCTCTTCCACCCGGCGAGTTGGTGCGCCTCACTGCCGGCGAGTTCCTTGGCCTCGGTTGCCCCCGCAACCGCCGCCCAGCCAGGACTCGGCAGCAGGAACTGGTGCACCGCGTCCTGCGGCAAGGGCTGCTCAACACCATCCTTCAAGAACGGCAAAGGAGTCGGAGCCAGGCCACCCTTGATCTTCAGCCACGCCTTCTCCGCCGAGGCGACGTCCTCCCCCGAATAGACCGCTCGTCGCCCACCGATGAGCGAGTTGCCACGACGCAGGTGCAAGCCGAACCAGGGTGCCCGCATGCCGGGATGCATCGTGTTGAGCCACAACGACACTTCGGCCAGCTCGACACCGGTCGCGTTCAGGTCCACGCCGTACGCGTTGTGCAACGCGATGTACGCCTTGGCCTTCTGCTTCTCGGTCAAGGCGTCCGCTGTCGGGATCGAGACTCCGAGTTCGTCCTGACGCCGCCGCAGGTATTCATCGGCGACCTGGTTGATCGCCTCGTTGAGGAAGGCCCCGGATCCGAGCGCGGGCTCGCAGATCTTGTACTTCAGCAGCTCCGCTGCCGGCGTCCTGATCGTGTTCCCGTCGGCGTCCCGCTCCTGGTCGAGCAGGTGCTTCAGCGCCAGTTCAACCGTGACCTTGGTGAGTGACTCCGGCGTGTAGTACGAGGCAGACGTCTCGCGGTCTCGCCCGGCAAGCCGATAGACGAAGCTACCTGCCGGGTAACGCTTCGGCCCTCGCAGACCCTTGCGGTTGTCGTGCTCGTTGTACTCGACGAGCGTGCTCGCCGGGTAGTCCATCTGCCGGTGCGCGGGGATGAGCCACGATCCCTTGTCCGGATCACCTCCCTTGGCGACCTCACACAGCTCCTCCTCGGCGATGATCCCGGTGTAGGACATCAAGCCCTCGTAGACGGCGCCGAGCTGGTTGATGCCCAAGTTTCGGTACGAGATGAACCCACCGCGGTCACCGCGCCGGGTGGCCTTCTTCATCGTCAGCAGCCGCAGCACCTCGTGCAGCGCGGAATTGCGCAGCCGCAGATCCAAAACGGCACCGCTGTCCTCAGCCGCACGAGGATCGTTGACGCTGCGCCCGATCAGCCGGATCGCCTTCGGCTCGAACAGTTCACTGCGCAGCGGCTCGAACCGAAGGCCGCGGTCTTCGCTTCGACGTGCAGCCTTCGACTTCCGGGTCGCCTCGTCGTCGCCCGGCAGGTCGTCGTCGGACTCGGTGCCATACGGACGGTGCCCGTCATTGACCTTGTCGAAGAGGACGTGCAGCGACTCGAAGAGGTGAAACCCGTTCCTGGCTTCCTCCTCGATGAGTTGCTCGTCGCGCTCGACGAGCTCACGCAGTCGGGCTACCGAGTAGCCGGCCTCGTAGGAACCGTCATCCGCAGGGAGGATGCCCAGCTCAGGCCGAGCTTCGGCGTATAGCAAGAACAGGATTCGATAGAGATAGCGCAGCGACTCGCGGGTGAGTTCCTTGGCGAACGGGATCCTGATGTCCTCGACTTGCCGGGGCTCAACGCCAGCCGCGTCCAACCGCGCCAGCACCTCGTTGGCAATGATCTCGACCGAACGCTGGAGACCTTCACGGAGCTCCCCGGAGACTCCGACCGCATTGTCCGTCGACGCTTTGAGGAGCGCGTCGATCTGTGGTCCCTTGCCGTCCTCTCCAGGAACCAGCATCTCGTGGCTGAAGAGGGCGGCGATGGTGGCCAGTTCACCGAGTTGCTTGCGGTCGTTGCGTTCCAGTGCCGCATCCAGATTCACGACGAGGAAACGTCCCTCGGCCCATGCCTGTCGGTCGGCGAGCACGATGACTCCGCCGCACAGCAGGATCACGAAGCGGGGCGGCGCGCCGCTGGCCTCGTTCAGCTCGCTCTGGAACAACCAGGTCGCAAGGGCCGGCCCTGTCTCGTACGCCTCGCTGGCGCCCACCCGCAACGGATGCAGCAGCCGTCCAGGGCCATCGGCGTCGAGAGCGGAGTCGTTGACCGCTGCCCAGCCGCATTCGATCGCAACGATCCCATCGCCGTGCCAGGCTGCCTCGACGACGTGTTCGCGTCCGGCTCGGTGGACCGTGAGCTGCGTGGGGCCTTCCGCGAAGCCGAGGGCATCGAGAACCTTCTGATGCCAGGCCCCCAGCCGCTTGACCCACTCCGGATTGTTGTGGGTGCGCAGTCGAGCGGAGACCTCGTCGTCGTCCGCTGCGTCCTGCTCCGCACTTTCGGCGAAGAAGGTTCGGACTCGCTCGGACAGGTAGTCGGCGCGGAGATCACGCAGCTTCTGCCGCGGCGTCCTGCGCTTGTCGTGCTCGTCGGTCTCACGCAGCGACCAGGTGGCGAGGAGCCCTTTCTTCAGATCCACGCCGAGCTGGTCGGCGAAGTAGTGCGCCGAGAAGTACTCGCCCCGGTTGGTGAAGGAGTCAAAGTCGGCGCTCATCGGGCGGTGCCTTCCGCGTCGGACAGCGGCTCGAGGACGGCGAGCAAGCGCAGCATCGGCGCCCCGGAGGTCTTCAATGACGCGATGAGCCCCTCGCGGCGACTGGCGGCGAGATTCACGCCTTGTTCTCCGGTCTTACCCGCTGCAAAGAGCACCGCCTGATCTCGCCACTCCTGCACGCGCCTGCTGTAAGGCTCGAGAACCCGGTCGATGCGCTGCGCGTACTCGTTCTCCCGCTGCACGAGGCACCGCTCGGCCTCATCGATTGCTTGCGGGACAAGGCGTTGCAGTCCATCCCTGTCCTGCGGTGTCGCGCGCCCAGGCATCCGCGGCCCCACTCCACAGAGCTCCAGGAATTCGGCATCCATGGGCACCACCCTGGGCGTGTCCGGCAGGCCGAGGACCGCCATCCACTCCACGACGGCCGGCCTGCCGAGAGCATTGGAGTAGATCCCCTGGACGAGGAACACCGGGCCTGTCAGGCGCTCGTGAGGCAAGTAAGCCAGGACGAACGCCTCGTCATAGCGGATCGAAGCGAGAGCTTTGTCCGTCACCCAGTCCAACACCGGGTGGACGTCTGACACGTAGCTGACGTTGGGCCAGAGCGTTTTCGATGAGTCGCGTGCTGCCTTGAGCCGCTTTTCCGCAAGCTGCTTGGAGAAGGTCATCAGCAGCCGGCCAGGCCTTGCCGAGGTCGGCAGAATGCCTTGCTCATCCAGATAGGACTTGGGCAGCGCCTTGAACCGGTACTGCAGATCGGCCGGTGGTTCGAAGGCGATGGTGCCGTCCTCGTCACGACGCAACGAGAGGTCGTCCTCTGGACGGGTCGGACAGATCTGGCGCAGTGCTTCGTCGAAGTACGCGGCCGTGGACTCGAACACTGAGGGGACCGTTGCGATCGCGACCTCTGCGTGGTCGGGGTCCGCGCCCACGTTCCCCAGCATGGTCGCGAGGAAACCTGCGCTGCCCTGCCGCGACTTTTTGATGGAGGTCTCGACGGTGCGGCCCGCGATCAGGTCCTTCGTCAGGCGGTCGTCCTCTTCCTTGGCCCGGTACAAGCCTGTGACGGCCTCGGCCGATCCCTCGATCTTGTGAGCCTCCTCCTCCCGCCGAAGGAGCTTGGCACCGACCAACCGGTCATCAAGCGAGAGAACCTCACCAGTCTCCTCATCCACACGCCACTGCACGTCGCTGGTAAGGACAAGAGCACGAAACTCGGGGGAACGTTCCTGCCCGTAGCGGTCGATGCGACCGTTGCGCTGCTCGATCCGGATCAACGACCAAGGCAGGTCGTAGTGAATGAGCTGGTTGCATTGCTGATGCAGGTTGACGCCTTCAGAGGCGACATCGTTGGTGACCAGGATCCGCACCGGATCGTCCCGCAGGCCGAACTTCTCCACGATCCTCTTCTGCTCGTCCTCACCGGTGGCCTCGCTGTGGATCACCTGCACGACGCCGCCGTAGGACAGCCACGGCTTGTTCTTGTCATCGCTCTTGCCCGCGGGGAATCCCAACTGTGCGGGCACGACCTCAGCGAGCCATTTCAACGTCGCAATGCGCTCGGAGAAGATCACGACGCGGGTAGTCGATTTGGGACCGACTCCCAGTTCGTTGAGCACCTCGACGAGCTTTGTCAGCTTCGCGGAGTCGGCGTCCTCGATTCGAGAGGCGAGCCGGTCGAGGTCCAGCAGCGCCGACCGCTCGATCTCGCTCGTAGCCTTGGCACTGGCCAACGTGCGCAGTCGCGTCCCGATGGTCTCCCGCAATGCCTTATGGGAAGACAGGAACGCCTTGAACAGCGTGTACGGGAAGAGCTGATGATCGCTGACCGAGCCTGCTGCACGGTCGCGCGGGATCCACCGGGAAGCAAGCTCCTCGAAGATTGCCTCTTCCTTGTCCGTTGCCTTGGCTTCCACCGGCAAGGACGGTCCCCTGTCGGCCCAAGCCCCCTTGAGGGAGTCACGCACTTCCCGTGAAGTCTTCGTCCTCCGAATGTAGAGGTGCTCGAGGTTCTTCACGTCGTAGTTCGACGGGTTCGCGATCGCGGCCTCGTCGAGCAGCTTGATCAGCTCGGCGAAAGACTCGGCGTTGCCGTTGTGCGGGGTTGCGGATGCGAGGATCAGGGCATCGGTACGGCGGGCGAGCAGCTGGGCGAGCGCGTTGTTGCGGGTACCGCGGTTGACCAGGTTGTGCGACTCGTCGATGACGACAGCGTCCCAGTCGGTGTTGCCGAGGTGGTGCGCGTAGACGTCGCTCTTGAGCGTGTCGACCGAGATGATGGCGCGTTTGAAGTAGGCGAACGGGTTGCGGCCCGCCGGAATGTCCTGCTGGATCCGCTGGATGCCGGTCGAGTCCAGCCGCACCAGCGGAATGGAGAAACGGGTCCACAGCTCGCGCTGGAACTGCTCCAGGACGTGTGCCGGCGTCACCACGAGGATCCGTTCACCACGGCCACGACGAATGAGCTCGGCGAGCAGAAGTCCGATCTCCAAGGTCTTGCCAAGGCCCACCACGTCCGCGATGAGAATGCGCGGCTGCGGGTTCTGCATCGACAGCGCGAGCTCGGCGGGACGCAGCTGATGGGTCTGCTTGTCCATGAGGAAGCTGTCGGCGAGGGCGAGACCGTGCTCTGTCTGAGGCAAGGCGGTCTTGCGGATCGCCGCCTCCAGGTAGAGACGCGCCCGGCGATGATTCGGAGAGTCGTCAGCCACCAGCCGGGTCTTCCGAGGGTCGAGCACTTCGATGCCGGCGCGCTTCTCGAGCTCCTCGAGTTTCTCGTAGAAGACCGCGTCAGTTCCGCGGACGAACGGGGAGACGCCGGTAACTTCCAGCATCCAGCCGTCGTGGCGAGTACTGCTGACTTTCCTCACCAACCACTGCTCGTCACGAATACGCACCTGGGCGCCAGGCGCGTACCTCGCCGCGTGCTCAGGCATCTCCTGCGCCATTTCGACCTCAAGGGCGCCGACGTCCTGGCCGTCTTCCCGCCCGACGTTCGCGGTCAAGCGCACTCCATTCATGAACTCGTTCGTCCAACCCTGCAGAACTGACTACAACCCAGGTTGCGTTGCGTACTGTTTCCGCAGCTCCTCGGCCACTCGCTGCGAAGCAGGCGCCCGTCCGCGGCGCATGCCAGCCTGAGGGGGTGTGGCGGCCTGGTCGACTTCATTGGGCACCTCGTTCGCCGAGGCATCCGCGGACGCATCGGGCAGACCGTCAAGAGGGCTGTCCAGCGCCATTTCGCCGCCAAGGGGGACAGCCTGTGCTTCGAGTTGGTCCAGCAGCGAAGGCGGTGGAGGTGATACAGCTATCGCTGACGAACTCCCAACCGTGCGGTCGATCAATGCGTGCCGGGCGCTCACTGGCGACAAACTGTTGTCGGACATCAGCTTCGTACACTCGGCTGTCACCGTCTCGAGAGAAGGACGATCGGCCGGATCGTGCGCGAGCATCGATGAGATCAGCGGAAGCAGAGCGTCCGGGAGGCCGCCCAGGTCAGGGTGCTGGCGGGGGTCGGCGACCTGTCCGACGATGGCTTCCCATCGGCCGCCTTCGTAGGGGTAGTGCCCTGTCGCCGCGTACAGCAGAACGGTCCCCAGTCCATACACGTCCGCAGCTGGAGTGACCTGCGGGTGGCCCATCGCCTGCTCAGGTGGCATGCAGCGGACTGTGCCGATGATCATTCCGCTGTGTGAGAGGGTGTCCTTCGCCGCGTCAAGGAAGGCGCCGAGGCCGAAGTCGATCAGGATCGGACCGTAGCCGCCCATGATCACGTTCTGTGGCTTGAGGTCTCGGTGCAAGAGCCCTGTGGCATGTACTGCTGCCAAGCCTTCGGCCAGAAGCGCACCAAGACTTGCGACGAGCGGCGCAGGCAACGGGCCATGCGCTTCGACGTGAACGAACAAGGTGCTTCCCGGCACGTACTCCATCGCCAGCCAGGGGCGATCAGCATAGGGATCCGCGTCGAGGAACCTCGCAACCCTGTTCGTCCCGATGACGGTCCGGGCGATCAAAGCTTCCTTTTCGAACCGTGCGCGGGTGACCGGATCCAGCCGATCGCTGCGGATCAGCTTCACCGCAACGGGATCGCCAGCGGGCGAGTAGGCGAGGTACACCTCGCCCATGCCTCCGGAGCCAAGCTCGCGCTCCACCACGTAGCGGTCGATCAGCGCGGGCACATCACTCATGGCCTACTTGTCGCCCTCTCGTATCCACCCGTTACCGCACGCACTCTAGCTGTAAGAGCCACACCCTACTCGGTAAATCGCAACAAGCAGCACGGGAGTAGGAGCAAACTAGTCAAAAACGTGACACCAGGAGCGTCGCAATAAATCAATTCTCACAGCGATCACCTGCAGTAAACTGCGCCCGTTGTATCTCACGCGCCTTCCGCGCGAAGATGCGTGCTTTTACTCCGTAAACGGAACCGGTTGTCACAGTCACAAGTGCCATCGGCCTGACCAGCATGGATACAGTCTGTGGTCGCGCTGTGGTCGCATTCGGCACATGCTCCGATCCTGGACTGCTCGCAGGGAGCAGCTCGAAGGAACCGGAGAGTTTCGTCATGAGGAACCCGAACCGCGGGCGCGTTTACCGCCGTTGCGCCTGCCGTGGCGCCGACGGTCGCCAACTCGGCGCTCGCTGCCCGAAGCTGACGAACCGCAAGCACGGATCCTGGACCTACGCAGTTGACCTGCCGACGCTCGACGGCAAGCGGAGGACACGACGCCGGGGCGGCTTCGCGACCAAGGCAGACGCTCAAGCGGCGCTGGGCAAGATGCTGGAATGCGAGCGCACCGGCATCGTCATCGACGACCACCAAACGGTCGCTGCCTACCTCGAGAGTTGGTTGCGCGCCAAGGCGTTGACGCTCAAGCCGACCACGATGGCGAACTACCACGCGTACGTTCATAAGGATCTGATCCCGCACATCGGGTTGATCAGACTCGAAGATCTATCCCACCAGCACGTCGTGCTCTACGTCCGCAACCAGCTGGAGGCCGGCCGCGGGCACACGACTCTACGTCGTTGCCTCGCAACTCTGTCCAGCGCGCTCGGCGACGCCGTGCGACAACACCGCCTGCCGTACAACGCGGCCAGGTATGTCTCGGTCACCCGACCTACGAAGTACGAGCCGGTGTGCTGGTCACCCACTGAGGCCGCGACGTTCCTCAAACACTGCGCTGACCACAACGAACCGTTGACCAACCTATTCGAATTGATCATCGGTACTGGCATGCGCAGAGGCGAGGCGCTCGCCCTGCACTGGTCTGACGTCCACCTCGACGAGCGCGTGCTCTTCGTCCGCTACACGCTGTCCAACATCAACAACTCCACGCCGGTCTTCACCGCGCCGAAGACCAAGAGCAGCCTTGCTTGGATCGGCCTCTCCGACAGAGTTGCTGCCGCGCTCAAGGATCAAGCGAGCCGACAGCCCGAACGCGCGCTCGTGTTCACACGACGCGGAGGCCAACCGCTCCGACCCGAGTACGTCTTGCGCCGCTTCCGCCAACTCGCCGAACAGGCGAAACTGCCGCGGATCCGTGTCCACGACCTGCGGCACTTCGCCGCAACCACGATGCTCAGCTCGCAAGTTCCGCTGGCCATGGCATCGAAGACGCTGCGCCACTCGACCTTGTCGACAACAACGGAGATCTACGGTCACCTGCTCCGCCATGTCGCACTCGATGCGGTGAAGGCAATCGAAACGGCCCTGAAAGAAGCCGAAGCGGCATAGCGCGACCACTTTGCGACCACAACCGGGCAAAAACGACACCAGCGGGTCTACCTCGAAAGGTAAACCCGCTGGTCATTGGCCGTCGGGACGACAGGATTTGAACCTGCGACCCCTTGACCCCCAGTCAAGTGCGCTACCAAACTGCGCCACGTCCCGGCCACACTCCCGGTTTCCCGGCGTGCATGGGAAATCCTACAACACCCTGCACAGAGATCAAAAACGGCCCCCACCACAGGCCGTGAGCTGCGGAAATACGGCAGGGACCCGAAGCTCGGGTCCCTGCGCCCCTCGGTCCGACCGATCCCCCGATCCTCGACCGACACCCTGAACTATGCGGTGGCGGCGTCGCGGGCGCCACCGCCGAAAGTCGAGTCTTGTACGTCAACCTTCGACTTACCGGGTGGTAGGACGGCGCTGACGCTGAAGCCGCCGTCGGCGCGGTAGGAGGTGGTCAGGGTGCCGCCGGCCAGACGGACTCGCTCGGACAGGCCGTGCAGGCCCGCGCCTCCGCCATCACCCGGCGAAGATGAATCTCCTGGGCCGTTCACCACCGAGACCCGGACGGGTGAGCCGCGGGTCACGGTCACGGTCACGGAGGCGCCCGGGGCGTGTTTCGTCACGTTGGTCAGGGCTTCCTGGACCACTCGGAACAGGGCGCGTGACACTGCCGGCGACAGAGGTGCGTCGCCTGATTCGGAGAGGGTCACGGACACGCCTGCCACGCGGGCTCGGTCTACCAGCTCTTGCAGGGACGGGTAGGTGGTGTCGGAATTCAACAGGCCGAGGGCGGCTCGCATCTCGGCGAGTGATTCTTTTGCCAGGGAACGCAAGCGCAGCGCGGTCTCGCGGACGGTGTCGTCCGGGGCTGTGGCGGCCAGGGCGGCTGACTCGACTGCTATCAGGGTGGCGTGGTGGCCTACTGCGTCGTGGATCTCGCGGGCTATCCGGGCTCGTTCCGCGGCTCGGGCGGAGGTTTCCCGAGCCTCCAGTTCCGCGGCTCGGGCTCTGCGGGTTTCGTACAGGGACCTGGTCAGTTCCTTGCGGGTGGTGACGAGGGCGCCGAGGACCGTGGGGGCGGCTGCCAGGCCGAAGGCGAAGGCTGCGACCAGGAGCAGCGGGCCTGGAGGGATGGACTCGGTCAGGAGCACCGGTGCTGTCGAGGCGACGGTCATCGCGATCATCCAGAAGACCTGGCGCGGGAGGGACTTCTCCTTGCGGCCCAGGCGGAACTGGGCGACGAGTGCCGGTGCCCAGCCGAGGCCACCTGCTACGGCCGGGATGCAGATCAGGGAGGCGAGCCACGGCCAGCGCAGGCGTACGGAGAGCAGCAGTGAGGCGATGACGGCCGTCCACAGTGACCACGGGAACGGGCGGTCCTGGGTCAGGAGGACCACTCCCGTGGTGATGCCCACGGTGAGGACCTCGCGCAGGACTGCCTTCACCACGCACCGACCTGGTGGGCGACGAGGGCCGCCTGCACCCGGTTCTCCACTCCCAGTTTGGTGAGGACGGTGGAGACGTAGCTCTTCACCGTCGCCTCGGACAGGCAGAGCTGCTCGGCGATCGAGTGGTTCGAGCGGCCGCTTGCTACCAGTTCGAGCACCTGGCGTTCGCGTGCGGACAGCGAGTCCAGCTGGCGGTTGGCACGGAAGCCCCTCAGGCGGGGAAGCAGGCGGGCGGTGATGCGCGGGTCCAGGACGGCGCCGCCCGCGGCGAGGTCCACCACGGCGCGGACGAGGGCCTCGGGTTCGGCGTCCTTGAGCAGGAAGCCCTGGGCGCCCAGGTCGAGGGCGGTCGCCACGTAGTCGTCGAGGTCGAACGTGGTCAGCACGGCGATGGCGGGCGGCGTGGCCCACGTGCGCAGGCGGCGCACGGCCTCCAGGCCGTCGACGCCGGGCATCTGGACGTCGACCAGCACGACGTCCGGCAGGTGGGCCAGGACGACCTCGACCAGTTCGGCGCCGTCGGCCGCCTCGCCGACCACCTCCACCCGGCCGTCGGCCTCGAGGAGGACTTTCAGGCCCCGCCGCAGCAGGGCCTCGTCGTCGGCTAGCGCCACTCGTACGGCCACCGACCCAACCAACCGCACCCCGTCACGAAGGGCAACCGGCTGGTCGGGTCATCAACGGGTGGGCTACTTCTTGCCGGCGCCGGCCTTCTTCTTCTCGCGCACGCGCACGGAGATGCGGACCGGGCTGCCCTCGAAGCCGAACTCCTCGCGCAGCCTGCGCTCGATGAAGCGGCGGTACGACGCCTCGAGGAAACCGGTCGTGAACAGCACGAACGTCGGCGGGCGGGTCGAGGCCTGGGTCGCGAACAGCACCTTCGGCTGCTTGCCGCCGCGCACGGGCGGCGGGGTCGCGGCGATGAGCTCGGTCAGCCACTGGTTCAGGCGGCCGGTCGGGACCCGGGTGTCCCACGAGTTCAACGCCGTCCGCAACGCCGGAGCGAGCTTGTGCACGGCGCGGCCGGTCAGGGCCGAGATGTTGACCTTGTCGGCCCACGGGACGCGCACCAGGCCGCGTTCGAGCTCGCGGATCATCTCGTTGCGGCGGTCCTCGTCGACGAGGTCCCACTTGTTGAACGCCAGCACGCAGGCGCGGCCCGACTCGACGACCATCGTCAGCACGCGCAGGTCCTGCTCGGCGAGCGGCTCGTGGGCGTCGAGCAGCACGATCGCGACCTCGGCGGTCTCGATCGCGGACTTCGTGCGCAGCGAGGCGTAGTACTCGGCGCCGCTCTCGAACTTCACCCGCTTGCGCAGGCCGGCGGTGTCGACGAAGCGCCAGATCTCGCCGTCGAGCTCCACCAGCGAGTCGACCGGGTCGACGGTGGTGCCGGCGACCGAGTCGACGACCGAGCGGTTCTCGCCGGTCAGGCGGTTGAGCAGCGACGACTTGCCGACGTTCGGCTTGCCGACGAGCGCGACGCGCCGGGGGCCGCCGCTGCGGGCGCCGAAGTCGTCGCGCGGGGTCTCGGGCAGCCTGTCGAGGATCACGTCGAGCAGGTCACCGGAGCCGCGGCCGTGCAGGCCGGAGACCGGGTACGGCTCGCCGAGACCCAGCGACCACAGCGACGCGATGTCGGCCAGCAGCCTGTCGTCGTCCACCTTGGACGCGCACAGGATCACGGGCTTCTTCGACCGGCGCAGGACCTTCGCGACGGCCTCCTCGGTCGACGTCGCGCCGACGGAGCCGTCCACGACCAGCAGGATCACGTCCGCGGTCGCCATCGCGAGCTCGGCCTGGGCGGCCACGGAGGCCTGCAGCCCGACCGCGTCCGGCTCCCAGCCACCCGTGTCGACCACGGTGAACTTGCGGCCGTTCCACAGCGCGTCGTACGCCACGCGGTCACGCGTCACGCCCGGCACGTCCTGCACCACGGCCTCACGGCGGCCGATGATGCGGTTGACCAGCGTCGACTTGCCGACGTTCGGCCGTCCGACCACCGCGAGCACCGGCTGCGGCGGAGCGGACTCCTCGCCGCCCTCGCCGTCGAGGTCGTCGAAGGCTGACCAGTCGGCCTCGTCCTCCCAGGTGCCGTCCAGGTCCGTCATCGTCTTCCCTCACTCGCACGTTGTCCGTCTAGTTCGGCGACCAGTGTCGCCAGGCGGTCGCGCACCTGCTCGGTCGCAACGCCCAGGGCGGCTCGTCCCTTCCCCTCGGGGAGGTGGAACGGCTCACCGATCAGCACGTCGACCTCGGGCCGCCAGCCCTTCGCCTGGTAGGTCCCGCGGCAGGCGATGGGCAGCACCGCCGCGCCGGAGGTCTTGGCCAGCCACGCCGCGCCGTTCTGCGCGTTCGCCACGTCGCCCTCGCCGCGCGTGCCCTCGGGGAAGACCCCGATCACACCGCCTGCTCTGAGCACGGACAACGCGCTGGTCAGCGCGGTGCGGTCGGCCTCCTGCCGCTTGACGGGGATCTGCCCGATCTTGCGCAGGAGGTAGCCGACGACGCCTTGGAACATCTCCTGCTTGACCAGGAATGTCACGCGCCGGGGCAGCACCCCGAACAGGATCGGCCCGTCGGCCATCGAGCTGTGGTTGGCGACGACGACCACGCCGCCGCTCAAGGGTACGCGGTCGAGCCCGTGGACCCGCAGCCGGAACTGCCAGGCGTAGGGGACGCGCCCGATCCAGCGCCCGAGGTCGAACAGCCAGGGCGATGTCCCCTCGGGAACGCTCACCCGGTCACCCGCAGCCCGCGCTCGTGCACGAGCTCGAGCAACGCGTCGATGGTGCCCGCGAGGTCGAGGTCGGTGTTGTCGAGCTCCACCGCGTCCTCGGCCGCCTTCAGCGGCGACACCGCGCGCGACGAGTCGTAGCTGTCGCGGCGCTGCACGTCCGCCAGCACCGCGTCCACAGTGGACTCACGGCCGGCGGCGTTGTCCTGCTTGGTCCTGCGCACGGCCCGCGCGTCGGCCGACGCCGTCAGGTAGACCTTCAGCGGGGCGTCCGGCGACACGACGGTGCCGATGTCACGCCCCTCGACGACGATGCCGCCCACGTGGTCCAGCGCGTCCGCGATGATCGCGCGCTGCTGGGCCACGAGCAGCTCCCGCACGTGCCGCGCCGCGGACACCGGCGACACCGCGAGGGTCACCTCGGGGCCGCGGATCTCCGCCGACACGTCGTCGCCGTCGAGCGTGATGCCCGGCCGGGCGGGGTCGGTGCCGACGACCAGCACCGCGTTGTCCGCGACCTGGGCGACTTCCGCCTCGTCAGCCGGGTCGACGCCGGCGCGCAGCACCGCCACCGTGACCGCCCGGTACATCGAGCCGGTGTCGAGGTAGCGCGCGTCCAGCGCCATCGCGAGCCGCTTCGCGACGGTGGACTTGCCGGTGCCGGACGGTCCGTCGAGAGCGACCACACCGCGCAACTGACCCTGGCCCACAGCAGCTCCCTCCGAGACACCCACGGCCCACATTGTGCCTGGTGCGAACGCTCACACCGCAGGCGGGACAGTTCACGGCCGCTCCGGCGCGACGGCGTCGCCGGTGATCGCCCGCTGCCGGCGGCCCGACGCAACGGTATCGATCGGTGGAATTCGCATCAGCCACACTGCGCCGGGACCGATCACGTGAGCGCATCACCGAACTCACGGAGGCTCCAGTGACCACCACCGAACAGCGCGGCGCCGTCGAGGCGTTGCTGCACCGCACGCTCGCCGCGCACAAGTCGATGTTCCTCGCCACGGCCGGGTCGGACGGCTCGTGGGTGAGCGGCGTGTACTTCGCCGAGCGGGGGCCGCACGAGCTCGTGCTCGTGCTGGAGGAGCGCGGGCGGACGCTCAAAGCGATCAGGGAGAACCCCGAGGTGTCGCTGGTCGTGTCCACCGGGTCGCCGATGGAGCCGTTCCTGCAGGCGCGCGGTACGGCCGTGGTGGTCGGCGGCGCCGAGGACGAGCTCGTGCGGCAGGCGCTCGTGGCGAAGGTGCCCGAGGCGGGACCGTTCCTGGCCACGCCGGTCCGGGCGGTCAGGGTGGCCGTGCCGCGGTGGCGCGTCACGGACATCCCCAACGGGTGGTTGCCCGGCAAGGACTTCAGCGCCTGACGGTCTTCAGCGGTGGAGGTCGTTCCTCGACGTGTGCCGACAGCCGGATCACGCGGGCAGGGAGCCGGGACGGTGATCTCGGTCGCGGGCAGCAGCGGCACGTCCCGCGGCGCGGGCGGGGAACTCCGAGGCGCGAGTCCGCGTCGATCTGCGTGGCTCCCCTGATCGCTCGCACCGCCATGCGGCCGGCCCTGGCAGCGTCCTCAGTGGACGGCCCGGACGTCATTGGCCGACAACGATGTTCGGGAACTTCAGCGTGAGGCCGAGCAGGTTCACGACGTAGGCGGCCCAGCCGCCGCCGAGCAGCACCAGCCGCCGCTCGCCCAGCGCCTCGGCGGTCTCGATGAGCACGTGCAGGCCGCTCGAGCCGATGAACGTCAGGCCGGTGAAGTCGACCACCACGTCGCCGTCCCCCGAGGCGCGGGCGAGGGCGAGTTCCGACCTCAGCAGGTCGCTCGTGGTCAGGTCGACCTCACCGGTCAGCACCACCACGGCGTCGTGGCGGCGCACCCGCAGCAAGCCTCGTTCCGGTTCCATCGTCGGTGCCTCACAGGTGGGGAGACCGCGAACCTGGTTCCCCCACCATGAGACGTCAGCAGATCCACGGCCACCAGGGCCGGTGGACTCCGAAGCGCCTCTTCTGCCAGGGGGTCCTCCTCCTGGGGCGAAGTTCCGGGGAGAGGACCCCGTGAGCGCGTGCCCACGGAGTCTGTTCCCGCGCCGGACAGGGTGACCAGGGCCGAACGAACCCGCCCGGCAGGGACCTACGGTGACAGGTCGGCCAGCAGGAGCCCGCTGCGCGGCTTGGGGGTGAAGTACGTGCTCTTGCGCGGCATCTTCCCGCCCTCCAGCACCTCCCGCAGCGGCACGGGTGCGATCAGCAGCACCGCCTCGGCCTCGACGGACGGGTCGACGACCGGCCGCACGCACGGGCTCTCCGGGTCCAGCCCGAGAGCGGTTCCCAGCAGCAACGACTCCACGACGGCGTGGTCGATGCCCTTCCCGGCGGGCAGTTCGACGCGCAGCACCTCGTCGGGACAGCGCACCACGACCACACCGGGTTCCGGATCCACGACGTAGGGCAGCGACGACACCGTCAGCCCCACCCCCTCCCAGGCCGCCACCAGGTCGGACGCGCCGAGCCCCGTCCCGGCGATCGCGCGGTGGATCGGCCCGACCCGCAGCCCCGGCCCGGACGTCACGAGCGCGAGCAGGCCGGACAGCCCCGCCTCGCGCGCCGCCGCGACCCGGTGGTTGCCGTCCGCGACGAGCAACGGGTGCGCGCCCGCCGCCCGCAGGAACGCCTCCTGCGCCTCCCCCGGTCCGACGAGCCACACCCAGTGCCGCCGCCCGCCGGAGTCCACGAGCGACACGGCGGGCTCCCCGGTCATGCCGAGCACGAGCGACGTCAGCCGGTCGTGCGGGGTGACCGGGATCAGCATGGCCGCGCTCGTCGCGATGCCCAGCGACGCCAGCACCCGGCCGCGTTCGGCGACCACGTCCGGGTAGACGTCCTCGGTGTGCTCGATCGCGTCCGGGTCGACGAGGCAGAGCAGCCCGCACGCCGTGCCGTCCGGCCCGTCGACCCGGTACGGCGCGACGACGTCGGTGACCTCCCGGTAGGCCCGCCGGATCAACGCCGCGAGCTCGGTGCGGGCGGCGGGCAGCGCGTCGAGCAGCCCGGTGCCGGCGGCGAGCGCGGCGGGCGTGCGGTGCGGGTGCTGCACGGCGAGCAACGTGCCGTGCGGGGCTCTCGCGAGCGCCCCGATCACCTGACCGGGCTCGGCGAACTCGTCGACGTCCGGGCCGGGCACGCGCTCCCGGACGATCCAGCCCCGGCGCACGGGGCCCACGGACAGCGTCCTCGATGTTTCGGACATGCACGTATCATGATCTGTGTGAACGTAGAGATCACGCCCCTGCCGGGCATCGGCACGCGTCAGGACTTCATGATCCGTGCCGGCCGGCGCGTCGGTGTGATCACGTACCGGGACGGCCGGTTCGAGCTCATCCTCTCCAAGGCGAGCGATCCGGACTCCTGCGCGGCGTCGATACCCCTCTCACCGGAAGAGGCGAACACGCTCGCGGGCCTGCTCGGCGCGCCGCAGCTCGTCGCCCACCTGCGCGAGGAGACCCGCGACATCGCGGGCATCACCACCCGCCAGCTGCCGGTCACCGCCTTCGCGAACCGCTCGCTCGGCGAGACCGCTCTGCGCACCAGGACCAGTGTGTCCGTCGTGGCCGTCGTGCGCGCGGGCAACGCGCATCCGTCGCCCGGCCCCGACTTCCTCTTCGAAAACGGTGACCTCGCGGTCGTCGTCGGCACCGCGGAAGGCCTCGACGCCGCCGCTGAGATCCTCCACGGCGGTTAATCACAGTGCACGAGACAACAATCGCCATGATCCAGCTCGGCGCGGTGTTCTTCGGCCTCGGCCTGCTGGGTCGTGTGGCCCGGCGTGCCGGAATCTCCCCGATCCCGCTCTACCTGGTCGGTGGACTGGCGTTCGGGCACGGCGGGCTGGTCCCGTTGCACGGCATCGAGGAGTTCACGCACCTCGCCAGCGAGATCGGCGTCGTGCTGCTCCTGCTGCTTCTCGGCCTCGAGTACTCGGCGTCGGAGCTCACGACCGGCTTGAAGAAGTCGTGGATGGCCGGTGTGCTCGACCTGGTGCTCAACTCGGCGCCGGGCGCGATCGCGGCGCTGCTGCTGGGCTGGGGCCCGGTCGGCGCGCTGGCGATGGCGGGCGTCACCTACATCTCGTCGTCGGGCATCGTCGCGAAGGTCCTGGGCGACCTGGGCCGGCTCGGCAACCGCGAGACGCCGGTCGTGCTGTCCGTGCTCGTGTTCGAGGACCTCGCGATGGCCGTGTACCTGCCGGTGCTCACCGCCGTGCTCGCGGGCGTGAGCTTCCTCGGCGGGCTCACCTCGGTCGGCATCTCGCTTTTCGCCATCACCGTGGTCCTGGTGGTGGCGTTGAAGTACGGCCGGTTCATCTCGGCCATTGTGGACAGTCCCGACCACGAGGTGTTCCTGCTCAAGCTGCTCGGCTCGGCCCTGCTCGTCGCGGGCGTCGCCTCGCAGCTGCAGGTGTCGGCGGCGGTCGGCGCGTTCCTGCTCGGCATCGCGATCTCCGGCTCGACCGCCGAGAACGCCACGCGCCTGCTCGAACCGCTCCGGGACCTGTTCGCCGCGATGTTCTTCGTGGTGTTCGGCCTCAACACCGACCCGCGCTCGATCCCGCCCGTCCTCGGCATCGCGGTGGCGCTGGCCGCCGTCACGACGGCGACGAAGGTCTTCACCGGCTGGTGGGCGGCGCGGCGCCAGGGCATCGGCAAGATGGGCCGCATGCGTGCGGGAGCGGCACTCGTCGCGCGCGGCGAGTTCTCCATCGTCATCGCCGGCCTGGCCGTGGCGTCGGGCCAGGTGAGCTCCGAACTGGCCGCGCTCGCGACCGCGTACGTGCTCCTGATGGCCATCCTGGGCCCCATCGCGGCCAAGTACGTTGAGCCGATCGGTGAATTCTTCGCGCGCAGACGGCAAATGGCCTGAAACAACTGCCCCGATGTGACGACTCTCTAGGTGAGGGCTGAACGGAGAGTAGGGGCGAATCGTCATGACCGAACCCGCGGAAGTGGAGACCACAGGTCGTTTCCTCGTGCTGCTGCAGGAGGACGCGGTCGAAGAGGGCTTGGCCGAGCTCGGCGCCATCGCCGGGTTCGACCCGAACAGCGGTGACCTGGACGCGGACGCCGTCCAGGTCTTCCCGGAGCTGGGTGTCGCGGTCGTGTCCGCGGACCCGAACCTGCTGGCCGAGCTGAACGGCGCCGCCGAGCGCCCCGGCCCGGTCCAGATCGTCGAACCGGAACGCGTCGTGCACGTGTTCGCGGCGCCGGCGGAGGAGGAGGCGCCGGAGGCGGTGGCCGACGAGTCCGTGCTGACCTGGGGGTTGCAGGCGGTCGGCGCGGACGTCAGCACGGCCACCGGCAAGGGCGTCAAGATCGCGGTCCTGGACACCGGCTGGGAGAAGAACCACCCGGACTTCACCGGCCGCGCCATCACCACGAAGTCGTTCATCACCGGTGAGGACGTGCAGGACGGCCACGGCCACGGCACGCACTGCGTCGGCACGTCCGCGGGCCCGCGCAAGCCCGCGACCCCGCCCGGCTACGGCGTCGCGCACGAGGCAGAGATCTTCGCGGGCAAGGTGCTGTCGAACGCGGGCTCCGGCTCCGACGGCGGCATCCTCGCGGGCATCGACTGGGCCGTCGCGAACGGCTGCGCCGTCATCTCGATGTCCCTGGGCGCCGACGTCCCGGTGAACACGCCGTACTCGCAGATCTACGAGACGGTCGCCCAGCGCGCACTGGCCAAGGGCACGCTGATCATCGCGGCGGCGGGCAACGCCTCCGCACGCCCGGCGCGCATCGCACCGGTCGGCCACCCGGCCCGCTGCCCCAGCATCATCGCGGTGGCGGCGATCGACGTGAACCGCGCGATCGCGTCGTTCTCCTCGGGCTCGGCGGACAAGATCGGCCAGATCGACGTGTGCGCACCCGGCGTGGACGTCTACTCGTCGTTCAAGCTGCCGGAGAAGTACCGCCGCCTGCGCGGCACGTCGATGGCGACCCCGCACGCGGCGGGCGTGGCCGTCCTGATCGCGGAGAAGACCGGGGCCCGGGGCTACGAACTGTGGGCACGCCTGGTCGGCACCACCCTGCGCCTGCCCCTGCCGTCCACCGACATCGGCAGCGGACTAGTCCAGGCGCCATGACCGCTCCGGTGGACCAGGTGATGGTCTCCGTGGCGGAGGACACCCTCCCGCAGGTCCTCGACGGCCTGCGGGAGGCCGGTCTGGTCGTCGACACGGTCCTCGAGGCGCTGGGCGTCGTGACCGGTACGGCGGAGGTCAGGGCCATTCCGGCCCTGCAGGCCGTACCAGGCGTCCTGGACGTGGAACGGCAGTGGCGCGTACAGCTCCCGCCGTACTGACTGACTAGGCTCTGCGCTGACCCCGTTCACGTCTGATCGAACACGTGTTCTACACTGTGCTCGGGGTCACGTCGTTGCGCAGAGAGGAAACCTGATCGTGTCGGACACGCTCACCGAGGTGCAGGCAGTCGAGGAGACCGTCGTGGAGGAGACTCCGGCGCCGGCCCTCGCGGCCGAGAAGGCCGAGGCTCCGAAGCCGGTGGAGGCCCCGAAGCCCGCCGAGGCTCCGAAGGCCGAAGCCCCCAAGGCTGAGAAGCCGAAGGCCGGCCGCCCGAAGAGCACGGCGAAGAAGACCCGCACCGTCGAGCTCACGCTCACGGTGACCGGCACCGCCGAAGGCGAATGGCAGGCGGACCTGGTCCACGGCACGCAGCGCGTCGTGTCGGGCCTGGTGATCCCGGCCATCGCGGTGGCGAAGGCGGCCAAGGAGCTGCACGAGGACATCGCCGAGGGCATCGAGTCGGTGCTCGAGGCGGCGCGCGACCAGCACCGCACCCGCATGGAGGAGCTGGAAGCCGAGCTGGCCAGGGTGAAGGCGCAGCTGGCGGAGCTCTCCGAGTAGGACCCGCGTGCGGGGAGGGGCGGCCGCTTCGGCGGACCGCCCCTCCCTGCGTTTCACCACACTGGTGACCGCGGGGTGTTCGGTCAGCGCGACGGGTCGAGCAGGAGCTTCCCCGTCGTCTTCCGCGACCGGAGGTCCTCGTGAGCCTGCCGGATCTCCCCCAGCCCGTACTCCCCACCCGCGACGGCCTTCAACTTGCCGTCCAGCACCAGTGCGAACAGCTCCGCCATGGCGCGGTGGGCGAGCGTTCCGTGCTCCGCGTCCCGGACCTTCAGCGCGTGCGGCAGCCACATACCCGCAACGGTCGTGGAGTGCACCAGCAACGCCCCGAGGTCGACCGGCTTCGGCCTTTCGCGCGAGGCCATGCCGTAAAACGCAAGACGCCCGAACGGAGCCAGCGCCACCAAGGACTGGTCAGTGGTTGCCCCTCCGGTCATGTCCAGCACGACGTCGACCCGCCGCCCGCCGTTCGCCTCGATCAGCGCGGCGGTCATGTCCGACGAACGCGAGTCGACGGCGACGTCCGCCCCCAGGTCGAGGGCCAGTTTCCGCTTGTCGCCGGAAGAAGCCGTGGCGATGACCCGCCCGGCGCCCCACAGCTTGGCCAGCTGGACGGCGATCGTGCCCACGCCACCGGCAGCGGCGTGCACGACGACGGACTCGCCGGGCTCCATGTGGGTCGACTTCCGCAGCAACAACCACGCGGTGGCGCCCTGGACGACCAACGACAGCGCCGTCAGGTCGTCGACGCCGTCGGGGACGTCGAAGGTGGTCAGGGCGGGAGCGACGGCCTTCTCCGCGTAACCACCGGAGCTCTTCGTCAGGGCGACGACCCGGCGGCCGTCCGCGGTGACCCCGGCGACCTCGCCGCCGGGAACCATCGGCAGCTCCATCTTCGCCAGGTAGGAGTTCTCCGCCTGGTGCGTGTCCGCGTAGTTCAGGCCGGCGCGCGAGACGGTGATCAGCACCTCGCCCTCACCCGCGACGGGGTCGGGCAGCTCCACCTGCTGCAACACCTCGGGGCCACCGAACTCGGTGATCTGAATGGCACGCACGGTCAGTTCTCCTTGAGCGCGATCGAAACGGGGTCCTTCTGGGCGGCCTGGATCCGCGAGCCGTCCGCGGCGCGCGGGCCGGGCGGGTTGCGGAAGCCGAACGGCTCGGACTCGCGGCCGGCCTGGACGAACCATGCCTCGCCGGTGCCGGAACCTTCCACAATGGACATGAACGTGTCCACGACGGCCGACACGGGCAGGATCGGCATGCCGATCTCCTCCAGCGTGGACCGCAGCGGCGTGATGATGCCGGTGTCGGCGAACGCGGGGCACAGGGCGTTCACGCGCACGTCGGGGTAGGCGCCGCCGAGCGAGCGGACCAGGCCGACCACGGCGGCCTTGTTGGCGCCGTAGACCGGGTCGCCGGGCATCGGCATGAGGCCGGCCATCGACGCCGTGGCGATGATCTGGCCGCCGCGCTCGCGGACCGCGGGCAGCGCGTGGTGCGCGCCGTAGACGACGCCGTCGAGGTTGATGGCCATCGCGCGGCGGTAGGTCTCGACGTCGAAGTCGTCGCCCAGCGAGCAGCCCGTGCCGATGCCGGCGTTCAGGAAGGCGATGTCGAGGCCGCCGAACTCCCGGACGGCGAGCGCCACGGCGTCGGCCGAGTCCGACGGCACGGTCACGTCGCACCGCACGAACACGCCGCCGATCTCGTCGGCGACGGCTTTGCCCTGCTCGGCGTCGATGTCGGCCACGACGACGCGGACGCCGAGCGAAGCCAGACGCCGGGCGGACGCGGCGCCGATGCCGTTGGATCCGCCGGTGATGAGCGCGACCTTGCCGGTGAGTTCCACGGGCACCTGCCTCCTCGTATTGCCACATTCCGACCAGTCGGTATGGTCGTCTCGACGACGCTGGACGTCAAGGCGACTGATAGGTACGTTACTAAGCGCTTGCTTAGCTCACCATCCCCTCACCGAAGGAGGACCCGTGGCCGACAGGGTTGCGATCGTCACCGGCGCGGCGCGCGGCATCGGTGCCGCGGTCGCGCAGCGCCTCGCCGCGGACGGCCTGGCCGTCGCGCTGCTCGACCTCGACGAGCAGGGCGTGCTCGACGGCGCGGACAAGATCGTCGCGAGCGGTGGGCGCGCCATCGGCCTGAAGGTCGACGTCGCCGACGAGGAGCAGGTCGACGCCGCGGTCGCGAAGGTCGCCGAGGAGCTCGGCGCGCCGACCGTGCTGATCAACAACGCCGGTGTGCTGCGCGACAACCTGCTGTTCAAGATGTCCGCGAGCGACTGGGACACGGTCATGAACGTGCACCTGCGCGGCGCGTTCCTGATGAGCAAGGCCGTGCAGGCCCACCAGACGAAGGAAGGCTTCGGCCGCATCGTCAACCTGTCGAGCACGAGCGCGCTCGGCAACCGCGGCCAGGCCAACTACTCCGCCGCCAAGGCCGGTCTGCAGGGCTTCACGAAGACCCTCGCGATCGAGCTCGGCAAGTTCGGCGTCACGGTCAACGCGATCGCGCCCGGCTTCATCGCCACCGAGATGACGAAGGCGACCGCCGAGCGCATGAAGATCTCGTTCGAGGACCTCGTCAACGGCGCGGCGCAGGCCATCCCGGTCGCGCGCGTCGGACAGCCGGAGGACATCGCCCACACCGCGTCGTTCCTCGTCAGCGAGGGTGCCGGGTTCGTGTCCGGCCAGGTCATCTACGTCGCCGGCGGACCGAAGGACTGAGATGCGCGCTTTCGAGAACATCGACGAGCTGGTCGCCGCCAAGGGGCAGCACCTCGGCTTCGGCGAGTGGCACGAGATCACGCAGGAGCAGGTCGACCTGTTCGCCGACGCGACGCTGGACCACCAGTGGATCCACATCGACGTCGAGAAGGCGAAGCAGGGCCCGTTCGGCGGACCGGTCGCGCACGGCTACCTGACGCTGTCGCTGGTGCCGTACCTGGTGCGCGACGTCTACACCGTCAAGAACATCAAGATGGGCGTCAACTACGGCAGCAACAAGGTCCGCTTCCCGCAGCCGGTGCTCGTCGGGGCCAGGGTGCGCGGCGGGGTCGAGCTGCTCGACGTCACGGACATCGCGCTGGGCAAGCAGCTCGTGACCAAGGTCGTCATCGAGATCGAGGGCAGTGAGAAGCCCGCGTGCGTCGCCGAGATCGTCAGCGTGATCGTCCCCTGACGATCAGGCCTTGAGGCTGTGGATCAGCAGGTCCGCGTAGTGCTCGGCGAGCCGCCCGGGCGGGATGTCCCCGTCCGGGCGGTACCACGTGCCGAGCTGGTGCAACGACCCGAAGAAGTAGTACGTGGCGACGTCGGCGGGCACGTCGGCGCGGAACGTCCCGTCCCGCTGCCCCTCCTCGACCAGCGCGCGGAACATCTCGTGGAAGCGCCGCCGTTCGGCTCGCACCTCGCGCTGCTTCTCGGCCGAGAGGTGGTTCATCGAGCGGAAGAACACCTTCGCGGCGTCGAAGTCGTCGATGCTCGTGACGATGACGTCGACCGCGGCCTCGCGCAGCCGCTTGGTGACCGGCCCGTCCGCCGCGGCGATCTTCTCCAGGTGCTCGGTCTGCAGGCGCAGCAGCCGCCCGTAGATCTCGTGCAGCAGGTCGTCCTTCGACCCGAAGTAGTGGTACATCGCGCCCTTGGTGACACCGGCGTGTTCCACGATCTCCTGCACGGCGACCCGCTCGTACCCCTTGTCCGCGAACAGGCGGGTGGCGGCGTCGATCAGTCTTTCAGGCACGGTCACGACCGGAGCGTACCGCCCGACCGAGGAGAACCTGGGCAATGATCAGCCGCTGGACCATCGTCGTCGACCGCGGCGACCTCGCCGGAACCGAGGTCCTGCACGACGAACCGCCCTCCGCGTCCGACCTGGCGGACTGCGAGGTGCTGCTGCGCGTCAGCCGGGTCGGCCTCACCGCCAACAACGTCACCTACGGCGTGATCGGCGACGCCATCGGTTACTGGGACTTCTTCCCGGCGGGCGGACCGGGCCAGGGCGTGATCCCGCTGTGGGGCTTCGCCGACGTCGTCGAGTCCACATTGGACGCCCTGCCGGCCGGCACGCGCGTCTACGGCTACCTGCCGATGTCCAGCCACCTGGTGGTCCGGGCCCGGCTGACCTCGTCCGGGTTCGTGGACACGGCCGATCACCGCGCCGAGCTGCCGGCCGTCTACAACAGCTACCTCGTGACGTCGTCCGACCCCGCCCACGACGCGTCGCTCGAGGACCTGCAGGTGTTGTACCGCCCGTTGTTCTACACGTCGTTCCTGCTGGCGGACCAACTGGCGGACAACGACTTCCACGGCGCCCGCACCGTCGTGATCTCGTCGGCGTCCAGCAAGACCGCCTTCGGCACCGCCCGGTGCCTGCGCTCCCGCGGCGTCCGGCTCGTCGGCCTGACCTCACCCCGCAACGTGGAGTTCACCACCGGCCTGGGCCTTTACGACACCGTGCTCCCCTACGGCGCCCCGGTGGACGTCGAACCGTCGGTGTACCTGGACTTCAGCGGCTCGCCGGACGTCCGCTCCGCGCTGCACGACCGCCTCGGCGCCGACCTCGTGGAGGACATCTCGATCGGCCTGACGCACCAGGCCACCTCGCGGGACCCGCGCACGTCGTTCTTCTTCGCGCCGGACCGGCTGCGCAAGCGCACGGCCGACTGGGGCGCGGAGGGGCTGGCGGAGCGGTTCGGGGAGGCGTGGCACGCGTTCACCGCTCAGGCCGGCGAGTGGGTCGCGATCGCGCACCACAGCGGGCCGGAGGGGCTGGCCGAGGTGTGGCGGTCGGTGCTGAGCGGCGGCGCGGACCCGGCCACCGCCGACGTGATCACCTTCTGAGCAGGCCGGCCAGCAGTCCGGCGATGTTGAACGCGTCGTCGTGACCGCGGTGGTGCGTGCCGTCGACCTCGCGGCCGGTGAGCCGCACCGCCTCGGCCATGCCGACCTCGCGGGGCAGCGCGCGGCTCAGGGCGAAGAGCGTCTTGACGTTCACGTGCCGCGGCCCGAACGGGTAGCGGACGCCGAAGTCCGCGCACTGGCGTTCGAACATCTTGCGGTCGTAGTCGCCGTACGACGCCCAGACCCTGTTGTCCGACTTGTACTCCTTGCGCAGCAACGCGCACGCCTCCGCGAACGAGCTGCCGCCGGCGACCTGGCCGGCGGTCAGGGTCGTGAGGTCGGTGCAGAAGCGGCTGACGGACGAGCGGGAAGGCCGCACGAGGATGCTGCGCCGCTCGCCACGCCTGCCCGATGCCACCTCGACCGGGCAGATGCCGATCTCGATGATCTCCGAGATCTCACCCGGCGGCGGCGAGGCCTCCCAGCACGTCGACTCCACGTCGACGACCAGCACCTGGTCCAATGTGATCACGTGCTGATCGTCCCCGACGTGTCCAGCGACTAAACGATGACGGCGCCGCCGTCGACGACGAGCGTCTCGCCCGTGACGTAGCCACCCGCCGGTGAGGCGAGGAAGACGACGGCCGCGGCCAGCTCCTCCGGGTCGCCGACGCGGCCCGCGGGCAGCGACGCCTGCATCTTCTCCAGGTAGCCGGGCGGGTACTGGTCGGTCATCTCCGAGGCGAAGAAGCCGGGGCAGATCGCGTTGACGCGGATGCCCTTGCGGCCGGTCCACTGCTGCGCCAGGTCGCGCGTCAGGCCGAGCAGGCCCGCCTTCGAGGCCGAGTACGCGGCCTGCGGGATGCCGCCGGTCACGAGGCCCAGCACGCTGGAGATGTTGATGATCGAGCCGCCGGACGTCATGACCGCCGCGGCGGCCTGGGCCATCCAGTAGGCGCCGTTGAGGTTCACGTCCATGACGCCGAGGAACTCCTCCGGCGTCTCGCGCGACGCGGGCACGGCCGAGGCGACGCCCGCGTTGTTCACGAGGACCGAGACGGTGCCGAACTCGGCGGCGGCGCGCGCCACCTCGCGGCAGTCGTCGGGCTGCGAGACGTCGGCCTGCACGACCAGCGCCCGGCGGCCGGCGGCCTCGACGAGGGACGCCGTGTCCTTCAGCCGGTCCGCGCGGCGGGCGGCGAGCACGACGTCCGCGCCCGCCTCCGCCAAGCCCTTCGCGAACGCCACGCCGAGGCCGGAGGACGCGCCGGTGACGATCGCGACCCGTCCGTCCAGGCGGAACTTGTCCAGGATGCCCATCTTCGCCAGAGGCCCTTCAGCTCAGTCGTTCCAGGATGATCGCCATGCCCTGGCCACCGCCGACGCACATCGTCTCGAGGCCGAACTGGGCGTCGCGGGCCCGCATGCCGTTGATCAGCGTCGTCATGATCCGCGCACCGGTCGAGCCGAACGGGTGGCCGAGGGCGATGGCGCCGCCGTGCACGTTCAGCCTGTCGACGTCGATGCCCAGCTGCCGCTGGCTGCCGAGCACCTGGACGGCGAACGCCTCGTTGATCTCCACCAGGTCGATGTCCGAGATGGACAGACCGGCGTGGCCCAGGGCCTGCTTCGTCGCGTCGACCGGGCCGAGACCCATGATCTCCGGCGAGAGGCCCGAGACGCCCGTGGACACGATGCGCGCCAACGGGGTCAGGCCGAGCTCGCGCGCCCGCACGTCGCTCATGACCACGACAGCGGCGGCACCGTCGTTCAGGGGACAGCAGTTGCCCGCCGTGACCGTGCCCTCGGGCCGGAAGACCGGCTTCAGCGTCGACACGGCCTCGTAGGTCACGCCGGCGCGCGGGCCGTCGTCCGCGGAGACCACCGTGCCGTCGGGCAGGGTGACCGGCGTGATCTCGCGGGCGAAGAAGCCGTCCGCGATGGCCTTCTCCGCGAGGTTCTGCGACCGGACGCCGAACTCGTCCTGGTCGTGGCGCGAGATGCCGAGCTGCGTCGCGACGTTCTCGGCCGTCTGGCCCATCGCGATGTAGTAGTCGGGCAGCCGGCCGTCCAGGCGCGGGTCGGTCCACGGCGCGTTCGAGGCGGCGGTGTCGAGCGTCCGCTGCTGCGCCTCGTCGAACAACGGGTTGAACGACGGCACGCCGGAGTGCATGTACCGGGAGACGCACTCGACGCCGGCGGAGATGAACGCGTGCCCCTCGCCCGCCTTGATGGCGTGGAAGGCCATGCGCGCGGTCTGCACCGAGGAGGCGCAGAACCGGTTCACGGTCGTGCCGGGCAGGGTGTCGAACCCGAGCTGCACGGCGACGCGGCGCGCGATGTTCTGGCCGTGCTCGTCCTGCGGCTCGGCGCACCCGAGGTGCAGGTCGGTGATCTCGGACGCCGGGAGGTCGCCCAGCGCCGCCGAGATCACCTGCGCGGCCAGGTCGTCGGGCCTGATCGACGCGAGGGATCCCTTGCGGGCACGGCCGATCGGCGACCGGGCGGTGGAGACGATGACTGCTTCAGGCATGCCGTTCTCCCCTTACAGGCCCAGTTCGCGGCCGATGAGTTCCTTCATGATCTCGTTGGAGCCCGCCCAGATCTTCGTGACGCGGGCGTCCATCCACGCGCGGGCGACGCGGTACTCGGTCATGTAGCCGTAGCCGCCGTGCAGCTGCACGCAGGCGTCGATGACCTCGTTCTCGATGTCGGCGCTCCAGTACTTCGCCTGCGCCGCCTCGACCGGGCTCAGCTCGCCGCGGACGTGCTGCATCGTCAGCGTGTCGACGAACGCCTGCGTGACGTCGAGCTTGGTGCGCAGCTCGGAGAGCAGGAACTTGTTGTGCTGGAACTTGCCGATCGCCTGGCCGAAGGCCTTGCGCTCCTTCACGTACTCGAGCGTCTCGTCGAAGATGCCCTGCGCGTGCGCCAGGTTCGAGATGGCGGCGCCGATGCGCTCCTGCGGCAGGCGTTCCATCATGTAGATGAAGCCCTGGCCTTCTTCGCCGATCAGGTTCGCGGCGGGCAGGCGCACGTCGGAGAAGAACAGCTCCGCGGTGTCGGACGGGTGCTGGCCGACCTTGTCGAGCTTGCGGCCGCGCTCGAAGCCCGGCATGCCGGTCTCGACGGCGAACAGCGAGATGCCGCGCGAGCCCTTCGACGGGTCGGTGCGGGCCGCGACGACGATCATGTCGGCGGTGTAGCCGTTGGTGATGAACGTCTTGGAGCCGTTGAGGATCCAGTCGTCACCGTCGCGCACGGCGTTGGTCTTCAGGGCGGCGAGGTCGGAGCCGCCGGACGGCTCGGTCATCGCGATGCCGGTCTTGATCTCGCCGGTGCACATGCCGGGCAGCCAGCGCTGCTTCTGCTCCTCGGTGCACAGGTCGACGAGGTAGGGCGCCACGACGTCGCCGTGGATGCCGAGCGACGACGCGACCGCGGCGTTGACCCGGCACAGCTCCTCGGCGAAGACGGTGTTGAAGCGGTAGTCGTTCGCCCCGCTGCCGCCGTATTCCTCGGGGATCTCCAGGCCCAGCAGGCCCTGACGCCCGGCCTCCAGCCACACGTCCCGGTCGATCACGCGCTGCTCGATGAACTTCTCGACGTTCGGCGTGATCGTGCGCTCGACGAACGCTTTCGCCGACTCCCGGAACGCGGCGTGATCCTCGTTGAACAGCGTCCGCTGCACGACTTACCTCCATACTAAGCGGTTGCTTAGCGCTAAGCGCACGCTTAGCGTGCAGTACGATCCATCACCTGTCAACATGCGAGGAGCACCGATGACGACCACCGGAGTGGACGGGTTCGCGCTGCTCGACGAGATCTGGCGCGAGGTCACCCCGGAAGCCGCCCGCCGGATGCTCATCGCGGCCGTCCGCGCGTTCGCGGAAAAGGGATACCACGCCACGACCACCCGGGACATCGCCTCGCTCGCGGGGATGTCCCCCGCGGCCGTCTACATCCACTACCGCTCGAAGGAAGAGCTGCTCTTCAACATCTCGCTGGTGGGCCACGAGACGTCGCTGGCTCTGCTGGCGGGCATCGAGGGCGGCGACGTGGTGGAAAGGCTGAAGAACGCCGTGTCGGCGTTCGCGGGGTGGCACGCGGAGTTCCACACCACGGCGCGCGTGGTGCAGTACGAGCTGAGCGCGCTCTCCCCCGAGCACCACGAGAAGGTGGCGGAGCTGCGGCGGCAGATCGAGCAGCGGATGCGGTCCTACCTCGAGGACGGTGTCGAGGCGGGCGTGTTCGACGTCCCGGACGTGAAGGGCGCGACCCTGGCCGTGCTGTCGCTGTGCATCGACGTCGCGCGCTGGTACCAGCCGGGCGGGAAGCGGACCCCGGACGAGATCGGCGCGCTGTACGCCGACCTCGTCCTGAGGATGGTCCGCCCCGCTACCTGACCGATCTGCGGCCGTACACGCCGGCCACCACGGACACACCGACCGCGGCGAGCACGAGCTGGATGACCACCTCGATCCAGTCGATGCCGCGCGTGTCCTCCACGCCCAGCAGCCGCGCGATCCACGTTCCGACGAACGCGGCCGCGATGCCGACCAGGATGGTCAGCCAGATCGGGATGTTCTGCCTGCCCGGCGCGAGCAGCTTGCCGAGCAGGCCCAGGACCAGACCGATGATGATCGCGCTGATGACACCGCCGATGGACATGACCGCCTCCTCCCGCTGATGAACGGATCTCGGCCGAATCATCCCTTCGGACGCATCGATCCGCAGCACGAGGAGCAGTGGGTTGCGCCTTTCGGCCCTGATCGGACTACCAGCGGCTACCGGAGACCTGCGCCATCCACTGGTTGATCGTCGCGGTCCAGTCCGTGGCGGCGGCCTGCTGGTGCGACACGGCGAACCGGCCGTACGCGTCGCCGCCCGAGCGGAGCAGGCCGGCGCGCTTGTCCGCCTCCAGGACCACGTGCAGCTCGGTCGGCGTCGTCACGAACGTCAGCTCGACCTGCTTGAGGCGGCCGGCGAACTGCGGCGGCGGGTAGAACTCGATCTCCTGGTAGAACGGCAGCTGCTGCGGCACGCCGTGGATGCGGCCGCGCTCGTTGTCCGCCTTGGTGAAGCGGAAGCCCATCTGCCCGAACGCCTGGAGCACGGCGTCCTGCGACGGCAGCGGGTGCACCCAGATCGGGTCGAGGTCGCCGGGGTCGACCGCGCCGCGGACCTCGAGCTCGGTGCGCAGGCCGAGCTGCATGCCGTTCAGCTGCATGCCGCCGACGACGTTGAGCGGGCACTCGAACGGCACGGGCACCTGGAACGGCAGCGAGAGGTTCTGGTGCGGCTGGGCGATGATCCGCTGTCCGACGGAGAACTTGTGGAACTCCATGTTGGTGTTGTACTCGTTGTCGCCGCTCTCGACCTCGACGCGGGTGAGCAGCGCGAGCGTGACGTGGTCGATCTCGGCCGCGTGGTCGCCGCCCGCGATGCGCACCTCGCCGGACAGCACCTCGCCGGGGCGGACGTTCGGGTTCGTCAGCACCGTGTCGACAGTCGGCCCGCCCACGCCGAACGCGCGCATCATCCTCTTGAACACCACTGCGGCCTCCTGAATGCCCTTCGCATGTTTGCGGGGAGTCTGCCAACTGGATCGCCCGTTTGCGGCGAAGTGTTCCGTTGACGCCTCGACCCCACGATCGGTTCCGTATGGACTTCCGTTGACTTCAGATGGCAACATGCGACCGCCGTCACATACTAAGCGGTCGCTCAGGAGGATTGCCGTGCTGCTCGTCGCCAACCGGGGTGAGGTCGCTGTCCGCGTGCTGCGCGCGGCAGCTGACCTGGGAATTCGCACCGTGGCGGTGTACGCGGAGGACGACGCCTCGTCCCTGCACGTGACCCTCGCGGACCGGGCCGTGGCCCTGCGCGGCGACTCGCCCTACTTGGACGCCGACCAGATCCTCGACGCCGCGCAGGGGTGCCAGGCGGTGCACCCCGGCTGGGGTTTCCTGTCCGAGAACGCTTCGTTCGCCCGGGCGTGTTCGGCGCGCGGGCTGGCGTTCGTCGGGCCCTCCGCTGACGTTCTGGAACTGCTCGGTGACAAGCGGCGAGCACGGGAACTGGCCGCGTCGCTGGGGATCCCGGTGCTGGACGCGGCGCCCGGCGAGTTCCCGGTCATGGTCAAGGCCGTCGCGGGCGGGGGCGGCAAGGGCATGCGGGCCGTGTGGCGGCCCGAGGACCTCGACAGCGCGGTGCAGGCGTGCAGGGCGGAGGCGCTGGCGGCGTTCGGGGTGGACGACGTCTACTTCGAACGGCTGCTGACCTCCGCCCGGCACGTCGAGGTGCAGCTCGTCGGCACGACCGTGATCGGCGACCGCGACTGCTCGCTGCAGCTGCGGCACCAGAAGGTCGTGGAGATCGCGCCCGCTCCCCTGCTGGACCCGTTGCTGCGCAAGGCCCTGCACTCGGCGGCCGTCGCGCTGGCGGAGGCGGTCGGCTACACCGGCATCGGCACCGTGGAGTTCCTCGTCGCCGGGGACGCGTTCTACTTCATGGAGGCCAACCCGCGGTTGCAGGTCGAGCACACGGTCACCGAGATGGTGTCCGGAGTGGACCTCGTGCGCACCCAGCTGCTGCTCGCGTGGGGCGGCGACGTCGACTTCACGCCGCACGACCGCGGCGCGGCGGTGCAGGTGCGGGTGAACCAGACCTCGGGCGGCGTGCTGTCGTCGTTCGGCCTGCCCGCCGGGCCGGGTGTCCGCGTCGACACGCACGGGTACGTCGGCTACCGGGCCGGCACGCGGTACGACGGGCTGCTCGCGAAGCTCGTGGTGCACGGCGAGGACCTGGACGTGGCGCTGAACCGGGCGCGGCGGGCGTTGCGGGAGTTCCGGATCGAGGGCGTCTCGACGAACCTGGAGTTCCTGCGGGGGCTCCTGGCCCGTGACGTCGTCGGCGCCACCACCGACTTCGTGGTCGACGAGCCCGTCTCGGGCATGCGGGCGCCGCTGGCGGGCACGGTGGTGTCGGTGTCTTCGGACTCCGTGGTGCTCGAAGCGATGAAGATGCAGCACGTCGTCCGGGTGTCCGGCGAGGTGCTGGTGTCGGTGGGCGACACGGTGTCCGAGGGGCAGGTGCTGGCCACCGGTTCCGCCGAGTCCACCGAGGACGCCGAGGCGGTGGACCCGTCGTTCGTGCGCCCGGATCTGGCCGAGGTGCTGGCACGCCACGACTTCGACCGTCCCGAGGCCGCGGCGAAGCGGCACGCCCGCGGTGGCCGGACCGCGCGGGAGAACATCGCCGACCTCTGTTCGGACTTCGTCGAGTACGGCGGGCTCGCCATCGCCGCGCAACGCCGGCGCCGCTCGCTGGAAGACCTGATCGAACGCACGCCCGCTGACGGCATGGTGGCCGGTATCGGTGTCGTGAACGGCTCACGGGTCGTGGCGATGTCCTACGACTACGCGGTGCTCGCCGGTACGCAGGGCATGCGCAACCATCAGAAGAAGGACCGGCTCTTCGCGCTGGCGCAGCAGGAGAACCTGCCGGTGGTGCTGTTCGCCGAGGGCGGTGGCGGGCGGCCCGGCGACACCGACCACAGCGCGGTCAGCGGTCTCGACTGCGGCTCGTTCCACGCGTTCGCCCGGCTCAGCGGGCAGGTGCCGCTGGTCGGGGTGGTGGCCGGACGGTGCTTCGCGGGCAACGCGGTGCTGCTCGGGACGTGCGACGTCATCATCGCGGTCGAGGGCGCGAACATCGGCATGGGCGGGCCGGCGATGATCGAGGGCGGCGGGCTGGGGGTGTTCCGGCCCGAGGAGATCGGGCCTTTGGACGTTCAGGTGCCCAACGGCGTCGTGGACGTCGTGGTGGCGTCGGAGGAGGAGGCTGTCGCCGTCGCCAAGAAGTACCTCTCGTACTTCCAGGCCTCCCCGAGTTCTCAGGCTGTCCTGGGTCCCCAGGAGCAAGCACCGACCAGCGGGCAGGCATCGGCCGGCGGGCAGGCATCGGCCGGCGGGCAGGCGTGGAGCTGCGCCGACCAGCGCTTGCTGCGCCACGCCGTCCCGGAGAACCGCCTCCGCGCCTACGACATCCGCGCCCTCGTCCACACCCTCGCCGACACCGGCTCGGTCCTCGAACTCCGCCGGGGTTTCGGCAAGGCGATCGTCACCGCCCTGGTCCGCGTCGAAGGCCGGCCCATCGCCCTGGTCGCCAACGACCCGGCCGTCCTGGGCGGCGCGATCGACGCCGACGCCGCCGACAAGTGCGCCCGCTTCCTGCAGCTCGCCGACGCGTTCGGCCTCCCGGTCGTCTCGCTCACCGACACGCCGGGCTTCATGGTCGGCCCGGAGGCCGAGCGCACCGCCACCGTCCGCCACCTCACCCGCATGGTCGTGACGGGCGCGAACCTGACCGTCCCCTTCGGACTCGTCGTGCTGCGCAAGGCGTACGGCCTCGGCGCTCAGGCGATGGCGGGCGGCAGCCTCAAGGTGCCCCGGTTCGCCGTCTCGTGGCCCACCGGCGAGTTCGGCCCGATGGGGCTCGAAGGCGCCATCAAGCTCGGCTTCAAGAAGGAGCTCGACGCGATCGAGGACCCGGACGAGCGCAAGCAGCGCTACGACCAGATGGTCGCGATGGCCTACGAGCACGGCAAAGCCCTGAACGTCGCTTCGGTCTTCGAGATCGACGACGTGATCGACCCGGCCGACACCCGCCGCTGGATCGCCACGGCGCTGGCCCCCGCAACTTCCCGAGCACAAGGGAAGAAACGCCCGTTCATCGACACGTGGTGAGGAGAATCCGTGGTCAGCGTCGCCCCTGCGGAAAAAAAGACGTTGCGCCGGCTCATGGCAGCCGGGCTCGTCGGTTCGTCTCTCGAGTGGTACGACTTCTTCATCTACGCGACCGCCGCGGCACTGGTGTTCCCGAAGCTGTTCTTCCCCGAGGCGACGCCGCTCGTGGCGTTGCTGCTGAGCTTCAGCACGTTCTGGGCGGGCTTCATCGCGCGCCCGGTCGGCGGCCTGGTCTTCGGGCACGTCGGCGACAGGATGGGCCGCAAG
Organism: Lentzea sp. CC55; assembly: GCF_021056325.1. Lineage (NCBI taxonomy): Bacteria > Bacillati > Actinomycetota > Actinomycetes > Pseudonocardiales > Pseudonocardiaceae > Lentzea > Lentzea sp. CC55. The sequence continues at coordinate 83,494 of NZ_JAJCXE010000019.1, read as the reverse complement.
CCGGCCCTCGTCATCTGCCTCGCGATGATGGCGGCGGCGACGTTCCTCATCGGCCTGCTGCCGACGACGGCGTCCATCGGCGTCGGCGCTCCGCTGCTGCTGGTCCTGCTGCGGTTCCTGCAGGGCATCGCGGTCGGCGGGCAGTGGGGTGGCGTGGTGCTGCTGCTGACCGAGTCGGCGGGACCGCGCCGGCGCGGCTTCGCGGGCACGTTCGGCCAGGCCGGGGTGCCGATCGGCGTGCTGCTCGGCAACGTCGCCTTCATCAGCGCGACGACAGCTCTCTCACCCGAGGCGTTCGCGTCGTGGGGCTGGCGGGTGCCGTTCCTGGCGTCGGCGCTGCTGTTCCCCGTGGTGCTGTTCATCCAGCTGAAGGTCGAGGACAGCCCGGTCTTCAAGGAGCTGCAGCAGCGCCGCGCGGAGGCACCGGCCGTGGTCCACGCACCGCTGAAGGAGGCCCTGCGCACGCACCGCAAGCCAATCCTGCTCGGCGCGGGGCTGATGTTCGCGTCCAACGCGATCTTCTACGTGTCGATCGCGGGCGTGCTGTCCTACGCGACGACCTCGCTCGGCCTCAGCCGCGAGTCCGTGCTGGTCGTGTCGCTGCTGTCGTCGCTGGTGAGCATTCCGGTGATCCTCTACGCCGGGCACCTGTCGGACCGCCTGGGACGTCGTCCGCTGATCATCGCGGGCACCGTCGGACTGATCGTGTGGGCGTTCCCGTACTTCCTGCTCGTGGACACGGCCTCGCTGCTGTTGCTGTTCGTCGCGAACACCATCGGCGGCATCGCGTCCTCTCTCGTGTACGGGCCGATCGCCGCCTACCTGGGTGAACTGTTCGAGGCGCACGTGCGGTACTCGGGCGCCTCTCTCGCCTACCAGCTGGCGTCGATCCTGGTCAGCGGCGGCACGCCGTTCGTGATGACGGCTCTGCTCGGCGCGACCGGGACGTCGATGTCCGTTTCGGCGTTCCTGCTGGTCATGGGCTTGTGCACGCTGGTGTCGGTGCTGAAGCTGCCGGAGACGCACCAGCCGGAACGGGCCTGATCAGAGGCTGTGAAGGCCCGACCTAACGGATAAATCGGGCCTTCACAGTCAAGAGGTCTGCGGAACCTGGAGCCGATGCCGTACGTTGCTGAGTCGTGACCACTCTCATGGCGCGCTTGAAGCAGCGGATGCGCAGGTTCGCGCAGAAACCCGGCTCCGTCGACCTCGCCCCGTTCCAGGCCTTGCTCGAGGACGTGGAGAAACACGCTGACGCGTTCAAGGCGTTCAGCGACGAGGAACTGACCGAGCACGCGAAGAAGCTGCGCGAGGAGAGCACGGACACCGAGCTGGTCGCCCTCACGCGGGAGGCCGCGGAGCGCGCCATCGGGCAGCGGCCGTTCGACGTGCAGGTGCTGGGCGCTCTGGGCATGCTCAGCGGCCTCGTCGTCGAGATGGCGACCGGTGAGGGCAAGACGCTCGCGGGTGCCATGGCCGCGGCCGGGTTCGCCGTCAAGGGCAAGCGCGTGCACGTGGTCAGCGTCAACGACTACCTGGCCCAGCGCGACGCGGAGTGGATGGGGCCGCTGTACCGGCTGCTCGGCGTCACGGTCGGCTGGATCAACGGCAGCTCGAAGGCCGAGGAGCGCCGCGAGGCCTACCAGTGCGAGGTCACGTACGCGCCGGTCAGCGAGATCGGCTTCGACGTCCTGCGCGACCGGATCGTCACGAGCCCGGACGACCTCATCGTGCCCGAGCCGGAGGTCGCGCTGATCGACGAGGCCGACTCGGTGCTCGTCGACGAGGCGCGCGTGCCGCTCGTGCTCGCCGGCTCGACCAGCGCGGAGGCGGCCGACCCGGTCATCGCCGACCTGGTGAAGCGGCTGCGGCAGAACCTGCACTACGAGATCGACGACGAGGAGCGCAACGTCTTCCTCACCGGTGCCGGGTCGGAGGCCGTCGAGCGCGCGCTCGGCGAGATCGACCTGTACTCGCAGGAACACGTGACGTCCACGCTGTCGAAGGTCAACGTGGCGCTGCACGCTCAGGTGCTGCTGCATCGCGACGTCGACTACATCGTGCGCGACGGCAAGGTGCACCTGATCAACGACACGCGTGGCCGTGTCGCGAAGCTGCAGCGGTGGCCGGACGGCCTGCAGGCCGCCGTCGAGGCCAAGGAGAACGTGCAGACGACCGAGTCGGGCGAGATCCTCGACTCGATGACGGTGCAGGCACTGCTGTCGCGCTACCCGACGCGCTGCGGCATGACCGGTACCGCCGTCGCCGTCGCCGAGACGCTGCGGGAGTTCTACGAGCTCGAGGTGCTCGTGATCCCGCCGAACAAGGAGAACATCCGCGAGGACGAGCACTTCCGCCTCTACGCGACGCTGGAGCAGAAGGAAGACGCGATCGTCGAGGAGATCAAGACCGTCCACGAGACCGGGCGGCCGATCCTCGTCGGCACGCTCGACGTCGCCGAGTCCGAGCGCATCTCCTCGAAGCTGCGTGCGGCCGGCATCGAGTGCGTGGTGCTCAACGCGAAGAACGACGCCGAGGAAGCGTCGATCATCGCCGACGCGGGCTCCTACAGCCGCGTCACGGTCTCCACGCAGATGGCCGGTCGCGGTACGGACATCCGGCTGGGCGGCCACGAGGGCGAGGACCACGACCGGATCGCCGAGCTCGGCGGTCTCTACGTGATCGGCACGGGACGCCACTCGTCGTCCCGCTTGGACGACCAGCTGCGCGGCCGCGCCGGACGTCAGGGCGACCCCGGCGGCTCGGTGTTCTTCTCGTCCATGCAGGACGAGCTGATCACCCAGTACGCGCCGGACGCCCAGGACCCGTCCGAAGTGGACGAAGACGGCCGCGTGCACGACAAGGGCCTGCTGCACACCTTCGAGCACGCGCAGCGCGTCGCCGAGGGCGTGAACCTGGAGATCCACCGCAACACCTGGCGCTACAACAAGCTGATCGAGCACCAGCGCCAGATCCTGCTCCAGCACCGCGACGTGGTGCTGCGCACGGACGCCGCCTTCGAGAAGGTCGGCGCGAAGGAGGGCGTGTCCGACGAGGTGGCCGCCGACGCCGCCCGCAAGATCACGCTGTTCTTCCTCGACGACCTGTGGACGCACCACCTGACGTTCCTGTCGGACCTGCGCGAGGGCATCCACCTGCGCGCGCTCGCCCGGCAGAACCCGCTCGACGAGTTCCACCGCGAGGCCATCCCGGCGTTCAACAAGATCGTGCCGGAGTCGTGGGAGCTGACCAGGGAGAGGTACGAGGCAGCGAAGATTACCGACGACGGCTACGACCTCGCTGACGCCGGGGTGAAGCGCCCCAGCTCGACGTGGACGTACCTGGTGCACGACAACCCGTTCGGCTCCGGCTTGGAGGAGACGATGAAGGGTCTCGTGAAGATGGTCCGCGGCCAGCGCCGCTGACGTCTAGCTGTTCGGGATCAGGTCGTCCGCGGGTCTGGCGGGCCGGGGCAGCGCCTCGGCCCGCCTGGTTTTCGCGGGCGCGGCGGTCATCGTCGAGCTGACGGTGGCCGTGGCGATCTCGGCGGTCAGCTTCTTGATCTCCGCCAGGATGTTCAGGTGCTCCTGCGACGGCGGCGGTCCCACGAAGTTGGACCTGTCGTGCGCCGTCCGTTCCGCCCGCTCGGCCAGAAGCCTGATGCGGCGGAGGAGGTCGGGCTCCCCTTGGGGGAGCAAGAAATCGGTCTGCTCCATCACCCGTGCAAGCTTTCGCGTGCACGGGTGAGCAGTCGATCCCCTAGTCGGCTGATTCCAGTTTGTCGACCAGCCAGGCGTGGAAACCGCCGATGTGGTGCTCCGATGGCACCAACACCCCACCATGTGCATAAGCGCGCGAAGCCATGGCCGGCTGGCATCGCTCGCAGGCTTCGAAGTCCTGCTCGTTCACCCGGTGGAACAGCTCGACCGAGCGAGACACGTCACGGCCGGTGTCGACGACTTCCTTGGCGTAGAGCCAGTCGCACTCGACGACCGTCCGGTCCGCGGCCAGCGGGTACATGCGGTGCAGGATCACGTGGTCCGGTACGAGGTTGATGAACACCTGCGGCTTGACGGTGATCGCGTAGTACTTCCGGTCGCGTTCCTCTTCCAGGGCCGTGAGCTTCTCGAAGCCCTCACCACCGTCGACGGTGAAGCCTCTGATCCCGTCGCCGAACTCCGCGCCGTGCCCCACGTAGTACTGCGCCGCGTAGCCGTCGGCGAACTCCGGCAGCACCTCGGTGAGCTCGGGGTGGATCGTGGCGCAGTGGTAGCACTCCATGAAGTTCTCGATGATCAGCTTCCAGTTGGCCTGGACGTCGTAGGTGATCCGCCGGCCCACGGACAACCGGTCGATCCCGTAGCCGTCGATGGCCTCGAGCGACCCCAAACGTTCGGTGACGGCGCTCAGGACGTCGTCCTCGAAGCTCGGAGGACTGTCGGCCAGGTTCACCCAGGCGTACCCGAGCCACTCGCGCAGGTGCACCTTCGCGAGCCCGTACTCTGTGCGATCGACGTCCGGCATAGAGGTGAGATTGGGTGCGGCGATCAGCTTGCCGTCCAACGCGTAGGTCCAGGCGTGGTATGGGCACTGGAACGCCCTTTTGACGCTGCCGGACCCCTCGGCACAGATGCGCGCGCCGCGGTGCCGGCAGACGTTGAGGAACGCGTTGAGGCCACCGGAGCGGTCCCGCGCGACGATCACGCTCTCCCGTCCGACCTGCACCGTGCGGAAGTCGCCGGGGTTCGGCAGGTCGCCACACCTGACCGCGCAGAACCACATCTTCTCGAAGACGTGCGCCTGCTCCCGCGCGAAGATCGCGGGATCGGTGTAGTAGCGCCCCTCAAGGGTGGAGATCAGGCTGCCGGTCATGCTCCGCCTCTCAAGCGAGCAGGGTCGAAAAGGGCGATCGGGTGCCGCGTGGCCCCGTCGGTCGGGAGGTCGGCGAGGATCTCCCCGACGACGGGCGCGAACTTGAAGCCGTGCCCGGAGAAGCCGCACGCCACCGTCACGCGCTCGTGCTCCGGGTGGTGCGCGATCACGAAGTGCGGGTCGGGGGTGTTGGTGCAGAGGCAGGTCGCGGCGCGCTGGAACGATCCGGCGACACCGGGCATCGGCGCCCTGGTGGCGTTCGCCATCGCCTCGACCCCGTGGGCGTGCACGGTGCGGTCGACGGTCTCCGGGGTGCAGAGCTGCCCGCCGTGGTGGAGGTCGCGGAGGTCCTCGCGGGGCGTGAAGCAGAACTGGACCGCGCGTTCGACCTGGAACGGGATTCCCAGGTCCCCCCAGCAACTCCGGTGCCCACGCTCCCGGGCACACCACGACGTGCCCGGCCTCGCAGGTCGCCCTGGTGGTCGTGACGCGACCGGTCTCCCGGTGCGTCACCCGCTCTTCGAAGTGCAGCTCGGCGCCCGCCCGTTCCGCGAGCGCCAGGTGGGCCCGCACGGCGTTCTCCGGCACGACGAGTCCCGCGCCCCTCTCGTACAGCGCGATCCCGTCCGCGGCGGGGTGCAGGGCCGGGAAGCGGCGGCGGATCTCGCGCGCGTCGAGCAGTTCGTGCTCCAGGTCCCATTGCTCGGCGCCGGCCCTGCTGCCGGTGATCGCCCCGGAGTCCGCGGCGCCGACGACGATGCCGCCGACGCGGTGGAAGATCCGCTCGCCGCTGTCGCGCTCGGTCCGGTCCCCCATCTCGTGGGCCCTGAGCAGCAACGGCACGTACGCGGGGTCCTCGAAGCAGGCCTGCCGCGTGATGCGCGACCCGCCGTGGCTCGACCCGAGCGCGTGCACCGGTGTGAACCGCCCCAGCCCCAGCACCCGCTCGCCGCGCTGGGCGAGCCGGTGCGCGGCGGCACCGCCCATGCCGCCCAGCCCGATCACGATGACGTCGCAGGTCACGCGCGGAGCCGCTTCATCCCGGCGTCGAACAGCGGCTCCCGAGCGGGCCGGGCGGTGACCTTCCGCCCGAAGTACTCGATCTCGACCTCGTCGTCGATCTCGCTCGGCAGCCAGGCGTAGGCGATGTTGAGCCCGGTCGTGTACCCGTAGGCGGCGCTCGTGACGTACCCGACCGGCTCCCCCTGGTGGAACACCGGTTCGCTGCCCATCACGACCTCGTACGGGTCGTCGATCGTGAGGCAGGTGAGCTTCTTGGTCGAGGTGAGGTTGTGCAGCGACCCCTTGCCGAGGAACTCCTTGTCCTGGCGCACCGCGAAGCCGAGCCCCGCCTCGAACGGGTCGTGCTCGGTGGTCACGTCCACGCCCCACGACCGGTAGCCCTTCTCCAGGCGCAGGCTGGTGAACGCCCCGCGCCCGGCCGCGATCACGCCGTGCCGCTGCCCCGCTTCCCACAGCGTGTCCCACAGCTTCGGGCCGAGGTCGGCGGTGGTGTAGAGCTCCCAGCCGAGTTCGCCCACATAGGACAGTCGCAGCGCCGTCACCGGGACGTTCTTGACGAACCCCTGCTGCGCGGTGAAGTAGCCCTTCCGCACGTCGAGGGTGTGCGGGACGTCGTTGATGAGGTCACGTGCAAGAGGGCCCCACAGGCCGATGCAGCACGTGCCGGCCGTGATGTCCCTGATGAAGACGTCGTCCGGCGCGTGCCGGGTGAGCCAGTCGAGGTCGAGGGTGCCGTTCGCGCCGACCTGGAACGTGCTCGTTCCCAGGCGGGCGATCGTGAGGTCGCTGCGCACGCCGCCCTGCTCGTCGAGCAGCAGCGTGTAGACGACCGCGCCCGGTTTGCGGTCGACGTTGTTGGTCGTCATGCGCTGCAGGAACTCGAGCGCCCCCGGTCCACCGACCTCCAGCCGCTTCAACGGCGTCATGTCGAACAGGGCGACCCGCTTGCGCGTCACCAGCGCCTCGGCGCCGCAGATCGGCGACCAGAACCGGCTCGCCCACTCGTTGCGGTCCGGCACCTCGGCCACCTCGGGCAGGGACGCGTTGGCCTCGTACCAGTGCGGCCGCTCCCAGCCGGACGCCTCCAGGAAGAACGCGCCGAGCTCCTGCTGACGGCTGTGGAACGGGCTCGTGCGCAGCGGCCGCGGGCTCTGCATGGGCTGCAACGGGTGCAGCAGGTCGTAAACCTCGACGAAGTTCCGGCAGCTGCGCTCCAGCACGTAGTCCGGCGCGAGCTGCACCTGCTCGAACCGGTTGAGGTCGCTCGCGTGCAGGTCCAGCTCCGGCTGCCCGTCCACGATCCACTCGGCCACCGACCGCGCGACGCCCGCGGAATGGGTGATCCACACCGCTTCGGCGACCCAGAAACCCCGCAGCCCCGGATGCTCGCCCAGCAGGGGCATCCCGTCGCTGGTGAACGAGAACAGCCCGTTGAAGCCGCGGTCCACGCCGGCTTCGGCCAGCGCCGGGATCAGCTCGACGGCCGACTCCCACGAGGCGTCGAAGTCCTGCTCGGTGAACGGCAGCTCCGAGCCGGTGATGTCGCGCGCCGCGATCGGCATGGGCCGGTGCCCGTACGCGCCGATGCCCAGCGCCTTGCCGTGCGAGCGGAAGTACAGGTCGGCTTCCTGGTGCCGCAGGATCGGCTGCCTCGCCAGCGCCTCGGCGTCGGCGTTCAGCTCGCCGGTGAAGACGTACTGGTGCGCCATCGGCACGAGCGGGACGGTCAGCCCGACCATCTCGCCCAGCACCGGGCCCCACATCCCGGCGCACGACACCACCACGTCGGCCGGGAAGACGCCGGTCTCGGTGCGCACACCGGTGACGCGGTCCCCGGTGGTCTCGACCGCGACGACCTCCTGCCCGAACTCGAACCGCGCGCCGCGCCCGGCAGCGCGCCGCGCCTGGACCCCGGCGGCCTCCACGGGCCGCGCGAGGCCGTCGTCCGGGGTCAGGAACCCGCCGAGCACCTGGTCGCGGTCGAGCAACGGGTGCAGCCGGGCGACCTCGGCGGCGTCGACCAACCGGCTCCGCACCCCCCACGACGTGGCCCAGCCGTGGCGGCGGGACAGGTCGGCGAGCCTGTCCCCGGAGGTGGCGATCTCCAGACCGCCGATCCGGTCGAAGCAACCGAGCGCGGTGTACTTCTCGACGGTGTAGCGGGCGAACTGCGTCATGCTGCGGCACGGGTTGGTCTGGAAGACCAGGCCCGGGGCGTGGCTGCTGGACCCGCCGGCCGCGGGCCCGGTCGCCTGGTCGAGGACCGTGACGTCGGTGAAGCCCCGTTCGGTGAGCTCGTCGGCCAGCGCGCACCCGACGATCCCCGCCCCCACCAGCACCACGCGCGGAACTGCACCAGGCATCAGGACATCCCTTCGCCGCAGTTGCGAATCGCAGAACTCGTTCCGCTATCAGCAACAAACCTGCGGCTCGGCGGATCCGCTGTCAATACCGCCGTTCGCGCACCGGGGACTCGCCGGACACCCCCGCGAGCCCCGGACCGGCGTGGGCGGTCCCCTGGCGGGCTCAGCCCGCGAAGTAGCCGAGCTGCGCCGAGAGGTCCGCCGCCGCCGTGGACATCGCCGGCACGATCTCGTCCACGCGCTGCCGCGACAACCGGTACGAGGGCCCGGACGCGCTCATCGCGGCGACCACCTCGCCCCGGTGCCCGCGCACCGGGACGGCCACGGCGTGCAGCCCCAGCTCCAGTTCCTCGAAGCAGGACGCGTACCCCTTCGCCGCGACCTCCTCCAGCTCCGCGAGCAGCTCCGAGCCGTCCACGACGGTGTTCTCGGTGTAGGCGTCGAGCGGCAGCGAGACCAGGCGGCGGCGTTCGTCCTCGGGGAGGTGCGCGAGCAGCACCTTGCCGGACGACGTGGCGTGCAGGGGCGTGCGCTGGCCGATCCAGTTCACGGCGGACACGGCCGCGGAGCCGCGGGCCTGGGTGATGTTGATGGCGACGCCGCCGTCGTGCACGGCGATGTTGACGGTCTCGCCGAACGAGTCCGCGAGGCTCTGGCAGACGGGCTGGCCGAGCTTGGTCAGGTCCATGCGGCCGGTGGCGGCGCCGGCGAGGCGCACGACCCCGAACCCGATGGCGTACTTGCCCCTTTCGCCGAGCTGCTCCACCAGGCCGCGCGCCTCCAGCACGGAGACGAGTCTGGACACCGTCGACTTGTGCACGCCCAGCTCACCGGCGATCTCGGTGATGCCCGCCTCGCCCCGGGCGAGGAGTTCGAGCACGCTGATGGCCCTGTCCACGGACTGCACCTGAGCTGCCGAGGCGGAGTTGCTCATCGCGCAACAGTAATCGACAGGTAAAACAACCTGGTGGACTCTTGACGGCGGGTCGTCCGAGGCCCACATTGTGTTGCGTCATTCGGAACGTGTGCCGTGTCACGCAACGGAGGCCGACGATGATCCGCGTCTGCGCTCTCGTGGACCTGCCCCCCGGGGAGGCGGTTCGCGTCGTCGGCCCACCCGTGCCGATCGCCGTCTTCAACGCGGGCGGCGACCTGTACGCCATCGACGACACCTGCACCCACCAGGACGCCTCGCTCAGCGAGGGGTGGCTGGAGGGGTGCTTCGTCGAGTGCCCGCTGCACGCCGCGAGCTTCGACCTCCGCACGGGCGAGCCGACGTGTCCACCCGCCAAAAGACCGGTGAAGACCTACCCCGTCTCGGTTATAGATGGAGAGGTCTATGTCGGAGTCGAGGTGAACGAGGACGTGGCGTGAGGACAATCGCGATCATCGGCGCATCACTGGCCGGCCTGAGGTCGGCGCAGGCGCTGCGCCAGCAGGGGTTCGACGGACGGATCGTCGTCATCGGCGACGAGGTCCATCTCCCCTATGACCGGCCTCCCCTCTCGAAGGACTTCCTCCTCGGCAAGGTGGAGGCGGTGCCGCTCGCCGACCAGGAGGACCTCGACGCGCTCGACGCCGAGTGGCGCCTGGGCGTGCGGGCGACCGGGTTGCTGTCGACGCGGGAGATCGCGCTCAGCGACGACTCGACGGTCTCCGCCGACGGCATCGTCATCGCGACCGGCGGCCTGCCGCGGACCGTCCCCAACACGCACGTCCTGCGCACCCTCGACGACGCCATCAGGCTGCGCGACGCGTTCGGCGGCGCGCAGCACATCGGTGTCATCGGCGCCGGGTTCATCGGCGCCGAGATCGCCTCCAGCGCACGGGCGCTCGGCAAGGACGTCACCGTCGTCGAGGCGTTGCCCGCGCCGCTCACGCGGGTGCTCGGCGCCGAGATGGGTGCCGCGTGTGGACAGCTGCACGGCGACCACGGATCAACGTTGATCACGGGAGTCAACGTTGATTCGGTCAACGTCGACGGTGGGATCAACCTCGCCGACGGGCGTCGAGTCGACGCCGACGTCGTCGTCGCGGGCATCGGCACGCGCCCGGCCACGGACTGGCTCGCCGGCGGACCGGTCGCCCTCGGCAACGGCGTGCTGTGCGACGCGGGTGGCGTGACGAACGTCAGGAACGTCGTCGCGGTCGGCGACGTCGCGAACTGCGCGGGACACCGCGCCGAGCACTGGACGTCCGCGACCGAACAGGCCCAGGTGGCCACCCGCAACCTGCTCGCGGGCGAGACGGTGGCCACGCACACCAATGGTGGCTACGTCTGGTCCGACCAGTACGGGGTGCGCATCCAGTTCATCGGGCGAGCGACGCGGGACGTCCGCGTCGAAGACGGGTCCGTGCAGGACAGGAAGTTCGTCGCGACGTATCGGGACGCCGGCAACCCGGAGGACGTCGTCGGCATCGTGGCGATGAGCAACGCGCGCCTCTTCACGAGGCTGCGCAGGAACCTGAAGTAGGAGACGGTCGTCACGGTTTACCGCCACCGGCGATCGGCAACACCCCCATGTCCTTCGCGGACGGACGAACAGGGAGGCCCCGTGTCGCCGGTGCGGCAGATCATCAACCCCTTCGACCGCAGTGTTCTCACCGAGGTCGAGGACCACACCCGCGACCAGGCGATCCAGGCGATCGCGAAGGCCAGGAACGCCTTCGACCACGGCGACTGGGCCCACTCGAGCCCCGAGCACCGCGCGGCGGTGCTGAACCACGTGGCGGACCTGCTGGAGCGCGACAAGGAGGACATCGCCCTCACCGAGACGCTCGACACCGGCAAGACGCTGGTCGAAAGCCGCATCGACGTGGACGACGTCGTCTCCGTGTTCCGCTACTACGGCAACCTCGCCGGGCTGCTGCACCCGAAGATCGTGCAGGGCGCCCCCGACGACGTCCTCAGCCGCGTCGACTACGAACCCGTCGGCGTCTGCGGCCTGATCGCGCCCTGGAACTACCCGCTGCTGCAGATCTCGTGGAAGATCGCGCCGGCCCTGCTCGCGGGCAACACGCTGGTGGCCAAGCCCAGCGAGATCACGCCGCTCACGACGATCAAGCTGTTCGAGCTGCTGGCCGAGGCCGGGGTGCCCGACGGGGTCGCGAACCTCGTCCTCGGCACCGGGCCGGAGGTCGGGGCGCCGCTGAGCGAGCACCCCGACGTCGACCTGGTCTCGTTCACCGGCAGCCTCGCGACCGGCAGGCGGATCATGGCCTCGGCCGCGAAGACCGTGAAGAAGGTCGCGCTCGAGCTCGGCGGCAAGAACCCGAACATCGTCTTCGCGGACGCCGACCTCGACACCGCCGTCGACTACGCGCTCACGGCGGCGTTCTTCCACGCGGGCCAGGTCTGTTCGTCGGGCACGAGGCTCCTCGTGCACAGCAGCGTCTACGACGACTTCGTGGACGAGGTCGCGCGTCGAGCCGACCTCGTCAAGCTGGGCAACGGCGTCGACCCCGACACCGAGTCCGGCCCGCTGGTCTCCGAGGAGCACCGCGCGAAGGTCGAGAGCTACGTCGAGGTCGCGAGGCAGGAGGGCGCGACCCTCAAGGCCGGTGGCAAGCGGCCCGGCGAACCCGAGCTGCAGAACGGGTTCTTCTTCCGCCCCACGGTCTACGCGGACTGCACGAGCGACATGAAGCTCGTCCGGGACGAGACGTTCGGCCCGATCATCACCGCCGAACGGTTCGAGACCGAGCAGGAGGCGATCGGTCTCGGCAACGACACCGAGTACGGCCTCGCGGGCGGCGTCTGGAGCCAGGACCTCGACAAGGCGCAGCGCGTCGCGAAGAAGCTCCGCCACGGCACGGTCTGGATCAACGAGTTCGGCCCGTACCTGCCGCAGGCCGAGTGGGGCGGCTTCAAGCGCTCCGGTGTCGGCCGCGAGCTCGGCATCGCCGGTCTGCACGAGTACACCGAGCCCAAGCACGTGTACCAGAACCTCAAGCCGCAGGCCCAGAACTGGTTCGCGCGAAGGGACTCGAAGTGACCGCTTACGACTACGTGATCGTGGGCGGCGGCACGGCGGGCTGCGTGCTCGCGGCGAGGCTCACCGAGGACCCGGACGTCACGGTCGCCGTCATCGAGGGCGGGCCCTCCGACGTCGGCGACGAGAAGATCCTCGACCTGCGCAACTGGATCAACCTGCTCGGGACCGAGTACGACTACGACTACCCGACGGTCGAGCAGCCGCGCGGCAACTCCCACATCCGGCACAGCCGCGCGAAGGTGCTCGGCGGGTGTTCCAGCCACAACACGCTGATCTGCTTCACCCCGTTACCCCAGGACTTCGACGAGTGGGGCCACGGCTGGACGTGGGACGCGATCGGCCCGTACTACGACAAGGTCCAGCTCAACATCATCCCGGTCGCCGAGAAGGACCGGAACCCCGTTGCCGAGGACTTCGTCGCCGCGGCGCGGCAGGCCACCGGCGTCCCGGAGATCGACGACTTCAACGCGAAGCCCTTCGAGGACGGCGTCGGCTTCTTCTCGGTCGCCTACCACCCGGAGGAGAACAACCGGCGGTCGTCGGCGTCCACCGCGTACCTGCACGAGATCCTCGACAGCCGCGGCAACCTGACGCTGCTGCTGAACACCTGGGCGGGCAAGATCGAGTTCGACGGCACGCGCGCGATCGGCGTGCACACCGACCGGGGCTACATCGAGGCGAACAGGGAGGTCCTGCTCTGCGCGGGCGCCATCGACACCCCGAGGCTGATGATGCTCTCGGGCGTCGGCGACGCGGAGCACCTCAGCGCCATCGGCATCGAGCCGAAGCACGACCTGCCCGGTGTCGGCGAGAACCTGCTCGACCACCCGGAGTCCGTCATCGTCTGGGAGACCACGAAGCCGTTGCCGGAGAACTCGGTGATGGACTCCGACGCGGGCCTGTTCCTGCGGCGTGACCCCTCCGACCCGCGGCCGGACCTGATGTTCCACTTCTACCAGATCCCGTTCACCACCAACACCGAACGCCTCGGCTACCCGGAGGTGGAGCACGGGGTCTGCATGACGCCGAACGTCCCGCGGCCGCACAGCAAGGGCAAGCTGTGGCTGAAGTCCAGCGACCCCGACGAGAAGCCCGCTCTCGACTTCGGGTACTTCACCCACCCCGACGGCTACGACGAGCAGACGCTGGTCGACGGCTTCAAGATCGCCCGCGAGATCGCCGCGCGGGAGCCGCTGAAGTCGTGGCTCGCGCGGGAGATCGCGCCCGGTGCGGACGTCACGAGCGACGAGGAGCTGTCCGAGTACGCCCGGCGCGCGGCCCACACCGTGTACCACCCGGCCGGGACGTGCGCGATCGGGTCCGTTGTGGACGGTGACCTCAAGGTCATCGGCCTGGAGGGCCTGCGGGTCGTCGACGCGTCCGTCTTCCCCACCATGCCCACCGTGAACCCGATGGTCACGGTGCTCATGATCGGGGAACGCGCCGCAGACCTGATCAGAGGAGCCTGACAGCCGGGACGGGCTGAAGGACCTCGGGTCCACGCCGGCGCACGACGTGGGTCCGGCCGCTCCGCCGCGCCCGCGTCAGCCCTGGAGCCGGAGCAACCGCAGGGCGAGCTGCACCTCCAGCACGCGGTCCGGCGACTGCCAGTCGCCGAGCAGCGATGTGACGCGGTCGAGCCGTTGCGTGACCGTGTTGACGTGGACGTGCAGCTCGGCCTTGGCGCGGCTGAGGTTCGCGCCGCAGCGGAAGTAGACCTCCAGCGTGTGCACCAGCTCCGTGCCGCGTTCGGAGTCGTAGTCGAGCACGGGGCCGAGCACCGACCGCACGTACCCGGACACGTCCGCGCGGTCACCCAGCAGGACGCCGACGAACCCGAGGTCGGCCATTGTCGCGGCGTCCTTCTCCCGGCCCAGCTGCCGCAACGCCTTCAGGCACCGCCGCGCCTCCTCGTAGGCCGCCGCGATCGCCCGGGGTCCCGCGACCGGTCCGCACGCGCCGACCGTCGCGTCCAGCGCCTTGGCCACGTCACGGGCGACGTCCGTGGACGTCGAGGGCAGCGCCAGCACGACGTCCCGGCCGCGCGAGCCCGCCAGTCCTCTGTGGACCGACGCGTAGTGCGTCGCGCCGGACAGGTTCCCGTCCGCCACCAGCACCACGTGCGGGTCGCTCAGCTCGACGCCGACCCGGCGCCCCCGCGCGAGCAGCCCGGTGGCGTCCCGGCCGTCGAGGATGTCGGTGATCAGCTCACCGCGGACCTTGTTCTCCGCCTCGGCCACGGTGCGCCGCAGCAGCAACAGCAACGCGGTCACCGCCGCCGACCGCTCGAACACCCGCCGGTCGGCGTCCGGGAGGTCCGGGCGGTGCGAGAGCGCGATCCCGCCGAGCAGCTCCGAGCCCGCCAGCACCGCGCACACCCACACGTCGCCGAGCAGCACGGCCCGCCCGTTGGCGCGCACCGCGGGCGTGGGCACCGTCTCCAGCACCTCGACCGGCCCGCCGAGCAGCTCCCCCACGGCCGCCGCCACCTCCGCCGAGGAACCACCGCGCAGCACCAGGTCCGTGAGGCGGTCGTGGGCTTCCTCGGCGCGTTTCATGGCTTCGTTGTGCGACTGGATCGTGGCGAACAACGACGCTGTGTCGATCGCGATCGCCGCGTGGTCGGCCAGCGACTGCAGCAGCGCCACTTCCTCCGGCGGGAACTCGCGCGGCGTCCGGTCCGCCGCGTACAGCACGCCGATGACCTTCGAGTCGAGCTTGAGCGGCACGCCCAGGATCGCCGTGAGGCCCTCGTCGCGCACCGCCGAGTCGATCGCCCGGGTGTGGTTGAAGCGGGCGTCGGCGAAGTAGTCGGAGCTCGCGTACGGCCGGGCCGTCTGCGCGACGAGCCCGCCCAGGCCCTCGCCGAGCCCGAGCCTCACCTTCTGGAACAACGGCGAGAACGACCCGTCCGTCACCCGCATGTAGGTGCCGGCCGGGTCGTTCATCGACAGGTACGAGACGTCCGTCCCGAGCAGCGTCCGGGCCCTGCGCACGATCGAGCGGAGCACCGCGTCCGGGTCTCGCATGCCGGCGAGCTCGGACGCGGTCTCGAACAACGCCGCCAGTTCGGCCTCACGCCGCCGTGTCACACCCCAACCCTGTCACGTTCCTCCAGATCCGCACCACGGGTCTCACGGGCGGCCAGCACCGCGACGACGGTCAGCACGCACATCGCCACCACGTAGATCGAGATGGGGAACGACGACCCGTACGCCTTCAGCAGCGCGGTCGCGATCAGCGGGGCCAGCGCGCCGGCCGCGATGGACGCGAGCTGGTAGCCGATCGACGCGCCCGAGTAGCGCACCCGCGTGCCGAACAGCTCCGAGAAGAACGCCGCCTGCGGCCCGTACATCGCGCCGTGCAGCACGAGACCGACCGTCGTCGCCAGGATGATCAACCCGGGGTTCCTGGTGTCGAGCATCGCGAAGAACGCGAACACCCACACGGCCATGCCCACCGCGCCGACGAGGTAGATCGACCTCCGCCCGAACCGGTCGGACAGGTGGCCCCACAGCGGGATCGTCACCAGGTGCACCGCCGAGCCGATCAGCACCGCGTTGAGACCCACCGACTTCGACAACCCGAGCCCGGTCGTCACGTACACCAGGATGAACGCCGTGATCACGTAGTACGACACGTTCTCGGCGAGCCGGGCGCCCATCGCGACCAGCACCTCGCGCCAGTTGTGCTTGAGCAGTTCGAGAACCGGCGCCTTCTCCTGCCTGGGCTCCTTGGCCGCCCTCTCCTGCGCGGCCAGGAAGACCGGGGACTCGGCCACCTGCAGGCGGATCCACAGGCCGATCACGACCAGCAGACCCGAGAGCAGGAACGGGATCCGCCAGCCCCACGCGAGGAACTGCTCGTCGGACTGCACCGCCGCCAGCACCGCCAGCACACCGGTCGCCAGCAGGTTGCCGCCCGGCGCGCCCGCCTGCGGCCACGACGCCCAGAACCCGCGCCGCTTCGAGTCACCGTGCTCCGACACGATCAGCACGGCCCCGCCCCACTCGCCACCGAGCGCGAAGCCCTGCACCAGCCGCAGCAACGTCAGCAGCAACGGCGCCAGGACACCCACCGACGCGTACGTCGGCAGCACGCCCATCAGCATCGTCGCGCCACCCATCAGCAGCAGCGACAGCACGAGCAGCTTCTTGCGCCCCAGGCGATCCCCGTAGTGGCCGAAGACGAGGCCACCGAGCGGGCGCGCCAGGAAGCCGATCGCGTACGTGGTGAACGCGAGCAGCGTGCCGGTCAGCGGGTCCGCGGTCGGGAAGAACAACTTGTTGAACACCAGAGCGGCGGCCGACCCGTAGAGGAAGAAGTCGTACCACTCGACAGTTGTCCCGATGAGCGAGGCACCCACCACTTTTTTGATCATCGACAACTCCTCATTGAGCTGACCAGCCGCCGTCGACGGCCAACGACGTACCGGTGACAAAACTGTTGTCGCACAACCACAGCACGGCCGACGCCACCTCGGAGGGCTCGATCAGCCGCTTGACCGCGCTGCGCTGCAGGAAGATCCGGGAGGTCACGTCCTCGGCGGCGATGTCGTGCACCTTCGCCTGGTCCGCGATCTGCTTCTCCACCAACGGGGTCCGCACGTAGCCGGGCTGCACGCAGTTCGACGTGACGCCGTGCGGCGCGCCCTCGAGCGCGGCGACCTTGGAGAACCCCTCCAGGCCGTGCTTCGCGGCGACGTAGGCGGACTTGAAGGCGGACGCGCGCATCCCGTGCACGCTGGAGATGTGGACCAGCCGGCCCCAGCCGCGGTCGTACATGTGCGGCAGCACGTGCCGGGTGAGCCGGAACGCCGCCCCGAGCATGAGCTCGACCATCGCCGAGAAGCGCTCGGCGGGGAACTCCTGGATGGGGGCGACGTGCTGCACGCCGGCGTTGTTGACGAGGATGTCGACCTCGCGGGGCAGCGCGTCGACCGGACCGGTCAGGTCGAGCACGTGCCCGACACCGCCGAGCTCCTCGGCGACGGCGAGGACCCCGGGGTCGCGGTCGGCCAGGTGGACCTCGGCACCTTCGGCGGCCAGTGCGCGGGCGCAGGCCAGACCGATGCCGCTCGCGGCTCCGGTGACCAGCGCGCTGTGACCCGTGACACTCGACATGACCGGAAACGGTAGGCGTCACACGGCGTCATCGACATGTGGTCGACCCACACAACGCCTGGTCACCAGGTGGCTTTAGCCACCATTTAGCGTTTAGAAGGCATATCTGCCGGGAAGGTGGGTACAGGGGCGTAAGCTCCCGTCACCTGAACGGGGGAAGATCCGCACGAGGGGGCTGTACCCATGTCGACCACGCCTATTTACGACGACCTCCTGCGCGAGTTCGAAAGCATCGCGCAGGAGGCCGGTTTGACCGGCTCGGAGCCCACAACCGAGCCCGACGGGCAGTAGCTACTTCGGAGGGGCGATCAGCTCGGCGGGCACCGGCTCGTCCTTGCTGATCAGGTCGAAGAGCTGCGAGGCCTTCTCCTTGTTCCACTGCACGACCGAGCCCGCACCGGGCACCGTCGGCGTGGAACCGACCGGCACCGTTCCGCTGGTGGCGTCGCCCATGTTGAGCGCGACGCTCGCGAGGTGCCACACGTGGTCGTCCTCGTTGACCGACACCGCACCCGAGGCCGCGTTCATCAAAGGGATGACGCGGAACGGGTTCGCCAGCGTGGCCGGGCTCTTGACCTTGGTGAACAACGCGGACAGGAACTGCCGCTGGTTCTGCACGCGCTGCAGGTCGGCGGTCGCGAACGCGCGCGTCCGGACGAAGCCGAGCGCCTGCGGCCCGTCGAGCTCCTGGCAGCCCGCGGGCAGGTCGATGCCGGCGAGCGGGTCCTTGATCGGCTGGTCGAGGCAGAGGTCGACACCGCCGACCGCGTCGACCATGTCGGAGAACCCGCCGAAGCCGATCTCCATGTAGTGGTCGATCCGCACGCCGGTCGCGCCCTCGACGGTCTGCACGAGCATCTGCGGCCCACCGAACGCGTACGCCGCGTTGACCTTGTTGCGGCCGTTCTGCGGGATCGGGACGTAGGAGTCGCGCGGGATCGACAGCAGCACCGGCTTGGCGGCGCTGTTGTCGGGCAGGTGCAGCATCATGATGGTGTCGGTGCGCCGGCCCGCGGCGTCACCGGTGGCGAGCGCGTCCTTCTGCTCCTGCGTCAGGCCTTCCCGCGCGTCCGACCCGACGAGCAGCCACGTGGTGCCCGGCGTCTCGGCGGGGCGGCCCTCGTAGTCCGGCAGCGCGTTGATCCGGGTCAGCGTCGAGTCCACGTAGAACGCGAACCCGACCGTGCCCAGCACCAGGACGAGCAGCAGCACCAGGATGACGCGTCCGGGACGCCTCTTCTTCCTCATCGGCCGCTGCGGCGGCATGGGCCGCCGCGGCTGCTGGTAGCCGTGGTGATACCCAGCGCTCATGTGTCGCCAACCCCGATCGCTTCAGTTCCGCTTTGCAACTAGGGACGCCGTTCGTCCCGTCAGGTTGCGAGGAAACCTACCGGGGTGGCAGCACCAACGTCTCGAAAAGGCGGGTGACCTCGGCGGACGGGTCGTCGGTCCACCCGGTGTGAGCCGGTGACGTCTGGACGATGGTGCTGCGCGGCGCCGTCAGCCACCGGAACCGCTGCCCCACCGTGGTCCTGCTGACCGGACCGGCGTCGGGGCTGCCGTCGCACGAGCGGGTGAGGTGCGCGAGGCTGCTTTCGAGCGTCTCCACGTCGAGGTGCGGGTCGAGCGCGCGCAACCGGTCTCCGTCCACATGGGTCTTCGCGCACAGGAAGTCCAGCGGCGCGCAGTAGACGATGACGCCGACGTTCATGAACTCGCCGCGCTCCTGCCGCGGGACGGCCCGCAGCAGCGCGTACTCAAACACGTGCGGCACGCGCGGCCTCCAGCGAGTCGACCCAGCCGCGGTGCGCGAGGCGGTAGGTGAAGAAGTCCTTGTAGCGGCCGCGGAGTTCGGCCGGGTCGCCTTCGAGCCAGGAGTCGGGGACGAGCGCGAGCACCTCGTCGAGCAGCGCCGGCGTGATCCGCCCCGCCATCTCCGAGTCCACTTCGGACAGTGCGGCGGCGCTCGGCAGCATCGCGTGGTCGGAGGCGTCGTAGCGGTAGTCCCTGGTGGCCGGGCGGTCCTCGCTCCACGAGTAGTGGAAGTACAGCGCGGCGCCGTGGTCGATGAGCCACGGCTCGCGGTGCCACAGCAGCATGTTCGGGTTGCGCCAGCTGCGGTCGACGTTGAGCACCAGTGCGTCGAACCACAGCAGCTTCGTCGCGAGCCCGGCGCCGGGGTCGCGCACGACCGGGTTGAAGTCGAACGAGCCGGGCAGGTAGTCGAGTCCGAGGTTGAGCCCGCCGCTGGCCCGCAGCAGCTCCTGGACCTCCTGGTCGGGTTCCGCGCGCGCCAGCTCCGGGTCGAGGTGCACCAGGACGATCTCCGGTATGCGGAAGCCCAGCCGTCGCGCCAGCTCGCCGACGACGACCTCGGCGACCAGGACCTTCACGCCCTGTCCCGCGCCGCGGAACTTCACCACGTACATGCCCAGGTCGTCGGCCTCGACCAGACCCGGCATCGACCCGCCCTCGCGGAACGGCGTCACGTACCGGGTGGCCGTGACCTCCCTCAGAGAACTCACCCGCGCATGATCACACGAATGCGCCTCGAAGCCGAGCCCGATACGCCGTTGGCCGGCGGTGGCGACGGGCACCCGCCGTGGTCCGCCCGGCGCGCACGTCGTCGGCACGCCGGGCGGAGCACCACTGTGGACGGTCGGTCAGCAGGGCGTCAGCCCTGTCGTGCGGGCAGCACGCAGACCGGGATGGGGGTCTGCAGCGGCGTCCCGGACGGGGTCAGCTTCCCGGTCGCCCGGTCCACCGCGAACGACGTGACGTTGTTCGAGTTCTGGTTGGCGGCGAAGAGGAACGACCCGGTCGGGTCGAACGTGATGTGCCGCGGGTACTTGCCGCCGACCGGCGTGTGGCCGACCAGGGTCAGCCCGGACCCGCAGACCGCGAAGTGCGCGATGCTGTCGTGTCCCCGGTTCGACAGGTAGACGTGCTTGCCGTCCGCCGACACCAGGACCTCGGCCGGGTAGTTCGTCGGGCTGCCGGCCGGCACGGTGGGCAGCACCTGGCCCGGCGTGAGCGTCCCGTTCGCGTAGGAGCAGGTCACGATGGTCGAGTCCAGCTCGTTCGCCACGTACGCGGTCTTGCCGTCCGGGTGGAACGCGATGTGCCTCGGCCCGGCACCCGGCTTGACCCTGGCCTGCGAGACCCGGGTCAGCTTCCCGCCGGCCAGCGAGTAGACGAACACCGAGTCGGCGCCGAGGTCGACGGCGGCCGCGTACCTGCCCGCCACGTCGAACACGATGTGGTGCGCGTGGGGGCCCTCCTGGCGTTCTTTGTTCGGCCCGGAGCCCTGGTGCTGCACCTTCTGCGTCCGCGCGCCGAGACCACCGTCCGCGCCGACGGGGAAAACGCTCAGCGAGCCGGACGAGTAGTCGGCCGTGACCAGGAACTTCCCGGACGGGTCGACCGTCAGGTGGCACGGGTCGGCGCCGCCGGTCGGCTGCTTGCCGACGACCTCCAGCGTGGCCGCGTCGATCGCGGTGACCTCACCCCGGCTGGTCTCGTTGACGGCGTAGAGGAACCTGCCGTCGCGCGACTCGACGACGAACGACGGGTTGACCACACCGCGGATCACACCGGTAGTCCTCAGCTGGCCGTTCGAGGTGTCGTAGGTGCCGACGCCGATGCCCTCGGCGCCCCCGCTCCACGTCGTGTAGGCACCGAGAAAGACTCTCCGCGTGGCGGCAGCCGCCTCGGCGGTTCCTCCGGTCATCAGCAGTCCAGCTCCTACGCCCATGGCTCCGAGAAAACGTCGCCGGTCCACACCCACGTCCGCACCTCCGGTCGATCTCTTCGGCGGCGGTGGCTCCACACTGGCCCAGACGGTCGCGGCCAGGCAATAGGAACGATCAAGATTGCGCCCAGCGCAACAGCGGCTAGCGCAGCGGGTCGTCGTTCACCAGGCGCGCCTTCTCGGCCTCCAGGTCGAAGGCGGGCTGCGGGAACACCGGGTTCATCTCGCGCATCGTCTCCAGCAGCAGCCGGCTGATCGCCCAGTTCCGGTACCACTTGCGGTCCGACGGGACGGCGTACCAGGGCGTGTCCCGGCAGTTCCGCAACGCCTGCGTGTAGGCGTCCTGGTACTTCGACCACTTCGACCGCACGTCGATGTCGGCCGGGTTGTACTTCCAGTTCTTCTTCGGGTCGTCGAGGCGGGCGAGCAGCCGTTCCTTCTGCACCTCCGGCGAGATGTGCAGGAAGCACTTGACCAGGGTGATGCCGGAGTCCGCGAGCTCCTGTTCGAACGCGTTGATCTCCTTGTAGCGGTTGCGCAGCTCGGCGGCGTTGATCAGACGTTCGACCTTCGGCACGAGGACGTCCTCGTAGTGGGAGCGGTCGAACGCGCCGATGTGGCCCTTGTCGGGCAGGACCTTGCGGATGCGCCAGAGGTAGTGGTGCCGCAGCTCGGCGGCGGTCGGCTTCTTGAACGACGCGATGCGCACGCCCTGCGGGTTGACCAGGCCCATGACGTGCCTGACCACGCCGCCCTTGCCGGAGGTGTCCATGCCCTGCAGCACGAGCAGCACCGCGCGCGAGTCCTCCGCGTAGAGCGCCTCCTGCAGGGCCTCCAGCTCGTCCCCCGTGACGGCGAGGTCGTCCGCCGCCTCCTTCTTGGTCCTGGGGCCGATCGGGCGGCCGGCCGGGTCGAGGGTGGAGAGGTCCACCCGATCGAGTCGCAGGGCGTCACGAACCGACTTCTTCACCATCATCCGACCGTAGCTATTCACCGCGGCGTCCGCCTGCTGTGCAAGACATCTCCGCTCGTTGACGAATCTACGCAACGAACTGAGGCCATGCGCAATGCTTGACGGCTGAAATCGCCTGTTCCGGCCCCTAGCCTTGGAGGATGACCGCCACCGCCCACCACCACACCGCGGGAACCATGAACCTGGCCAGCGCTGATTACGTCGCTCTCGACGAAGAGTGGAGCACCCACAACTACCACCCGCTGCCGGTGGTCATCTCGCACGGCGAGGGGGCGTGGGTCACCGACGTCGAGGGCCGCCGCTACCTGGACTTCCTGTCGGGCTACTCGTCGCTCAACTTCGGGCACCGCCACCCCGCCCTGGTGAACGCGGCCGTCGAACAGCTCGGCCGCGTCACGCTGACCAGCCGCGCGTTCCACCACGACCAGTTCGGCCTGTTCTGCCGCGAGCTGGCCGCCCTGACCGGCACCGAGATGGTGCTCGCGATGAACTCCGGCGCCGAGGCGGTCGAGTCCGCGATCAAGGTCGCGCGCAAGTGGGCCTACCGGGTCAAGGGCGTGCCGGAGGGCACCGCCGAGATCATCGTCGCCGGGTCGAACTTCCACGGCCGCACCACGACGATCGTCTCGTTCTCGACCGACGAGACCGCGCGCAACGACTTCGGCCCGTTCACGCCCGGCTTCAAGGTCGTGAAGTACGGGGCGCTGGACGAGGTCGAGTCCGCGATCACCCCGCGCACCGCCGCCGTGCTGCTCGAACCGATCCAGGGCGAGGCCGGCGTCGTCGTCCCGCCCGCCGGCTACCTCGCCGGGATCCGGCGCCTGTGCGACGAGAACAACGTGCTGATGATCGCCGACGAGATCCAGTCGGGCCTCGGGCGCACCGGCGAGCTGTTCGCGCTCGACCACGAGGGCGTGCGCGCCGACCTCTACACGCTCGGCAAGGCGCTCGGCGGCGGCATCCTGCCGGTGTCCGCGGTGGTCGGCTCGCGCGCGGTGCTGGGCGTGCTCAAGCCCGGTGAGCACGGGTCGACGTTCGGCGGCAACCCGCTCGCCTGCGCCGTGGGCCGCGGCGTCGTCCGGCTGCTCGCGACCGGGGAGTTCCAGGAACGTTCCCGCTCGCTCGGCGCGTACCTGCACGCGGAACTGGGCAAGCTCGTCGGCCACGGCATCGCCGAGGTGCGCGGCCGCGGGCTGTGGGCGGGCGTCGAGATCGCGCCCGGCGGCCCGGTCGGCCGTGCCGCGTCCGAGGCCCTCGCCACCCGCGGGGTGCTGTGCAAGGAGACGCACGCGTCGACGTTGCGCGTCGCGCCGCCGTTGGTGATCACCAGGGACGAGATCGACCTGGGCGTCCGGGCCATCGCGGAGGTCGTTCGTCCCGGTTTGGGGTGATTCGCGGGCCTGACCAGGTCACAGTTGCGACGGACGGGCCTCTTCGCCCGTCCGTCGCGTGCATCATGACTCCTATGGGTGAACGGGTGCGTGCTGAGGCCGCTGCCGCGCTGGGCAGGTGGGTCGAGCCGGAAGAGGTCTACGCCAAGGGGCGCGCGTTGCGGTCCTCAGTGGACTTCAAAGCGCACCGCCCCATGTCGCTGGCCGGCTCACGCCCGTCCGTTCTGGAATACGTGCGCGCCAGCAACGAGGGCAGGCTCGAGCACCTCGTCCCGCTGCGGGTGGGGCGGATGCTCGCCAACCCCTTCGCGTTCTTCCGCGGCGCGGCCGGGTTGCAGGCGGGCGACCTCGCCGCCGGGTGCGTCACCGGCCTGCACGCTCAGTTGTGCGGTGATGCGCACGCGGCGAACTTCGGCCTCTACGGCACGGCCGAGGGCCAGATCGTCATGGACATCAATGACTTCGACGAGACCCTCCCCGGCCCGTGGGAGTGGGACCTCAAGCGGCTCGTGGCGTCCCTGGTGCTGGCCGGCCGCGTCGGCGGCGTGTCGGACAAGGGCTGCCGCGATGCCGCCGAGGACGCCGTGAGCGCCTACCGCGCGGTGATCAAGCGCCTCGCGGACATGCCGTTCATGGACTCGTGGAGCGCCCTGGGCGACCAGTCCACGCTGTCGAAGGTCAAGGCCGACGACCTGATGAACGACTTCTCCAAGGCCGCCGAGAAGTCCCGCAGGAACACCAGCGCCCGGTTCGCGGCGAAGTGGACAGCGCACGACGGCGAGAAGTGGCGTTTCGTCACGAACCCGCCGACCTTCACCGACGTCTCCCCCGAGACCGCCGACGCGGTGATCGGCGCACTGCCGTCCTACGTGGACAGCCTGCGCGAGTCCCGCCGCAACCTGATCATGCGCTACGGCGTCTCGGACGTCGCCTTCCGCGTCGTCGGCACCGGCAGCGTCGGCCTGCGCAACTACCTCGTCCTGTTGCACGGCAACGGCTCCGAGGCCCTCGTCCTGCAGGCGAAGGAAGCGCGCCCGTCCGCCTTGAAGCCGTTCCTCGACGTCGAGCACCCCAAGCACGACGGCAAGCGCATCGTGCACGGCGCGCGCCTCGTCCAGGCCGAGACCGACATCCTGCTCGGCTGGACGACGATCGAGGGCCGCCCGTTCATCGTGCGGCAGTTCCGCAACCGCAAGGGCGGCATCGACCCGACCTCCCTGAAGCGCGACGACCTCGACGACTACGGCCGGTTCGCGGGAGCCCTGCTGGCCCGCGCGCACACGCGCTCGCTCGACCCGCGGCTGCTCGCCGGGTACTTCCAGAACGGCGGCGGCGAGGACCTCGACGACGCCTTCGCCCGGTACGCGTTCG
The DNA here is from genome assembly GCF_021056325.1 of Lentzea sp. CC55. Taxonomy (NCBI): domain Bacteria; kingdom Bacillati; phylum Actinomycetota; class Actinomycetes; order Pseudonocardiales; family Pseudonocardiaceae; genus Lentzea; species Lentzea sp. CC55. The sequence continues at coordinate 58,632 of NZ_JAJCXE010000019.1, read as the reverse complement.
ACTACGCCGACCGGACCGAGGCCGACCACGAGGAGCTGACCAGGCTCGTCAGGAACGGGAAGCTGCCCGCGCACGTCGAACAGCGCTGACGCGCCTTCCCGCTCCCGCCGCGCGGGTGACCTAGCCTGGCCGCATGAAGATCCGCCGCGCCGCCTCCCCCGACGACGTGGCCGCCGCCGCGCACCTGTTCGACGCGCCGCCGCGGCCGGACGCGACCACCCGGTTCCTGGCGCAGGACCACAGCCACCTGCTGATCGCCTACGTGGACGACCAGCCGGCGGGGTTCGTGTCCGGGGTGGAGACGACGCACCCGGACAAGGGCACCGAGATGTTCCTCTACGAACTGGGCGTGCACGACGCCTTTCTGCGGCGCGGCATCGGCACGGCGCTCGTCGAGGCGTTGAAAGCCCTTGCGGTGCAACGGGGTTGTTACGCGATGTGGACCGGCACCGCCGCGGGTGACGCGGCGGCGCAGGCCACCTACCGCAAGGCGGGCGGGGTGGTGGACGACGGCGCGTTCGTCAGCTGGGACCTCTCCTGAACCCGCTCACGTCCACTCCGGATGACCCGCCTACACGTCACGGGTCGAGGGTCAGGCTCAAGATCGTGCAGTAAGTGCACCCGGTCTGGTTGCCCTTGTCGAAGCTGTAGCTCTTGGTCCTGCCATCAGCACTGTCCCAGAACTCGAAGGAGCCGCTGTTCGCGCCTGCGTTGAACCAGGTGACCCTCTCGATGTTGAGGAAGATGGTCGTCGGGCCCGAGTTGTTGAAGCAGTACTTGTCCTTCGCGTCGTGGTTGCGGAAGAACGCGGTGAAGTCGGTGCGCGCGTTGCACATCTGCTGGTCACGGATAGGTGTGACCGCCGCCGCCGGACCGGCGAAGCCGAGGAGGCTCACCACCACCGCGAGCAGGCTCAGGATCGACAACCGGAGCTTCATGGACCTTCCCCCAGGTTTACCGTCTGAGATTTTCAGTAAATCTCAGTTGATAGCGACAGTGTCGGAAGCTCACTCCGGGGTCAACGACGCCGAACGCAGTTGCACGGTTAAGTCCAGACGGGCTCGTCCACTTCGGACACCCGGCCGTCCGCCCGGAAGTGCAGGAACCGGTCGAACGACCTCGCGAACCACCGGTCGTGCGTCACCGCCACCACCGTCCCCTCGAAGTCGTTCAGAGCGTTCTGCAACGCCTCCGCCGACGCGAGGTCGAGGTTGTCGGTGGGCTCGTCGAGCAGCAGCAACGTCGCCCCGGACAGCTCCAGCAGCAGGATCTGGAACCGCGCCTGCTGACCGCCGGAGAGGTTCTCGAAGCGCTGGTCACCGGCGTGGTGCAGGCCGTAGCGCTGCAGCACCGCCATCGCGGCGCCCCGGTCGCGGCCGGGCCGGCGGCCCTCGCCGTGCCAGAGGATGTCCACGAGCGTGCGGCCGAGCCACTCGGGGTGCTCGTGCGTCTGCGCGAAGAGGCCCGGCACGACGCGGGCGCCGAGCCTCCACTCGCCGGTGGTCCGGACCTCGTCGCCCCCGAGCAGCCGCAGGAAGTGGCTCTTGCCGGAGCCGTTGGAGCCGAGGACCGCGACCCGGTCGCCGAAAAAGATCTCCTGCGAGAACGGCTTCATCAGCCCGGTCAGTTCCAGCTCCTCGCACGTGATCGCGCGAACGCCGGTACGGCCGCCCTTCAGCCGAGGGGTGACCTTCTCGTCCGAGGGGATCTCCGGAGGAGGACCGGCCTCCTCGAACCGTTGCAGACGTGCGGCCATCACGCGGTACTTGGGCGCCATCGCCTCGGAGTACTTGGCCTGTTGCTGGAGAGTGCGCACGAGCTCACGAAGGCGCTCGTGCTCCTCGTTCCAACGGCGGTGTTCTTCAAGGAGCTTCTCGATGCGTTTCGCGCGGGCGGCGTGCCAGGTGGAGAACGAGCCGGAGTGCGTCCAGGCGGAGTGCGCCTCGACGGTGACGACGTGCGTGGCGGCACTGGCGAGCAGTTCGCGGTCGTGGCTGACGACGAGCACAGCCTTGTCGGTCGCGCGGAGGCGGTCCTCCAGCCAGCGCTTGCCGGGGACGTCGAGGTAGTTGTCGGGCTCGTCGAGCAGCAGGACCTGCTCGTGACCGCGCAGCAGCGCTTCGAGGACCAGGCGTTTCTGCTCGCCACCGGAGAGCGTGCGGACCTCGCGGAACCGGGCCCGGTCGTAGGGCAGGCCCAGGGCGGCGACGGTGACGGTGTCCCAGAGGACCTCGACGTCGTAGCCGCCCGCCTCGCCGTAGGCGGTGAGGGCGTTGGCGTACCGCATCTGGGCGGCCTCGTCGTCGGTGTCCATCAGCGCGAGCTCGGAGTCGTCGAGCTCCCGCGCGGCGGCCCGCAACACCGGGGGTGCGATGGCGAGCAGCAGGTCGCGCACGAGGCTGTCGTCGCGGACCGAGCCGATGAACTGCGGCATCACCGCGAGCCCGCCCTGCACGTGCACGCTGCCCTGCTTCGGGGTGAGCTCACCCGACAGGATCCGCTGCAGCGTCGTCTTGCCGACGCCGTTCGCGCCGACCAGCGCGACCACGGTGCCGCCGCTCACCTTGAACGACACGTCGCGGAACAGCTCCCTGCCGTCGGGCAGGGAGTACGCGAGCCCGTTCGCTTCCAGATAACCCACGCAGCAGATGGTCGGGGGCGTGCCGCGCGGGCGCCAGCGAGTTTCCGGCTACCGGAGGCGGATCGGGTGCCTGCGCAGCACCAGCGCCGCCGCGGTGACCAGCAGGCACTGGAACGCGGCGCCGAACGCGCCGATCACCGTCAGCAGCACCGTGAGCCCACCGAAGACGAGCAGGAGGGAGTAGAACAGCCAGGGCCGCACCTGGCGGTTCATGGTGCGGGCCAGTCTCGGTTCGTCCGCCAACAACCGCTGCTCGATCTCCTTCAGCGAGCGGCGCTCGGCTTCACTCAGCATGGGTGCCTCCGGAAGACGTCGGGACGTCATCATTCCCGCCCGTAACCAGTGGATACTCGAACGCCGCGGTAGTCAAACCCGGGACAGTGCGACCAATCGGCTGACAGCGCGCAGGTACTTCTTCCGGTAGCCGCCCCGGAGCATCTCGTCGGTGAAGAGGTCCGAGAGCGGCTGGCCCGACACCGCGACCGGGATGTCGCGGTCGTAGAGCCGGTCGCCGAACGCCACGAGCCGCAGCGCGACGGACTGGTCCGGCGCGGGTTTGACGTTCTTGAGGTGCACCGCGGTGACGCCGTCGACGAGCCGGCCGTACTTCGACGGGTGGATGCGGGCGAGCGCCGCGCACAGGTCGTCGAAGTCGTCGAGGGTCGCGCCCTGCGTGTTCGCGGCCTTCGTGACCAGCTCGGAGTCCGACATCGGCGGCGGGGCGTCGGGCAGGCCGCGGTGGCGGTAGTCGGGGCCGTCGACGCGCACGACGTCGAACTTCGACGACATCGACTGGATCTCGCGCAGGAAGTCGGCGGCGGCGAACCGGCCCTCGCCGAGCTTGTCGGGCAGCGTGTTGGACGTGGCGGCGACGTGCACCCCGGCCGCGACCAGCTCCTTGATCAGGCGCGTGACCAGCATCGTGTCACCGGGGTCGTCGAGCTCGAACTCGTCGATCGCGAGGAGCTTGTGACCGCTCAGGCGCCGGACCGCCTCGGGGAACGTCAGGACGCCGACCAGGTTCGTCAGCTCGACGAACGTGCCGTACGCCTTCGGGCCCGGCACGGCGTGCCAGAGCGAGGCGAGCAGGTGGGTCTTGCCGACGCCGAAGCCGCCGTCGAGGTAGAGGCCGAGCTTGCCCTCGTCCTCGGCCCTGCCGCCGAAGAGCGACCACTTCTTGCGCCGGGTGCTGACGCGTGCGGCGAACAGGCGGCCGGCCTCGACCGCGGCGGCCTGGCTGGGCTCGTCCGGGTTGGGGAGGTAGCTGTCGAAGCTGACGTGGTCGAACCTCGGTGGGGGGACCAGGCTCTCCACCAGTTCGTCGGCACCGATCTGGGGATCCCGGTCGGACAAGCGCATGCCCGCACCTTATCGGCGTGGTGGGATGGGTTCGTGGAGATGTTGTGGCCCTCACCGGGCGTTGAGATGACCGACACAGCACTGGAGTCGCTCTACGCCTACCCGCGGGGCCGGACCTGGGTGACCGCGAACTTCGTGTCGAGCGCCGACGGCTCGGTGTCGGTCGACGGGCGCTCGGCGGGGCTCGGTTCGCCGGCGGACAAGAAGATCTACCTGCTGGGCCGCGAGCTCGCCGACGTGGTGCTGGTGGGCGCCGGCACGGTGCTGGCGGAGGGCTACCGGGGCGCGCGGAGGGCCACGCCGCTGCCGATCGCCGTGGTGACGGCGCGCGGGACGCTGACGCCGGACCTGCCGCTGTTCACCGACACGTCCGTGCCGCCGATCGTGATCACCACCGAGGCCGCCCGGATGCCGCCGCTGCGCGCCGACGTGGTCATCGCCGGGGAGGAGGAGGTGGACCTGAACGTGGCCGTCGCCGAGCTCGCGGCGCGCGGGCTGCACCGGATCGACCTCGAAGGGGGTCCCCGGCTGTTCGGGACGATGGTGGCCGAGGGGCTCGTGGACGCGCTGAACCTGACCCTGGCACCGGTGCTGGCGGTCGGCGACGCGTCCCGGATCGCCCACGGCCCGGTGGTGCCCCCGGTCGACCTGGCGCTCGAGTCGGTGCTGCGCGAGGACGACGTGTTGTTGTTGCGATACCGGCGGCGCGATTCCGGCTGAAGAGGCAGGATGTCCGCGTGGACCTCCCGCTCACGCCTCCGCTGCAGCCGATGCTCGCGACCGCGGTGGACGGCATACCGGACACCGCCGACCTGCTGTTCGAACCGAAGTGGGACGGTTTCCGCTGCCTGGTGTTCCGCTCCGGCGACGAGGTCCTCCTGCAGTCGCGCAGCGGCAAGCCGCTCAACCGCTACTTCCCCGAGGTCGTCGCCTCGATGCTCGAGGTGCTGCCCGAACGGGTCGTCGTCGACGGCGAGCTGGTGGTCGCGAAGAACGACGAGCTGGACTTCGACGCGCTGTCCGAGCGCATCCACCCGGCGGCCTCGCGGGTGACGATGCTGTCGGAGTCGACGCCGGCCACGTTCGTCGCGTTCGACCTGCTCGCGCTCGGGTCCGAGGTGCTGCTGGAGTCACCGACGGTGGCGCGGCGCGAGGCGCTGCTCGCGTTGCCCGGCCTCAACGTCACCCCGGCGACCACGTCGGCCGAGACGGCGAGGCAGTGGTTCGCGCTGTTCGAGGGCGCCGGGCTGGACGGCGTCATGGGCAAGCCGGCGGACGGCCCGTACACGCCGGGCAAGCGGTCGATGATCAAGGTGAAGCACGCCCGCACCGCCGACGTGGTGCTCGCGGGGCTGCGCTGGCACAAGGACACCGAGCCCGGCACGGCCGTCGGCTCGCTGCTGCTCGGCGTCTACGACTCGAACGACCTGCTGCACCACATCGGCGTCTGCGGCTCGTTCAAGGCGGCCGAACGCCGCGAGCTGGCCGCGGAGCTCGCGCCGCTGATCACCGACTCGCCGGAGCACCCGTGGGCGGACCCGCGGCCCGGCCAGCGGATCCCCGGCGAGATCAACCGGTGGCGCGGCAAGCAGGCCGAGTACGTGGCGTTGCGCCCCGAACGGGTGCTGGAGATCCACTACACCCAGACCGAGGGCGAGCAGCCGGTGCGGCTGCGGCACAACGGCCAGTTCGCGCGGTGGCGCCCGGACCGCGAGCCGCTGTCGTGCCGCTACGACCAGCTGGAGATCCCGGCCCGCTACGACGTCGCTTCCGTGCTCAAGGGGGAGCTGCGCGCCCGTTAGACCTCGGGTCTCGCGGACCTGGTCGCTCCCACGGACGCGATCACGACGCAGCAGACGGCGACCCACTGCGCCGGTGCGAGGTGCTCGCCGAGCAGCAGCAGGCCCGCGACCGCGGCCACCGCCGGTTCGAGCGACATCAGGATGCCGAACACGCGCGGCGGCATGCGCCGCAACGCCTCCAGCTCCAGCGAGTACGGGATCACCGACGACATCAGCGCGACAGCCGCGGCCGCCGCCAGCACCACCGGGTCGAGCAGCGCCGTGCCGGCCGAGGTGACGCCGAACGGCAGCGCGACCGCCGCCCCGACGACCATCGCGAGCGCGAGGCCCTTGCCGTCGCTGGTGGTGCTGCCGAGCTTGGCCGTCACGAGGATGTACGCCGCCCACAGCGCGCCCGCGGCCAGTGCGAACAGCACTCCCGTCCACAGCAGACCGCCCTGCACGCGCGTGAGCAGCACCACGCCGGTGCCCGCGAGCAGCACCCACAGGCCGTCGAGCCAGCGCCGCGACCCGGCGACCGCCACCGCGAGCGGTCCGAGGAACTCGATGGTGACGGCCGCGCCGAGCGGGATGCGTTCGATCGCGGAGTAGAAGCAGAGGTTCATCCCCGCGAGCACCACGCCGTAGGTGAGGACGACGGTCAGCGTGCGGCGGTCCATCCGCGGCGACGGCCGCCAGATCGCGACGAGCACGATCGCCGCGACGACCAGCCGCAACGTCACCGTGCCGACCGCGCCCGCCGTCGCGAACAGCTGCTTCGCGACGGCCGCGCCCACCTGCACGCTGACGATCCCCAGCAGCACGAGCGCCGTCGGCGGGATGCCGCCCAGGAACCGGGCGACGGGAAGCCGGTCAGCGTGAGCCATGGTCTCCATCCTGGCTCATCGACTCACCGCGTTCTCACCTTCCGCGTGCGACGCTCACCACCCGGACCGTGAACGAGAGCGAGGACATCTGTGCGTCGCGCTGCCTTGGCCCTACTGGCAGTGAGCGTGCTGACGGCGTGCAGCGCGGGGCCGTCGACCCGGCCGGTGATCGCGGTGAAGGGCGACGAGAACCAGCCCTTCGACCAGAGCACGCTCGCCGGGCCGCAGCCAGTGCCCCCGCTCGGCGAGTTCAAAAAGGACTCGCTGGCGTGGTCGGCGTGCAACGAGCAGATGAAGGACCGCCTCGGCGCCACCGCGCCCCAGGGCGACCAGACCTACGAGTGCTCGCGCATGACCGTCGTGCTCGACCCGCCGGGACGTCCCGGCCGCGGCACGCTCGGCATCGCGCTGATGCGCGTCGGCACCGGCAAGAGCGCGCTGGTCGTCGTGAACGACCCCGGCGGCGAGCCCGGCACGCTGAAGGCCGCGCGGCTCGCGGCGGCGTTGCCGAAAGAGGTCCTCAGCACGTACACGATCATCGGCATGGACCGCCGCGGCACGGGCCGTTCGGACGGCCTGTCGTGCGTTCCGCAGGCCACGCGCGCACAGCTCGTCGAGTACGACCCCGCCGAGACCGAGCAGTCGAACCTCGTCGTGGCCGCCGGTGAGGCGTCGCAGGAGTGCGTGCTCGACCTGGAGGGCAGGCTGACCGCGTTCGACTCGTGGCGCGCCGCCGCCGACCTGGAACGCCTCCGCGACTCCCTCGGCTCCGACCGCCTCAACGCCCTCGGCTTCGGCGAGGGCTCGCGCGCCATCACGACGTACGCGCAGCGCTACCCGAACCGCATCGGCCGCACCGTCCTCGACGGCGCCCCGGACCCGACGCTCGACCAGGTCGGCGTGCTCGAGTCCCGTGCCGTGGCGGCCGAAGCGACGTTCGAGGCGTTCGCCCGCGACTGCAAGACGCGCGGCTGCGCTCTCGCGAACCCCCGTGAGGACGTCTCCGCACTTCTCACCCAGCTGCGCAACGGACGCCTGCGCGGCGAGTACGTCGACCTGACCCCGGGCTCCGCGCTGAACGCGATCCTGCTGGGCCTCGCCGACCGAACCCGCTGGCCCGCGCTCGCCGACGCCGTGGTGAAGGCCCGCGCCGGCGACGCCTCCGGCCTGTTCGCCCTGCTCGACCCGGTGGTGAACGACCTCGACGAGAACCCGCCGCGCTTCGACGCGGGCCTGATCATCGGCTGCAACGACACCTCCACCCGCATCCCGCCGGACCGGGTGAAGGCACTGGCCGCGGACTGGCAGGGCAAGCACGCGCTGTTCGGCGCCGTGTTCGCCCGCCAGCTGCTGCACTGCAACCCGTTCCCGCCGCCCAAGGCCGAGAAGGTCGACGCGCTGAAGAGCGCGCCGCCGATCGTGGTGCTGAGCACGGCCAACGACGTCTCCACCCCCGCGCCGGGCACCGAGCACGCGGCGCAGCGGTTGCCGGGTGCGGTGCTGATCGGGTGGCAGGGCAGCGGGCACGGCGCCCTGACGCTCTCGGGCTGTGCCACCACCGCCGTGAAGGACTACCTGATCGACGCGAAGGTGCCGTCGAACGGCACCGTCTGCCCGCCGTGACGGTCAGGCCCGTTGTCCCGCAACAGGTCCGCTGACGCTCCACCGGCGGACACGGCGCAGGGAGCCTCTCGCGTGACCACAGCGCGAGGGCTCCCCGACCGAATCTCGTGTCAGCAGCTCGAACAGCAGCCGCAGCCGGGCCCCGTGCACCCGGAACAGCACCCACACGTACCCATCAGGGCCTCCCCGTCCTCCAAGCCGGACCTGCGCGGGACCTCCGCGCTCACCACGGTCCGCTCCGGCACCGGCCCTGGGAACCCCTCTCACCCGAACGCGTGCGGACAACCACCGGGGCGTCGCAGCGAGTGATACCGCTACGCGCCCAGCTCGTCCAGGGCCTTCTGGGCCGCCTCCAACTCGGCGCGCAACTGCTCCACGCGGGCCAGCTGCTGGGCACGCGCCGCGTTCAGGACGCCCTCGACGATCTCGGACACCTCGGGCGTGAGCAGCTTCGCGGCCTGCGCCACGGCGGCCGGGGGCACCGGGGTCGGGCGGACCGCCTTGCGGCTGCCCTGCAGCACCTCGACGGTCCACTCGCCCTCACCCGTCGTCACCAGTGTCACGGTGACCTCGGGCGTGGAGCCCTTGCCGGACGCCTTGCGCGCGGCGGGCTTCGGCGCCGCCACCGCCTCGACCGGCGCCGGGGCGGGCTTCGGTTTGGGGGCCGCAGTCTTCACCGGCGCCTCCGGGACGTAGGGGTGGATGATCTCAGTCTCCCGCGGCGGCTCCGGGGGCGCAGGGGGCGGGGTGGCCGGCTTCTTGCGCGGCGGGGGCTTCTCCAGCGTCAACTCGGCCGGGGAGAACGACATCTCGTCCTTCGACCCCGTGGGCCGGACCTGGATGAAGTCGCCCTCCTCGGGCTCGGTGAACGCGAGCAGCTTCGCCGACCTGCCCGCCTCCATGCCCACGGCGGCCGCTGTGAACCACACCATCGGCTGAGTGCCTTCGTTCAACTGCGAGCGCAGGCTGTCGACGTCCTCCGCCGACAGCCCGCTCTTCTTCGCCATCGCGCTGCCTCCCCACCGTTCGAACACCTGTGCCCCAGCATGCCCTACACCCCTGACATTTCTGAGCACCGGGTCGCCGCCAAGATCATCAAGCGGCGCGGGACGCGCTCAGGCCTCTTCGGCCTCTTCGGTCTCGACAACGCGAAGCCGGTATTCGCACCCGTACTCGACGGTGTACGACAGCTCGTACACGTGCACGATCTTGGGCCCGCCGTGCAGGTGCACGTACGTCACCGTCTGCTTCGGGACATCCGGCGTGGACGGCAGCGAGTCCACCCGGCCGTCGAGAGGACCGCCGACGTACCGGACGACATAGGGCTGTGACACGGCGACCTCCTCTCGCGCGTTTCGTCCAGTCTACGAGGTCGCGACTTCGATCCGTCCCGATCCAGCCAGTTGGCTCACTCACCCCCCGAACCACCGCACGGCGAGGTCGTCGAACGTTCCTCCGGCAGGCATCTCACGCATGTACCACGGCATGTTCGAGTACACGCGCAACAGCGCGTAAGCCATCACACGCCGAGCGTCAGGAACGCGCCCGTACGCCTCGACCAACGCCTGCCAGCACCGGCGATCGCGTTTCGTCACGAAGACGCCGACGCCCGCGAACTCGTACTCGAACGCCCCGCGCACCGCCGGTTCGAAGTCGAACAGCCCGCTCGGCACCGAGGTCCACACCGCGGGGGAATTCCGGGATCCGCTCCAGCCACCACTCACCCAGCCCACGTTTGCGTTGCTGCTCAACGCAAGCGGACCGCCGCTGCGCCACGAACGCCGTCCAGTCCGCGGGCCCGAGCACCGCGGGGGGTTCGACGCCGTGCAGCGCCCGCACCACCTCACTGACCCGCGCGGCGACCTCCACGTCCGGCACATCGGGTTCCTTGCCGTGCAACGCCTCCATCACCACGAGCTCGACCGGCGCCTCGCCGTGGAACTGCGGCGGGAACAGCTCCAGCACCGGCTCGCCGCCGACGGCGAAGACGGGCAGCGAGCCCCGGTGAGCCGCACCGCGTCACCGCGCAGGCCGAGCCGGTCGCGCAACGACCCGGCGTCGCGGTCACTCCTGCTTGCGGGCACGCGAAGGCTGCACCCGCATGGGCTCGCCCGGCATCTTCGGGTAGTCCGGCGGATACGGCATCTCCCCGCGCGGATCCGCCGCGTACCACTCCAGCAGGGTCTCGATCCCGAACGCCTCGGAGTCCAGCGCCGCGTGCGGGTCCCCGCGCTCCCGCAGGTACTTCGGCACCGTCAGCACGTCGAAGTCGTCGGGATCCACAGTGGACAGCTCGTCCCACGTGACCGGCGTCGAGACGGTGGCGCGGGCGGTTCCGCGCACCGACCAGGCCGAGGCGATGGTGCGGTCGCGCGCGGCCTGGTTGAAGTCGATGAAGACGCGTGAGCCGCGTTCCTCCTTCCACCACGCCGAGGTCGCGAGGGACGGGGCCCGCTTCTCCACCTCGCGGGCCAGGGCGATGACGGCGTGGCGCACGTCGACGAAGTCCCAGTCGGGGCGGATGCGCACGGCCACGTGGATGCCGCGGCCGCCGGAGGTCTTCGGGTAGCCGGTGAGACCCGCGTCGGCCAGGACCTCGCGTAGCACCCCGGCCACGCGGGCGGCGTCGGAGAAGCCGGTGCCCGGTTGCGGGTCGAGGTCGATGCGCAGCTCGTCGGGGTGGTCGACGTCCGGCCGGCGCACGGGCCACGGGTGGAAGTCGAACGTGCCGAGGTTCGCGGCCCAGACGACCACCGCCTCGGAGGTCGGGCAGATCTCGTCGGCGGGGCGGCCGGAGGGGAAGCGGACCTGCACGGTCTCGACGTACTCGGGCGCGCCCTTGGGCACGCGCTTCTGGTAGAACGCCTCGCCCTCGACGCCGTCGACGTAGCGCTTGAGGACGACCGGGCGGTCGCGCAGCACGGACAGCAGGACCGGGGCGACGGTGCGGTAGTACTCGACCACCTGCCCCTTGGTGATGCCGCGCGCGGGGAAGTACGGCTTGTCCGGGTTGGACACCCGCACGAGCTGGTCACCGACTTCGAGCTCGATCGCCTTCGACTTGGCAGCCACGGGAAAACCCTAGAGGCCGCGCACGAATGCCGCGAGGGCCAGCTCGAAGCTGTCGCGGTCGAGCTCGCGGGCGACGCCGGGGAGCAGGTGGGCGCGGTCGAGGTGCGGGTAGCGGTCCGCGTAGTCGGCGGGGTCGGCGGAGAAACCGCTCGAGAACGAGCTCAGCGCCGAGCCGAACACGATGTACATCAGGCCGGCGGCGATCATCGTGGCCTCACGGCGCGACCAGCCCGCGTCGACCAGCGCGCCGTGCAGGAGGTCGAGGCGCTGCAGCGACTCGGCGCGGCCCGCCGGGCCGTAGGCGAGGAACGGGACGATGTTCGGGTGCGACGACAGTGCCGCGCGGTACGAGCGCGCGCACCTGATCAGGCCTTCCCGCCAGCCGTCGGAGAAGCCCGTGACGTCGACCGTGGACAGGATGCTGGACGCGATGTCGTTGAGCAGCTGGTCCTTGGTGCGGACGTGCCCGTAGAGCGACGCGGCCTGCACGCCGAGCTCGGCGGCGAGCTTGCGCATGGACAGGCCGTCGAGGCCGTCTCGGTCGATGATGGCCAGGGCCACCGACCTGATGCGGTCGGGACTCAGCAGAGGGGTGCTCGGCCGGGGCATGTGAGTTAACCTAACACTGTTCGGTTAGTCGGGAGGGCCTGTGGATCTAACGCTTTCGGACGAACACCGGCAGCTCAGGGAGCTGGCCCGGCGGTTCACCGACGACCGCATCGTCCCCCACGCCACGCGGTGGGACCGCGAGGAGGCCATCGACAGGGACCTCGTGCCGGCGCTGGGCGAGGTCGGGTTCCTCGGGCTCGGCGTCGACGAGCGCTACGGCGGGTCCGGGGGCGACAACCTCGCCTACTGCCTCGTGCTCGAGGAGGTGGCGCGCGGCGACTCGGCCGTCAGGGGGATCATCTCCGTCTCGCTCGGGCTGGTCGCGAAGTCGATCGCGCGGCACGGCACCGAGGAGCAGAAGCAGCGCTGGCTGCCGGGCCTCACGTCGGGCTCGCAGGTCGGGTGCTTCGCGCTCACCGAACCCGGCACCGGCAGCGACGCGGGCAGCCTCGTCACCAAGGCCGCGAAGACCGGCGGCGGCTACCGCATCACCGGCCGCAAGGTCTTCATCACCAACGGCACGTGGGCGGACGTCGCACTCGTGTTCGCGAGGACCGGCGGACCAGGTCCGAAGGGCATCTCGGCGTTCCTCGTCCCCACCGACTCCGAGGGTTTCCACGCCACCGAGATCAAGGGCAAGCTCGGCATGCGGGGCCAGGCCACCGCCGAGATCACCCTCGACGACGTCGAGGTGCCCGACGACGCCCTGCTCAGCACCGAGGGCTTCAAGCTCGCGATGGGCGCCCTGGACAAGGGCCGGATGTCCGTCGCGGCGGGCTGCGTCGGTGCCGCCAGGGGTGCGCTGGAAGCCGCGCTCCGCTACGCCGGGGAACGCGAGCAGTTCGGCAAGCCCGTCGCGGGGTTCCAGCTCGTGCAGGAACTCCTCGCCGACATGGCCGTGGAGACCGACGCCGCGAGGCTGCTGACCTGGCGCGTCGCCGACCTCGCCGACAGGGGTCAGCCGTTCGGCACCGAGGCGTCCATGGCCAAGCTGTTCGCCAGCGAGGCCGCGGTGAAGGTCGCCAACAACGCCATCCAGGTCTTCGGCGGCTACGGCTACATCGACGAGTACCCGGTGGGCAAGTACCTCCGGGACGCCCGCGTCACCACCCTCTACGAGGGCACCAGCCAGATCCAGAAACTGCTCATCGGCCGCGCGCTCACGGGCGTGAACGCGTTCGTCTGAAAGGAAAGCAATGGACTTCACGCTCGACGAAGAGCAGAAGGAGATCCGCGACTGGGTGCGGACCTTCGTGCGCAAGGAGATCGTCCCGCTCGAGCCCGAGGTGCTGCGCCGCGAGCGCGCGGGCCAGCCGGGTCTCGGCCGCGACGAGCTCAAGGCACTGCAGGACAAGGCCAAGCAGGCCGGGTTCTTCGGCGTGCTGACGCCGCAGGAGTACGGCGGCATGGGCCTCGGCGCGATGATGACCGCGCTCATCGAGGCGGAGCTGGGCCGCAGCTTCGTGCCGTTCCGCTTCGGCGGCTACGCGGACAACATCCTGTTCCACGGCAACGAGGAGCAGAAGCAGCGCTACCTGCTGCCGACGATCTCCGGCGAACGCGTCTCGTGCTTCGCGATCACCGAGCCGGGCGCCGGCAGTGACGCGAAGGCCATCCGCACGTCCGCCGTGCGGGACGGCGACGAGTGGGTGATCAACGGCGAGAAGACGTTCATCACGCAGGGCAACGAGGCCGACTTCGTGATGGTGTTCGCCGTGACCGACAAGGAGAAGGGCGCCGACGGCGGCGTCACGTGCTTCCTCGTCGACCGCGACATGGGCTGGAAGTCCGAGCCGATCCCGACCATGGGCCAGTGGGGCCCGGCGGCGCTCGTGTTCGACAACGTCCGCGTGCCGCACGAGAACATCCTCGGCGAGGAGGGCAAGGGCTTCCACCTGGCGATGCAGTGGATCGGCCAGGGCCGCTACCTGCTGCCCGCCCGCGCGCTCGGCAGCGTCGAGCGGCTCGTCGAGATGGCGGTCGAGCAGGCCCGCAACCGCGTCACGTTCGGCAAGCCCATCGCCGAGTACCAGGCCATCCAGTGGATGATCGCCGACTCCGCGGTCGAGATCGAGGCGCTGCGCTGGCTCGTGCTGCACGCCGCGTGGCTCGTCGACCAGAAGCAGGACTCGCGGCAGGCGCAGTCGATCGCGAAGCTCTACGGCGGCATCAAGGCCAACGAGATCGTCGACCGCGTGCTGCAGATCCACGGCGGCATGGGCTACACCCGCGAGCTGCCGATCGAGCGCTGGTACCGCGAGCTGCGCCTGCTGCGCATCTACGAGGGCACCGACGAGATCCAGCGCCGCACGATCGCGCGCAACCTGCTCAAGGGCCACGCGAGCGTGCGGGGCACGCTCGGCTAGCTTGAACTCGTGCTCGACCACGGCATCCTCGGCGTCGTCGACCGGCAGGTCCGCACCTGGTCGGTCCGCGACGCCGAGGTGTACGCGGCGGCCGTGGGCGGCTTCTCCCCCGCGTTCGCCATCCCGCTGCTGCAGCACGGTGGCCCGCAGCTCGGCCTGACCGGCGCCGACATGACCCGGGTCCTGCACGCCGAGCAGTCGCTGTGGCTGCACCGGAGGCTGCGCCCCGGCCTCCCCGTGACCGTCACCAAGACGGTCGAGAACATCTACGACAAGGGCTCGGGCGCCCTGGTCGTCAGCAGGTGGGAGTCGGAGTTCGCGACCACCCGGTCGTCGTGCTTCGTCAAGGGCGAGGGCGGTTTCGGCGGTGAACGCGGCGAGACCCGCGAGTTCACCGTTCCCGGCGCACCGCCGGAGGTCGGCTTCTTCCGGACCGCCGGGAACCAGGCGTTGCTGTACCGCGAGACCGGTGACGTGAACCCGATGCACACCGACCCGGAGTTCGCCCGGCGCGCCGGGTTCCCCGGGCCGATCCTGCACGGCCTCTGCACGCTCGGGATCACGGTGCGCGGCCTCGACTTCACCGAGCTGCACGCCCGCTTCACCGCCCCCGTCCTGCCGGGCGACCTGCTGCGGGTCGAACGCTGGCCCACCGGCGAGTTCCGCACGCTCGTCGACGGGAAGCAGGTCCTCATCGGAACGGTTCGGCTTTCCGAAGCGGAGCGCAGCCCGGAGGTTCGCACGATCGTGTCATGAGTGGTGCCCTGGCAATGGTGGACTCCGGGATCGAACCGGTGCGCGTGGTGGTGGAGTCCCGAGACCTGATCAGCGCGGCCGGTGTGACGCACCTGCTGACCAGCTCACCGCGGGTGCGGGTGGTCCAGGACCGCTCCGACGCGCAGGTGCTGCTGGCCCTGGTGAACGAGCTGTGCGCGCAGCAGGCCGCACGGCTGCGGGCCTGCGGTTCCTCCCGGATCGTGGTGATCGCCGCCCGCGTGCACGACCTCACGCCGTCCATCGCCGCCCAGGCCGGGCTGCCGGTGCCCCTGCGGCGCGCCGACGTCAACGCCGAACGCCTGGTCAAGCTGCTCGTCGGCGGCCAAGCCGTGCAGGAGCGGTCCCCGGTGCTGAACGACCGCGACCTGCAGCTGCTGCGGCTGCTGGCCGACGGCGCCACGATCGCCGAGGTCGCCGCACGGCTGTTCTGCTCGGAACGGACCGTGAAGTACGCGCTGCACCAGCTCCTGGAACGGTTCGGCCTGCGCAACCGGGTGCACGCGGTGGCGTGGGCCTTGCGCTCCGGCCTGCTCTAGCCGTAACCGAAGACGGACGAGAGCTGCACCCGCCTGCCGATCCCGGCCTTGCGGTAGACGCGGGTCAGGTGCAGCTCGACCGCCCGCCGCGTCACGCCGAACCGCTCGGCGATCTCCCGGTTCGTCCGCCCTTGCAGCGCCAGCGAGACGATTCGCGACTCGTGCGGCGTCAGCTCGTCCCACGCCGCCGGGCGCACCGGCCGTGCGGGACGGGACAGGGCCGCCCTCGCCTGCTCCACCACGTCGGTGGCGCCGGCCCGTTCGGCGTCGGCCACGGCGGCACGCGGCGAGCCCAGCGCGAGGTGCATGCGGGCGCGCTGGTGCAGCAACAGGTCGCACGTCCACGCAGGCGGCACCGTGCCGGTGTACCCCAGTCGCACCAGCACCTCCCGGGCATCGGCCGGCCGTCGAGCGTCCACACAGGACGCGACGAAGGCCGCCGCTCCCAGCGCCACGCAGCCACGTGACGGTGACGCCCGGGCCAGCTCGCGCATGAGCCGCGCCACCTCGGCGTGGTGCCCGCGAGCCCGGTGCGCCCACATCACCCACGCGGTCAGCCAGTCCTGCTCCGCCCCCACGAGCCTCGGCCGCACCAGCGGCGCCAGTTCCAGCAGCACGTGCTCCGAGCCGGTGCGCAGCAGCGCAAGCCCGGCGAGAGCGAGCGACGGCACCACCGGCCCGCTCGGGGGAAGCGAACGCAGCACCCGTTCCGGATCAGGCGGGACGACCGGCGTCCCGCCGAGGCTCAGCACGTCCTCGTCGCACTGCCAGTCGAGGACCACCGCGTCGACCCACGCGCGGGCGACGGGCCGCTGCCGGGCGAGCTCGCCGGCCAGGGGCGCGATCCCGCAGCGCAGGTGCAGCTCCGCCATGGCCACCGCGACCTCCCCCGCGACCCCGGCGTCCAGCGGCTCCCGCAGCGCGGCGCGCAGGCACCGGACCGCGTGCTCCGGCCGTCCGGCAGCCCGGTGCAGCCGCGCCGCGCCGAGCAGCAGCGGAGCGGCCCACGACGCCTTCAGCGGTTCCGCGCACGCCACGACGTGCTCGGCGACAGCGGCAGGTGGGTCGCTCCGCCGGTGCATCACCTCCGCCGCGGCGCGATGCAGGCGTTCCCGTGGTTCGGGCGCCATCTCGTGCCGGATCGCGTGGCGCAGCGCCGGCGACCGGACCCGCATCGGCTCACCGCGGGCGAGACGGGCGTCGACGAGCCGTTCGAACGCGGCCAGCGTCCGGAACGACCCCGTCCCCGCCACCTCGCCCAGCACGTCCAGCGACGCGGTCCCCAGCACCGAGAGCGCCCGCGCGACCGCCACCGCGTCGGCGTCCAGCGCCTCCCAGCTCCGCCGCACCGCCCGCAGCAGGCGCGGCAGCCTCAGCCCGGGCAGCAGGGCGCGCAACGAGGACACCGACACGTCCGCGACGACGTCCAGGACGTCGCTCAGCACACCGGGTGCCCCGCCGCTGAACTCGAGGCACAGCTCTGCCAGCTCCGGCGAGACTTCGGCGTCGCACCGGCGCCGGAGCATCTCGGCCACCGCAGGGGCCCCGACCGGCCCCACGGGCACCCGCACGGCGTCCACGACCGGCAGGGCGTCCGGATCGCAGTCCCCCGCCACCAGCACCGCGCCCCGGAACCGCGCCAGCCGCTCGGTCTCCTCCCCGGACAGCCGCTCGACGTCGTCCACCACGAGCACCGTGCGGCTGCCGGCCCCGGCCGGCGCCCTCAGCCCGCGCACCGGCCGCAGCCCGCTGCGCACCGCGATCGACGACGCGATCGACAGCAACGCGCTCTTGCCCATACCAGTCGCGCCATGCACAACGCACGACCTCGCACCACCGCTGATCGCGTTCGTCAAGACGGCGATCTCCCGCTCACGCCCCACGAGCAGGCCGCCCGCCCGGCGCGCGGCGGCGTCGACGAGGCCGGGACGAGGTGGGACGACCATGCCGTCCAGCAAATCGCCCGCGACCCCGCCAGACCATGCAGAAGCACCGGCAGAAGTCCGCCGGTTCTGCCCCTTCGCACAGCACCGGTGACCGCTCTTCGGGGCACGAACGCGAAACCCGCCCGACCAATCGATCGGTGACGACGGTGAACCGTTCCGGATCCCGGTACGTGTTCCTCCAGGTAGGCACGAACACTCGGGAGTCCCCATGCGGGTCGCATCACGCACCGTCTTCGACTTCGTCCGGCCGGACGGCACCACCGCCCCGGTCGAGACCGAGCTGGTCTACCAGGCGGACGACCCGTTCGCGGTGACCATGAGGTTCCGCGCGGGCGGCTCGGTGGCCACCTGGGTCGTGGGCAGGGACCTGATCTCCGAGGGCATGGCCGCGGCGGCGGGCGAAGGCGACGTGCGGCTGCGCCCGGTCACCGGCCGCGTGCTGCTGCTGGAACTGATCTCGGACCGGCAGGTCACGGTGTTCCGGGTGCGAGCGGGCACGCTGCGGAAGTTCCTGGGCGCGACCCACGAGCTCGTGCCGCCCGGCTCCGAGCGGTTCGACGCCGACGCGTTCCTGAGCACCGTCCTGCGCTAGGCCGTCACACCGCGGACAGGTGCTCTCGCACCTCGGTGGCGATTTCGCGGGTGGCGTCGGTGTCCCACCGCTCGCACACCGCGAGCGAGTCGCGCAGATGCCGTTGCGCCGCGTCGTGGTCGCCCCGTGAGACGGCGTTGTCGGCGAGCGCGCGCAGGATCTCGATCTCGCCGAGCCCGTCACCGATCGCCCGGAACCCCTCCAGCGCCCGGGCCAGGTCGTCGTCCGACGCGTCCAGGCACCCGGCGGCACGGTGGGCCAAGGCGCGATGCAGCAGCGTGCGCGCAAGCCACGACCTCATGTGCGCACGCCGGTAGACGTCCTCGGCCTCGGTCAGCACAACAACGGCCTCGTCCGCCCTGTCGGCGTCCATCAGCGCGAGGCCGAGCCATCCGAGCGTGCGACCGAGGGCGGAGAGGTCGTAGATGCCGCGGGCATAGGCGCGTTGCTCCTCCGCCACTTCTTCGTGCGCGGTCACGGCGGCGATCGGGCGGCCCATCAACCGCCACAGCACGCCGAGCACCGATCGCGCGTAGTGCTCGTCCCCGGGCTCGCGCATCGACGCGATCGCCTTCAGGCACACGCGTTCCGCCTCGTCGAACTGGCCGAGCCCGCTGTGGGCGGCCGACGCGACGAGCCACACCCAGCCGAGGTGCCCGGTCTCCCCCGACTCCTCGGCGAGCCGCGCGGCACGGGTCAGCACCTCCAGCGCCGGGCCCGACCGGCCGGCCACGTCGAACAGCACCCAGCCCAGCTGGGCGAGGACCACGATCTCCTGCCACGGCTCGTGCGCGGACGCGAGAGCAGCGCGGTAGACGCGTTCCCAGAGCAGGCCCGGTTCGATGGCGGCGTAGTGCGACAGGGCGATCACCGCGCGGGCCACGTCGTCGTGCAAGCCCCTGGCCTGCGCCCGGTCGACGATCTCCGGCAGCAGGTCGCGGTGCTCGTCGAGCCACCGCCTCGCCGCGGCCACGTCGGCGAACGCCCTGCCCCGCGGGCGGACGCGCCGGGCGTCGCCCGTCTGTCCGAACAGGACTCCCGCCGCCACGGTCGACTCCAGCAGCCAGGAGAGCATCCTGCGGTGCGCGTCGTCGTCGGTGGCGTCGATCAGGCCGTTGGCGAACGTCCGGACGAGGCCGTGCATCGCGTAGCCGTGCTCGTCCGGGTCGAGGAGGCTGACGTCGGTGAGCTCCTCCAGCGCCTGCCCGGCCTCGGCTGCGGTGACGCCGGCCAGCTCCGCGGCGAGGTCCGGGGTCACGTGGGTGCCGACGAGCAGCCCGAGCCGCCGGAACACCAGGCGCGCCGTCTCCGGCAGGTGCGCGAGCGACACCTCGAACGCGCCGCGCACGTCGAGGTCGCCCGCCGTGAGCGCGGCGAGGCGGCGTTCCTCGATCTGCTCGACGAGGTGGCACAGGGGCCAGCGCGGGCGGCTGGCGAGCCGGTTGCCCGCGATCCGCAACGCGAGCGGCGACTCCCCGCACAGCCGGACGAGCGTCCGCGCGGCCTCGCGGTCGGCCTCGACGCGCTCCGCCCCGACGATCGACGCGAGCAGGTCCAGGGCGAAGGGTTCCGCGAGACCGCCGAGGCGGATCCACGTGGCGCCCGCCAGGCCGGCGAGGCGGTGGCGGGACGTGACGATCGTGAGGCACCCCGGATCGGCCCCGAGTGTGCGGACCTCTTCTTCCGTGCGCGCACCGTCGAGCACGAGCAGCAGACGCTTATTCGCGACCAACGACCGGTAGAGCCGCGTCTGGCCGTTGACGTCCTCAGGCACGTGCTCGGCGGGCACACCGAGGTCTCTCAGCAGCCGCTGGAGCGGTCGCCGGGAGCCTTCGAGGTCGACGAGCAGCTGTCCGTCCGGAAACCGGCCCTCCAGCAGATGCGCGGCCCTCACCGCGAGGCTCGTCTTGCCGGTGCCCGCCGCGCCGTGGACCACCACGAGGCCGTGGGGCTTGCCCGCGATGGCGTCGAGCTCGGCGTCACGGCCCACGAGGTCGGCGACGTACATCGGCAGCGACCGGACAGGGCTCGTCAGCGCGACCCCGCCGGTCCGCGCGAGGCGGCGCAGCTCGGCGCGGTCGCGTTCGCCGAGGTCCAGCGCGTCGAGCAGGGCTTCGGTCGTGCGGCGCTGCGGTGACCGGGCGCGGCCGCGTTCCATGTCGCTGATCGCGCGGACGCTGACACCGGACCGCTCGCTGAGCTCCTCCTGGCTGAACCCGGCGTTCCTGCGGTGCCGCACGAGCCGGTCGCCGAACGTCATGACCCGAAGCTAGTGGTTCAGGCTCGTGAGCATCTGCGCACACACGCGGGAGAGGTGGCGGCGCATCACCGCGGACGCCTTGGCCGCGTCGCCGTCCGCGACGGCCCGGACGAGCTCGTCGTGGTCGTCCAGCGACGCGTGCTGGTGCGGCGGGTCGTCCTCCAGCGCGCTGCGCAGGAGCACCACGCGTTGCTGCACGAGCCGCACCTGCTCCGCGATGCGCGGGCTGCGAGCCGCGTCGAGCAGCGACTGGTGGAACGCGAGGTCGAGCCGGTACGGGAACGGCTGCCCCGCCCGGTAGTTGCGGCGGCTCTCCGCACAGACCTCCTGCAGCCGCACCAGGTCGACGTCGGTCCGCCGGGACGCCGCCAGCTCGGCCGCCGCGCACTCCAGGGCGGTGCGCAGCTCGAACAGGGCCTTGACGTCCTCGGGCGTGGCATCGGGCACGAACGCGCCGCGGTGGGGCACCAGCGTCAGCAACCCCTCGGAGGCGAGGTGCCGGATCGCCTCGCGCAACGGGCCGCGGCTGATGCCGAGCTTCTGCGCGACCTCGACCTCGTTGACCCGCGAGCCCGGCGCGATCTCGCCCGTCAGCACCTGTTCGCGCAGGACGTCCACGGCCTGCCCGGCCAGGCTGAGGTGCAGCGGGGGTGTCACCTTCGTCTCCCGATCTGGACGGCACCGGCCGTCCTCCCGCTAAGCTAGCGAACGTGTCAACTGTCGACAGTTGGCAGTTTCCGGGGGCGAAAGGGGCGACATGGGACACGAAGTGGTGGCAGAGGTCTGGCGGGGCGACTTCCTCGAGTCGGTGCACCACGGCACCGTCGTCGCCACCGACGCGTCCGGCGCCCCGGTCCTGTCCGTCGGCAGGCCGGACGACATCACGTTCCCACGCTCGTCCAACAAGCCGCTCCAGGCCCTCGCGATGCTGCGCGGCGGCCTCGGCCTCGACGGCCCGCTGCTCGCGCTCGCCTGCGCCTCCCACTCGGGAGAGGACTTCCACGTGGCCGGCGCCCTGGAGATCCTCTCCTCGGCCGGCCTCGGCGAGGAAGCCCTCCGGTGCACGCCCGACCTGCCCCTCGGCGAGCAGGCCCGCGCCCGGCACCTCGCCCAGGGTCTCGCCGCCGCGCCGAAGTACATGAACTGCTCGGGCAAGCACGCCGCCATGCTCGCCACCTGCGTCGTCAACGGCTGGTCGACGGAGGACTACCTCGACCCGGCGCACCCGCTGCAGGTCGCGACCCGCCGCACGATCGAGGACGTGGCCGGCGAGCCCGTCGCCCAGGTGGGCGTGGACGGCTGCGGCGCCCCGATCTTCGCCATCAGCCTCACCGGCCTCGCCCGCGCGTTCGGCCGCCTCGCCAGCGCCGCCCCCGGCACGCTGGAGCACCGCGTCGCCGCCGCGATGAACGCCCACCCGGAGTGGGTCGGCGGCACCGGCCGTGACGTCACGGCCCTGATGGGCGCCCTGCCCGGAGTCATCGCCAAGGACGGCGCCGAGGGCGTCTACGCCGTGGGCCTCCCTTCCGGCGAGGGCGTGGCGCTGAAGATCGCGGACGGTTCGTCGCGCGCCCGTGCCGTCGTCGTCATCGCGGTGCTCAAGCGCCTCGGGGTGGACGTGAGCGCGGTCGAGGACCTCGCCACCGTCCCGGTCCTCGGGCACGGCCGCGCCGTGGGCGCCGTCAAGCCGTCGCTCGCGCTCGCGGGCTGACCAAGCCACTAAGCTGGGCTCATGGGCGATCCGAAGGACGAGGACGAGAAGTTCCAGGAGGAACTGATCGGCCTCGACCCCCACGACCCGGAGACGAAGGCGTTCGCGGACCACCTGGACCGGATGCAGCGGCAGCGTCCCGGCTACACCGTCGAGGGCTACCTCGACGGTGTGCGGGACTTCGCCGACTCGGCGAACCGCACGACGGGGCACCAGCGGCTCGTCGCCGTCATCGTCGTGGGCCTGCTGCTGCTGGGCGTGCTGCTCACGATCTGGTTCGCGCTGGGCGACATCCTCACCATCATCTTCTGACCCGGATGAGAACGAGTTCTCAACGGGGTCTTACGACCTCGCACGGGAAACGTCGCGCCGGGAAGTCTCACGAGCGCGTCGGCGTTACGAAGAGACATGGAACCTGTTGTCGGCACCACCCCCAAAGTCGTGCGATCCGAAGAGGAATGGCGCACGCTGCTCAACCCCGCCGAGTTCGCGGTGCTGCGCCAGGCCGGCACCGAGCGTCCGTGGACCGGCGAGTACACCGAGACCAAGACCGAGGGCGTCTACGAGTGCCGTGCGTGCGGGGCCGAACTGTTCCGCAGCGACACCAAGTTCGACTCGCACTGCGGCTGGCCGTCGTTCTTCTCGCCGCTGGCCGGTGACTCGGTCATCCTGCGCGAGGACCGCACCCTCGGCATGAAGCGCGTGGAGGTGCTCTGCGCGGCCTGCCACAGCCACCTCGGGCACGTCTTCGAGGGCGAGGGCTACCCCACCCCGACGGACCAGCGGTACTGCATCAACTCGGTTTCCTTGAAACTCGTTCCGTCCGAATAGGAGACTGCGGGAGGAGTCCGGTCGACCGGACCGGACCGACCTGGGAGGCACCATGAACTTCTTCGGTACCGACGGTGAAGGCTCCAGCGGAGTCGACGGCGGCTCGTCGAGCTAGTCACGGCGCCACGTCCGCCGACCGGTGACGGGCAACCCTAAGGCTTCGTCAACAAGCCTTGTGGGGCTGTGGCGCGGACCACACCATGGACGCACCGAAGCACATTCGGGGCAGTTCAGGGGGTGGGTCGCATGAAGGCTTGGGGGCTGTCCGGACCGGAGTTCCTCCAGTTGTACTGGATCGGGCTGGCACTGGCGGTGCTGGTCGCGATCGTCGTCCGGGTACGCGTGCGGGCGGGTCGCGGCGACCAGCCCGCGCGCTCCCTGGACATGGACGAACTCGCCTACCTCGCAGGCGGTCCGAGGCGTGTGGTCGAGACGTCCCTCGCGCGCCTGCTCACCGCGGGTGAGCTCCGCACGTCCCGGCGCGGCACGGTGCAGGTGACGTCCACCACGCACTCGGTGAACCCGGTGGACCGCGCGGTGGTGACCGACGGCCAGCGCTACACCAACCGCACGGTCACCCTGATGATCCCGGCCGTCGCCCAGGACGACGTGGTCACCGCGATCGGCCGGCGGCTCGAGGACATGGGCCTTCTCGTGCACCCGGCCGTCGCCAAGAGCGCGCTGCACAAGGGATGTGCCGCCTTGTGGGTCCTGCTGGCGATCGGTGCCGCCCGCTGGGTCAACGGCATCGCGATCGGCGCCGACATCGGCTGGCTCTCCGTCCAGCTCGTCCTGACGGTCCTGCTGATCGTGCTCCTCACGCGGCGCGGCAAGCACCTCCGCACCGCCAAGGGCACCAGGGTGCTGGAGGCCGCCCGCGGCGCCCGCACCAGGGCGGCGAGCGGGGACGAGGCCCTCTACGCGGGAGCGGCCGGAGCGGTTCTCTTCGGCGGCCTCGCCGTGTACCCGGACCTGGCGGTGCGCAGCTCGCTGCTCGCCTCCTCCTCCACCACGTCGGCGACCACCGGCTACAGCGGGTGTTCGTCCAGCTCTTCCTCGTGTTCGAGCGGCAGCAGCTGCGGCGGGGGCGGCGGGTGCGGTGGTGGCTGCGGCGGGGGCAGCTGAGCCGTCCTCCCTCGTTCTTTTCCGGTAACGCGAGGAACCCGGGGGTGGATCTCACGTCGAAGAAGCACAGGCACCAGTGAGGGGAGTGCTGATGTCCACGCCTTCGACACCGCACCGCACCACGTGGACCGCGGAGGAGATCGGGTTTCTCGCAGGGGGACCGGGCAGGGCGGCGGAAGCCGTTCTCGCCCGGCTGGTGGACGGCGGTCTCGTGCGCGTCTCCCGCGAGGGACTCGTGACCGCCGTCCACCAGAACACCTACGGCGCCACCAGTCCGCTGGAGGCGTACGTCCTGGCGGGACTGCACGGGACGCCGCGGCCGGTCCAGCAGGTCGTGCGGGTGGCGATGACGAGCCACGAGATGGGCGCGCTGCACCAGAGCCTCGTAGCCCGCGGGGTGGTGCGCTCCTCGTGGGGCAGGCCCCGCGGCGGCAAAACCGCGTTGCGGGTCGTGCTGTTCCTGATGGCGTTCGCCTCGTTGCTCGTGGCACTCGCGGTCGAACCCCTGGTGCTCGTGCTGACGGGCATGATGCTGGTGACCGCGCTCCTGTTGCGGGACAAGGGCAGGCTCACGGCGAACGGCAAGATCGTGGTGCGATACGCGTTCAGGTCGACGCACAGCGGTGCGGAAGCGGTGGCGTTGTCCGGATTGCGGCGGGGCAAGCAGCGCGCGGTCAAGTCCTCCGGTTCGTCCACTTCGCACGTCGGCGGCGGTTGCGGCTCCTACGACTGGAGCCACCACAGCTGCGGCGGCTCGTCGAGCTGCTCCAGCGCAAGCAGTTGTTCGAGCAGCAGCAGTTCGAGTTCGAGTTGCAGCAGCTCCAGTTCCAGCAGCAGTTGCAGCAGTTCCAGCAGTTGAGGGAGAACTGATGGTGACTCCGACGACCTCCCGGGCGACGGTCCTGTCCCCCGAGGAGATCGGCTTCCTGACGGCGGGACCGGGCAGGGCGGCCGAGACCGCGCTGGCCCGGCTGCTCGACGCCGGCGTGGTGCGGGTCGCGCGCGACGGCCGGGTGTCCCCCGTGCACCAGAGCGGCGGCGGCGTCACGGTGGTCGAGACGCGCATGCTCGGCCGGCTCACCAAACCCGTGCAGTTCGGTCAGGTGGTGCAAGCCTCCGCGACCAGCCTGGAGATGCGGGTGCTGCAGCAGGGGCTGCGCGAGCGGAAGCTGATCCGCGCCCCCCGTCCCCGGATGCGGCTGTGGTGGATCTTCCTGGTGATCGGGTCGTTCCTCGCCCTGGCCGCGATCACCGAGCCGACCCTGCTCGTGGGCACCGCGGCGCTGTTCGGGGCCTCCTGGTGGTCGTTCGGCGCTCGTCCGGTCACCAGGGCGGGCAGGGCGGCGATGAAGGGCGTGACCGCGGACGACAGGGTGCTCGCGGTCGCGCTGCACGGCTTCCGCGGCCGGGTCGGCGACCGGAACGTCGGCGACCTCTTCGGGCTGCCGCAGAGCGTCGTCAGGACGGTGCCGCGCAAGAAGAGGAAGCGCGCCGAGGACGACAGGTGCGGCAGCTGCGGGAGCGGGTGCGGCAGAAGTTCTTGTGGTACCAGTGGGTGTTCGTCGGGCAGCAGCAGCTGCGGTGGCGGCGGTTGTGGCGGCGGCGGAGGGGGCGACTGATGGCGGGGATCGCGGACCTGGGTGTCGGCATCGGCTGGCGCTCGGAGATCGACCTGACCGTGGAACGGCTGCCCGGCGTGGACTTCGTCGAGGTCGTCGCCGAGAACCTCCACATCGGACACCTGCCGGAGTCGGTCACGCTGCTGCTGGAGCGCGGAGTCCCGGTGCTCCCCCACGCCGTGTCGCTGTCACTGGGCGGTGCCGACGAGGTCGACCTGCACCGGGTCGAGCACCTGGGCGCCGTCGCCGAGGCCGTCGGAGCGCCGATGGTCAGCGACCACGTGTGCTTCGTGCGGGCGGGCGGGCTCGACTCCGGCCACCTGATGCCGGTGCCGCGCACCAGGGACGCGCTCGACGTGCTCGTCGCGAACGTCAAGCTGGCCCAGGCGAACCTGCCGGTGCCGCTCGCGCTCGAGAACGTCGCCGCGCTGCTGGAGTGGCCGGACGGCGAGCTGTCCGAGGGTCAGTTCCTCGCCGAGCTCGTGGAGCGCACGGACTGCTGGCTGCTCGTCGACGTCGCGAACCTCTACGCCAACGCCCGCAACATCGGCACGGACCCGGAGCGGTTCCTCGACGAGATCCCGCTCGAACGGCTGGCCTACGTGCACGTGGCCGGCGGCGAGCAGCACGGCGGCATCTACCACGACACGCACGCCCACGCCGTCCTGCCGGAAGTCCTGGAGGTGCTGGACGAACTGTGCTCGCGGGTCAGCCCTCCGGGCGTTCTGCTGGAACGCGACGACAACTACCCGTCCGACGCGGAGATCGAGGCGGAGCTGGCCGCGATCCGCGCCGTGGTGGACAAGCACCGTGGCTGAAGTCGTGAACGAGGACGACGTCCCCGCCGCCCGCGCGAGGCTCGCCGCCCGGCAGGCCGAGCTGTTGACCGCATTGCTCGCGAACGGACCGGCCCCGGCGGGATTCGACGAACAGCGCCTCGCCGTCGAACGGCGCACGTTGCTGTCGAAACGACGCGGCATCGTGCGGATGCTCGGCCCCGCTGTCGCCGACGAGCTCGGCGAGCGGTTCCGGCCGCTGTTCGACGCCTACGCCGTCGAGCACCCCCGCCGGGCGGGGTCACGCGCGCGCGAGGACGCCGCATCGTTCGCGGAATGGTGCCGCGCCGCGGGCGAGCTGTCGGCGAAGCGCAAGGCCCGCTGGAAGTTCTGGCGGTCGAACTGATCCACCCGGAGGGGTCCCGGCCGCCCGCTCCGGACGGCCGGGACCGCCCTCACGGCAGGTTCAGGACCAGCTCGGCGGCCGAGACGCGGGTGCCCGTGTAGAAGGGGATCTCCTCGCGCACGTGCAGACGGGCCTCGGTGCCGCGCAGGTGGCGCATGAGGTCGACGATGCGGTGCAGCTCGTCCGCCTCGAACGCCAGCAGCCACTCGTAGTCGCCGAGGGCGAACGACGCGACGGTGTTCGCGCGCACGTCCGGGAAGTCGCGGGCCTCCTTGCCGTGGTCCGCCAGCATCTTGCGGCGGTCCTCCTCCGGCAGCAGGTACCACTCGTAGGACCGCACGAACGGGTAGACGCACACGTACTTGCGCGCCTCCTCACCCGCGAGGAACGCGGGGATGTGGCTGCGGTTGAACTCCGCGGGGCGGTGCAGGGCGACCTGCGACCAGACCGGCGTGGAGACCTTGCCGAGCGGCGTGCGGCGGAAGCCGGTGTAGGCGGCCTGGACCTGCTCGATCTCCTCGGCGTGCCACCAGATCATGTAGTCCGCGTCGGCGCGCAGACCGGCCACGTCGTAGACACCGCGGACGACGACGCCCTTGCCCTCCAACGCGTCCAGGTAGTCCTGGGTCTCGCTGGCCGCCGCCGAACGGTCGTCCGGAAGCTTGCCGGGTTCGACCCGGAACACCGACCACATCGTGTAGCGGATGGTGTCGTTGAGTTCGTTGTAGTTCAAGCGCGCCATACGTCCATCTTGGCACGGTCCTCTCAGCGGCGAACGCGGCCCAGCAGGTGTGCTGCGACACGGGCGGCGGCCGCGTCCGCGGTCGCGATGCACGCCGGCACGCCCACGCCGTGCAGCGTGGCTCCCGCGACGGCGAGGCCCGGCACGTCGGCGATACCGCGCTCGATGGTGTCGACCAGGTCGCCGTGGCCGACGCCGTACTGCGGCAGCCCGCCGCCCCAGCGCTGGACCACGTAGTCGATCGGCGCGTCCTTGACGCCGGTCAGCTCGTGGAGGTCGTTGCGGACGGCCTTGACGAGGTCGGCGTCGCTGCGTTGCAGGAGCGCCGTCTCGCCGTGCCGCCCGACCGAGCCGCGCAGGATCACGGGTTCGCCGTAGTGCGCCCACTTGCGGCTGGAGAACGTGAAGGCCTTGGCGGTGAACGGGGTGATGCGGTCGGAGTACCGCTCCCCCTCCGCGATCAGCACACCGGAGCGGTCCGGCAGCACGGTGCCCGGCGGCAGGGCGAGCGCGACGACGGCCATGGAGGCCACCTCGACCTTGCCGTACGCGGCGGACACCTGCGGGGCGATCTCGTGCAGCAGCTTGCGCGCGGACGGCGCGGGGACCGCGAGCACGACGCCGTCGCACTCCAGGTACTCCGGGGTCGCGGCCGAGCCGATCTCGAGGCGCCAGCCGTCGCCGAGCCACGACAGCACCCGCACCGGCAGGCCCAGCCGCACCTCGGGCTTCGCGACCTCGGCGAGCCGGTCGACGAGCGACGAGACGCCGTTCGCCAGCGACGCGAACACCGGCGGGCGGGCCGCGCGGGGCTGCTGTGGCGCGGGCATCGTCATCGCGGCGGCCGCGAGCAGCGACCCGACGCCCTTGTCGAGCAGCGTCGCGATCTGCGGCATCGTGGCGCGCAGGCCGAGCTCGTCGGCGCGGCCCGCGTAGACAC
This sequence comes from Lentzea sp. CC55, assembly GCF_021056325.1. Classification (NCBI taxonomy): domain Bacteria; kingdom Bacillati; phylum Actinomycetota; class Actinomycetes; order Pseudonocardiales; family Pseudonocardiaceae; genus Lentzea; species Lentzea sp. CC55. The sequence goes on along the minus strand of NZ_JAJCXE010000019.1, from coordinate 30,033 downwards.
CGCCGAGCAGCGGGCCGACCAGGCGCTCCGCGACCTCGGGGCCGAACCTGTCCTTCACGAGCGCGCCGACGGCGACGTCCCCGCCGCCGAGCGAGACCGGCGGCAGCGTCGGTTCCATCTCGACGCGCAGCGCGCCCTCGGACGACAGCACGTGCCGCACGCTCTCGACGCTCGCCGGGACGCCCATGAACGTGTGCGCCGGCAGCTGGTGCGTGCGCCCGGCCGCGTGGACGCTCGCCTTCGCGCCCGTCGGGTGCACGACGTGGTCCTGCAGCCCGACCTCGCCGATCAGCTCCTGCGCCTCGGGCTTGCGGTGCAGGAACGCCTCCGCGCCCACGTCGAACCGCACACCGGCGAGCTCGGTGGTGCGCAGCTTGCCGCCCAGCCGGTCGGACTGCTCGACCACCGTGATCCTGGCGTCGGGGCCGAGCAGCATCCTCAGGCGGTGCGCGGCGGCGAGTCCGGAGATGCCTCCCCCGACGATGGCGACGTGCGGTGCTCTGGCGTGCATTACAGGCTGTGGATCAGTTCGACGGTGCGGGTGATGATCTCCGGGTCCGTGTCGGGCAGGACACCGTGGCCGAGGTTGAAGATGTGGCCGCGGGCGGCCTTGCCCTCGGCGTGGATGCGGCGCACCTCGCGTTCGACGGCCTCGAAGCCCGCGAAGAACAGTGCCGGGTCGAGGTTGCCCTGCACGACCGGCTCCGGCAGGTCCGGGGCGGCCTCGCGCAGCCGCCGCACGGCCACGTCGAGCGGCAGGCGCCAGTCGACGCCGACGACGTCCGCGCCGGCCTCGCGCATGGCGGGCAGCAGCTCGCCCGTGCCGACGCCGAAGTGGATCCTCGGAACGGTGCTGATCGTCTCCAGCACGCGCTGGGAGTGCGGCAGGACGAACTCCCGGTAGTCGCGCTCGGACAGCGCGCCCGCCCACGAGTCGAACAGCTGGACCGCCTGCACGCCCGCGTCGAGCTGCGCGTGCAGGAAGGCCGCCGTGACGTCGGCGATCTTCGCGAGCAGCGCGTGCCACAGCTCGGGGTTGCCGTGCATGAGCGCCTTGGTGCGCTCGTGGTTCTTGCTCGGGCCGCCCTCGACGAGGTACGAGGCGAGCGTGAACGGCGCCCCCGCGAACCCGATCAGGGCGACTTCGCGCGGCAGTTCCTTGAGCAGCAGCCTGATCGCGTCGGCGACCGGCTGCACCTGCTCGGCGTGCAGCGCGGGCAGCGCCTTCACGTCGTCGAGCGTGCGGACCGGGTTCGCGACGACGGGACCGGTACCCGCGACGATGTCGAGGTCGACACCGGCCGCCTTGAGGGGCACCACGATGTCGGAGAAGAGGATCGCGCCGTCGACCCCGTGCCGCCGGACCGGCTGCATGGTGATCTCGCAGACCATCTCCGGGTCCATGCACGCGTCGAGCATCGCGGTGCCCTGGCGGAGCGCCCGGTACTCGGGCAACGACCGTCCCGCCTGCCTCATGAACCAGACAGGGGTGTGCGACGGGGTGCCGCCACTTGCGGCCACGAGGAGGGGAACTGAAGAAGTCATATCTCTTTCATGGTCCCACGTCCCGGCGTGCCGCCGTCACTCGGTCGGTTTCCGAGGCATACAGTCAGTTGCGTGACCGAGCCGGAAATCTTCCGCCGGGCGGTGGGGACGCTCAAGTCGGTTCGCCACAGGCCCGAGATCGAACTCACCGAGGTTCGCCCGCCGCAGCGGCTCGCCCCGTGGGCGTACGCGCTGACGGCTGAGGTCACGGGTCCCTCGGACGAGCTGTCGACCGGAAGACTCGTGCTGCTGCACGACCCGGACGGCGACGAGGCGTGGGGCGGTGTCCTGCGCGTCGTGGCGTACGTGCGCGTCGAGCTGGACCACGAGCTCGCCTCCGACCCGCTGCTGCCCGAGGTCGGGTGGTCGTGGCTGACCGAGGCCCTCGACCAGTCCGGTGCGCGGTTCACCGCGCTGGGCGGCACCGTGACGCAGACGTCGTCAGCGAGGTTCGGCGACATCGCCGGTCCGGCTCGCACGGACGACCTGGAGCTGCGCGCGTCGTGGACGGCGCTCGACGGCGAGCTCGCCGAGCACGGCACCGCGTTCTACGAACTGATGGCGACGGCCGTGGGGCTGCCCCCGGTCGGCGTGACGTTGTTCGGCCAGCGCTCCTGATCCACCGATATCCCATATATCAGCGGCTGTTCCGCACGCCGCCGTCTTTGCAACTGGTCTTTTGCGGACGTTCGCAAAGACCAGTTGCACAGGACTCGACGACAAAACGACAGGTCAGCTGTCGGCGTCGCGCAGCACGCGCAGGACGTTGGCGCCGACGAGCTTCGTGCAGTCGTCCTCGGACCAGCCACGGTCGAGCAGCGCGCCGATGAGGTTCGGGTAGGTCGAGACGTCCTCGAGGCCCTGCGGGAGCGCCTGGACGCCGTCGTAGTCGCCGCCCAGCCCGATGTGGTCGACGCCGACGACCTCGCGTGCGTGGTCGAGGTGCAGGACGACGTCGTCGAGCGTCGCGACCGGCTTGGGGTTGTCGACGACCCACTTCTCGGCGAACTGCTTCCGCTCGTCCATGTCCGCGTGGCTCGCGCCGGCGGCGGTCATCGCGTCACGAAGGGCCGCGTCCCATTCAGCGACACGCGGCGACACGAAGTCCGGGACGAATGTGATCATGGCCACACCACCGTTGGCCGCGAGCTTGACCAGGACGTCGTCCGGGATGTTGCGCGGGTGGTCCGCGACGTGGCGGCACGAGGAGTGGCTGAAGATCACCGGCTTGACGCTCGTGTCGAGCGCCGCGTGCATCGTGCTGGGCGCGACGTGACTCAGGTCGACGAGCATGCCGATCCGGTTCATCTCGCGCACGACCTCGCGGCCGAACTCGGTCAGGCCGCCGTGTTCGGGCTGGTCGGTGGCGCTGTCGGCCCACGGGGTGTTGTCGTTGTGCGTCAGCGTCATGTAGCGGACGCCCAGCCGGCGCAGGGCGCGCAGGACACCGAGTGAAGAGTTGATGGAATGGCCGCCCTCGGCGCCCAGCAGTGACGCGACACGCCCGGATGCGAAAACTTTTTCGGCCTCGGCGGCGGTGGTCGCGATCCCGAGGTGGTCGGAGTACCGCACGGCCAGTTCGTGGACCAGCTCGACCTGCTCCAGCACGGCGGTGACGGCTCCGTCTCCCGCGAGCCTGCCGGGGATCCAGACGGACCAGAACTGCATTCCCAGGCCGCCCTCGCGCATTTTCACGATGTCGGTGTGCAGGCTGGGATGACGGTCCGTGAGATCGATCTTCGCGGCGGTCGTGTAGACGTCCTCGCCGGTTCCCTCTCCGAACTCCCGCAGGGCCCACGGCAGGTCGTTGTGGCCGTCGACCAGGGGCACGCGCCGCAGCAGTGCCCGCGCTCGTTCGACACCCGAACCGCTCCGCACAACCAACTCCTAGATGTCGTTCCGAGAGGGCCTCGCGTTACGCCCCCTATCCAGTTGTCATCCAATCGTGTGACACATGAGGCCATCTGTCACAACTCAATAGGGATAGATACCCGATTGATCGTCCCGTAGACCCGCATGGGCGGCTACGCTGCCCCAGACGACACCACTTTCGGTCGATCAGTGGCGCGGCTGATTGGACGAAAGTCTCCGGTGCCGGTCGGGGGGCACGACCGACTCCAGGGAGGTAGTGACGTGGCTGCCGTCGGCTTAGGTCAGGCCGTTCGTACCACGCCAGCCGGCTCGTTGCCGGCGAACATGGTCCCGCACCCGCGGGAAGAGCTTTTTTCAGTGCTGGTGGTCGACGACCACCCACTGCTGAGGGAGGCGATATCAGCTCGGCTCACCCAAATGGGAGCCGGGACAGTGCATGAGGCCGCATCGGTGGCAGAGGCTCGGGCGCGGGCACTTGCCACCGGACCGTGCGACCTCGCGATCCTCGATCTGGGCCTGCCGGATGGCACCGGCATCGACCTGGTCACGGAACTCCGTGCCCAGGGCTGGCCCCGCATCGTGGTCCTCGCATCCTCCGACGACCCCTACGCGGTCAGGTCGGCCTTCCAGGCGGGCGCCCAGGCGTACCTCCTGAAGTCCGCCTCTCCGATGGTGGTCACCGACGGGGTGCGCAGGGTCCTCGACGGCGGCGTTTACGCAGATCCGAGCGTGGCACCAGTACTCGCAGCGGGTACTCGGGTGCCGGGCACGGACAACACGCCGCGGGAACTCTCCGCGCGTGAGGTCGAGGTGCTCCAGCTGGTCGCCGATGGCCAGAGCAACAAGGAGATCGGCGAGGCTCTGAGCCTGTCCGCGTTGACGGTGAAGTCTCACCTGTCGCGGATCGGCCGGAAGCTGGGCACCGGGGATCGCGCTCAGATGGTCGCGCTGGCCATGCGTGCCGGCGTGATCCGTTAGATACCGGTTTGAAGCACTGAACCGGCCGAGAACACCTGTGAGTGGTGCGATCGTCGTAGGGTCATCCGCTGTGGATGTACCCGCCGACGAGCCAACCGCACCAACCGGACCAGATCCGGTACCGCTGACGGAACCTGCTGATGGGGTCCCGCCCGTGGTCGCCGATCCTGCTGCGCTCCGGCGAGCCGCTGACGCGCTCGCCGGGGCGAAGGGCCCGGTCGCGGTGGACACCGAGCGAGCCTCGGGCTACCGCTACTCACAACGTGCCTATCTGGTGCAACTGCGCCGGGAGGGCGCCGGCACGTGGTTGGTCGACCCGATCGCCCTGGGCGGACGGCTCGACCCGCTGGTGCAGGCGCTGGACGGTACCGAGTGGGTGTTGCACGCAGCGTCCCAGGACCTGCCGTGCCTCGCCGAACTCGGGCTGCGTCCCGGCGTGCTGTTCGACACCGAGCTGGCGGGCAGGCTGGCTGGGTTCGAGCGCGTCGCGCTGGGCACGCTGGTGGAACGGCTACTCGGTTACAGGCTCGAGAAGGGGCACGGCGCGGCCGACTGGTCGCGCCGGCCCCTTCCCGCCGATTGGCTGACGTACGCCGCTCTCGACGTGGAGCTGCTCGTGCAGCTGCGCGACGTTCTCGAAGCCGAACTGGAGCGCCAGGGCAAGCTCGCCTGGGCGCTCGAGGAGTTCGAGGCGGTGCGGACGGCGCCGTTGCCGCGCCCCCGCACCGACCCCTGGCGACGCACGTCGGGCATTCACCGCGTGCGCAACCAGAGGCAACTGGCCCTCGTGCGTGCGCTGTGGGAAGCCCGCGACGCCGTGGCCCGTGAACGCGACATCGCCCCAGGACGGGTCCTCCCGGACTCCGCCCTGATGGAGGCGGCCGCTCGCAACCCCTCTTCGGAAGCCGAACTGCTCGCGCTTCCGGTCTTCCGCGGACGTTCCCAGCGCCGCATGGCGGGCGTCTGGATGAACGCGCTGCGCAAGGCGGCGAACCTGACGAAGGCGGAACTCCCGGAACCCGCGGGCCAGCACGACGGCCCTCCCCCGCCCAACCGCTGGGCGGACAAGGACCCGGACGCGGCGGCCCGGCTGACCGCGACCAGGGCGGCGCTGGGTGCCATCGCCGAGGCCAACACCCTCCCGGTGGAGAACCTGCTGCTGCCCGACCTCGTGCGCCGCACCTGCTGGCAGCCGCCTGCCGACCTCTCGCCCGAGTCCGTGGCGTCCGCGCTGCGGGAGGGCGGAGCCCGGTCGTGGCAGATCGAGCTCACCCTCGAAGCGCTGACGAAGGCGCTGGCGGCGACAGCACCACCACCGGCCGGCTGACGTCCGGCAGATCAGCCGGGTCCTGCAGAGCTGTGCGTTGACGACGGCCTCGACGTCCACGCGCCTGGGTCACCCAGTGCGCCGCCGAGGACCGTCGTCAACGCGCCGAACGGGTCGTCCCCGCTGTCCACGCGGCCCGGACGTCTCCCTGGCAGCCGATCTCTCTTCCCCGTCCTAGACCGGAGCGGCGACCTCGTCGCCGCCTTCCCGCACCGCCACCAGGGACGTTCCCCCGTGATCAGCACCGCCCGCCTGGACCTGATCCCGTTGCGGGTCGACCACGCCGCGGAAATGGCCGAAGTGCTCGCCGACCCGGCCCTGCACACGTTCACCGGCGGCGCACCGCTCACCCCCGAGGCGCTCCAGGCCCGTTACGAACGGCTGACCGCGGGCTCACCCGACCCGGGCACCCGGTGGCTGAACTGGGTGATCACCCTGCGCGACGAGAACCGCCTCACCGGCACCGTCCAGGCGACCATCACCGACCACGTCGCCGAAGTCTCCTGGGTGGTCGGCATCCCGTGGCAAGGCCGCGGCATCGCCCGCGAGGCGGCACAGGGCCTCGTCACCTGGCTGAGGACCCAGCCCGTCCACACGGTCATCGCCCACGTCCATCCCAACCACCACGCCTCCGCGGCCGTCGCCGCCTCGGCCGGTCTCACGCCCACCTCCGAGGTCCGCGACGGCGAGGTCCGCTGGCTGCTCCACCAGCCTTTGCAATGACTCTTTTGCGGACGAAGTCCAAAGAGTCGTTGCTAACGGCCAGCTCAGCGCGCTGCCCGAACTGATATATCGGTTGGCACCTCACTTGACCATGTGGTCGCCGAGGCGCCGGGCCAAGTCCGCCACCTCGTCGTCGGGCAGGTCGAGGTAGCCGCGGGAAGGCTCGAACAGGGCGAACTGCTGATCTTCGTAAGGCACGCCCGGCGGCAGCGGCACGAGGTGCCAGTGCACGTGCCGGTTGGCCTGCTGGCTGCCGAGCGAGAGCACGTAGAGCCGCTCGACGGGCAGCAGCGCGGTCAAGCCGCCGCCCGCCCGGTGCACGACCCGCTGGATCGCGGCGTACTCGTCGGGCGTGAAGTCACCGATGGCGTGTTCGCGGTGCTCGACCGGCGCCACCAGGAAGTGGCCGACCGCCGAGGGGAACCTGCTCGCGAACACGATCGCCACCTCGTCCCGGTAGGCGACGTGGTGCGGGTGGTCCGGGTTGCCGACGAGGAGCTCGCAGACGAAGCAGGCGCGGCGAGCGAGCGCGAGGTAGCCGCCGGGGTTCCAGGGCACACGGGTCGTCATGATCCATCCGTACCGGAGGCCGTCCGGCGCGGTGCGCGCCATGCCGGGCGGGACGGCCGCTCCTCACCTCATCAGTTCTGGGGATCGGAATCGGGCCGGCCGTCGATCACGTCGCGCGACACCTGGACGTGTGCGAGCCGCCGGACGGCCTTGAGAACGGCGTCGCCGATCAGGGTGCCGACGACCATCGCCTCGATGACGTCGTCACGCGAGCCGCGGCCCGCGATGTACTCCACGTCGGCCTGCGCGATGATCTTCAGCCCTGCCAGGTAGGGGTCGAGCAGGTCGCGGAAGTGGTCGTGACCGACCGAGCGGGCCACGGACAGCGCCGCGGCGAGCATGTGGGTCACGTTGCTTTCGGTGACGTCGACGCACTCGGTCTCACCCTGCCGCGCGAAGAAGGCCTGGACGTCCTCGATGGCGAGCGGGTCCAGTTCCACCGCGCTCGGCTGGCTGATCGCCTCCTGCACCGCGCCGAGCTTGCTGTGCAGCGACTCGTCGCGGGTGTCGATGGCGGCGAGGACCTCGCGCACCGACGCGATCGAGAGGCCGCCGACGTCCACCAGGGCACGGACCAGTCGGAGCCGGCGCAGGTGCTCGTCGTCGTAGTGCGCCTGGTTCGGGCTGGTCAGCACGCCGGCGGGCAGCAGCCCTTCGCGCAGGTAGTACTTGATGGTCGGCACCGGGACGCCGCTTCTCTTCGCAAGCTCGCCAACACGCATATGGATAGTGTAACTTCCGGATAGTAGAGAGTGCCGCTATCCATTCAGGGGGTACAGAGATGTTGCGCACGTGGCACCGGCCGCTAGTGGTCTTCGGTCTCGCGATGGCAGTGCTGATCCCGATCGCGCTGATCGGGCTGCTCGTCGATGACCGGACGGTGGTCAACTCGCCGATCTGGCTCAAGCCGCTCAAGTTCGCCGTGTCGCTGACGATCTACGCGTTCACGCTGGCGTGGCTGCTCACGTTCCTGCGGAAGTTCCAACGCGTCGGCTGGTGGGCGGGCACCGTCCTCGCGCTCGCCGGCGCCGCCGAGATGGTCGTGATCGTCGGCCAGGTCCTGCGCGGCAGGCGCAGCCACTTCAACTTCGAGACCCCGCTCGACGCGGCACTGTTCTCGATCATGGGCACCACGATCGTCGTGCTGTGGCTGACGCACGCGGTCGTCGCGGTCCTGTTGTGGCGCACGAAGTTCGAGAACGAGGCGCTGGCGTGGTCGATCCGGCTCGGGCTCGTGATCTCGTTCCTGGGCCTCGGCGTCGGCTTCCTCATGACGAGCCCGAAGCCCGGCCAGGCGCTCGACGGCGACACGCTCGGCTCGCACACCGTCGGCGCGCCCGACGGTGGCGCGTACATGGCGCTCACCGGGTGGAGCACCGAGCACGGCGACCTGCGCGTCGGCCACTTCATCGGCATGCACGCGCTGCAGGTGCTGCCGGTCGTCGTCGCACTGCTCGGCGACCGCGCCAACGCGAAGATCGCGTGGGTCGCCGGCGCCTCGTTCCTGGGGATCTTCCTGCTCGTGACCTGGCAGGCCCTGCGCGGCCAGTCGCTGGTCCAGCCCGACGGCACGACGTTGGTCGCGCTGGCCGGGATCATCGCCGCGACCGCACTCGGACTGGCGTGGGCGCGTGAACCGGAGAAGGAGCTCGTTGCCGCATGACCGCCACCCTGTTCGACCTGACGTTCCTGGTCGTGGCGCCGTTCTGGGCGCTCATGATCCTCGCGCCGAAGTGGTCGTGGACGGAGAGGATCGCCGAGTCGTACCTGATCGTGCTGCCGCCGGCGCTGATCTACGTCGTGCTGCTGGTCCCGGAGCTCTCCACGGTGCTGCCGCTGGTCACCCGGCCGGAGATCGGCCCGCTGGCCGAGTACCTGGCCACGGACACCGGCACGGCGCTGGCGTGGGCGCACATGCTCGCGTGGGACCTGTTCGTCGGGCGCTGGATGTACCTGGAGGGGCGCCGGCTGGACGTGCACCCGCTGGTGATGGCACCCGTTCTGGTGATCACGATCCTGCTGGCCCCGGCCGGGTTGCCGCTGTTCCTGGTCATCCGCAAGGTGTGTGACGCAAAGAACAGGGGCGCCGCTGTGGTTACCGGCCAGTAACTAGGGCTAGAGTTGGCGTTACCGACCGGTAGGGACGTCGCGCTCCCCTGCCGAGTGGACAGAGTTGTCACCACAAGTGGAGGAGACGCCGTGGCCGCACCAGCAGCGCCGGCACGCGTTCGGAACGTGGTCTTCGTCGACGGCGTCCGCACGCCGTTCGGCAAGGCCGGCCCCAAGGGGATTTTCGCCGAGACCCGTGCCGACGACCTCGTCGTGAAGGTCATCCGTGAGCTGCTGCGCAGGCACCCCGAGCTGCCGCCGGAGCGCGTCGACGAGGTCGCCATCGCGGCGACCACGCAGATCGGCGACCAGGGCCTGACGATCGGCCGGACCGCGGCGCTGCTCGCGGGCCTGCCGAAGTCGGTGCCGGGCTACGCCGTCGACCGCATGTGCGCCGGCGCGATGACCGCCGTCACCACGGCGGCGAGCGGCATCGCGTTCGGCGCCTACGACGTCGTCATCGCGGGCGGCGTCGAGCACATGGGCCGCCACCCGATGGGCGAGGGCGTCGACCCGAACCCGCGCTTCCTGTCGGACAAGATCGTCGACCCGAGCGCGCTGGTCATGGGCCAGACCGCGGAGAACCTGCACGACAGGTTCCCGGAGATCACCAAGGACCGCGCGGACGCGTACGCCGCGGCCTCGCAGGCCAAGTACGCGGCCGCGCTGGCCGCGGGCAAGATCGGCCCGGAGCTCGTGCCGGTCGCGACCCGCTCGGCGGAGAACGGCTGGGGCCTCGCGACGGCCGACGAGCCGCCGCGTCCGGGCACCACGGTCGAGGACCTCGCCAAGCTCAAGACGCCGTTCCGCCCGCACGGCCGGGTCACCGCGGGCAACGCGGCCGGCCTGAACGACGGCGCGACCGGCTGCATCCTGGCCGACGAGGACACCGCGAACGAGCTCGGCCTGCCGATCGGCATGCGCATGGTCGGCTACTCGTTCCTCGGCGTCGACCCGTCGGTCATGGGCGTCGGCCCGGTGCCCGCGACGGAGAAGGCCCTGCAGCGCGCGGGCCTGTCCATCGAGGACATCGGCCTGTTCGAGATCAACGAGGCGTTCGCCGTCCAGGTGCTGGCGTTCCTCGACCACTTCAAGATCTCCGACGACGACCCGCGCGTGAACCAGTGGGGCGGCGCCATCGCGACCGGTCACCCGCTGGCCTCGAGCGGCGTGCGGCTGATGACGCAGCTCTCGCGTCAGTTCGCCGAGCGTCCGGACGTCCGTTACGGCCTCACCACCATGTGCATCGGCATCGGCATGGGTGGCACGGTCATCTGGGAGAACCCGAACTGGAGTGGCGACAAGTGACCATCACCGCTGAGGAAGCAAAGGCGATCTTCCCCGACGAGGTCGTCACCCACGCCAAGACGCGCCTGATCGACGTTCCCGGCCTCGACAAGCCGGTCGCGTTCATCACGATCGACAACGGCCTGGACCACACCCGCCCGTCGACGTTCGGCCCGCAGTCGCTCGTGTCGCTCGGCGCGGCGTTCGACGAGGCCCACGCGGCCGGCCCCGCCGCCATCGCGGTGACCGGCAAGCCGTTCATCTTCGCCGTGGGCGCGGACCTGTCCGCCGTCGAGCAGGCCACCGACCGCTCGCAGGGCGTGACGATCGGCAAGCTCGGCCACGACGTCTTCAAGAAGTTCACCGACTCGGACATCCCGACCTTCGCCTTCGTCAACGGCGCGGTCATGGGCGGTGGCCTCGAGCTCGCGCTGTCGTGCCACTACCGCACGCTCGCGTCGAACGCGGCCGCGATCGCGCTGCCCGAGGTGTTCCTGGGCCTGTTCCCGGGCTGGGGCGGCACGCAGCTGCTGCCGAACCTGATCGGCGCCAACGACGCCGTGACGGTGATCTTCGAGAACGCGCTCAACCAGAACAAGATGCTCAAGCCGGCCGACGCGCTGAAGCTCGGCATCGCGGACGTGCTGTTCGACTCCGCCGACTACCTGGAGCAGTCGCTGCTGTGGCTGTCCGGCGTCGTGCGCGGCGAGATCACCGTGCCCCGCAAGGAGATCGACCGCGGCGAGGCGTGGGACGCCGCCGTCGCGCGCGCCAAGGGCATCGTCCACGGCAAGACCAAGGGCGCGGCGCCCGGCGCGCAGAAGGCGCTGGAGCTGCTGGAGCTGGCGCGCGAGAACGACCTCGAGAAGGGCTACGCCGCCGAGACCGAGGGCCTCGCGGACCTCGTCATGAGCGACGAGCTGCGCGCGGGCCTGTACTCGTTCAACCTCGTGCAGAAGCGCGCGAAGCGCCCGGCCGGCGCGCCGGACAAGTCGCTCGCGCGCAAGGTCACCAAGGTCGGCGTCGTCGGTGCCGGTCTGATGGCCTCGCAGATGGCGCTGCTGTTCCTGCGCCGCCTGCACGTGCCGGTCGTGCTGACCGACATCGACCAGGCGCGCGTGGACAAGGGCGTCGGCTACGTCCACGCCGAGGTCGACAAGCTCGCGGGCAAGGGCCGCATCTCGCCGGACGAGGCCAACCGCCTCAAGGCGCTGGTGTCGGGCTCGCTCGACAAGGCCGCGTTCGCCGACGCCGACTTCGTGATCGAGGCCGTGTTCGAGGACCTCGCCGTGAAGCAGCAGGTGTTCGCCGAGGTCGAGGAGCACGTCTCCGCCGAGGCGGTCCTCGCCACGAACACGTCGTCGCTGTCCATCACGGACATGGCGTCGAAGCTCAAGCACCCCGAGCGCGTCGTGGGCTTCCACTTCTTCAACCCGGTCGCGGTCATGCCGCTGCTGGAGATCGTGCGCGCCGAGCAGACCGACGACGCCACCCTGGCGACGGCGTTCGCGATCGGCAAGCAGCTCAAGAAGTCCTCGGTGCTCGTGAAGGACGCGCCCGCGTTCGTCGTGAACCGCCTGCTGACCCGCTTCATGGGCGAGGTCATCAAGTCGGTCGACGAGGGCACCTCGTTCGAGGTCGCCGACAAGGCCACCGAGCCGCTCGGCCTGCCGATGTCGCCGATGATCCTGCTGCAGCTCGTCGGTTCCGCCGTCGCGCTGCACGTGTCGGAGACGATGCACGGCGCGTTCCCGGACCGCTTCTCCGTGTCCGAGAACATGAAGAAGTTCGTGGCCGCGGGCAAGACCGCCGTGTGGCAGTGGGACTCCACGGGCGCGCAGACGGTCGACCCCGAGGTCCAGGCGCTCTGGGAGTTCGGCTCGACGCCGCTCACCGGTGACGAGGTGAAGAACCGCGCGCTGGAGGCCCTGGCCGAGGAGATCCGCATCATGCTCGACGAGGGCGTGGTCGCGGAGGCGCAGGACATCGACCTGTGCATGATCCTCGGCGCCGGGTGGCCGTTCTGGCTGGGCGGCATCACGCCGTACCTGGACCGGACGGGCATCTCGGAGAAGGTGACCGGCAAGCGGTTCCTGGCGCCCGGTGTGGCGTCCGTGCCCGCCTAGTCGTCCAGGACCGCGAAGCCCCGGCTCTCCCCCCGACGGAGCCGGGGCTTCACTCCGTTTCGGGCAGGTACTGCTCCGCGCTGCCGTCCTGGCGGATGAAGTAGGCGTCGATGTTCGTCGCGCGCAGCGTCACCTCGGACCCGGCCACCAGGTCGCGGTAGCGCAGCAGGTCCGGCAGCCCGATCGCGACGGTGTCGAACGGGTGCGTCTGGCGCAGCAGCAACGACTTGCGCAACGCCTCGCTGAACGCCCTGCGGGGCGACTCGTCGTGCTCGGGTACCTCCACCAGCGCGCCCGTGAGGTGCCGTTCGAGAGCGGCTCGCACGTGGTTCGCCGTCCCCCACGCCGCGATGTCCGTGACAGTCATGTGTCAGGTATCGGGAAAAATCGCGCGAGCATTAGCAGTCGGGATGGTTTCGATCAGGTGATGTTCCGCCGGCCGCGTCGGCCGAGCACGCGCTGCACGGGATGCTCGTGGTCGCCATCGGCCCGGGCCGGTACCTCTTCCACGGTGCTCAGACCTGGCGGATCGGCACGACCTCGACGAGCCGTTCGACGTCCTGGAAGTCCTTGACGTTCATCGTCAGCACCGGCAGGTCCGCGACCGCCGCCGTGGCCGCGATCTGCAGGTCCATCCGCCGCGGCCGGGGTGAGCGGCCGGCACGGCGCACCAGCGAGGCCATCTGCCCGTAGACCTTGGCCTCCTCCACGCCGAACGGCAGCACCTCGAACGTCTGCAGCGCCGCGTAGTACCGCTCGGTGCGCGCGAACCGCTCCACCGGGTCCTCGGTGTCGAGCCCGAACGCCAGCTCCGCGATCGTGACGGCGCTCAGGAACGGCTGGGCGTGGACGTACTCGCCGAGGTTCGCCCGCTCGAGCCGGATCAGCACACAGGTGTCGAGCAGGCAGCGCCTCACCTCTGCCACGGGTCTTCCAGCGGGTCGTCCGCGCCGAACACCTCGTCGGCGGCGCGGCGGTCGGCCTCCCAGCGGTCGGCGTCGACCGGGGGCAGGGTGCCGAACAGCACCTGGACGTCACCGAGCGGCGGCCTGGACACGGCTTCCTCCCGGTACGGCGAGAGCTGCGCAACCGGCTTGTTGTTGCGGGTGACGACGAAGCTCTCCCCCGCCTCGACGCGGCGCATGATCTCCGCGTTGTCGTTGCGGAGCTCACGCTGCCCTATGGCGTTGAGCTGCTGCATGCCACCAATGTAGCGCAGTTGGCCAAAAAGTGCTACAGAGTAGCTACAGCCTCGTCCGGCTACCCGGACGGAATGATCAGAATCGGCACGTCCGGCTGGCGCTACCCGGAGTGGCGCGACGGCTTCTACCGCTCCGTCCCGCAACGGCGCTGGCTCGGCCACCTCGCCGAGCACGTGGACACGATCGAGATCAACAGCTCGTTCTACCGGCTCCAGCCGCCGTCGAACTACCGCAAGTGGGTCGCCGAGACGCCGCCGGACTTCGTGTTCGCCGTCAAGGGGCCCAAGCTCGTCACGCACGTCAAACGCTTGCGCGACGTCGAGGACCCGCTGAAGACGTTCCTCGAGTCACTGGCCCTCGGCGACAAGCAGGGCCCGATCATCTGGCAACTGCCGCCGTCCCTCCGCTTCGACCACGCGGTTCTGCGCGACTTCCTCGCGCTGCTGCCGCCGGGCAGGCACGCCCTCGAACCGCGCCACGAGTCGTTCCGCTCAGACACCTACTTCGACCTGCTGCGCGCGCACAACGTCGCTCACGTCGTGTCGGACGCACCGACGTTTCCGTGCATCGAGGCCGTGACGGCTGACTTCGCTTACGTGCGGCTGCACGGGCACGACGAGTTGTACATCAGTTCATACAGCGACGAGCAGCTCGACGAGTGGGCCGAGAAGATCCACGGCTGGGACCGCGACACCTACGTCTACTTCGACAACACGATGCACGGCGCCGCACCGCGCAACGCCCTGGACCTCATGGCCCGGTCCACGTCTGCAGCGCGGCGCTGAGCGTCGCCGGATCCGCCACCCAGGCGACGTGACCGTCCGGCCGGATGAGCATCCCGCCGTCGTCCGGCAGGAGCACCGGCCGTCCGGGACGCAGCAGCTCGGCGATGGACGTCGTCCTGCCGTCCACCACCACAGGGCGGTTGGGCGCGAGCCTGCCGAGCAACGGGTGGTCGCCGGGGATGCGCGGGTCGTACCGGGTGTCGAGGCCGGCGACGAGCTCGGCCAGCCGCTTGCCGTTCAGGTCTGCTAGAAGGTCTCGCACCGGTGCGAGGTCCTCACGTCCGAGCATCGATTGCGCGCGGGTTGTGCGCAGCACGCGTGCACCTACTGGGTGCCGCTCGTCGTGGTAGGTCTGCAGCAACCCGTCCGGCGCGCGGCCGGAGACCGTCGCGGCCAGCTTCCAGCCGAGGTTCACCGCGTCCGCCAGAGCCACGTTCACGCCGACCGCCCCGGCCGGCGGGTGGACGTGCGCGGCGTCTCCCGCCAGGACGACCCGTCCGTGGACGTACCGTTCGGCCTGCCGCGCGGCGTCGGAGAACCTGCTCAGCCACAAGGGCTTTCCCAGCTCGACCTCACGTCCGAGCCGCGCGGTCAGCAGTTCCCGGACGTACTCGACCTCGACGGGACCGGAGCGCGGCTCCGGCTCTTCGAGCACGATCCGCACGTAGCCGGGCCGTGGCAGCACGAACACCTCACCGGTCGCGAGCGCGTCGTAATCGGCCTCGACGTCCGCAATCAGCCCGTACGACGACGCGTCCACGCCGGGGAACGCGATGCCGGCACGGCGGCGCACGACGCTACGGCTGCCATCGCACCCGACCAGGTACGAGAAGCGCCGGTGCTGGCCACCGACGACGACGTCGACCCCGTCGGGGTCCTGCGCGAGGTCGACGACCTCCTGTCCCCAGCGCACCCGCACCCCGAACTCGGCGAGCCACTCCTCCAGCAGTTCCTCGACGCGGTTCTGCGCGATGCCGAGCGTGTACGGGTGGTCGGTGTCCATGACCGACAGGTCGAGGAACACCCCGGGCAGGAACATCCCGTACGGCACCGCGGGCCCCTCGGCGAGGAACCGGTCGACGATCCCGCGCCGGTCGAGCAGTTCCAGGCTGCGGGCGGACAACGTGAACCCGCGCGGGTGCGACCCGCGCCGCGCGGCCGCGTCGACCACCTCGACCTCGACCCCGGCGAGCGCGAGTTCGGCCGCCGCCACCAGTCCCGCCGGTCCTGCCCCGGCCACCAGCACCGTCATCGCGACTCATCCGGCCAGGCGAGCCGCCCGGACTCGACGTCGCCGACGATCTCCTCGACCCACCCGAGCTCGGCCTCCGCCATCCGGACCGCGTACTCGACCTCGACCACGAACAACCGCGGCACCTGTTCCAGCGCGTCCCGGTGCCCGGCGCGCATCTCCTCCAGCGACGCCCGCAGCCGGTCCGCGCGTTCGCGCAACGCCTCCACCGCACCGGACGGCCCGAGAGCGCCCAGGTAGCTCACGGCGGAGAGGAACTTCGGGAACTCGGCCTGCGGCTCGCGCACGAGCCGGTCGACCCAGCGGGTGAACTCCTCCCGCCCGGCCGCGGTGAGCCCGTAGACCGTCCGCTCCGGCCGCGCACCGACCTTCACGGTCTCGCGCGCCTCGATCCAGTCTTCCCGCACGAGCGCGCGCACTACGTCATAAAGCGAGCCCGTCGTGACTTTGAAAGCCCGGTCCAAACCGCGTTCCCGCAACGCCGCCGCCATCGCGTGCGGGTGCAACGGCGATTCCAGCAGCAGCCCCAGCACAGCCATACCCAGAGGGTTCTTCATTACTCGACTCCGATCGCTCGGATTCGAGTATTTGCGAGGCGCACCCCGATGTCAACTAGCGTGCTGAGACATGAGAACGATTCGCGTCTTAGCTCCCCTGCTGCTGGCCGCGAGTCTCGTGGCCCCCGTGCAAGCGCACGCGGAGGAGGCGACCTGGACCGGCCCTCTGAGCACGAGGGGCCGGTGGATCGTCGACGCCCACGGCGACCGCTTCAAGCTCAAGTCCGGCAACTGGCACGGTGCGAGCGGCACCTACAACGGTTCCGGCGACATCAACGACCCCGCCAACCACCACGCCGGCGAGAAGGCGGACCAGGTCCCCCTGGGCCTCGGCCGCGCCACCATGGCGACGATCATCAGCGGGTTCCAGGAGATCGGCGTCAACAGCGTCCGGCTGCCGTTCTCCAACCAGATGATCAGGGACACCACCCCCGTCACCGGTCTGAAGGACGCGCAGCTCAACGGCAAGCGGCCGCTGGAGGTCTACGACGCGGTCGTGGCCGAACTGACGCGCAACAACCTCGCCGTCATCCTCAACAACCACACCACCACGTCGCGCTGGTGCTGCGGTGTCGACGGCAACGAGCGGTGGAACACCAGCCAGAGCACCGACCAGTGGATCGCCGACTGGGCCTTCATGGCCGACCGGTACAAGGCCGACAAGCGGGTCGTCGGCGCGGACCTCTACAACGAGGTGCGCCGCAACGTCTTCGACGACCCGAACTGGGGCTGGGGCAACGACCACGACTGGCACAAGGCCTCGCAGCGGGCGGCGGACCGCCTCCAGCAGGTCGCTCCGGACCTGCTCGTGATCGTCGAGGGCATCAACTGGACCGGCATCCCGGCCGACGGCTTCGCGCACGGCCGGCCGACGCTCGAACCCGCGCGGTTCCTCAGCCACACGCTCGCGAACCCCGGGAAACTGGTCTACAGCGCCCACTTCTACGGCTACACCGGCCCGAACCACAGCGGCGCGACGGGAATCGGTGAGACGACGGACCCCCGCTACCAGGACCTGTCACCGCAGGAGCTCACGGATGTCCTGCAGCGCCAGGCGTTCTTCATCACCGAGGCGCAGAAGCACTTCACGGCGCCTTTGTGGATCAGCGAGTTCGGCGTCGGCGGCGTCGACGAGTCGAACCAGAAGGCGCGCGCCTGGTTCGAGCGGTTCGTCGACCGGCTGATCGCGCAGGACACCGACTTCGCCTACTGGCCGCTGGTCGGCTTCCACACCAACCGCTCCGGCAACAGCTGGGCGTTGCTGCGCTGGGACGCCGCCGGGAACCGCGTCAGCGTCAACGACGGCGACGACTGGCGCGCGAGCGCGTGGAACCGGCTCGTGCACGCGTCGGGCCGCACCGGGCAGATCCCGCACGAGACCCGGTGGAACATGCTCCTCCAGGAGTCGTGCCCGCGGAACGAGAAGCTCGCCGGCATCAGCCACACCGGCGGCCGGGGCCTGTGCGCCAGCGGTCCACAGTGGAGCGGCACGACCCGGGTCACGAACGAGCAGCACGTGACCACCGACTGGGCACGCGGCTACACGAAGCTGCAGTGCCCCGACGGCAACGCGGCCGTCGGCTACGCGAACCTCACCCTCGTCTGCGCGCCGATCGCGGGCGGGACGACCACCCGCGTCGTGTGGTTCGACCGCGGGGACAACCGCCCGGACCTGGGCGGTGACTGGGCGAACGGGCACTACAAGGGCCAGTGCGCGCAGGACGAGCACGTCGCCGGTGTCGCCTACGACTGGCGCAGGACGCCGGACGCGCTGCTCTGCCGCAAGTGACCCCGCTGGAACTCGATGGCGAAGTGCTCCCGGAAAGCGGCCGCGGGATCCTCGACGTCGGTCGAGGTCTTGCGGCCGTTCTCGGTCACCACGACCTTCTGGCCGGTCACGGTGATCCGCCCGCCCGGTGTCGCGCGCGTCGCCATCGGGCCCTTGCGGAAGTGCGACTCCGGTGAGGTCTGGTGCCACCAGCAGGTGGGCACGAACTCGGCCAGCTCCCTCGGCCTGCGCTCCACCCGGTACGCGGGCGCGCCGTCCTGGAACACGTCCACGTCGCCGCCGTTGTCCCGCAGCCGGAACACACCGGCCGGGTCCTCCTGGTCGTCCCGCGACGTCCACGACAGCGGGTGCAGCGCGAACGCCCCGAAGCCGACGTCCACCAGCCACTCACCGTCCACGAGCAACACCAGGTGGTCGAACGGCGGCCCGAGCCGCTGCTCCGCGCCGTACGCCCGCGCCGCCAGCAGCTCGACCTCGTGGCCCAGGTCGCGCAACAGCTCCGCGAACAACCCGTTGAGCTCGTAGCAGAACCCGCCGCGGCGCCGTTCGACGATCTTCTCGTGCAGCCACGGGACCTCCAGGACGATCCTGACGTCCATGTGGGTGTCGAGGTTCTCGAAAGGAACGCTCAGCAGGTGCCGCTCCTGCAACTCGGCCAACGACGACGTGCGCGAGGCACCGATGCGCTGTAGGTAGGCGTCCACCGTGCCACGATAACCGCATGGGTGACGTCAAGATCGGCACTTCCGGATGGGTGTACCCGCCCTGGCGCGGCGTGTTCTACCCCAAGGGCGTCACGCAGAAGCGCGAGCTGGCCTACCTGAGCCGGCAACTCGGCTCCGTGGAGATCAACGGCTCGTTCTACTCGCTGCAACGCCCGTCGAGCTACCTGAGGTGGGCCGCCGAGACCCCGGACGACTTCGTCTTCGCCGTCAAGGGAAGCCGCTTCATCACGCACATGAAGCGCCTCAAGGACGGCAACGAGCTCCTTTCGAACTACCTCGCCTCCGGCGTCCTCGCACTGGGCCCGAAGCTCGGCCCGATCCTCTGGCAGCTCCCGCCCACGCTGCGGTTCGACGCCGACCTGCTCACCGAATTCTTCGAGCGCCTGCCCCGCACCACCACCGAGGCCGCCGAGATCGCCGAACGGCACGACCACCGCGTCGACCCGGCCCACACCACCACCGACGCCGAACGGCCGATGCGCCACGCCCTCGAGATCCGCCACGAGAGCTACAACACGCCGGAGTTCCTCGACCTGCTCAAACGGCACGACATCGCGCTCGTGGTCGCGGACGCCGCCGGCAAGTACCCGTTGATCGAGGAGGTCACCAGCGACTTCGTCTACGTCCGGTTGCACGGCCACGACGAGCTCTACGTCAGCGGCTACACCGACGAGGGCCTCGACATGTGGGCGGAGAAGGTCCGGGCGTGGGCGCGGCACGGTGACGTGTACGTCTACTTCGACAACGACGCGAAGGCCTACGCGCCCCGCGACGCGAAGGCGCTCCAAGATCGTCTGGCCGAGTGACCCGAATGGACCCACACTCCTTGGCGGAGGTGCGTCCATGCCGTCGAAGAGCCTCATCACCGCCCTGGTGGTCACCGCGAGCGCGGTCGCCTGCAGTGGGATCGCCGTAGCGCAGAGTGACAAGAGCTGCGACAAGGGCGAGTTCTGCGTGTGGGCGGGACCCGACTACACCGGTGCCGTGCAACGCCTCGACCTGGAGACCGCGAACCCCGGCGAGTGCATCACGCTCGAGATCGTCGGCAAGTCCTTCGTCAACCGCCTGAGCAGGGACGCGACCGTCTACCAACGCGAGAACTGCTCCACCGAGGCCGAGTTCACCACCTACCCCAGGCACGGCACCTACGTGCCCGACGCGTACTTCGTCGTCCGAGGGCTCGAGGTGTGGGGACCATAACGACGACGGCTTGCTTTAGTCACCCTATGTAACACCACCCGATCGTGTGAGTACTCGTCAGTAGCCCTCATTTGGTGCCTAAGTTGCCGCCCTATCGAGTGGTGGCAGCTGGAGGAAACGTGACCGTGGCGGGTGAAGCCGGGTTACTCGAACTGATGGCCGGGAGACTGGCCAAATACGATCTCACCCCACGTGCGGCAGAACTGGTGCTGGCGGCGTGCCGTGGCGGAGGAGCGCTGGACCGCGCCCTCGCCGGCGTGCCCGACAGGCAGGAGGCCCCGCGGGAGCAGACCGACGGCCCCGGTCACGGGATCTACCTGTCGGAGATCCGCGTGCGCGGCTTCCGGGGCATCGGCCCCCGGGCACGCCTGCCGCTGGCACCGGGTCCCGGCCTGACCGTCGTGACCGGGCGCAACGGCTCGGGCAAGTCGAGCTTCGCCGAGGCCGCGGAACTGGTGCTGACCGGCTACAACGCGCGCTGGACCCGCGCCAGGCACGACGTGTGGCTCCAGGGCTGGCGCAACCTGCACCAGCCCGACACCGCCGTCGAACTGGACCTCGTGCAGGCCGCGCGGCCGGGCCGGACGACGATCCGAAGACGCTGGGCGCCGGGCGAGGACGCCGCGCAGGGCGAGTGGACGCAGGACGACGAGCCGTTCGACGACCTCAGGTGGCACGACGCGCTGGAGGCCTACCGGCCGTTCCTGCCGTACAGCGAGCTGGGGACCGTTCTCGACGCACAGCCGGAAGACCTCTATGAGGCAATGCACCGCCTTCTGGGCTTGGAGGCGATCACCGAGGCGCAGCAGGCGCTCGCCGACCACCGCAAGCGCCTCGCCGAGATCGTCGCCCGCCCCTACGACCGGCGTGAACGCGTGCGGGCGGAGCTGGCGGCGTCCCCAGACGAACGCGCCCGCCGCGCCGCCGAGCTGCTCGGCAGCGACTCCGCCGACCTCGACGCGATCGCGGACCTCGCACTGCACGCCGACGTGGGCAGCGGGACCGGTCTCCTGCACCGGGTCGCGGACATCTCGCTGCCGCCCGACGACGAGGTGGCCAGGGTTCGCGACGCGCTCGACCAGGCGCTCGGCGCGGTCACCGCCGTCGCGACCGACAACGCGCAGGACTCGTTGCGCTCCAGCGAAATCCTGCGCCTCGCGATCCAGCTGCAGGAGTCCGGCGGCACCCGGACGTGCCCGGTGTGCGACCTCGGCAAGCTCGACGGCCACTGGCTCGGCAAGGCCCGCGGGCGCGCCGAGCACCTCGCGAAGGCCGCCGCGCAGCTGCACGGAGCCGCGGACCGCCTGGACGTAGGCACCGCACCGGATCCGCACGCCGTCGAGCTGCCCTGGGCGTGTCAGCAGGTTCGCGACGCAGGTCAGCCGGTCCCGCACGTCGGAGGGAAGAGTCATCGCTGCAGCCACCCCGCCAGCAGTTCGGTGTCCCGTATCAGCACGTCCAGATCGCCGGTCTCGCCGCCGACGCGGCACGCCTGCAGCAGGTCCACCGCTCACGAGCCAACGACGTCCTCCAGGTGCGGCAGCAGCGCCGCGGGCTCCGCGTGGTCGTCGAGCACGGCCAGCGCGAGCTTCTGCCTGGTCGTCAGCGCGCACTCCAGCACGCGCTCGACCTCGGCGTGCGGCATGCCGCTCTCGAGCCGTTCGCGCCGGAACCGGGCGTGCGACGCCGCTTCCAGGGCCGTGCGGCAGCACGACGCCACGAGCTCGGCCCGCAACGCGTCCGGCAGATCGGCGTCACCGCGCATCGACCGGGCGTCGTTCAGGCACCGGCCGACGGGGTCGTCGGACATCCGCACCTGCACGACGGACTCCTCGCCGCGGCAGACCTCCCAGACGGTTCCGCTGAGCCGCAACCGCCGCAACGCCTCCACCAGCCGTTCGTCGTGCGTGAAGACCACGACCTGGCGCGTGAGGCCGACGTCGGCGAGCACTTGCGCCAGACCGTCCACCTTGGACGCGTCCATGGCCTGCACCGGGTCGTCGATCATCACGAACCGGAACGGGCTCTCGTCGACCATGGCGCGCGGCAGGAACAGCGCGAGCCCCAGCGAGTGCAGCTCTCCCTGGCTCATCACCGCGAGCGCCGAGTTCGAGACGCCGTCGACCGACACGTCCAGCTCGACGTTGCGGGTGCCGCCGAGCCGCACCGCGCCGAGGTCGACGTTGCTCTGCTGGCGCAGCCGCTGCCAGATCCGCTGCGACTCCCTGGCGAACGGCGCGATGCGCTCGGACCGCAGCGTGGCCGCGGTCTTGCGGATCCAGTTCTCCGCCTCGGTGACGCCGGCGAGCACCTCGCTGTCCGCCAGCGCCTGCTGCGCCTGGGAGTGCCACTCGAACAACGCGATCGCCATCGGCCGCCACACGAGGTCGCGCCGGTCGATCTGCTCCCGCGCCACGGACTTCAGCTGCTCCACGGCCTGGGCCAGCTCCGCGTGGCGGTCGAACATCTCCCGCCGCAACCGCACCGGGTCGTCGATCGAGGCGCACGCCTCCCACATCTGCCACGCCTGCAGCACACCCGTCGTGTCGAGCATGTCCTGCGTCTCGGACAGGACTTCGGGCGCCGGCTGGCACAACGCCCGGGCCGCCGCGACCGCCAAGCACGTCCACCCGCCTGCGTTTGTTCGTCCCCGGCGGCGCGACGTCCACGAGGTAGCGCAGTCCGCGGCGGTGCAACGCCCGCCGCACCGCCATCTCCGGTGCGGTGCCCGTGCGGCGGGTCCGGCGCATGACCTGCGCCGTCGCCTCGGAGGTGGCCGGAGGGGCGGGACCGGCGTCGACGTAGCGGTACACGACCCGCAGTCTCCCGGAATTGTCAGACCCCGCGGCTACCGTCGACCCATGACCAACGCCGCCTTCCGCAAGCGCACCCCCACCGCCGGAGAGCAGCTCGCCGACCTCGGCCTGCGCCTCGAGGTCCTGGACCGCGCGGTCGCCGCCGGGATCGACGCCCGCGCCGCCTCGCCGCCGTTCGGGCCGACCAACGCGCCCGGCCTGCTCGACTGGATCCACCGGGTCGGCACGCTGCGGCAGCTCCTGGCCGAGGAGGGCTGGCAGCGCCTCGACCACTGGAACGCGGGGCTGGTCCGGCACCCGTCGCGGCCGATCCTGCTCGGCACGCTGCAGGGCAACCGGGGCACGGGGTCGCCCGACGCGCCGTTGCGCAGCGACTACGCGAAGGGGCCCGCCATCGCGGCGATGATGCGGGACAACGACCACGACCAGTTCGCCCTGTTCGAGAACGTGCGCAACGAGGGCTTCAAGCTGTGGTTCCTCGTCACGTACGCGCTGCAGCTGGAGGACCGGCTCGTCGTGCTGCGCGAGGTGTCGCAGCCGGAGCCGACGCCGCAGAACCAGGTCATTGAGCGGTGGGCGCACCGGATCTCGTTGCCGCCGATGGAGTTCGCGCGGACCAGGACGCCCAATGTGGACGGTCCGGAGGAGGTGGACTTCCCGATCGCACTCCGGCGGTGACGGCCGGGGCGACTCCGCTACCGGCACCCGCAGAGGGGCGCGAGACCGCAGGTCCGGCGGTCGCGGCAGGACCCGCCTGGCAGCCCGGTGAGCCAGCAGCGACAATGACCGGATCATGCTCACGCCCTCGCGACTCACGCTCGCCCGCGCCCGGCGCGGTCTCACCGCTGCTGAGCTGGCGCACAAATCGGGTGTGCAGGCGCGGGCCATCGGCGAGTACGAACGCGGGTCGCGCACGCCGCTGCCGGCCACGGTCGAGTCGCTGGCGGGAGCGCTGGGGTTCCCGGCCGAGTTCTTCACGGCCGACGAACCGCCGCGGCCGCAGAACGCGCCGCCGGACGAGCAGGTCGCGGCGGCCGCGCAGCTGGCGATCGAGTTCAACGGGTGGCTGGAGCGCCTGTTCGTGCTGCCGCAGCCGGACCTGCCGCCGCCGCGGACGTCTCCCCAGGGCACGCGGGACGCGTGGCGGCTCGCGGACGGGCCGGCGCCGAACATGGTGCAGTTGCTGGAGTCGCACGGTGTGCGGGTGTTCTCGTTGCCGGTCGACTGCGCCGGGCACGAGGCGTTCTGCTGCTGGCACAACGGGACACCGCTGCTGTTCCTCGACCCCTCGTCGTCCCCCGAGCAGGCGCGGTTCGACGCCGCGGTGCAGCTCGCGGTGCTCCTCGGGCACGACGAACCCCGGGAGTTCGCGGCCGAGTTCCTGATGCCGCAGCGGCAGTTGCCCGGCACCGACCACCGGCACTGGCACGTGGGCCGCGAGCAGTTCACGAGGTGGGCGAACGTCCACAGCCTCGTCGAGGGCGGCATGACGCGGCGCGAGAGCTCGAAGCTGCTCACCAAGGTGTTCAGGGTGCTGCGTGAGAACGGCACGACGCCGGCACAGGTGGCCAAGGCGCTCCACCTCGGACTGGAAGAGCTCAACGGCATGGTGTTCGGGCTCGTGCTGACGGCACTGCCAGGTGGTGGAGAACCAGGACCCGGAGGACGGGCACGCCTTACCCTGGTCCACTGATCAAGTCCTGGGGGACCCACATGATGTTCTTGCGGTATCTCGTCGCGCTGCCGTTGATCCTGACCAGTTACGTCGGCGTGCCGTTCGCGTACCTGACGTTGTCGTCGCAGCTCTTCCGCCGGTCACTGCCGGGTGGCACGAGCCAGTCCTTCACCACCGGGTTCACCGAGACGTTCACCGAGCACATCAGCGGCTTCTGGCCCGTCCCCGTCGCGCTCGTGCTCTTCGCGGCGCTGTGGTGGATGACCACGGCATGGCCTCGGATCGCGTTGCTGCCGTCGGCGCCGCTCGCGTTCACCGGACTGTTCAGCGGGACGTTCGACAAGACGCTGCTGGCCGTGGCCGCACCTGCGGTGGCGTGGGGGCTCGCGCAACTCGCGGCGAAGAGCGTGTCCTGGCCGCTCACGAGGGATGTGCGGCGCTCGGCCGCCGAGGTCGTCGTCGGGCTGCGGGGCGAGGGGCGCTTGCGGGTGCAGTCGCGGCGGCTGCTGCTCGACAAGCTGCCGCCGCCACTGCAGAAGGGGTCTCCGGTGGGCAGGGTCGCGATCCGCTTCGACCGGATCAAGCACGTCGAGGCCGGAGCCGTGCGGACCGCGGCGAAGTGGCGGCTCGGCAACACCAGTGAACTCACCATCACGCCGGGGCCGGTCCTGCGGATCATCGGGGGTGGCCAGGAGTGGCTGCTGCCGGTCGACGACGTCGAGACGACGGCCCGGCTGGTGCTCGAACGGGCCGAAGCGCGCTCCAAGGCAGAACCACGGCCGCCGATGGACAGCAGCCGCTGGACCAGCGCGAAGCACCTGTGGAAGCTCCAAGACGCCCCGGTGCTGCGGCCGAACCTGCAGAAGGTCAGGCACGGCGCGCACCACATGATGCTCGTTCTCAGCGCCCTCACGACAGCGATGGCCGGGTTCGCGGCGTTCCGCATGTTCACCGGCGACTGGACCTTCGTCTTCGGCGCCCTGTTCTTCGGTGGTGTCGCCCTGGGCTCGGTCCTGTCCTGGGCCTCCATCGGCGCCACGCAGAAGCTCACCGAGGAGAACCCGCGCTCTCCGCTGGACGGAGATCCCGATCCACACCGGACGCCGGTCACGGGCTGGAGCCCTCGACCGGCCTCCCCGAGCCGCTCGCTGTTCTGATCAGACCATCCCGGGGGAAGTCGTGTTGATCCACCTGCGGTACCTGCTGGCCGCACCGTTCCTGCTCACCGCCGTCGTCGGCGTGCCGGCCGGCTCCAAGGTGCTCTCGTCCTACCTGTACCGGCGCGAGGTCCGCGACGGGACGTTCGACTGGGCCGGTGAGTTCCGCGATTCCTTCACCCAGACCGCCGTGCTGTGGCCGACGGCGCTGGCGGTCGTGCTGTTCGCCGTCTTCTGGTGGATGACGACGGCATGGCCGAAGATCGCGCTGGTGCCGTCGGTGCCCGCCTTGTTCGGCGGCTTGATCTACGGGCTGTTCGACGGCTGGGAGCACGCGGCGGCGGGAGCAGCCGCGCCGGTTGTCGCGTTCGGACTCGCGTGGATCGCCGCGCAGATCGTGGTGCGGCCGGTGAGCGGTGCCGTGCGGCGGTCGGCGGTCGAGGTGGCCGTCGGGCTGCGCGGCGGAGGCCGGTTGCGGATCCAGTCCCGGCGGCTGCTGCTCGACCGGCTGCCGGCGCCGGTGCACCCGATGAGCCCTGTCGGGCGGGTCGCGCTCCGGTTCGACCGGATCCGCGGCGTCGAGGCGGGTGTCGTGCGGACACCTGCGCAGTGGCGACTGGCCAACACCAGCGAGCTCACGATCACACCGGGCCCGGTCCTGCGGATCATCGGCGGCGGGCAGGAGTGGCTGCTGCCGGTCGACGACGCCGAGGGGACGGCGCGGTTCGTCTCGGAACGGGCGCGGGTGCGCGCGACGCCGGACCCTCGACCGCCGCTCGACAGCGGCCGGTGGTTCCACGCCAAGCTGCTGTGGGAGCTGGCCGACCAGGAGCCGCCGGTCCGCAACACCCAGAAGGTCAACCACGGCAACCGCTGGGCGGCGCTGATCATCTCCGCGCTCACGACGCCGATGGCGCTCTACTCGGCGTACCGGATCTTCACCGACGGCTGGAGCTACCTCGTGGGCGTCCTCGTCTTCGGGGCGATCGCGTGGGGCGCGACGCACGTGTGGTTCCGGCAGGGCATCGTCTACAAGCTCACCGAGGAGAACCCGGTGTCGCCGTTGGCCGACGATCCTGATCCGCGCCGGGTTCCAGTCACGGGCTGGAGCCCTCAATCGATGACGCTAGGCCGAACGAGCGATTTGTGAAACGCATCGTCCGGCTCGTCCGACACTGAGAGTGACGGGAAGCCGAGTCGTGAGGACGCCCCATGACGATGCAGCAACGCACGGAACCTTCGCCTGCCGCGGTCCTGATCGCCGTTGCCGTGCTCGCGCTGGTCCTGACCGTTGCTTTCGGCCCGCTGGGCTTCGTCATCGGCCTCGCGCTCTTCGCGCTCATGTTCGTCGGCAGCAAGAAGAACACCGCCGACCAGATCGTCCCGGCGCGCACCCGTTCCCGCCTGCGCCGCCTGTCGACGGCGGGACGGGTCGCGATCGTCGGCGAGGTGCACCACCAGGACGCCATCGCCGAGGTGGCGAGGCACCTCCCGGCGCTGGACGACGCGGTTCCGGCGACCGCCGTGCTGGTGCCGGAACCGGCGAGCCGGCACGACCCCGCGGCGGTGCGGGTCGACCTGCTGCGCGGGGACGGCTCCGCGGTCACCGCCGGCTACCTGCGCGGCGACCAGGCCGCCGAGTACCAGCCGCTCCTGCTCGAGCTCGCTGAGCGCGGGGAGGTCGGTTCGTGCCCCGCCCGCGTTCTCGGCGGGCAGCGCCCCTACACCGTGCACCTGCACCTCGGGGCCCCTCGACTCCTGCTGCTCGACCACGAGTCACTCGGCACGACACCCACGTTGCCCGCCGAGCACCAGGTCGCCGTCGTGGGAGAACCGGCCCACCAGTACGTGCTGCACCGCGTGGTCAACGGCCGCACGCCCGTCCACGTGATCGCCGAACTCCGCGACAGCCGCATCACCAAGGGCTCCCACATCGGCGAACGCACCCTCGAGGTGCTCCTCGAAGGCGAGTCCGTCGGCCAGCTCAGCTACGCGACGGGTCTGCGCTACTGCGACACCGCGCAGGAGTGGCGCACCCGCACCGGGCGTGCCCTCTGCGAAGCCGTCATCACCAACGAGGGCACGCGCGGGCTTCAGGCGAACTTGCTGCTGCCCAAGTAGTCGGCGAACGTCCGCGGCTCTCGTCCGAGCACTCGCCGCACGCCGTCGGACAGGTGCGCCTCCTCCCCCGTGCGAATGCGCACCAGCAGCATCGTGACGAGATCGGCGATCTCGTCGGGGTAACCGAGCGCGCGCATCGAGGCGGCGAACTCCTCCGGCGCGATGTCGCTGTACCGCACGGGCCTGCCCGTGACCTCGGTGATCCGCGCGAGCATCTCCGGGAACGACAGCGCCTCCGGACCGCTCAGCTCGTAGGTCTGCCCGTCGTGGCCGTGCTGCGTCAGCGCGACGACGGCGACCTCGGCGATGTCGACGACGTCGATGAACGGGTGCACGCCCTCGCCCGCGGGGACGGCCAGCTCTCCGTGCTGGACGGGCGCCGCGAACATGTCCTCGTCGAAGTTCTGCATGAACCAGGTGGGCCGCAGGACGGTCCACTCGGCACCGGAGTCCTTGACCGCAGCCTCGAACGGGTCGTCGTCCTGGGCACCGCGCATGGACAGCAGCACGAGCCGGGTGACGCCGGACTTCACGGCGAGCGGCACGAACTCGGCCAGGGGTGAAGGGTCTTCCGGCGGCACCACGTAGACGGCGGTCGTGCCGGCGAGAGCGGGCTCCCAGGTGTCCTGATCGGACCAGTCGAACCTGGTCGACGACGACCGGGAGGCCGGACGGGAGGCAGCGCCGAGGAGGTCGGTCACGCGACGGCCGGTCTTGCCCGTGGCACCGAGGACGAGGATGGACGAGGTGGTGACTGCGATCGATGTTGACATGACAAGAGCCAATCAACATTGACGCGGACGATCCATGATTGATCAACCGCCATCCTTGCTCGTTCGTCCACGTGGTAGTCAGTGGAACATGAGTGAGCGTGATCTCGTGGACCTGAGGGACGCCCTGCGGGCGTTCGCCGCTGCCCGCGACTGGGACAGCTACCACACGCCGAAGAACCTGGTCATGGCCTTGTCCGCAGAGGTCGGCGAGCTCACCGACCTCTTCCAGTGGCTGACGCCGGAAGAGGCGAGAGACGCCATGAAGGACCCGGAGCTCGCGTGGAACGTGCGGGACGAGCTCGCGGACGTGATGCACTACCTCACCAGACTGGCGGACAAGCTCGACGTCGACCTCGTGGAGGCCGCGTTCGCCAAGATCGAGCGCAACGAGCGGCGGTTCCCGACCGGGAGCCTCACGCCTGTCGCCGTGGAGAAGGGGGAGCTGTGAATCTCCAGAACGCGCAAGCCCTGCACATGCACCAGAAGGTCACGTTCATGGTCAACCGCTACGAGGTCTTCGCCGACGACAACGGCAAGCCCGGAGCACTGGTCGGCTTCGCCGAGCAGAAGCGGTTGAAGATCAAGGAGAAGATCACGGTCTACACGGACTCGTCGAAGAACCAGGTGCTGTTCGAGTTCAACGCCCGCAAGGTGATCGACCTCGGCAGCGGCTACGACGTGACGGACGCCGGCGGCCGGTCGATCGGCCTGTTCCGCAAGAACTTCGCGAAGTCGCTGCTGCGGTCGACCTGGCACCTAGAGCAGCCGGGCTGGGGCCAATCGACAGGAGCCGAGCGGAACGGGCTCCTCGCGGGCTTCCGGCGGCTCTGGCAGTGGATCCCGGTCATCGGAGACGCGCCGTTCCCCATGCGGTATCACTTCGACTTCACCACGGAGAACGGCGCTCCCGTGTTCAGCGTCGACAAGAAGACCTGGATCCGCGACCACTACCTGGTCCGCATCCAGGATCCTGGCGTCGACCGCCGGCTCGTGATCGCTCAGGCCGTGGCGCTCGACGCGCTGCAGTCCCGCTAGAGGTACGTCAGCAGGAGGAGGATCAGGCACACCAGCAGCACGACGCCGAGCACTGCGGGCAGGAGCGACTGCGAGGACGGCGCGGGCTCGCGGGCGTGCCTGCCCCGCCTCCTGCGCGCTCGCCACCGCAATGGTGCCTCCCCTGCCCACTGATCGTTCATGACGATCACGGTAGGGATGAACGACCCCGGCTTGACGCGCGTCACCCGCTCGCCGGGTCTCATCACCCGGTCAGCCGCTCAGCAGGCCGGCGCCACCTGCACCAGGACGTGAAAAAGCCCTGCGGGGAGCGCTTGTGGCGCTCAACCCGCAGGGCAAATTAAGTTCGGCGGCGACCTACTCTCCCACACCGTAACCAGTGCAGTACCATCGGCGCAGAAGGGCTTAACTACCGGGTTCGGAATGGGAC